>JAYFPG010000052.1:0-89108 GCA_034928085.1 Paludibacter sp.
TTATCCGAATCCGACAGGTGATTTCTTAACGATAAAGACAGATGTGTCGATTGAGAAAATTGCATTGCTGGATGTAACCGGAAAAACTGTCGTGGTACATCATACTGATGCTCCTGTGTTGAATGTGAAAATGCTGAATAAAGGGATTTATTTTGCTCACATCTACACTTCAGAGGGATTAGCTGTAAAGAAATTCATTAAACAATAAATCAAATTAAAAGAGTAATTATCGGTTTGATAATCGTCGATAAAGACCCACTCTTTGTTTAACTGAATAAGATTAATGCAAAGAGTGGGTTTGTTATCACAGATCAATCAATTTTAAAGAATAAACATGAAATCATCAGGTAAAATTTTAATGTATATTGCTGTTACTTTTCTGTTGATACAACAGGTAGTAGCTCAAACAAACTGGGAGCAAATGACAAGTGGAACGACTTCACGGCTGTGGAGCGCTGCTTTTGCCAACGATTCAACTGTTTTTGCTGTCGGTGTGGATGGCCTGATGATGAAATCAATTAACAAAGGGGCAACCTGGTCGGTTGTAAATCATGGTTTGACAACTAAACACTTGTTCTCTATTCATTTTGCAACAGATCAGGTTGGTTTTGCCGGAGGATTGAGTGCTACGGTATTGAAAACGACTGATGGAGGCGCTACCTGGACTGACATTTCAGCGAATTTACCGGCTGTTATCACGTCTTATGCTCAGTATGGAACACAGGAAATCAATGATTTATATTTTCTGAATGCTAATACAGGATATGCGGTGGGATATAATGGGATTGTCATAAAAACTACAGATGGCGGTACCAGCTGGAATTTTCTTGGTGCGTTGGGCGCCGGAACGTACCGTTCGGTTTATTTTACTGATGCTACCACCGGTTTCATCGCTTCTCACGGTAAGAAAATAAGAAAAACAACCACCAGTGGTGAAACATGGACTGAGTGGGTTTCTTCAGAATCGACCTTCAATCATTTCTTTGAAATACGATTTTTTAATACTACAACTGGTGTGGCTATTGGTGACGGAGGTTCTGTTTTCAGAACGGTTGACGGCGGCGAGATCTGGACACGTGCAACAGTGACACCTGCTGCAATCGGTCAATTGTGGGGACTCGAAATTGTTTCAGAAACTGTGGGTTACGCTTCCGGTCAATCGGGACAGATTTATGTGACCAACGATGCCGGTGCCAACTGGAGTAGACAGGAAACAAATCTTCCATCAGCAATCTTTCGTGGAATGGCACACAGTAAAGACAGCGTGGTGATTGCTGTTGGCGATGGAGGTGTAATCATGCGATTGAGTGGCAGTCCGACGGAGCCCAACCCGGATGATGACCGTGAGCATTGGGTACATGGAATTGAAAGTTTTGGCGTGAACCTGTCTGGCGGTGAATTTGGGGGTGTGTACCCGGGTACCATAGGAACACACTATGGATACCCAACCTACAAAGATTTGGATTATTTCAAATCCAAAGGGTTAACATTGATTCGTTTCCCTTTCCGTTGGGAACGGGTACAATACCAGCTCAACGGACCATTGAATCCGTTAGATTTAGGAAAAATGAAAGAATTTGTACAAGCTGCGGAAGATCGTAATATGCCGGTCATCCTTGATATGCATAATTTTGCCCGACGTTCTTTCGATGGGGGGAGTACACAAACAGTGATTGGTGCAGGACCTGGTCTGACCAAGGAGCATTTGGCCGACGTCTGGAAGAAATTAGCCATGGAATTCAAATCTTATAAAAATATCTGGGCTTACGACATCATGAATGAACCCTATTCAATGCCCACTTCTTCTACCTGGTTTGATATTGCTCAGGCTTCCATCAACAGCATCCGCGAAGTGGATACCATCACACACATTGTAATCAGTGGCGACCGTTTCAGTTCTTCTTTGCATTGGGTGCAGTTTAGTGATAATCTGAGAAATTTGGTGGATCCTTATGATAAATTGGTTTATCAGGCACACATGTATTTCGATAAAAATCAATCGGGCTCCTATGGCTCTTATGTCAACGGAGTATTTGTACCTTCAACCTACGATGCTGAAGGTGCAACTCCCCAAACGGGTGTTAACTGGGTGAAACCTTTCGTGGACTGGCTGAAAAAATACAATAAGAAAGGGTTGATGGGTGAATACGGGATTCCGGATGATGATCCACGTTGGAATGCAGTACTCGAAAACATGTTGATTTACCTGCAGGAAAATGGTGTTCCCGGAACGTATTGGTCGGCGGGACCAAGATGGGGTGCCTATCGCCTGGCTGTACATCCGTCAAATAACTACACGGTTGACCGACCCCAGATGGCGGTGTTGGAGAAATATACCAAAGTAAAAGGAGATGAAACCGGACTGAAGGATTTGAAGTTAAATACCGTTATAAAAAACAATCAGGGACAGATTTCTGTATATTTGCAGTCGGACGATAAGTTTAATGTGATGGTTTACAATCTCATGGGAAAATTAATACACCATCAGTCTGATTTACGTCATGAAGTTCACTTGCCCCGGTTGACAGAGTCATCAGTTTATCTGGTATGTGTTGAAAATCGTGGGGGTCGTGATGTGTACAAAGTAGTGCTGTAATCTACAGTTTTTATCAGTAATGTTATTGTTGAATTTTAGTTTTTATCGTATGCGTTTAAAGTATTTTAGTTACATCGTTTTGTTGGGAATGGTTTTAATGTCTACCAGCGTTGTTTCAGCCTCAGTCAATTTGAAACCAGTAAAAGGGTATAGCAATATTACCCTTGAAATGTCGCTGAAACCGTTCAAGAAAAACGACAAGGCTTACATTCGTTCAGTTTGTCAGCATGCTTTCAAGCAATGGCAGTCGCTGTTGCAACATGCTGATACAGTCTCTGTAATGCTTTGGACATCCGATGGATCTGAAATTCTCGATTATTCTGGCGACCTGACTCAGGAGCTGGAGTGGGCTAAATACATCGGCAATCCGAATGCTCCCCATCCTATTAATTCGGGTCCCAGGTCATTGACTTTACACGACAGGGCATACACTTACATTGAAGAACCTCCGGTATTTTCCTATGGTGATTTGAAATTTATTGTTCAGACAATTAAAGAAGAAGGCCGTAAAGCAACCGGAAAACCCATCCGGGTGGGTGCTACATTTGATCCGGGTCCCGAGTTCGCTATTTCGACTTTTAAATACAAACGTCACCCTGAAATTTGTATGGCCAATACTATGGGCACCAAATCTTTCGTCGTGTGTTATGCTACCCTCAATGCGGATGATCATCATTATGCAGCTTATCCTGATGGTATTCCGCAAGGAACGCTATTCGGGACTTTCCTGGGAAAACAAAGTACAGCGTTTTTGGGGGATTTGGGATTTGAATACCTGTGGTTGTCGAATGGTTTTGGCTTTGGTATGGAAACCTGGAATACGATCGGTGCTATTTTCGATGGAAAGGAATTTCACGGGGAGAAAATGGGAGATATTCAAAGTAAGATCCTATTGTTCTGGACCTCTTTCCGCGAAGGTTGTCCCAATTTCAGGGTGGAAACACGCGGGACCAATCTTTCTGCTGGAATTGACCTGGCAAGGGATGGTGTGGACTTAAAAAGCATTTACAACGGGAACTTTAATATTTTGCCTCCGCCGAATTCTCCCTGGGCAGCTTTGGATGGCGATTTCGGACTGGAACTTACCGGTTTCATGTCGCGCATGGCTGAACTGCCTGACGACCGATATATCTTCCGCTTCTATACGCATGACCCCTGGTGGGCTAACAGTCCATGGCTCGATCGTTACGGACGCGAATCGCACGATATCTATATGCCGATGGCCGTGACCCGCGTCAACAGCAAAGGAGAAATCAAACTTCCTACCCATCTGAATTTCCTGTCGATTGATGATTCCTACGGAAATATGCCGGATCAGGTGCCTGATGAAGTGATTCCGCATATTCTGCAAGCGCGGAGGAATGCTCCAGATGCGGCAGGTCAGGTTGTTTGGGTATATCCTTTCGATGAATATCATCACTATGCATTTAATGACCCAAGCCGACTGGAGGAGATTTTCTATGGCGACTGGTTTGTTCGACAGGCTATTAACGATGGTTTCCCCATGAATACAGTGGTTTCAACAACTAATTTTGCTTCGCTCATGGAGCAGGGAAGCAAAGTGTTCGATGCCTCTGTTTTGGTTACTGTTGTGCCGGATGCGGGTTCAAATGTGGAAAAACAACTGATTAATTTTGTCAAAAAGGGCGGTAAGCTGATGTTGTACGGTCCGGCCGGACATGCGAGCCGTGAGTTTCTCGATTTTATCAACGTAAAATTGACTGAACCCTTAGCCGGAACTTTTAAACTGAAATTAAATCTCCGGCAGGATCAGGTTAAACTGGCAACCAAAATTCGCCACGATGCCAATATGTCTGGCGGAGGAATTGAGATATTAATTTCTAATAAAAAGGACAAAGCAACACGGATCATGGCAACTGTATCACAGGGGGGTAAAAAACGGGATGTAGTCGTGTTGCGTGAAAATAAAGACTGGAATGGCGGTGCTGTTTGCTATGTTAGAGGTACTAATTCTGCAACCTATACCGGTGGTATGTTGCTTTCGAATGACGATCCGGAAGAATGGTTTATCGGAGGTTCCATGATGCGTTATGCTTTGGCGGAAATGGGTTACACCGTTTTATTCAATAAGAAAGAAGCAGGACTCAGAAATCCGGTAAATTGCATTTCAAAACATGGAAACGGGTATTATTTTTCCGGTTATGTACCTAATCAAACGATTGAACAGCATTTCAGATTTCCACAGGGAGCACCTGTTTTTACGGGGACAGAAACCTTGTTGGTAAATGGTTCTTCAACTTATCGTATGCCAAAATCATGGAATAAAGAATGTCGTGTTTTCGTGGAGCAGGAAGATGGAATCGTTGCATGTCGCGAGATGGCTCCCGTGGAGTTTAACGTAAAACGTAAAATAGGAATTACGGGACTGAGAAATGCGACGGTAAGAGTTTATCCGGAAGGCGGAGATGAGCATTATAAAGCGATGCCGCAGAATAACCATTATCCGGCTGAGGAAATTATTCTGGAATCAAAAAAAGGCAGTGGTTTCGACGGAAATTACTACGAATATACAAATGTCAACGGTGAACTGGTGATTACCTGGTAGTGATAATGAAAAAGACTTTTGGTATATTGGCTTGTGCTTTTCTGGCATTTTCCCTTTTTGCTCAGGGACGAGTCCTTTCGGTCAGAACGGATGCGATAAATGAAGAAGGTGTATTCAGCCATATCGCCGATGTCCTGAAAGTAGCACGTTCGGGTGATGAAATCAATATTTACGAAGGAGTATATCATGAACTGGGATTGATGGTGCCGGATGGTGTAACACTTACCGGAATTGGGTCTGTTACCATTGCCGGAGAACTTCCGGCTGATGTCTCAACTGAAGTCTCCGATAATACCTCAACAATTGATCTTTTTCACAATGGTAATCTTCGTAATTTAACGGTTACGGCCAGAAATATGCGATACCCGGTTCATTCCGATTTCTCGAATGGAAACACCATTCAGGAAATTGAAAACTGCCGGTTTATTCATTACGGGAATCATGAAATGTATCAATACCGATTAAGTAATAATGTTGCTTCACCTAACGGTGTAAACGATGTTTTCAGGGCGCAGAGCGCCTGGGGAGGAGGAACGAAAGCGGGCGATAAAAGGTATTTCAGCAATTGTTATTTCGAAAGTCCGGTACGTGCTTTCAGTGTCCACAATAATGTGGATTTTCACCTGACATACGGAGCGTCTTTTACAAGTCTCGAAAACTGTGTAATGATTTCACATGGAACCGATTTAAACGGGGATAAGCTGGGTTTTACAGTGCCGGTTCATATTCAGAGCCTGCAATCGAACAGTCCGGATAAAATTATACTGAAGGATTGTGATATCAATGGCTACCTGTGTTTCCAAAATTCACCCACTTTTGAAGTATTTTGCAATACGCCCTGTTTAAAAACGATTTTCAATACAGCCGGAGCTTCAAAACAGATGAAACCATTAAGCGCACAGGCTAAGCAGAATTTGTCTTTCTATGTGAAAAATCCGACTGAAATTCTAAACCTGAAAAATACAGGTAAACAGATTATTCGGCGGGGGCAAGCAATAAAGAGACATAAAAGAGGAATTGCACTGATGACCTCCTGTGATAATAGAAAACAGTTTATGGGATTGGCGATGCAGGACATCGAACCCGGACAAAGTGGCGATGTGAAGTACAGGGGCTATTTATTCCGAGATTATTTCCGCGGTCTTGAGAACCTCCAACTTATAGATGGACAACAGGTTGGGGTGGATGAAAAGGGAAATTTCAGGATATCTGAAAGAGGTAAAGTTGCCTTGGTATCAGTACATCAGAATATATTAATCTTTGATAAATCTAAAAATAGATAAATAATGAAGAAAAGCACTTTATTTATTTTCCTGCTGTTCGCATTAACAGCCTGTGTGAATACAACAAAAACTGACAATGCTCAGCAAGAGTGGGCACCGGTAAAAATCAATGGTCAGTTGCACGTAAAAGGACGATTCATGTGTAACGAAAAGGGGGATACAATTTCTCTTCGCGGAGTAAGTTTTGGATGGCATAATTTGTGGCCCCGTTTTTACAATGCTGAAACGGTGAAATGGCTGAAAAATGATTGGAAATGCTCGGTGTTGCGGGCAGCCATGGGAGCTTACAGTGGTGTGGAAGATGGCTATCTGGTGAATCCGGAATTTGCACTTAAAACCGTTGAAAAAGTAATTAAAGCGTCTATCGAAGAAGATATTTATGTCATCATCGACTGGCATGCCCATGAGTTTTATCCAGAACAGGCGAAGGAGTTTTTCGGTTCGATGGCACGTAAATACGGAAAACATCCGCATGTGATTTACGAAATTTTCAACGAACCAACCCACGAGCATTTTTGGCCTGAAATAAAAGTGTATGCTGAAGAGGTGATTGCTGAAATCAGAAAATACGATCCGGACAACATCATTGTGGTGGGGACTCCTCATTGGGCTCAGCATGTCGATATTGTTGCTGAGGATCCGATAACCGGTTATGATAACATCATGTATTCACTTCATTTTTACGCAGCTTCTCCTTTGCATCAGGATCCGCTGCGAGAAAGGTTGCAAAAGGCTATAGATCTTGGCTTGCCTGTGTTTATTACTGAATCATCCGGTTGCGAACATACCGGGAATGGAAAATTAGATATTCCGGAATGGACTAAGTGGATTGAATATCTGGAAGCAAACCGCATCTCATGGGTGAGCTGGTCCATCTCTAATAAAAACGAAACTTGTTCCATGATTCTTCCACGGGGAAGTTATGAGGGAGGCTGGGATACGGATGTGATTAAACCAACCGGTGTTCAGTCGCGTGAATACATCCGTCTTTACAATACCACAGACCGCAATTACGAGAACCTGCGATAGAACAGATTCTCTTTAAATCAATACTGCATCTGATAAAATGAACACAAAAGTACAATCAAAAATTCCCTGGATTGTTGTGGGTCTGTTATTTGTCGTAACTGCCCTCAGCTTTCTCGACCGACAGGTACTGTCCATGTCGATAATCCGTATTAAGGAAGATATTGCCATATCTGATAGTGATTATAGCTGGATAACCAATGGTTTTATTGCCGGTTATGCCATTATGTTTACGTTGGGTGGGGTTTTTATCGATAAATTCGGGACTAAACTCGGCCTCGCGTTGTCATTGGCGATATGGACTGTAGCATCCGGGTTACACAGTGTGGCTACTACGGTTTCGGCTTTTGTTATTTTTCGGTTTATCCTTGGAATTGGTGAGGGTGCTTGCTTCCCGGGTGTAATCAAAGGGGTAATCGAATGGATTCCTGTGCAGAAAAGATCGTTGGCAACGGGTATTGCTATTGGCGGTTCCGCCATCGGGGCTGTCGTTGCACCACTCATGGCATTGTACCTGCTCGACAGTATCGGCTGGCGACTGATGTTTCTGGTAACGCCGGCGATTAGTCTTGTTTGGATTGGCTTTTGGCTGTATTTCAACAATAAAAGGAATTCAGGCTATAAAGTGCAGCAACTGAATGTTGAACCCGATAAGCCAGTGAAAAAATACTCTTTTAAAGCTGTTTTGGAAAACAAGAATGCATGGACATTCATCGGTATGCGTATGTTGTTCGATCCGATATTCTATTTTTTGATGTTCTGGATTCCCAAATTCATGAGTGAAAGCCGTGGAATCTCGCTTGAATTAATCGGAAAATTATTTTGGATTCCTTTTTTGGTGTTGGGTGTTTCCAATATACTCGGCGGCTTTCTTTCGGATAAGTTGTTCACGAAAACACAAAGTATTAATAAAGCAAGAAAGATACTCATGGGAATTGGTGCGGTGTTGACAATCTCTGTACTGTTTGTACCCAACGTGGATTCGGCTTATGGTGTTATCGCCCTGATTTCTCTCTTCTTTTTTGCTCATGGTATCTGGATTACAAACTACTCAACGGCAGTAGGGGATGTGTTTGGTAGTAAAGCGACTTCTACCATGTTCGGTTTAACCGGTACTTTTGGTGCAGTATCCGCTTTTATTGTCAACCGGGGGATTGGTTATGTGGTGACAAACTATTCCTATGATCCGCTTTGGTTGTGGGCAGGATTGATGTACCCACTCGCATTTGTGGCCTTGATGGTTTTTATCCCTAAAATTAAAAAATCAGAAGCATTTGAATGAAAATTAAATCGATATTAATCAAATAAAATAAATCATGAAAAACATAATAAAGATTGATTATGCCACGCAAGAGGCAAGTGTTCGTCCGAAAATTGGCGTTGTGGGTGTTGGTCACCATACTTACTGGGGACAATTCCCGGGGTTACTCGATGAAATGTACAAGAAACAGGATATTTTTATTGAAAAATTACCGGATTATGTGGATGTAGTTGATTTCGGACTAATTGATGATGCTGAGAAAGCATATAAAGCTGAAAGGTCAATGACAGCAGCTAATCTGGATTTGCTGTTTTGTGATATGGTTACTTATGCTACATCGGGCACTTTTGCTGTGATTATGCGTAACCTGAATATTCCCATCGTGCTGGTGGCCTTGCAACCACTTCAGGGTCTCGATTATGCAAAAGCAAATACCTACATGCAGTTAATGAATGATGATGTTTGTTCTTTGCCTGAATTTGCCAGTGTGGCCCTGCGCCTGGGAAAACCTATCCCTGAAACGATTATCGGTACCTTGTACGATGATCCGGCTGTGGATGTTAAAATTGATGAGTATTGCCGCATTGCAAGGGTGTTGCATGGTTTGAAAAATGCCCATTTTGGTCATATCGGTCATTCGTTGAATGCCATGCTTGACATGCACTTCGACCCGACCATGTTTACAACTTTCTTTGGTTGCCACATCAAAGCATGTGAAGCAAACGAAATTGTGAAGGAATACGATGCAGTGACGGAAGAAGAAATAAATGAAGCCAAAGCAAAGATCTTAGGTTTCTTTGATACACCCGATCCTGTGTCTGACCCCATCTCGATGAAATTACGTGATGAAGATTTATACGTGGCAGCCAGGGTGCATGTGGCACTGGATCATTTTGTTGCCAACAGCAGGTTGAGTGGTTTGGCGTATTATTACGACGGACCGGCCGATAGTCTGGAACGCCAGGTGATGACTAACCTTATTGTTGGTAACTCCTTGTTGACGGCTAAAAATATCCCGATGTGCGGTGAGTCGGATGTGAAAACGTTGATTGCGCTGTTTATCATGGACAGGATGGGTATCGGCGGTAGTTTTGCTGAATTACATCCGGTAGATTTCGAGGGTGATTTTATTTTGGTTGGACATGATGGCCCTCATAATATCTCCATTGCTGAGGGAAAACCGGTCATCCGCAGTTTGAAGAAATACCACGGCAAACCGGGTTCCGGTGCAGGCGTTGAGTTTAAAATTAAAACGGGCCCGATTACGATGCTCAGTATCAACTCAACATACGATGGGAAGTTTAAATTCGTTATTGCTGAAGGTGAATCGATGGACGGTCCGATTCCGGCAACGGGCAACACAAATACCCGGGGTAAATTCGAACCGGATATTCGTACTTTTCTCAATAACTGGGTGAAAGAAGGTCCTACGCACCATTTCTCGCTGGGTATTGGTCACCATGCTTCCACGCTGGTTAAAATCGCGAATTACCTCGGGTTGGAATCGGTGGTGGTAACCGACAAAAAATGAATAATAATAATTTCGACATAATTTTCTGAAATGAACAATACATTGCTCTCAACACTCGACATCAGCATCATCGTGATCTATCTCGGGTTGTTAGTTTTCATCGGGTTTTATCTTAAACGTCAGGCTTCAAAGAATCTGGAATCTTATCTGCTCGGAGGGAAAACAATACCCTGGTACATGCTCGGGTTGTCGAATGCTTCCGGGATGTTTGATATCTCTGGTACGGTATGGCTGGTGGCTATTACGGTCATTTACGGACTGAAAAGCATCTACATCCCCTGGTTATGGCCGGTGTTTAATCAAATTTTTCTGATGATTTATCTGTCGGCTTGGTTGCGTCGCTCCGAAGTTACCACCGGTGCCGAATGGATTGGTTTTCGTTTTGGAAAAGACAGAGGTGCTGTGACTTCTCACTGGATTATAGTGATTTTTGCGATTTTGGTTTGTTTGAGTATGCTTGCCTATGGTTTTATCGGGATGGGAAAATTCGTGGAGATTTTCCTCCCCCTGAAAGCTATTTTTCCTGTCCTTGGATTTGTACCTGATACTTATGTACCACATGTTTGGGGTATCGTGTTTACCTTGTTCGCGGTGTTTTATGCGCTGATGGGTGGTATGATGAGTATAGTATGGGCCGATGTGGCACAATATGCCATCATGACACTCGCAGCCATCGCTATTGCAATTATCGCCATGGTTCATCTCGATATTATCGAGTTTTCTTCCTGGTTGCCTGAGGGATGGTTTTCTCCGGCTGTTGGAACGCATCTGGATCTCAATTGGACAGGTAAATTTGCCGATTTTAATAAGAAAATACAAACTGATGGTTATCAGATTTTTTCTTTCTTTTTTGGGATGGTATTGATGAAAGGGATATTAAGTAGTCTGGCCGGACCGGCACCGACCTATGATATGCAAAAAATTCTTTCAACTAAATCTCCGAAAGAAGCCTCACTGATGAGTGGTTTTGTTTCAGTTATTTTATTGCCGGTCAGGTATTTCATGATTGCTGGAATCGCGGTAATCGGACTCATTATTTTTGATCAGATCAGGGATCAGATCACGGTGGGTGGATTCATTGATTTTGAACTGGTGCTGCCTGCAGTTATTGCGCACCCCTGGATACCGGCTGGACTGGTCGGGTTGATCCTGGCCGGATTGCTGGCGGCATTCATGTCGACTTTTGCCGGAACCCTGAATGCTGCGCAGGCTTATATTGTGAATGATATCTACATTAAATATCTGAAACCGGATGCAACTCCCCAGCAGTCGAATAAAGCGAATATTATAGTCGGATTGGTAGTTGTTGTGGTTAGCATTTTGTTTGGCGTATTGGCTCAAAACGTAAACAGTGTACTGCAATGGGTTACCGGGGCTTTGTATGGTAGCTACATTGCTGCTAATATACTGAAATGGCACTGGTGGCGTTTCAATAGCAAGGGCTTTGCCTGGGGTATGGTCGGCGGATTAATTCCTGCACTTATTTTACCTTATGTTCCGGTTGTTAACGAAGTACTTCCGTTGTACTATTTCCCCATCATTCTTGTTTTTTCACTGATAGGATGTATTTGGGGAACCTACGCTGCTCCTCCTACAGATATGGAAGTGTTGAAGAAATTCTATGCAAAAACCCGTCCCTGGGGTTATTGGAAGCCGGTACATGATTTGGTGGTGGCAGAACAACCCGGTTTTAAGAAAAATACAGCTTTCAGCAGGGATATGGTCAATGTCGCAACCGGTATCATCTGGCAAACGGCGTTGGTGGCAGCTCCTATTTACCTGGTTGTTAAACAATATAGTTCCTTAGCTATCGCACTGATGATTGTAGGTGTTGGTACGGTAATCCTCAAAAAGAATTGGTACGATAAACTGGAAGATTAATTTATTTGTTGTTAAGATTGGGTGAAAAAATCCCCCGGCAATAACCTGCCGGGGGATTTTTCTTTCTTACAAACTCTCTCCGAAATCTTCTTTAAACTTCGCCATCAGTTTCTGTGGCCAGTCACTGGTGGGCTCGAGTTTACCCATGAAGAAGCGCAGTACCGGCGGTTCGTAGTTGAATTTCAACCCGCCAATCAGTTCGCGGTTATCGTATAACCAGGTCAGACGGTCTTCAACGTATTTAATTTGCGACAACGTGAATACACGACGGGGAACTGCCAAACGCAATAACTCCATGTCGGCATAAGTTTCATTGCCGTATTCATCGCGTTGGTTGGATATAGAGCCACGTTCCATGCCGCGAACACCTGAAATCAGGAACAAAGCAGCTGCTAATGCACCGGCCGGATATTGTTTTTGCGGGATGTGTGCACATATTTGCATGGCATCGAGGTGAACACCCAGCACGCCGGCCGGACGAATTACCGGAATCTGTTTCTTATGCAGTTCTTCTACCAAATATTTAATGAAAGTCGGACTTTGGCTGATTACAGTTTCATCTAATGTTTCATACAAACCAACTGCCATGGCTTCTACTTCGCGGATTGACATACCGCCGTAGGTTAAAAATCCTTCATACAGGGGAACAAGTGCTTCCAGTTCTTTGAAAATCTCTTTGCTGTCGGTGCAGATGCCACCACCGCGTGAAGAACTGAGCTTGCGGGCAGAGAAATAACACAAGTCGGCCAGGGCTGTCATGGTACGGATAACAGTACCCATATCAGAATTCTTGAATTCTTCTTCTCTTTGCAGTACCAGAAATGCATTTTCACCAATCAAACTACAGTCGAGTACCAGTCGGATGCCATATTTATCGGCAATTGCCCGCACATCGCGCAGGTTTTGAACCGAGAATGGTTGTCCGCCAATGAGGTTGGTCGAAGCTTCCATCCGGATGAAAGGAACGTTTTTAGCTCCTTTTTGTATAATAACCTCTTCCAGTTTTTCAATGTTCATATTACCCTTGAAAGGATGATCTGAGTTGATAACATAAGCTTCATCATACAGCAATTCAGCAATCTGACCGCCTTTGTCGGTAATATGGGCCATCGCGGTCGTGAAGTGGTAGTTCATCGGAACCAAGCTGCCTTTACGAACGTAAGCAATGGCAATAATGTTTTCGGCAGCACGACCCTGGTGAACGGGCAACAAGAGTTCTTTACCTAATACATCACGTACCGCTTTCTCCAAACGAATGAAACTCTGAGAGCCCGCGTAAGCGTCATCAGCCTGCATCATGGCAGCCAGCTGGTTGTCGCTCATGGCATTGGTGCCTGAGTCGGTCAACATGTCGAGGAATACGTCTTTGGTGCTTAACTGGAACGTGTTGAAACCACCTTCATAAAGGGCTTCGAGACGTCTTTCGATGGGAACAAGGTGAAGTTTTTGCACAATGCGGGTCTTGTGCAACTCAAGCGGCAGATTTTCACCGCTATAGAATTTAATTTCTTGCATAGCTATTACAAAAAAATGTGTTTATGATATGATTGATTTATTGTCAAAAAGAAAGAGTGCCTGTTCAACAAGCACCCTGTATTAAAAATAGGCTTACTATTTAAAATTCAAAGTCTTTTGCGTGCAAAGATATAATATTTTTTACTTTTTGCACACAAATTCTGTTATTTTGTTGTTTTTTATCTTTTCGTGATGTCAACCAGAAAATCTTCTATGCGGCTCAGGGTTTGCCAGGAGTTCCCGTTGGAGTTGTTAACCATCACGCAAAACACCCATTCCCGGTCATCCTGGATGATATAGCCGGTATAAGACCTTACCCTTGAGATGGTTCCGCTTTTGGCAAATACTTTCCCGTTCAGCGGTGTGTTTTTCAGAAATCCGGCAATGGTGCCAGCCTTGCCAGCGATGGCCAGACTGTTGAAAAATACTTCTTTGTGTTTGCTTTTTTTGTACATGTATTCCATGATGTTGGTCAAAAAGGCTGCTGAAACTGAATTGGCAGGACTCAATCCGGATCCGTCGTGCTGAAAAAGCTGGTTGATGTCTAATCCCCTGGCTTTCCAAAAGTTGCGGATAATATCAACCGAGCGCCTGTTTGTGGCAACGGCATCTTTGGTCAGACTGAGAGATTTGAAGACATGTTCGGCATAGAAGTTATTGCTTTTTTCATTTATTTCTTTGATAATCTGGCTCAATGGGACGGAATAATGCGTGTAAAGCGGGGTTCTGACTGCCGTGCTGGTTGGAAATGTAAAACCAGAAGCTGGTATAGAAACAGGTAGAGATGAGACTTCAATCTTTTGATCCAGGAGTGCTTGATGGAATGCCTGGGCAAGCGCCAATCCTGGATCGGGGAGTTCAGCCATGACCACGAAGCCGGGCTTGTTGGCCGGAATCTCACCCCGTACCGAACGGTGCATGCTTTTCGGCGAACCATAGAAGTAAGCGCTGTCGAAACTGATTCTGCTGCTTAGCAGGTTGTTCTCTATTGTTAATCCTTCGAGTTGAGGATTTAAATTGACGATTTCAGGAGTCGTACCGATAGCACCCGATTTGAAGGTTACACGAATCGTATTGTCAAGATATGCCAATGCGTAAATTCCGGGTGCATAATAGTTGCCGATATCATCCCAGGTCCATTTGGGGTTTGCACCTTCATTGTCGAATTTGCTTTCATCGGGAATGATGCTACCATTGATTTTAGTTATGCCGGCTGATTTGATTGCTGCTGCCCATTTAGATAGAAAATGAGGGTCTCCCATTTTGGAGGAACCCAATGTCGGATCTCCGCTGCCTATGATGTACAGATTGCCGTTTAATACTCCTCCAGCATCAATTTTTCCATCGTAAGCCAGCATGGTTTCGTAACGAAAGTCAGGTCCGAGAATCTCCAAAGCAGTTGCAGTGGTCACGACTTTCATCGTCGATGCCGGAACGGTAGCGTTGTTTGCCCGGTAACTGTGAATTTCTTTACCAGTTTTCAGGTCTTTCACCTGTATGCTGATATTCGCGTTTTTCAACAGGGGATTATTGACGAAATTATCCACCGGATTTTGAGCATGCAGGTACTGGCTGAATATAATTTGAACAAATAAAAACGGAAGCAGGAGTCTTTTTTTCATTGGCTTTTTTTTGGGTAGTGCAAAGTTAAATTTTTTTTTGTAAAAAAAAGCTGTCACATTTTGTTTGTGACAGCTTTTCGTATCAGTATAAAACCTGAATCTTACGCATTCGGTTTTTCTTCTTTCGGAGGTCTTGGCAACAATGCCTTACGTGAGAGTTTGAATTTACCTGTTTTAGCATCGATATCCAGTAACTTTACTTCAATCATGTCGTTTTCCTTAATACCGGAAGCTTCCATGGTTTCAATGCGTTTCCAGTCGATTTCGGAGATATGCAGCAAGCCTTCTTTGCCCGGCATGAATTCAACGAAACAGCCATAAGGCATGATGGATTTCACTTTGGCAGGATAGATTTCGCCTACTTCCGGGATAGAAATGATGCCTTTGATTTTAGCAACGGCAGCATCGATGGCGGCTTTATTGTTAGCTGCGATTTCAACGCGACCCTGATCACCGATTTCTTCAATCGAGATTACAGCGCCTGTTTCAGCCTGCATACCCTGAATAATTTTTCCACCAGGACCGATTACCGCGCCAATCATCTCTTTCGGGATGAACATCACGATGATTCTCGGTGCATGTGGTTTCATGTCTTCACGCGGCTCAGCCAGTGTTTCCTGAATTTTGCCTAAGATGTGCATACGACCTTCTTTCGCCTGACTCAAAGCTTTTTCCAGAATTTCGAAAGATAAACCATCTACTTTGATGTCCATCTGTGTAGCGGTAATACCGTCTTTGGTTCCGGTTACCTTGAAGTCCATATCACCTAAGTGGTCTTCGTCTCCTAAAATATCAGACAAAACGGCAAAGTTTTTTCCTTTGTTTTCTGAAATGAGTCCCATCGCGATGCCAGAAACCGGTTTCTTGATGGTTACCCCTGCATCCATCAACGCCAGTGTTCCCGCACAAACAGTTGCCATCGAAGATGAACCGTTTGATTCTAATATATCAGACACAACACGGATTACATAAGGATAATTTTCCGGAATCATCGGTTTCAAGGCGCGGAAAGCTAAGTTCCCGTGACCAACTTCACGACGGCCAACACCTCTTGAAGGGCGTGCTTCACCGGTTGAGAAAGGTGGAAAGTTGTAATGCAACAGGAATCTTTCTTTTCCCTGATTCAGTGCTTCATCCACAATTTTCTCGTCTTGTTTGGTTCCCAGGGTTACAGTGGTCAGTGACTGAGTTTCACCGCGGGTAAATACTGCTGAACCATGTGCTCCGGGCAGGTAATCCACTTCCGACCAGATTGGACGGATTTCAGTGGTTTTACGACCATCGAGACGTTTTCCTTCATCTAAGATAGAACGACGCATGGCTTCTTTTTCCACATCGTGGTAATATTTATTGATAAGTCCTTTCTTTTCTTCAGCCACTTCCGGGTCAAGGGTAGCAATGTATTCGGCTTTAACCGCTTCAAAGTTTTCCACCCGTGAGTGTTTGTCTGTATTGCAAGCAGTCGCCAACGCGTAGGCTTTCGCGTATGTTTTGTCCCAGATGTCTTTTTTCAGGTCTTCATCGTTTTCTTCGTGGCAGTATTCACGTTTTTTGGTTTTGCCAACGGCTTCCATCAAATCGAGCTGAACCTGGCAGTGTACTTTGATTGCTTCATGAGCCACTTTCATAGCAGCCAGCAAATCTTCTTCGCTGACCTCTTTCATCTCGCCTTCCACCATCATGATGTTATCCAGTGTAGCGGCTACAATCACATCCATATCTGCATCTTCTAACTGAGCAAATGTTGGATTTACCACAAATTCACCGTTGATTCTGGCAACTCGTACTTCTGAAATAGGACCGTTGAAAGGTACATCCGATACAGCCAAGGCAGCTGAAGCAGCCAGTCCGGCTAATGCATCAGGCATATCAACACCATCAGCAGAAACCAGCATCACGTTCACGAAAGTCTCGGCGTGAAAATCATCCGGAAATAACGGACGCAACGCACGGTCAACCAAACGGGAAACTAAGATTTCATAATCCGAAGCACGGCCTTCGCGACGAAGGAACCCTCCGGGGAAACGACCAAATGCGGCGAATTTTTCTTTATAGTCCACAGAAAGCGGCATAAAATCCGTTCCGGGAACTGCATCTTTGGCAGCGCATACCGTTGCCAGCAACATGGTGTTACCCATGCGTACCATCACTGAACCGTCGGCCTGTTTGGCTAATTTTCCGGTTTCGATGGTAATTTCTCTTCCATCACCCAGTGTGATGGTTTTTGTAACTACGTTCATACAAAAATTACATTTTTCTTTTTAAACATCTATTTGTCGGGTGCAAAGATACAACTTAATCGTGAATTTTTATACATAAAACCGTAAATATGTGGAAGTTTGATAAACATTTTACCCGTTTGAAATGTTTTATTGCTGTTGATAAAGCATTTTCAGATGTATAAAATACATCTATATGTGTATTGATAATATCAGTTTGTTTTGTGATGATATAAATATTTTCTTTGCATCAGAATTAATAGATTATCGAATTTAATAAAACAAAATTAATACAGCTTTTACATAGATTAGTTTTTTAGGGTTTAGATTTTTGGGTAGATTGTGGAAGAGAGACGGGCGACTGTCTCTCTTTTTTTATGTTAAATATTTTTGATAACGAACATATGTTCAAAACTATTTGTAATTTTGTACCGTATCATTACTAGAATACATCATTTATAGCTATAAAATGCCACGTCCCACGCAAAACAGAAAAGTCGCAACACCACCATTGATGATTGGTTACAAGCCTTTTGGAATACCCCGAAATCAGTTGGAGTCCATTGTTGTTCATTACGATGAGTTTGAAGTAGTACGGCTGCTCGACTATGAAGGACTGATGCAGGAACAGGCAGCTAAAATGATGCAGGTTTCGAGACCAACACTTACCCGTATCTATGAATCTGCTCGTCGTAAAATAGCCAGGGCTTTTGTTGAAGGAAAGATGATAACGATTGAAGGTGGAAACGTGGAGTTCAGTGGCGAGTGGTTTCGCTGCAAAAGATGTTACAAATTGATTGACGGTATGCCGAATCACAGGAAGTGTGAGAAATGTGCTCATTACGGGACAGATGAATTGTTGCCGCTAAATAAAGTGAAAGAATGAAACTTGTCGTTTTATCTGATAATAATAAACTTTCAGCAGAATACGAATCAGAACATGGTTTGTCGGTTTATCTCGAAAAAGATGGAGTGCGGTATCTGTTTGATACCGGTGCTTCGGGACTATTTATCAGGAATGCAGAAAGGTCAGGCGTAGATTTATCGCAGGTAGATTATTTGTTTATTTCGCACGGGCATATTGATCATTTGGGAGGGTTGCCCAATTTTTTAGCTTTGAATCAAAGGGCGGTAATTGTGCTTTCAAAACATGCGCTCAACAGAAAATTATATTCCAAAAGAGAAACCCTGAGGTCTATAGGGAATACATTCGATTTGGCGTCTGTTAGTAGCCGGTTACTACTTGTAGGAGATGAACCCGTGTTTGCAGGTGATTTTATCGCATCACCCGTGAGAACGAAAAATTATCCTGTTCCAAAAGCGAATAAAACGCTGTATAAAGAAACTTTTAAAGGATTGGAACCCGATGATTTTAATCATGAAATTGTAGTAGCAGTCGGGAAATCTGATTCATTTGTATATACCGGTTGCGCGCATAAGGGTTTGCTGAATATGCTTACCACAGTGGAGCGCATGACTTCGAAACCGCTTCGTTTTGTTGCCGGCGGTTTTCATCTTCCTGATAGTCGGGATGAAAATTATGAAACTCCTGATGACCTTCGTGAAATTGCGGAGATCATCATTCATAACTATCCGGAGCTTACGTTTTTTACCGGTCATTGTACTGGAAAAACGGCTTGTGCCCTGTTAAAAGAAGAGCTAAAGTCGCATTTAGAATTATTTTCAGCGGGTTATATTTGGAAATCAATAACATAAAATATAAGATATGAAAATTGCAGTACCAGTCAAAGCGGATAACAGCATTGACAATCATTTCGGGCATTGTGCGTATTTTAAAGTATTCACTGTGGGAGAGAACAATCAGTTAATCAGTGAACAGATTATTCCTTCACCTCAGGGTTGCGGATGCAAATCGAATATCGCATCCGAATTGGCTGAAATGGGAGTAACCACAATGCTGGCAGGAGGTATTGGTGAAGGAGCCATCAATAAACTGGCCTTAAACGGGATTTCGGTCGTGCGAAATTGCAGCGGCGATTCCAATCAGTTGCTTGCTGATTTTCTGGCAGGAAAGATAAAAGATGGAGGAGAAAGTTGTGCCGCACATCACCACCATCATGAAGAAGGACATGTTTGTAATCATTGAAGGATAGTAGATTAGATTTCAATTCGAGAGTTTGTTCCATAAAATCATTGTTGATTATTAAAATCTAATAATTGGATTTTAATAATTTATACCAAAGATTCTTGTCAAAACAACACTTAAAGTTATTGTGTTTCTTCGATTTTTAACGTATATCTTTTAAACATTTTCACCGGATACTGTGTTTATGCCCACATGAAGCATTTACACAACATCTACAGCAGGGAAGATCTCCTGAAGCAACGCTATGCAGAGAATTTTTCCCGTAAAACGGTTTCGTTTTACCGTTATGTTATCATAGAAGAACCAGAGATACTTCGCAATCAGTTATATGCCGACTGGTATGCGATGGGTGTGCTGGGTAGGGTGTATCTGGCCAAGGAAGGCGTCAATGCGCAGATTTCAGTGCCGGAACATCAGGTGGGGCAATTTATCAATTACTTAGATAATACGCCTTATCTTGCTGATATGTCTATGAAGTGGGCAGTGGAAGATGACCCGCTTTCATTCCTGAAACTGAAGATGAAAGTCCGCTCTAAGATTGTGGCGGATGGACTCGAAGATGGCTCTTTCGATGTGACCAATGTAGGTCAGCACCTGACCGCCGAGGAATTCAATGCTGCTTTGCAGGAAGAAGGCACCATCGTGGTGGATATGCGTAACCATTACGAAAGTGAGATTGGTCGATTCGAAAATGCCCTTTGTCCGGATGTGGATACTTTCCGTGAAGAAATTGAATATGTGACGAAAGTCCTCGAAGATAAGAAAGATGCTACAATTTTGATGTATTGCACAGGTGGCGTACGATGCGAGAAAGCAAGCGCTTACCTCAAACACAAAGGCTTTCAGAATGTGAATCAGTTGTATGGCGGCATCATCGAATATGCCCGTCAGATCAAAGAACTAAACCTCGACTCCAAATTCAGGGGTAAGAACTTCGTGTTCGACGAACGACTTGGCGAGCGCATTACCGACGACATCATTGCCCGCTGCCACCAATGCGGTGCTCTCTGCGATACCCACACCAATTGCGCCAACGACGATTGTCATTTGCTGTTTATCCAATGCCCCGCGTGCGCAGAGAAACATGCGGGTTGCTGCTCGGAGCAATGTTACGACATCATCCGTTTGCCTCAGGATGAGCGGATTAAAATCAGGGAAAGTATGCGTACGCGATATGCGCAAACGCAGATTTTCAGAAGCAGGTTGAGACCCGGGAAATCCATCACGAATCATTTATAACACGCTTAGCTATTCATCCTGATAACATACCGTTATAGGTGAGTCCCCTTAGGTAAATGTGGCGTTGCCTGCATACTCCCTGTGTTGCTGTGTTGTAGCCTGTGCAGAGGTGCTTAGTGCAGTAGTGTACTAAGCCATAGTACACACCTACACTAAGCCTTAGTACACATGTACACTAAGCGATAGTGTAGTACTGCACTAAGCACCTCTGTAGAGGGAGTGATGTTGTACCACATGGAGTAGAGGGGTACGTTGAGATTAGGTAAGGTGAATAGATTGGATACTTTGTCACCTCTTCATCGCCCTCTTCCTCATTTCCTCCGGCATTTTCTCAATGGCATACCGCAAGGCTGTTCGGGGCATAACGGCTTTGTGTCGCATCACGTAATCAAAGACCTCCTGCTGGTTCGCCTGACTGGCAGCTTTTAGCATCCAGCCATAGCCTTTTTGGACTAAATCATCCTGATCTAAAAGCAGGATGTCAGCAATTTCAAAGATTTCGGATAGGAATTTCCCCTTTCTTGCGGGGACTATCAGACTTACAGCTGCAGCCCGTTTCACCCAACGGTTATCGGAATGCGCGAATGCTTTCAGTTTGGAAAGATATTCCGGGTACTTTTCGATGAATTCCCCGACTGTATGGTTGCAAAGCGTGTCGCACGAAGCCCAGTTGTTCACGTATTGGTTAATCCATCTTTCGAAAACTTCAAAGTCTGCGGGCTCGTACTGTTTGCGGACATTGTATGACCAGTTGCAGGCAACAAATGATTCTTCCAAATAACCCGTTTGCCACAGCTGTTCGCATAGAGAGAAAATTACAGCTTTAGGCTCTTTTTCAATCTGTTTGTAAATTTCCTTGCCGATTTTGTCCACTGTTGGCACTTTCACGCCGTAGGATACAATCTTTTCTTTGAAAAATCGCTGACTGGTCTGCACGGTGTTTTCATCGGTGCTGGCTTTGAGTGCTGCTCTGACTTGTTCGATGATGGTTTTCATAAGCGTGTTATTATACTTGTTTTGTATCTTGAATCAGCAATTTCAAATGTTTCAACGAGAAATTGTTTGTTGTCCAGATGCATCTCGATAAAAGGTATAGCCGGGGCGTAGTGAAATTTACCCCCGGGTTTTAGCGAGTTCAATATTTCCATATATTTTCTGGCATATCCAATGTAATTGCCATCCTTTCTTAAATGATGATGGGTGAAGTGATTAGAAAACCCAAGGTTACTCACGATGGTTCCCCATTTCTCCACGCCATAGTCGTACTCGAGCCAGTCAGCATTTATCAGGTAATCATCTGAAAAGGAGAATCTGTCAATACCTTTTGCGGCAACACCAAGCTGATTTAAATAGTGAACTAAATTTCCTTCCCTGCCACACCCGATATCCAGAACTGGCAGTGATAAACTTTTTGGTATAATTTTTAAGATCTCTAATTGAATTTCAGGAGAATATTCAAAGCAATTTACTGGGGTGATTTGGGGTTCTTCAGTCAAATATATTTGCTCTGCAAAAGAATTATTTTTCTGTAACCATTTTTTTAGATTTGAATAATGTTGTTTTTCGATAAACTTGATTGAATTCCGCTTCATTATTATGTTATGTAATAACTTTCGATAGATTTCCCGAAGTTCAATCTTAGATTGGGTGTTGAATGTATAGTATTGATTAATTCTGCAAAATTCTTCAATGGCTTTTTCTGAGGCATAATCTATAAGAACGAGTTCATAATCAGCGGGTAATTCGTGGGTGTTTAAGATAGTTTCTATTGTACCATCTATAAACTTCAATTCATTCATGTTATTCTCAAGAAAAATATTCTTTCCCTGATTTGCCTGAATCTGGTCATCAATTTGTTTAATAAAGCGTTCCATTTAGACTTCTTCAAAAAAGTTGAATCCACAATGATATTTTATCTCACAAACAACATCATCCTAAAAGGTTTCCAGGTGTTCAAATACTTCTCCACGAATTCCTTTTCTTTTCTTAAATCCGGCATGATAGTCGCTAATTTGCGCCTTACATCTGCGATTAGGGTATTCAGTTCCTGACTCGGTGACAGGAGTCCGTACAGCATTTCATTTGCTGTGTAGGCAGCGCTTTCGGCGCTTTCAATCAATTCCAGTATGTATGAATCCTCCAGATTGGGGTTGCGGAATTGCTTGTTTTTGTGCGTGACATACAGGTTATAGTTTTCTACTCCGTAATTTAGCGTATCAATGGCTGTGTTGTATTTGATGGTCGCGATTTGCAGAAGGTTGTTGTTCAACTGCTTTTGAATCAGTTTGTTCTGGATGCCATTGGTTTTAATGCGCCGACTCGCGAGCTCAAGTTGTTTTAGCTTATTGAGTTTTTTTTCCTGCTGAATGGTGTCGTTGAATGCGAACTTTCCCGCTTTTTCCAGTTTTGAAAAATCTTGGGATATGAACTCCTTGTTGTTAAGTGGATTGTTGAGGAATTGGAAAACCGGATCAAAAGGCATGTGCGATTGAATCATTATTTCAGGGGTAATTAGAAAGTATTCATCCCGGAACTGATGCACGTATTTCCCGTTTTGTTCGTAACCAGCAGCCCAGGTCACATCTACCAGGTAATGCTTCGAATCAATGGCGATGCCGTTCCAGGCATGTCCCAAATCAGCAATCTCACCCGCTTTATTTCGTGTATATCCTGTTATCACGTAGGTTTCTAACCCGACTGACTGCCCCATGGCATGAAAGAGTTCGGCGTAATGCTGACAAACACCTGTTTTTGTTTTAAGCGCCTCTTCAATAATTTCTTCTACCGATTGATAGCTTTCATCGGAGTTCTTCTGACTCAGATTGTATTGAATGTTATGTGATAACCAGATATACAAAGCCCTGGCCTTTTCTGTGTCGGAATACAGGTCACGTGTTAAGTGCACCGCGATTTCTCTGTAATCGGTCAAAGAATCAGGCACAGCCTGAGATTTCTTATCTAAAGAGGCAAAAGAATTGTTTCCAAATCCCAATAGGGAAATGAATAAGAGACAAACAAATAAGGAGTTTTTAATGTAGTTACACATTTATTTTTGTTGTGATTGAATCCAATCATGCATCGATGCAGCTGCTTTGCGCCCATCACCCATGGCAAGAATCACCGTGGCACCACCACGAACGATATCTCCGCCTGCAAAAAGCATCGGGATGTCGGTCTGCATGGTATCCTGGTTCACCATGATGGTGCCCCATTTCGAGATTTGCAATCCCCCGACGGTTTGCGGAATCAATGGGTTCGGCGATACGCCTACACTCACAATTACTTCATCTACTTCTATGGTTTCGGTGCGGCCGGGAATTTCAACCGGTGAGCGGCGTCCCGATGCGTCGGGCTGTCCGAGTTCCATTTCCTGCAATACCATGTGGGTTACACGGCCCTGCTCATTGCCGATAAATTCTATCGGGTTGCGGAGGGTCATGAACTCGATGCCTTCTTCTTTGGCGTGTTTTACTTCTTCAAGTCTGGCTGGCATCTCTTCTTCGGAACGGCGATACACGATCATGGCGCGATCTGCTCCCAACCGACGGGCAGTACGAACGGAGTCCATGGCTGTATTACCGCCACCAATAACCGCTACGTGTTTGCCTTTGAAGACCGGAGTGTCCGATTCGGAACTGGCTGCATCCATCAAATTTACCCGGGTGAGGTATTCGTTCGATGACATGACACCGACAAAGTTTTCTCCTTTTATGCTCATGAAACGGGGCAATCCGGCTCCACTGCCTACAAACATGCCTTCGAATCCTTCTTCTTTTAAATCTTCCAGTGTGATGGTTTTGCCAACAATGCAGTTGGTTATGAATTTTACGCCCATGGCACGCAGGTTGTCAATTTCAACATCCACAATCACGTTAGGCAAGCGGAATTCAGGGATGCCGTATTTCAACACACCACCAATTTCATGCAGGGCTTCGAAAACAGTAACGTCATAACCCAGTTTGGCCATATCGCCTGCGAACGATAATCCGGCCGGACCGGAACCTACCACGGCTATTTTGATGCCGTTAGGTGCAGCGACCTCAGGTACGGATATATTTCCGCTTTCGCGTTCGTAGTCTGCTGCAAACCGTTCCAGGTGACCGATGGCAACCGGTTCTTTCTTCATTTTGACATGGATACATTGTGCTTCGCACTGTTTTTCCTGAGGACAAACACGACCGCAAACGGCTGGTAAGGCCGATGTTTCTTTGAGTGTTTTAGCAGCACCCAGGAAATCGCCGACTTCAATCTGTTTGACGAATTTAGGGATGTAAATGCTTACCGGACAACCTTGCATACAGGTTGGATTGGCACAATCGATACAGCGTTGAGCTTCAAGCATGGCCATCTCAGGGGTGAGTCCCAGGTTTACTTCCTCGTTGTTGTGACTGCGATATTCCGCATTAAGTTCCGGCATGTGTACCCTTTGTAAAGAAGTGCGTTCCTTGGCTTTCATTTTGTTACGTAATTCTTCTCTCCAGGCTTGTGCTCTTTCTTCTGCTAAATTCTGCATCTTGGTTTACTTTTTTAACCATATAAGTCATTTAAGACCAGACTTTATATGGTATATGCGTGTTATATTAAAATTACTTGTGAAAAAACTTATACGATCACTTATATGACTTATATGGTTAAAAAATCACACATGGCAATCGAAGCGCTCCATTTCTTCGCGTTCTATGTCCTTGTAACCACCCAGTCGCATCAGCATTTCATTAAAATCAACCTGATGGGCATCGAATTCGGGACCATCAACACAAACAAACTTCACTTTGCCACCTACGGTCACACGGCAGGCGCCACACATGCCGGTTCCATCTACCATGATGGTATTCAGCGAGGCTACGGTAGGGATTTCGTATTTCTTGGTAAGCATGCTCACGAACTTCATCATCACAGCCGGACCGATGGTTACGCACAAATCTACTTTTTCACGGTTTATGACCATTTCCACACCGTTGGTTACAAGCCCTTTCGTGCCATATGAGCCATCATCGGTCATGACAATCACTTCATCCGAATGTTGTTTCATCTGATCTTCAAGGATGATGAGGTCTTTGTTGCGGGCAGCCAACACGGTAATTACTTTATTTCCAGCTTTTTTTAGTGCAGCCACGATGGGCAACATCGGTGCGGTACCGACACCACCACAGGCACAAACTACGGTGCCAAAGTTTTCAATGTGGGTGGCTTTCCCAAGCGGACCAACCAGATCGGTTATTTCGTCACCGACATTCAACAACGCTAATTTAGACGATGATACCCCCATTTTCTGCACCACCAGCGTGATGGTTCCTTTAGTGATATCTGCATCGGCAATGGTTAACGGAATGCGTTCGCCTTTGGCTCCGACTTTCACCATGACGAAATGTCCTGCTTTACGCGATTTTGCTATCAACGGCGCTTCGACTTCAAATTTAATGACGTTTTCCGAAAAATACTCTTTACCAACGATTTTGTTCATGTGTGAAGTTTTAAAATTCGGATGCAAATTTACAAAAAAATAACGAATGAGATATAACAGCTGTTGTGTAAAAATAAATTAGCCTGTTTCAGTTTATCGCTGAAACAGGCTGTAAACAATCTACATGATAGTATAATCTATAAAAAAGGAACTCTATTTGTATAATTCCACCTGTCCCATCTTACCCATGAATAAGATTACCCCGGTGCTTTTCTCCCGGATAACGAAGATAAAAGGACGGTTCGCATTAAAGATATAATTCATAGGCATTGATGTCAGTTCGAATTCCACAACAGTAACAGCAGCAGCTTCTGTTCCCTCCTGATTGACATCGCAATAGGTGCTGTGAATAATCCTCGAGATCAATAAATCGATGTCTGAAATATTAGAAAAATCAGCCTGATCGCTGAATGCCTTCACCATTCCCATTTGTATCAAAGGTTCTTTTAATTCGTATTTGCCTGTTGTTTTGAACTTTGGCAGATAAACCTGCACCTCATGTGTGGAAAAACCATTGATAATATTGTCCCATTTTTCAGTATCCAGTGTTTCCAATACTTCGTCTGTTGTTTTGCCTTCACTGG
Organism: Paludibacter sp.; assembly: GCA_034928085.1. Classification (GTDB taxonomy): domain Bacteria; phylum Bacteroidota; class Bacteroidia; order Bacteroidales; family Paludibacteraceae; genus Paludibacter. The sequence continues at coordinate 26,895 of JAYFPG010000052.1, forward strand.
GTAAAATGACAGTCATGCTAAATGCCTTGTTTCCGTATGGAAGATCCAGATATTGAGCCATTTCGTCTTCCCGGTAACCGAAGGTGTCTTTTTGTTGCATCATATCTACCTGAACGGTATTCCCTCCTTCAGCAAAGAAATTAGCCTTGTACGTGTCCTTTTCAAATTTTTTCACCCAAATACCTTTGAAATAAATGGCATTAATCAGATACATCATCGCATCAGCTGAAATTTTATCTAATGGGTTTTTAATCAGGTTATTGGTTTTTTCAGCACACCATCCGTTGATGATACTCAGGGCGTCAGGTTTTGCAAAGTCCAGTTCCCGAACTTCAGCATTGAAATAATCACTGTTAACTTTTAAATATTCATCTTTCACAGGAAAACCTTCCCGATACCAAATCGAATTAGCGATGTTTAGCTTGGTTGAAGGGTCGACTTCAGGCAAGGCCGACAACATAATTTGGTAATACTCATTAATTTCATCCTCAGTCATGCCCGACATCTTCAGTGCGGTTTCCATTTCGGTTTTCGTTTCGCCATTGGCGCCGTTCCAGGCCATACCCAGCGCGATGCTCACACTCAGGGGAGAAATAAAGATATTCTTTTCATCGGCATTGTTGATTAACACCTGACGAAACAAATCAAATGCAAAAGCATTGTCTTGCTGCACACGCTTTTCCATGCCCGCCTTCAATGGAATCGGTTCCGCATCTTTTAGTTTTACATCGGGTTGTTCGCAGGCAGCAAACATCAGCAAAGACAGAAGAAATAATACTGACTTTTTCATATAGTTGTGTTTTAAATTTGCAGAAACTCAACTCTAAGATGCAGGAGAAGAAAAATTTGTTGCAGAGATTGCAGGTATAAAAAAACCTGACAGGTTTTCAAAACCTGTCAGGTTTAAATTATTCTTGCGAAAATTTAAATTTAGATGGTAGATTTCAATACCTGTAATGCTCAGGTTTATACGGACCACCTTCATCTACACCAATATAGGCGGCCTGCTCCGGTGTGAGTCTAGTGAGTTTTACACCTAACTGTTCCAGATGCAAACGTGCCACTTCTTCATCTAAGTGTTTGGGTAGACGATACACATCAATATCATATTTCTTTGTGTTTAACTCGATTTGCGCCAAAGTTTGGTTGGTGAATGAGTTACTCATCACGAAGGATGGGTGCCCCGTAGCGCAACCTAAGTTCACGAGGCGACCGTCGGCCAGCAATAAAATACTGTGTCCGTCAGGAAAAATGTATTTATCTACCTGAGGTTTGATGTTTACTTTCTGAATGCCCGGATATTTCTTTAGTTTTTCTACCTGAATTTCGTTGTCGAAGTGACCGATGTTGCAAACGATGGCGCCGTCTTTCATTTTTGCCATGTGTTCGATGCGGATGATGTCTTTGTTGCCCGTGGTTGTGACGAATACATTACCTTCTGCTAATGCATCCTCTACCGTGCAGACTTCAAATCCTTCCATGGCAGCCTGCAGGGCACAAATCGGGTCGATTTCGGTGACCATAACCCTGGCGCCATAAGCCCGCATGGATTTTGCCGAACCTTTACCCACGTCGCCATAGCCACAAACCACCACTACCTTGCCGGCCAGCATGATGTCGGTAGCGCGCTTGATGCCATCGGCCAGCGATTCGCGACATCCGTAGAGATTGTCGAATTTTGATTTGGTAACCGAGTCGTTCACGTTGAAAGCAGGGAACAGCAGCTTACCTTCTTCCATCATCTGATACAGACGGTGAACCCCGGTTGTCGTTTCTTCTGATACCCCTTTGACTTCTTTGGCCACTTTTGTCCAGTGACCGTTTTTCTCGTTTAATACTTTTTTTAGGATGGCATAAAGTTCTTGCTCGTCTTCGCCTTCGACCTTTTTGTCGAGGATAGAAGCGTCTTTTTCAGCATCTACACCCACATGAATCATCATAGTCGCGTCACCTCCGTCGTCCACGATCAGGGTTGGTCCCTGCCCGTTTTCGAAAGTCAGCGCCTGCAAGGTACACCACCAGTATTCTTCCAGTGTTTCACCTTTCCATGCGAAAACGGGGATACCTGCTTCTGCAATGGCTGCCGCCGCATGATCCTGGGTAGAATAAATATTGCAGCTGCACCAACGTACATCGGCTCCAAGCTCCACAAGGGTTTCAATCAATACGGCTGTTTGAATGGTCATGTGTAGAGACCCCATGATACGGGCACCCTTCAGTGGTTTGTCTTTGCCGTATTTGGTGCGCAGTGACATCAGTCCCGGCATTTCTTTTTCTGCTAACTCGATTTCTTTCCTCCCGAAAGTCGCCTGAGACATGTCGGCTACTTTGTAAGGTAAACTGGTGAATAATTCAGTTGAATACATTGGATTATTTGCTATTATTAAATTTTGAACGAAATGGGCGACAAAGATACAAAAATCCGGTGGAAAAACGTATATTTGCCATTCTTAGTTTTTGAAAATCAAACAGATGTTAACAGACGCGCACTGCCATAGAATCAATCCGGGTGATATAAGGAGCATTTACAATATCCTGATTAACGATGAAGCCGTAACATTGCCGCATGGTAATCATATCTTTTTCTCAGCCGGAATTCACCCCTGGGATGCCGGAAATCTCCGGTCGGTTTGGCTCGATAATTTGAAGCTATTGCTGAATTTCCATCAGGTAATCGCAGTGGGAGAGTGTGGTCTTGATAAAAATTCACCTGTTGCCATAGAAAAGCAACTGGAAGTGTTCGAAATGCAGATAAAGCTATCGGAAGCGCTTAATAAGCCTCTGATAATTCATTGTGTAGGTTGTTATAATGAATTGATGAATTTACACAAGGCGCTGAATCCGAAACAATCCTGGATTATTCATGGTTTCAGGGGTAAGCCGGAGATGGCTTCACAACTTACGAAAGCCGGCATGTTTATCTCTTTTGGAGAAAAATTCAACCCGGAGAGTGTGCAGGTAACCCCTGTGGATAGGATTTTGGTAGAAAGTGACGAGAGTGTGATGCCCCTCGCTGAAATTTATCTGGCCATCGCTACGGCAAAAGGATGTGAAGTAAGAGAAATGGTGGCGGTGAACGAAATCTTCGGATTTGAATAAATCAATTGTTAAATTCCATTTCGGTTTTTTACCAGATTTTTATTGAAAAATATTATACCTTTGCAGGTCTCTTGTTGGTACGTTGACATGTAGAGACGCAATGCATTGCGTCTCTACATGTCAACATTGAAAACCACAAAGCATTTGAATATCATATTATAATTTACAAAATTTATTTCCCCTGATGAAAAGAATATTCATACTAATACTAACACTTATACCTGTTTTTTTTGCATCCTCCCAACTTCGAATCAATTCTGAGTTATTAAAGCTAAACAATGTGTTCAGTGTGATTTCCAATCTCTATGTTGATTCTGTGGATGAAAAGAAATTGGTTGAAACTGCCATCATGGCCACCCTGAAAGAGCTGGATCCACATTCTTCGTACATTCCCAAAGATGAGGTCGACAGGGTGAATGAGCCGTTGGAAGGCAGTTTTGAGGGAGTCGGCATTCAGTTTCAGATTTTTGAAGATACTATTTTGGTGGTACAAACCATCTCGGGAACTCCTGCCGAAAAAGTAGGAGTAATGCCCGGAGACAGGATTATTTATATCAACGAGGATTTGATGGCTGGACAAAAAATTCAGAATTCTGATGTGATGAAAAGACTGCGCGGACCGAAAGGCTCGGAGGTGTCGGTTAAAATTGCTCGACGCGGCATTCCGCAACTGATGCTTTTCAAGATTATCCGCGACAAGATTCCCGTGAATAGCGTTGATGCTTCCTACATGATTGATCAGCAAACCGGTTACATCAGGATAAACAACTTTGGAAGTAAAACCGTAGAGGAATACAAATCTGCTTTCTACAAACTAAAAAAAGCAGGTATGAAGAACCTGATTCTGAGTCTGCAGGGCAATGGTGGAGGTTACCTTAATGCAGCGATTGAGTTGGCAGATGAGTTTCTGGGCAGGGGACAACTGATTGTTTATACGGAAGGGCTAAAACAACCCCGGAGCACAGCCAATGCAACAGCAATTGGAGGTTTCGAGCAAGGTAAGTTGATTGTGCTGGTAGATGAATATTCGGCTTCTGCAAGTGAAATAGTTTCGGGTGCTGTGCAAGATTGGGACAGGGGAATCATCATCGGCAGAAGGACATTTGGTAAGGGATTGGTACAGCGGCAGATTCCGTTGACCGATGGCTCTATGTTGCGATTGACAACTTCGCGCTATTATACCCCTACCGGCAGAAGCATTCAAAAGCCTTACAAGGATGGTGTTGACAAATATCAGAATGATTTGCTTGAAAGGTATAATCATGGTGAAATGCAGCATGCCGATTCCATTCATTTCCCTGATTCATTAAAATATCAAACCAAAATACTGAAAAGAACGGTGTATGGTGGTGGTGGCATCATGCCGGATATTTTTATTCCGATTGATACCACCCGTTATACCGAGTATCACCGCAAAATAGTGGCACAGGGCATCGTGAATAAGGTAGTTGTTCAGTTTAACGACAAAAACAGGGATAAACTGAAGAAAAAGTATAAAGATTTTGAAAAGTATTACCGGGAATTCACCGTTGATGCCGATATCCTGAATCAAATCAGAGTAATGGCCGAGAAGGAAGGTGTTGTGTATGATGAGGAGCAGTTCAGGAAATCTGAGGATTTGATCCGGTTGCAACTTAAAGCCATCATCGCGCGTGATATGTGGTCGGTGAATGAGTATTACCGTATCATGGATGCAGAAAATGAATCGTTGCAACACGCTATCCGGATTTTGAATACGGAGGGGGAATATGAAAAAATTTTAAAATAGTGGAGAACATTATTAATTGAATGTAGAGACGCAATGCATTGCGTCTCTACTAACAACGCAATATGCAATATATTTCCGAACATTATATTGAAATCATCGGCTCCGGATTGAGCCTGATATACCTTTATTTATCCATCAAGCAGAAAATAAGTCTATGGATCTTCGGGTTCTTGTGTTCGGCTTTGTATGTCGTGGTTTTTTTTCAGAGTAAATTTTATGCCGACATGTCCCTGCAGTTCTATTATTTGGCCGTCAGTGTGTTCGGATGGATTAGCTGGAGAAGCGGGAAGCAACAATCAGGTAAAGAACTGCCAGTTAAAAGAACAAAAAAGTTGCAGGCATTGGTATTGATGTTGATTACAACTTTCGTTTTCTTGCTATATTCCTTCGTTTTGACACATTATACTGACTCTCCACTTCCTATGGCAGATTCTTTTACAACGGCACTTAGTATTACTGCTACCTGGATGCTGGCCAGAAAGCTCATGGAACACTGGATTTTGTGGGTGATTGTGGATGGACTTTCGGCGGGTTTATACTTTTATAAAGGATTGTACCCCACAGCAATCCTTTTTATTATCTATACTGTTATGGCGATTGTGGGCTGGTATCAGTGGAAAAAGGATTATACCAGGACGACATCAATACCCCTGTCGCGCATAATCTGAACGGTGCTCGAAGGTGCATTTTTATCCGTGATAATCTGGTCAATCTGATTGATGTCGCAAATTTTTCCAAAACCTCTTCTGCCGAATTTCGTAGAGTCGGTGAGCACGATAATTTTTTGTGCTGATTTTAGCATACATTGATTTAAATGTGCTTCACTCAGATTGCTGGTGGTGAGTCCGTGCTCTATATCAATACCGTCTACCCCAATAAATAGTTTATTGCACATCATATCTTTCAGCAGATTTTCAGCATAAGCTCCGATTGCAGAAGCTGAACTTTTTCTGATATTGCCACCCAGTTGGATGATTTCAATATTATTTATGTAGCTTAAAATAGAGGTGACTTTTACTGACGGGGTGATAACCGTAAGGGGCAAATGGTCTGTTATCTTTCGCGCTAACGCCAGTACGGTTGTTCCTGATGCAATGATGATGCGGTCGTCTTTTTCAATTAAACTGGCGGCATATTCGGCTATGTTGTTTTTTTCTTCCGTTTGAATTTTCTCTTTTTCATCGATGTGCCTGTCGCCTATCATGGCAGAATGTAAACTGGCGCCACCATGACTCCTGTAAAGCAGTTTCCTGCCTTCCAGTTCTTTCAAATCCTTACGAATCGTTACTTCTGAGACTCCTAAAATAGTACTTAGTTCCATGACCTGAACATATCCGTTTTTCTCCAGTTCAGTGATAATGAGCTTATGTCTTTTAGCTATATTTCTCATAACAACAATATTATGTGACAAAATTAGTGTATTCTTCCGAGATACGCAACTTTCGTTATATGTTTATTGTTAAATGTTAAACTTTCGAATAGTGATTAAAAACTTTCGTATTTGTTTTTATTTTATAAAATTTGTTTTATATTTGCACACATAATAATATAAGATTTTAACACACATATTCAAATGAAACGATCTGATTTTATTAATCAGCTAAAAGAGAAGAGCGTCAATCAATGGGACTTTATTGTCATTGGAGGTGGGGCAACAGGCCTTGGGATTGCAGTGGATGCGGCTTCAAGGGGGTATAAAACAGTATTACTTGAGCAGTCCGATTTTTCGAAAGCTACATCAAGTAGAAGTACTAAACTGGTACATGGCGGGGTGCGCTACCTGAAAAACGGAGATGTAGGGTTGGTAAGAGAAGCGTTAAGAGAACGAGGGTATTTACGGAAGAATGCACCTCACCTGGTAAAGAATCAGCGTTTTATCATCGGAAATTATAGTTGGTGGGAGAAACCATTTTACACAGTAGGATTAACTATGTATGATTTGCTGGCCGGAAGGCTGGGTTTAGGTCGCTCATTGCCGATGACAAAAAGCGGAGTAATCAAATCGGTTCCGCAAATTGAGCAAAAGGGACTTAGAGGAGGTGTGGTTTATCACGACGGACAGTTTGATGACGCCAGATTGGCTGTCAACCTCATGCAAACAGCGGTTGATCATGGAGCAACGGTTGTGAATTACGCTCCGGTTATTTCGCTGGTAAAAGATGAAAAAGGAAAAATTTCCGGAGTAGTGGTTAAAGACTTGTTAAATGATGATGAATATACTTTGCAAGGAACCTGTATTATTAATGCAACAGGTGTTTTTGTCGATGATATTATCAAAATGGATAACAAAGATGAAGCGCCACTCGTTCGCCCGAGTCAGGGTGTACATGTTGTGGTGGATAAATCCTTTCTGGGTGGGGATGATGCTATTATGATTCCCAAAACAAGTGACGGTAGGGTGATGTTCGGCGTACCCTGGCACAACAGGGTTATTCTGGGAACAACAGATACACCGGTTAAGGACTTTGTTTTAGAGCCTTTTGCCCTACAGGAAGAGGTTGATTTTATCCTGGAAACAGCCGGCAGGTATTTGGTTAAGAAACCACAGCGCGAAGATGTTTTGTCAGTTTTTGCTGGTTTACGCCCTTTGGCAGCGCCCAGAAAGCAATCCGACGAAATGAAAACAAAAGAGATTTCACGCAGTCATAAACTTTTAGCGTCTGATTCTGATTTAATTACCATTACAGGGGGTAAGTGGACTACTTATAGAATTATGGCGGAAGAGGCAGTAGACCTTGCCATTAAGAAAAAAGGAATTAAATTTAAACCTTGTGTGACAAAAAAAATGAAGGTACACGGGTATAAAAAGACGAAGGACAGAAGCAACTGGATGTATGTATACGGAAGTGATCAGGATGCCATATTGAAACTGGAAAAAGAAAATCCGGCTTATGCGGAAAAACTCGATCCGGAATTTGACTTCAAGGTTTCGCAGGTTATCTGGGCAATTCGAAACGAGATGGCCATAACACTGGATGATGTATTGGCCAGAAGGGTTCGCATCTTAAGTCTTGATGCCAGAAAATCGATTGAAATTGCAGAAAAAGTTGCCCGTATCATGGCTGATGAATTGTCAGCCGGTGACGAATGGATAGAAAAACAAGTGGCTGAATTCACCGCCATTGCCAAGGGATATGTATTGAATTAAAAAACTAAAAAGATGATAAGTATTTTCAGACCGCCATCGCATAAAGAGTTAATCCCGGAAAATGAAATTAATTCAAGGTATAAATTTCTGAGGTGGCAGGTGTTTATTGGGATATTTGTGGGGTATGCTGGCTATTACTTAGTTCGGAAGAATTTCTCGCTTGTTATCCCCGATCTCATTCAGCAGGGATATTCCAAAGGGGAGCTGGGAATCATCGCGGCCGCGGTTTCTATATCTTATGGGTTAAGCAAATTCCTGATGGGTGGAGTGTCGGACCGAAGCAATGCACGGGTATTTTTAAGTGCCGGGTTGCTGCTTTCTGCATTAGTCATTTTGGGATTCGGCACAATACCTTTCCTTACATCTTCCGTGGCCATCATGTTTATTGTCATGTTTATCAACGGATGGTTTCAGGGTATGGGATGGCCTCCCTGTGGTAGGGTCATGGTTCACTGGTTCTCCACGAGAGAGCGGGGAACGAAAATGTCCATCTGGAATATAGCGCACAATGTGGGGGGCGGATTAATCGGTCCGCTGGCAATAGCTGGTATCGCAATTTTCGGTGACTGGCAAAGTAAACTGTATTTCCCGGCTATGATTGCCATTGTTATTTCATTTATAACTTATTTGCTGGTAAGGGATACACCTCAATCGTGCGGACTTCCCAATATTGAGGCATTCAAGCATGATTATCCGAAAGATTACGATAAAAGTCATGAAAAGGAGTTTTCTACCAAAGAAATCTTTTTTACCTATGTGTTTAAAAATAAATTTCTTTGGTTGATTGCCATTGCAAATGCCATGATTTACTTAGTAAGATACGGGGTGCTGGATTGGGCGCCAACCTATCTCGACGAGGTAAAAGGCTTTTCGGTGAAAGAAACCGGATGGGCTTATTTTCTCTATGAGTGGGCAGGAATTCCCGGAACTTTGCTGTGTGGCTGGATTTCAGATAAAGTCTTTAAGGGTAGAAGAGCGCCTTCTATCATTATATATATGTTGTTGGTGATGGTGGCTGTGCTTGTTTACTGGATAAATCCTCCGGGAAATATCATGGTCGACAATATTGCCCTGATTGCAATTGGATTCCTGATTTATGGTCCGGTAATGCTTATTGGGGTTCAGGCGCTGGACTTGGTACCCAAAAAAGCTGCGGGTACAGCGGCCGGTTTAACGGGCCTGTTCGGTTACCTCGGTGGTGCCTTGTTTGCTAATATTGCTATTGGATTTATAGCGGAACACATGGGTTGGGATGCGACCTTTATCCTTTTGCTTATTGCCTGTGCTATCGCAATTCTGTTCACTGCGATGACCTGGAAAAAAGAAAAAGAACGATTGGAAATTATTAAGTAGGGGCGCAATGTTTGCGCCCTATAACTGTATAAATTTTTATAAAATGATTGTTATGAATAAATTATGGTACGTCATAGTGCTTGCGCTGGGTTCGATGGGCATTTCTTTATCCCAGGGGATTGACATTCAAGCGCACCGCGGAGGCATGGCGCTTTATCCTGAAAATACGATTATCGCGATGTTGAATGCAATGGATTGGGGTGTGAACACGCTGGAAATGGATTTGAGCATTTCTCAGGATAAACAGGTTGTTGTGTCGCATGAACATGTGATGGATCACAGGTATGTAACCACACCATGTGGAAAATCTTTTACAAAAGCAGAAGAGAAAAATTACAAGTTGTACAACATGCCCTATGACTCTATTGTCAAATATGATACAGGAATCAAAGGTGATCCAAGGTTTACTCAAAGAAAAAAATTGCCTGCACATAAACCCTTGTTATCAGACTTGATTGATGAAGCCGAGGCTTATGCAAGAAAAAACAGCCTGCCATTACCTTATTATAATATTGAAATAAAGTCGAGTGAAAAGATAGATAATGTGTATGCCCCCGACTATAAGGAGTTCACCGATTTGGCGTTGGGTGTTTTATTCCAAAAAAACATAGTGGACAGACTTGTTATACAGAGCTTTGATACACGTACCCTGAATTACATCCATGAACAATATCCTCAAGTCAGGTTGTCGTATCTGGTTGATAAACAAATGGTAAGTTTCGAAGAAGCGATGTCGTATTTGAATTTTATTCCAGCGTATTTAAGTCCTGATTTTACTATTGTGAATAAAGAACTGGTAAAGGCCGTACATGAAAAAGGCATGAAAATTTTGCCGTGGACGGTTGACAATCCTGAGGATATCCGGAGGATGATGGATTTAAAAGTGGACGGGTTCATCACAAACTATCCCGACAGGGCTGTAAAGTTTGTTCGTTTCTCAAAGAAGTATAAGAAATATTACATGAATCAGTAACAATAGCGCAATATGAAGTCACTAAATTTGTTAACAAAAAAATAAAGGAAAATTAAATATAACATTCTAATGCACATGAAAAAGGAACTATTTATGAAAGGGAAAAAGATTCCTTTAGTTTTAAACCTCAAGTGGAGCTTGTTTAAGATAAGCTTGTTGTTGCTTTGCTTGTTTTCTGGTTATTCTATTGAGTCGTATGCCTCAACAGAAAATAACCACGCTACAGAAACTTTTCAGCAAAAGAAAACAGCGAGAATTACCGGAGAAATTAAGGATGATTCGGGAGAGTTGTTGTTGGGCGTATCTGTTATTGTCAAAGGTACATCCATTGGTACGGTAACAAACCTGCAGGGTCGGTATGTATTAACTAATGTCCCGGCAGGTAAACAGGTCATCGAAGCCAGTTACATCGGCCATGAGAAGCAATCCATCAATGTAAATATTGATGAGTCGGTAGAAAAAGTGCTTAATATCACCCTTCGTCCGTCTTTATATCAATTGGAAGAAGTTACAGTAACTGCCCTTGGTATCAAAAAGGCAGATAAAGCGTTGGGTTATGCAATTTCAAAAGTAACCAGTGAGGAACTGAATAATACGGTTTCCAACAACTGGATGAGTGGACTGGCAGGTAAAGTGGCTGGTTTGAATTTTGACCAGTCGTCGGCAGGTCCCGGAGGTTCCATGCGTGTAACCTTGCGTGGTGAAGGTTCGCTTTCACATGATAAAAACACCGCATTATTTGTGATTGACGGTATTCCTCTGAACAGCGATATCACTCCGAGCAATACTGGTGGCGGTTATTCAAATGCTGATGCTCCAATCGACTACGGTGGAGGTGCAGGCGATTTGAACCCGGAAGACATTGAATCTGTTTCAGTGCTGAAAGGCCCTTCGGCAACTGCGCTTTATGGATCCAGAGCGGCCAATGGCGCTATCATTATTACAACACGGTCGGGAAGTAAATCAAAAGGACTGGGCGTAACTGTCAACTCCTCATTAACGCTTGAACAAGCTGGCTTCTGGCCCGATTTTCAGAATGAATACGGAGCAGGGAATTACAGTAAAAACAACAGAGATGATGTAGTTCCCAAACCATTCTCCTGGTGGACTGTAGGTGGAACGTCCCGTTTCTGGTCCCGTTATAATTTCGGGGAGAAGTTTGATGGGCAAATGCGTTATATGTATGCTTCCAAAAACTGGGAGACCAATGAGTTTGAACTGCTGCCTTACGAACCAAAAGATTGGTATAAAGGTTTCTTCGAAACCGGAGCTACATATAATAACAGCGTTTCAATTGATTCCAATACAGGTAAAGGAGGCTCATTCCGTTTCTCGATAAGAGATACGCGCAACGAGTGGATTGTGCCGAATACAGGGTACAACTCGCAGAATATTAATTTCTCGGCAACACAGGAGATTAATAAATATATCACGATGTCGACGAAAATGACGTATTACAGAAAGAATAGTGATAACCTGCCGATGTCCGGTTACAGCACATCTTCGCCTTTGTATACCCTGATCTGGGCTCCGGCAGCCGTTGATATCGATGATTTTAAAGAGGAGTATTTTTCAGGAAGATTAAAACAGATTCATCAGGAAAGTTTGGGTACGAGTAATTTGATTAATTACGACAGTGATAACCCTTATTTCCAGGTTTACGAACAGTTAAATGACATGACACGCGACAGGGTTTTCGGAAATGCAAGCATTACAATCAACCTTATTCCTAAAAAACTGACTTTAATTGCCCGTACGGGAATGGACTGGAGTGGAGAATTCCGTACACAGCGCAAGCCATACTATTCTGTATCCAACAGAACCGGTATGTATCGTGAACAAAATGTGAACTCCTTCGAAATGAACAATGATTTCCTGCTGAGCTATAAAAATAAATTTGGTGATTTTGATATGAATGCCAGCTTTGGAGGCAATAACATGGTAAATAAATACAGAGCAATTACGCAAACTGCTCCCAAGTTGTTTACATACAATGTATATCAGTTGCAAAACAGTGATGGACAAATTATTTCGTCGAATACACGCAGAGACAAGAGTATCAACAGTTTTTTTGGTTTTATCTCTGCCGACTGGAAAGGAATACTGTTTGCTGAAGTTACCGGTAGAAACGACTGGTCAAGTACATTGGCAAAAGGCAATAATTCCTATTTCTATCCTTCTGTGAATACCAGTTTATTGCTTGATCAGGCGTTTAATTTCAAGGAAAATGCACCCTGGGTGGATTTAATGAAAGTAAGGGCATCGTGGGCAAATGTAGGGAATGATACAGACCCATATCAACTGGATCAGGTGTATAATAACAGTAATTTTACCAGTGCTTATGACTTGTCGGGCGTTATCCGGAATAAAAACCTGAAACCTGAAAACATTGAAAGCTGGGAGATTGGTATTGATACCCGTTTGTTCCGTAACCGCCTGAGTTTTGATGTTACTTATTATGATGCGGCTACTACCAACCAGATTATCAATGTACCCACATCTTGGGAAACGGGTGCATCTTCACAGGTAATCAATGCTGGTAAGGTAACCAACAAAGGGATTGAGATTGCCACCCGAATACAGCCATTAAGATCTAAAAACTGGAATTGGTATATGAATCTCAACTGGAGCAAGAACTGGAATAAACTGGTTGAACTGGCTCCCGGCGTGGAATTATGGCAGCTCAACACCAGCAATACAGTCGGAAGCAGGGTCTTTGTATACGCTTTCCCCGGCACTGAACTGGGTCGGATTTATGGAGCAGGATACCTGCGCGCACCTGAAGGTGCTTATTATATGAATGGTAATCAAAAAGTAAACGTTGCCGGTCAGGTAATTGTGGATCCGGTAACCGGTAATCCGGTACTTGGAGAAGAACTTCTGGACCTCGGAAGTATTTTTCCGGACTGGAAAGCAGGTATGACACAGACAATCTCATATAAAAACTTCACGTTGAACATGACTTTCTCCGGTCAATATGGTGGAAAAGCTTATTCGGTAACAAATTTTGCATTATCTTATATGGGTAAATTAACCAATACGCTGGAAGGTCGTTACGAAGGATTGATTCACGAAGGGGTGAATCTGAATCCGGATGGGACTTATACGAAAAACACAAAGATAACGACTGATATTGTAGACTATTACAATACCGTTGTCTGGAACAGAAACAATGTGGAACAAAACACATTCAGCACCAGTTTCCTGAAAATGAAAGAATGTAGGCTGGATTACAAATTACCTGCAGCTACACTCAAAAAAATCGGATTTATACAAAGTGCATTTATCGGTGTATATGCAACCAACTTGTTTATGTTGACTGACTGGCCTCAATATGACCCCGAAGTGGCCGCTTTTGGTGGCGGTTCTTTGAACAGGGGGGTGGAAACCGGTGGTTATCCGATGACACGTACTTATGGGTTTAATCTGAAAGTATCATTCTAAAATCACTAAACAAATGAAAAACCTAATTTATATTATTCTGACCTTGATTGTCGCGTTTCAATTTTCATGCAGTTCAGGATTTGAAGAACTCAACGACAATCCGAATGTTCCCAAGTATTGGGATATTTCTCCGGTTAACCTCCTGGAGGAAACGATATTCTCAGGTGCCGACGGCATGCGCTATCGTACCTGGCTTTTTACAGGTGAATTGATACAATATACTGTTTCAGGGACATCTAACAATGCTTATCACAGATATGTGATCGGTAATTCGGTGATGGCAAGTACATGGAACAGTCTGTTGGTCTGGGCTGCCAATGCAAATCACATGAGACAACTGGCACGACTGGATGGGAAAAAGGATGTTAATGCCGAGGCTATTGCGCTTACATTGAGGACCCTGTATATGTCAAATGCTACAGATATTTTTGGTGATATCCCTTATAGTGAAGCTTTCCGTAGTCTTCCCTATTACGATGAAGACAATAATTATGTGGAAGAAACCACGCTTTTCCCTGTATTCGACACACAGGAAGATGTTTATAAACAACTTTTTGCCACGCTTGAGAAAGCGAATAATTTATTCGATATAAATCAATCTATTAAAACGCCGGCAAAAGATTTAATCTATGGTGGTAATATCGCTAAATGGAAGAAATTCAACAACTCGCTTTACCTGAGGTTATTGATGAGGCTAAGCAATCGTAGCGATTTGAAGATGACTGTTTCTGGTGACGGAACCCAGGAGTTGACCGTATTCGAAAAAATCAATGAAATACTGAACGATCCGATAAGATATCCTGTTTTTACAAGCAATGAAGATAACGCAACGATTTTTTATTCCGGTATTACGCCTTTTATTAATAGTTTTGGTGATCAGACCGATGGAGCATTTAACGGTAGAAATGCAGCGGAACAAATTGTAAGTATGATGGACGAGCAGAATGACCCGCGTATTTCCACTTACTTTGTTCAACGGGGTGGAGCCTGGAAAGGCGTTGCCAGTGGCGCAGGTTCACAGGATACCGATTCGGACAATTCAGCACGACTGAACAAAAGTGTGTTGGGAGGATATACTTCACCCTATTCATTGATGAAATATGATGAAGTGTTGTTTATTCTGTGTGAAGCAGCCAAATTAGGTGCTATCCCGGGTGGCGATGACGCGGCTTCTGCTTACTATCGCAGTGCAATTACCGAATCCATAAAATACTGGGTGGGTGTAGATCCGAATAAAGCGGGGATTACAGATGAAGCTATTACCAATTTTATTGATAATTATGCTCCCTACGATGGAAGACTGGAAAATATCCTGAACCAGAAATATATAGCGATGTTCTGGGTGGGTTACGAAGCCTGGCATGATTACCGTCGTACTGGTTTCCCGAAACTGAATATCGGGGTTGGTACATTTAACGACCACATCCTGCCTATGCGTTTTGAATATCCAATTAATACGGCTAAGACAAATCCTGCAAACTATCAGGTTGCAGTGGATAGACTGAAGGCTGATTATGGAGGTGGGGATGATATGAGAACACCGGTCTGGTGGAGCAGGGCAGCAGCAGCAATTAAATAAGTCAATTATCGGGGATATTACATCTGACATCAATTTATAATTTTACAGATGAAAAATAAAATGAAAATAAATCGTATTATGCAAAAAACACGAAACTGGAAAAGTATCTTCCTTTTATTCGTAACAATCATAGCGGGTGCATTGGTTTCTTCGTGTGAAGAAGACAAGCCGGATGATATCGGCGGTTCTGATGTGGCCTTTGGTATAACCTATAAGAATTCGGATGGTATCGAGATGGATTCTTTGTTGCCAGCCGATTATATTTGCAGTTTTCCTCAACAGGGAGGCAGCCGGTATTTCTATGTGGAATCAAATGTAGGAAAATGGAAACTATCACCGGGTGAAGGTCACGAGACCTGGGTTGAAATATGGCCTGCGGAAGGAAAAGGTGATGGCAGGTTTGGCATCAAAGCTACACCGAATCTATCAGCTTATCCCAGGGATTATGCTATAAACCTGTTGAATGTTGCCGGACAAATAATGGGTAGCATTTCTATTAGTCAGGATCCGGCACCACCGAGTCTGGCAATAAATTATTCATCAACGCCTAAATTTGTATCTTCACTGGGTGAAACATTTGTTGTAAAAGTTACTGCCAATATTGCCTGGCAGGCTACTACAAACGACAGTTGGATCTCCATAGGCGAGGTGACGGACTCAACGCAACAAATTATTATCGGTCAGAATCCTGCTATACAACGCGAAGGTTCGATTACTTTCTCCATGATTGGGGTGGAAGAATCGGTCACCATGTATATCAAACAGCTGGATTTGGCCAACGACTTCAGTAATGCAACGAAGGTAACTGTTGCGGACTTGTTGTCGCGTGTCGGGCCTTCGGGTGTTGGGACAATTGACGATAACCTGTATATCGAAGGGTATGTAATCAGCGATCGTAGTAAACAGGCACTTGCCAAAACGCAGATGGTAGTTCAGGATGAAAGTAACAAAGGGGTGTGGATCGAATTTACTAATGCTGATGATAATACTTTCAACCTGAATGAAAAAGTGAAGGTTCACATGTATGGAGCTTCATTCATAGCCGATGCTTCGTCGAAAGCCAGCAAAGTTGAATCCTTCTCGCCGTCGTTTGTACACGATGCTACCCCAACTTCAGGAGTAACTCCTATTGAAATTACTGAACTCGTGAACCTGGCTCAATATGAAAATGCGCTGGTTACGCTCAAAGACGTTGAGTTCCCATTGCCTTATGGTACCTATGTGAACATCACAGAGACGTATTATAATAAGAAACCTGCTAACTGGACTGCTACAGCTGAACCATTTGCCGATGATACCGATAATTACGGACATTTGGTAAGGGATAAGAAAGGAAATACAATTAAGATGTACACTTCTCCTTCTTTCCTTGACAGGTTTAAAATAGTAATGCCTTGGGGCTCTGGCTCACTTACTGGTATTGTTATGAAACGGGTGAAAAATAACGTAACCAGTTATTTTATCAGAATCCGGAATAATGAAGACAACAAGGTTTCAGCAGATAAGAATACGGCGCTTTCCAGAGACATCATGCAGATGGGTCCGTGGCCAAATAATCCTGTCGCATTAAGTTCAATCACGGCCTATATTGGAACTGGAACACTTAAGTACACCGGAAGGGTCAATCAAAATGTGCTGACTTCCAGCAGTGCTGAAGCGTTTTATTATGTTGCTTCCCAGGCGAGGATTGAGCCGTGCGACCTGAATGCGGACGGAACTCCTACGATTGCGTACAATAATAATTTGTCGTATCAAGGTATCAACACGCAGTATTGGTGGGGGAATCCATCGTCCAGTATTTCCGGAGGTAGTTCGGGCGAAGCCTGGGTAATTACTACCAGTACCTTGAATGCAACCGGACCGGGCGCTCTGTACCTGCAGTTCTCATCATCGAGCAGTACCTCGGGTCCTGCCCACTTTACGATTGAATGGGCAGAAGCCGAGAATACTCCGTTCAATCAGTGGAATCATGTAGCCAACTATACGGTTTGTGATATTAATAACAGTCAGCAACTGATGCAATATGTATTCAAGCTGCCGGATGCTGTGAAAGGTAAATCGAATCTTGTAATTCGCCTGAGAGTTAACAGCCAGGAACGCGCGACACTCAACGGAAGTAATATTGGTACTTCCGGAACTAACCGTCTGGGCTTCATAAGAATTACCCAGTTGAAAAACTAATATTTAAATTTTTAACATGTATATTTCGCCAAATAGTCTTGTAAAATTGTTGTTAGTCATTCTTTTCACATCCATCCTGTATGGGTGTGAAAAGATTGAACCGGATCCTGACGACACGAATAATCCCGGACAAACAGTTTTTATTAAGGATGTGATTATACCATCACAGATGAGTCTGGTGAAGGGAAATTCACAGGCCATCAGTGGGAAAGGTTTTGCTACCGGTGATGAAATAATTTTTAAAGCCGGAGATGATGAGGTTGTAGTAACCATCGCAACCTTCACGAATACCTATGCAACTTTTATTGTCCCGGAAGCATTGAATAACGGGCAATATAGCATTCTTGTCCAGCGGGATACGAAACGTCAGGAGTTGGGAACAACAACCATTACGATTATCCTGAATTTTAATGTTCCCGACAAACAAGGCGCTACTATTAAGGGAGCTGTGTATTGCGGGACAAATCCGGTTCAGGGAGTTCGGGTATCGGATGGGATTACAACGACCGAAACGGATGAAAATGGGTTTTACTGGCTTAATTCAGATAAATTGCATGGCTATGTTTTTGTCTGTACGCCTTCAGGATATCAGCCCAAAACAACCAACAATGTAGTTCCCGGTTTCTGGTCGACGCTTACTGCTGCACCAACAACTGCCGAACAACATAATTTCGAATTGGTTGAAGTGCAACAGGATAATCATGTGCTTATGATTGCAACCGACATGCATCTGGCTAACAGAGGACCTACATCCAACAATGATATGGGGCAGTTTAACAATGGTTTTATGGTTGAAGCCAGGCAGTTTGTTGAAAGTCAGACAGACATGCCGGTGTACACCATTGTATTGGGGGACATGAGCTGGGATGGATACTGGTACAGCAGAAATTATGATATTTCAAATTATGTGACAACTGTTTCATCATTTCCTGCACCCATGTATCACGTGATGGGAAATCACGACAATGATCCGTATTATGCCAATGATTTCGATGCTGAAAAGAAATACAAACAAGTGCTTGGTCCTACCTATTATTCAATGGATATTGGTAATGTGCACTATATTTTTCTGGATAATACGATTTTCATCAATACGGGTGGTTTATTGGGAACTGTGGGGGAAAGAAATTACGAAAAGTACCTAACCAATAGTCAGCTAAACTGGTTAAAAGATGATTTGGCAGCTGTGAAGGACAAGAATAAACCGGTAATCGTATCTTTCCATTGCCCGAGTACCAGTAATTACAATTCGACCTTTACAACGCAGCTTACGTTTAGCCCTTCTTACAAGGCAACTGAATTTCACCGCTGTTTTGATGGATTCAGCAATGTACATTTCCTGAATGGTCATACCCATAATAATGGATACACAACTATTGGTACGAATATACAGGAACACAACATCGCTGCAACATCCGAAACCTGGTGGTGGAGTGGTAAAACCAGCGGAATGAATGTTTGTGTTGATGGCTCTCCAAGCGGTTACGCTGTGTTCGAGGTGAACAGTCAGGATATCAAATGGTATTATAAAGGAATCGGTCTGAGCAAATCAAAACAATTCCGCACGTACGACATGAACAGCGTAAAAGCATTCTTCAGTCAGCCAGACGTGTCGGCTGTTATGGAGAAACTGAGTGGAAACAGGAAAGACGATTATGCCTCATTGGTTAATAATTCAGTATTAATAAATATCTGGAATTATGATCCTATGTGGAAAATTGATGTGAGAGAGAATGGAAATGTGTTGTCGACCAAACGGGTTTATTTGAAAGACCCTCTGCATACGATATCGTACGATTATCCGCGTATGCGCGATAATGGCTCTGTGACAGATGGTTTTACAACCGGCAATAATCCACACCTGTTTCAGGTGGTTGCCGCCAGCTCTACGTCAACACTGGAAATTACGGTAACCGACCGGTTTGGAAATGCCTATACTGAAACAATGACAAGACCCAAACAATTTGTACTTTCAATGGAATAAAATTAAACTTCTAATCTGATAAAAAATGAAAAGGACATTATTTAAACGGACTACTTTCATCATGCTGATGGCTGCATTGGGATATTTTGCAGTATCCTGCGTTGAAGATGAGGTTGCCATAAAACCTGAGATGAATCTGAGTGCATCGACACTAACACTCAGCAGGCTGGGAATGAACGAAGAAGGGAATACTGCCACTGTCGACGTTGTTTCCAATCTTTACTGGACACTGAAAATTGAGCAGGAAGGAGAATGGTTGTCGGTTTCGCCTGTGGGAGGAACCGGTGAGACCACACTCTCGTTTGAAGCTCCTTTGAATGATGGAGAATCGCGTTCAGCAAAGGTTATATTGGAAACCTATGATGGTACAAAAAAAGAAATACAGGTAACACAGAACAGCAAAGATGAGGTTATTTATTATCTGTTCGAAGATATGGGAAAAGAAGCTGCTCAACAGGTCGATGTAAATTTCTTTGATGGATGGACCAAAGTCGGTATCGGGAGTTTGCTTACGAAGTATTCGGGAGCTAATACTGCTTTGGTTGACAATCTGAATCCATCTGAAGGATACACAAATGCCTCCGGGGGGAATAACATTCTGTTTTCAACATTGGAATCAGCTTACAGCTGGGGGCCGGTTGGCACCAGAGATGATGAGTACTTCAACCTGAGTTTTGGTATTTATGCGCCTGAAACTTTCAATGCTAATGACCTGAAACTGTATATCAGCAAAGACGGAGAAAGCTGGGTACCGTTGAAATATACCAGAAGTGGCAATCAGTCAGGATGGGCTAAAGCAGAAAGCAAATATAAGGTTGCTGATCTGGCTTCTGTGTACTACAAAATAGTTGCAAATAAAATTAATTACCGGATTGACGATGTAGTTTTGCTGGAAGATCCCGATAAAAGTGGGGACGAGGTAGTTTTCCAGATAGTTGTTGACGATGGAAAACCTGTTGGATATGAGTACTTCAGCGATGACTTTTCATGGATAACGGTTGAGACTTTTGGAGGAACTTCAGCCAACTTCCCGACAAATGAATTGAGTTTTACACATGCCAGTATTACTCCTGAACAAAGAGATACTATTAATAAATACAACTGGAGCCAGGAGCTGGGATCAACTTATTTACGTCTCGGTTTAATGAAAATCGGGAAAACCCGGGTTGGTAGTGACCTGATTTCTCCTCCATTCTCTTCAATTGCTCTATATAAATCGATAAACGTACAAATTACCTTTGACGTGGCAATGTATGCTTCAGCAGGGGGCACGCAGGATTTGGACGGTATCGTGCTTGAAGTCAGAAATGGTGGAACTATAAACAGTCAGGCCCTGACAAGTTATTTCATGAATGTAGGATTGTGGATCAATGCTGGTCAGGAACAAACTGAATCTTTTAAATCGGTTACAGCCACCATTTATGGCGCAACATCGCGTACACAGTTCAGAATTCGCTCAGGTATTGAAAACTCGGAGCAAACCAGATTGAATAAATCGAACAGGTTCTTTTTTGATAACTTTAAGGTTACCAAAGCACCAAACGAATAACATATCAGGAAAACAAGTGTTGGATAAACAGGGTTGCAGGAAATAAATGTCTGCAACTCTGTTTTAAGAAAACAAATAAGAATTTTCAATTTACATAACAATTATTTCAAATTCTTTCAGGATGAATTTAGTAAAGTATGTGGGTGTTTTATTGTTAGTTGGCGGACTGTATGTTTCAGGTTTGTCAGCTCAGGCTCCTACTGCTTCATTCGTTATTACCGGAAAAGTTTCCACTCCTGAAAATGTTGGTATTGCCGATGTTGTGGTCAGCGATGGTTATCATGTTACCACTACAGACACAGGGGGGCAATATTCCTTAAATAGTAATAATCTGGCTAAACATGTCTTTATTGCAATTCCATCAGATTATAAAGTCCCTCACGAGGGCAATATCCCCCGATTTTATAAAGCAATCATAGGTACCACCAGCAGTATTACAGTCAACTTTACACTTACGAAGCAGGAAGTCGACCAACATCTTGTGTTGACTGTTATGGCCGATCCACAGGCACAAATTGCTGTCGACATGCAACGCTTCACTGCTGAGGCCACACCCCATATTGAATGGCTAAAAAACACCTACCCAAGAGATGTGACCTTCATTGGGATGACAGCCGGTGATTTGCTTTGGGATGCACCTGCCATGTACCCCGATTATGTTAAAGCATTTCAGAAGCTATCCTTTCCTTTTTATCAGGTCATCGGAAATCACGACCACGATGAGAAAACCACTGGCAATGATTATGCGGCTTCCCATATTTATGAATCCTATTTCGGACCAACCTATTATTCATTTAATCGTGGCGATTGTCACTTTGTTGCGTTGGATAATATCATATACAATACCCGGCCGGATTACAAAGAAGAAATTACACAGGAACAACTGGACTGGTTGCAACAGGATTTGAGCTATGTTGATAAAAACAAACTCATTATTGTTGTGATGCATGTACCGGCATATCGAAGAGGTGGAAGTGTTGGCGTGACTAATCTCAGTAAATTAATTAATATCCTGAATGGTTATAAGGTTGTATTTATATCGGGACATACCCACAAGATGAATAAGACTTTGATAAACAAGGATATGGTTGAATATACCTTGAGTCCAACCATGGGTAATTCCTGGGCTGGCGATATTAATGTGGATGGCTGTCCAAATGGTTATGGTGTCTTTGAAATCAGTGGTAATAGATTGGTAAATCACTATTACATGTCTACCAATCGTGCTCCGGATTATCAGTTGCGTGTCTATCCTGTTGGTTCTGTGAGTGCTTTCAGCAATAGTGTTGTTGCCAATGTATGGAATTATGTTCCGGGTTGGAAGGTAGAAGTCTTTGAGAATGGAGTATTTAAAGGTAGTATGAATAAAACAACCGGTTATGATCCTGTTGCTTATGATTATTATATCGGCTCGACAAAACCAGCCAGAAAACCAAGTTTGGAACCTGCTACCACGCCAACGCTTTTTTATTATACCCCTCTTGATCCTTCAGCAGAGATAAAGGTGCTTGTTACCGATGATTTTGGAAATGTTTTTACCGAGTTCCTGAATAAGATGCCGGATAAGAACTATAACCGACAGGTTTTCTTTACTGAAAGTATGGGCGAAGGTTCTACAACAAGTCCATATCCATCTGTTTTAGAATGGACAGGCTGGCACAATTCAAATATCACGATTAGTGCAGGCGACTGCCCAAATCAGCCAGATGTGAGATCAACGATTGTAAGTGCGACGGCGACACCTACTTATCCCGAATGCTCAGGGAGCAACAATGTTTATTTCAAAGCTGAAGAACCGGGTACAGAAAGAGGTTTTGCCATCAATGGTATTGATGCGTCGGCTTTCAAAAACATTCAATTATCTTTTGGATACAGTAAAACCAGTTCGGATGTAAGGAGCGATTTGGATGTGTATTATTGGAACGGAACTTCCTGGGTACAACTCTTTTTCTTGTTCAATGAGATATTTCAACCTTCGGGTTGGTATAGAAGTCCTGTATTAAGTTTGCCCGAAGATGCCGCCATTAATGGGTTGGGGCTACGTTTTGTAAAACCATCCAGCTCAACCAACAGCATACGGATTGACGATGTGTGGCTAACGGGTGACCCGAAAATATCAGCCAGTCCGTTTGTCAATGATGCCTCTGAAGTTAATGCAACCGGTTTTACGGGGTCATGGGATGAATACCCCAATGCTGCCCAGTATTTGTTGGATGTTTCAGAGCGTGAAAGTTTTGCTGTTGCAGATTCAACTGTGCTTGCAGCCTGGACATTCCCAGAAATATATGAAGCGGGAACTGTTGCCAGACCCGATATCTTTACTGCGAATAATAAAGATAAGTTTATAAGTTGTACAGCAACCGGAAATGATGCAAATGCAATTCCTTATGGTGCAGGAGATGGATCAGAATCCAATCCTTATGCGATTTCCTCAACAGGTTGGGAAAATGGTGTGTATAAAAAACATTTTCAAATTGATGTTAATACCACAGGTTTTTCCGGGTTAACATTGTCTTCCTGGCAATATTCTTCTGCTAATGGTCCTAAGAATATGAAAGTTCAGTATCGCTTAAACAACACGAGTGCCTGGATTGATGTTCCCCAAAGTGATTTGGTTATGCCAAGTGCCGCTTATGGTCCAACCAGTATGCTGACTGACCTGACTTTGCCAACTGCTTGCGATAATCAGGAAAATGTTTCAATAAGATGGACAATGACTTCCTCATTGCGTACATCAGGCCTGTCTTCATATATCGTAACCAGCGGAGGAACCAGTCGCATCAGCAATATTTATATCAAAGGAAAGGCAATTGATGTTGTTTCCGGATATCAAAGCGTTGCGGTCACCGGTACGTCGCATAGAGTAGCCGGGCTGGAAGACAACAAAACTTACTATTACAGGCTTCGGGCTACAGATGGAGCCTATGTGTCGAATACTTCTGAAGTGAAACAGGTAACCACTTCCGCGACCAGTGTAAAATCTATTTTGAATGATCAGAATGTGCAGATTTATTACAACTCTTTAACTGATTGTTTTGAAGTGAAGACTGATGTAAGCAGTAACGATATTACTGTTAAGGTTTCGGATATGAGTGGGCGCAGGTTGGAACAAAAAAACTTAAATGGTTCGGAAAGGAGTCTCAATGTAAAACATCTTCCCGCGGGAGTGTATATTGTAACGCTGTATGTTGAAGGACAGACTTTCAATCAAAAATGTATTAAATAAAGCTATGCCTATCAATTGGACATATAATCTGAAAAGAGTTTCATCGAAGAAAGGGTGTTCTATAACGATGAGTACTATCAGATACTTTGCTTTGCTTATGTTTATAAGCGGAATGTTTACGAACATGTTGCATGCGCAAGTATCAGTAGTTTCATTTACTGTTACCGGGAAAGTCTCGACTCCCGAAAATGTTGGTATTGCCGATGTGGTGGTCAGCGATGGTTATTATGTTACAACGACCAATAATGATGGGAGATATACACTACAAAGCACAAGTTTAGCGAAACATGTTTTTATCTCTGTGCCTGCCGATTGTGATGTTCCTCATGAAGGCAATATCCCCTTGTTTTATAAGGCAGTGAAAGGTACAAGTTCGGACATTACCGTGAACTTCACACTTAAAAAAAAGAGAAAAGATGCTCAGTTGGTGTTAGTTGTCATGGCCGACCCTCAGATGCAAATAACAGCTGATATGAAACGTTTTACATCTGAACCCATTCCTGATATTGAAAAATTAAAAAGCAGTTACCCTGATGATGTGGCGTTTATCGGGATGACGGCGGGCGATTTGCTTTGGGATGCACCGAAGTTATACCCTGAATATGTGAAAGCCTTTGAACAATTGTCCTTTCCGTTTTATCAGGTAATCGGGAATCACGATTACGATCAATTGGTCAAAGGAAATGATTATAAAGCTTCGCACTATTTTGAGTCTTATTTCGGACCGGCATATTATTCATTCAATCGTGGTGATTGTCATTTTATTGCGTTAGACAATATTATATACAACGGACGTCATGATTATCGGGAAGATATCTCGACAGAGCAACTGAACTGGTTGCAGCAGGATTTGAAGTATGTTGATAATAATAAATTGCTTATCATCAGTATGCATTCTCCGGCTTATCGCATGGATGGAAAAAAGATTCTGAAAAGCACGGCTGAATTAGTAGAAATACTGAAGGGATATAAGGTGATTTTTGTTTCAGGACATTCACACCGGATGAATAAAGCGGTTATTGCAAAAGACATAGTGGATTACACCCTAAGTCCCACCATGGGTAATTCCTGGGCAGGTGATATCAATATTGATGGCACTCCCAATGGATATGGTGTATTTGAAATTAATGGCAATCAACTTGTAAATCAATATTTCAAGTCAACGGGTCAGCCGTCCGGCTATCAGATGAAGCTATACCCTGTCGGTGCAGTTCGGGAATATAGCAAAAGTGTTGTTGCACATGTGTGGAATTATAGTGAAAATTGGAAGGTTGAGGTGTATGAAGATGATATTTATAAAGGAAAAATGAAAAAAGCAACCGGCTTTGATCCTGATGCGTATAACTATTTTCTTGGTGAGCAAAAACCATCCAGAAAACCAAAGTTAGAACCGGCAAAGACTTCGAACTTGTTTTATTTTACCCCAAGGGACATTAAATCAGAAGTTAAAGTAGTTGTAACAAATTGTTTTGGAAAAACATATATTGAATATATAAATTATAAATCCGATTGATATCAGGGAATAGTGTTCAGATTTATAAGCAGGAGTCATGCAGGCAAATAGATTTGATTATATTTGCTTATTGAATAAATCTTATTATAAATCTATAATTATCAGACATTAACATGCAACGGGAAAAATTAATCAAACAAATTGCCGATAATAAGAAGGTTTGGGACATGATTGTTATCGGTGGCGGCGCAACGGGACTGGGGGTTACCCTTGATGGAGCGCTTCGGGGATATAGTGTAGCCATGTTCGAACAACATGATTTTGCAAAGTATACATCCAGTAGCAGTACAAAACTGGTACATGGGGGTGTCAGGTATCTAAAACGCGGAGATGTGGCGCTTGTTCGGGAAGCATCCGTTGAAAGAGGCCGTCTGCGTCGGAATGCTCCTCATCTGGTTCGGAATCTGCCTTTTGTTATACCCAATTATACCCGTTTTGAAGTTTTCTTGTACACCATTGGACTGAAGCTATACGACATCATTTCCTGGGGAAAATTAAGATTGGGCCATTCGGCTCCCATCTCGACAAGATTGGTCACTAAATATATACCAACCATTAAACAGGAAGGATTACGGGGAGGTGTCGTGTATCACGATGGTCAGTTCGACGACTCGCGCCTGGCGGTAAACCTGGCTCAGTCTTGCATTGAGCACGATGCATGTCCGGTGAATTATATGCGTGTAATTGGTCTTTTACATGACAAGAAAGGGCTGGTTTCGGGTGTTGAAGTAAAAGATTTGGAAACGGATAAAGTTTACCGTGTAAACTCAAAATGTGTATTCAATGCTACCGGTGTTTCGGTTGATAGCATAATTTCAATGGATGTGCCTACGAAACGTAAAATTGTACAACCGAGTCAGGGCGTACATCTGGTATTGGATAGCAGGTTCCTGCCGGGTAAACGGGCCTTGTTAATCCCTGATATTGCTGAAGGTCGTATGTTGTTTGCTGTGCCCTGGCACGAGAAGATAGTCGTTGGGATTTCAGATGTTGCCAGCGATATATATGATATGGAGTCTGTACCGTTGAATGAAGAAATTGATTTTATACTGGAAACAGCAGGCAAATACCTGACGATAAAACCGGAACGTAAGGATATTTTATCCATGTTTGCCAGTCAGCGACCCATAGCAGCACCTATCAAAGAAGGTGAAACGGCCAAAGAGATTTCCCGTAGTCACAGGGTTGTGGTGTCAAAAAACAACCTTATTACTGTTACAGGTGGCCGGTGGACTACCTACCGTCGCATCGCAGAGGATACAGTGAATAAAGCTATCAAAATGAATCTGTTGCCCAAACGGGTATGTAAATCAAGACTTTTCAGGATACATGGTTATAAACTTAATCCAAACATGTCGAGTCACCTTTATGTATACGGATCAGATATGCCGGCTATTAAGAAAATGATCGACAACGAATCTATGATGGCTGCACTGATACACCCGGATTACAAATACACCGTTGCCGAAATCATATGGGCTGCGAGAAAAGAAATGGCTAGAACCGTCGAGGATGTCCTTTGCCGCCGTATGAGATTATTGGTTACCGACGCCCGGGCTGCCATAGAAGCCGCACCTGTAGTAGCACAGATTATGGCCGACGAGTTCGGCTATAATCAGGATTGGATTGACAATCAGATAGAAACATTTAATCGCATAGCACAGAAATATCTTCCAGTAATGTGAGAGTATTATAATTATTAACAGTTAAAATTTTATTATTATGAAACACTTTTTGCTTTCTTCATTTATGGCTATATGTAGCCTGACATTTACCCAAGCGCAGGTATTTATGACCGAACTGGCCGATCCGTTGGATGCCACCGGAGCACGTTATGTCGAATTGTTCAATGCAGGTGATACTGAGGTTAACCTGGCAGATCCTGAGGCGAAGTATGGTTTCCTTCGTTACACGAATGGAGGGACAACACCTCAGCAGACTATATATTATTTAACAGGAACCATCCAGTCAAAGGGATTTTATGTAGTAACCAAGGATGCTGCAACTTTTACTGCAAAATATGGTGTTGCTCCTAACCAAGAGATTGCAACCACTTCCAGTCCTATTGATAACAATGGAGATGACCAAACATTGCTGGTTGTTGTCACAGAATCAGATACGATTACAGTTGATATCTTTGGAGTTATTGGTGAAGATGGAACAGGTACCTGCCACGGTTTTGAGGATGGCAGAGCTGAAAGAATTGCAAGCATTACAAGCGGAAAAGGGGGTACCTGGTCGTCGGCTAACTGGAACGTATGGGGTGTAACAGCTGCAACAGGCTGCACCAGTCATGTTACACAGAGTGTTAGCACAACAGATGGTTTATTCGATCCGGGCGTATGGATTGGTTACACACCTTCAAATACAATTGTTTCATTTGAAACCACGTCATCAGCGGTTAACGAAAGTGGTACTTCTATCGATGTTTGTGTAACTATCGAAAATGCAAGCTCTACCGCAGCCACAACGGTTGACGTTGTAATAAAGGATGCAAGTCCTATTAATACCCTCAAAGCAGTTAATGGAACTGATTACGCCAGCATTGCCGTGCCCTATACAATTACTTTTCCTGCTGGTAGTTCTCAAAAACAATGCTTTACAATTAATATTCTCGAAGATGCCGAGGAAGAATTAACGGAAACTATCGTGTTGGAGTTAACCAATGTTGCAGGTGGAGCATCTGCCATAATTGGTACCAGACCATCACACACTGTCGAGATAGCTGACAATGATATGACTTGCCCTGCCGTCGGCTCGCTGATTATTTCGGAAGTAATGCAAAACTCTAAAACGGTGAATGACCCTCCCGGAGAGTGGTTTGAAATATACAATACAACTGATACCGACATCGATTTGTTTGGTATCAAATTCAGAGATGATATTACCTTATCTGAGTTTTTTATTGTAGACCGCTCGCTAATAATAAAGGCCAAAGATTATGCGGTCTTTGCATATAACGGTGACCCTGCGACGAACGGAGGAGTAATTGCCGATTATGGATATCCTACAGAAGCAAATTACACGTTGGCTAATTCTACCGACGGGATTGTTATTGAATGCAATGGTGTTATTATTGATTCTATTAGATGGGACGATGGGGCAACTTTCCCGGATCCAGATGGAGCAAGTATGTATTTGCTTTACGATAAATATAACTCAGTAGATAACGATAATGGCGCCAATTGGGCTGTGTCTACTGCTCCTTACGGTGATGGCGATTTTGGTACACCGGGTACCGGAGATACAGGGTCATCTGTTAATGTAAACAAGGAAGTTTCATCATGTAAAATATATCCGAATCCTGCAACTGACTTTATAAGCATAAGTTCTGAAATCAGCATTAGTAGAATCGATATTTACAGTTATTCGGGAGCGCTGATTAAACAACTGAATGTTTCAGGCAATAAAGCTGCTATCAATATCAGCGATTTGAATGCAGGAATTTATTTCGTTCAGGTAAAAGATGCATCAGGCACAAAGATGGAGAGAATCGTGAAACAATAAATTTTTTTCTTCGTTTTAATTGAAGATATAATACTCACCTCTCGTGCAATTCAAAGCCAGGGGTGAGTATTTTTAATGTATTGCTAAAATGTGAAATCTCTATATCAATTCCCTATTTTCGAATATCTTTTTTACTTTTGCAGGATGAAGTGACTTGAAAGAATAACCTTATATCATAAATCATCCTGCATTTTTATTGTCTGGAAATAGAAGACAGCATGGACTCGGAGCAAAACTTACTAATAGAACTTAAACGTGGGAACAAAGAAGCTTTCACGATTTTATTCCGAAAATACTATAAAGACTTAGTATTGTTTGGAGGTAGTATTTTGCGGGACAGGGTGAAATGTGAAGATATCGTGCAAAATATCTTTCTGAAATTATGGACAGAAAGAGAGAATATTGAGATTGAAAAATCACTGAAATCATTTCTGATTCGTTCGGTTCAAAACAGCTGTCTGGATGAACTGAGACACAAACAAGTTGTTCGCGATCATGAACTTTATGTAGAGGCATTTAATTATTTTGATTGTCTGGATACAGAAAATTATGTATTATATAGTGAATTGCAGGATAAATTAAACACTGCTCTTGAAAAAATTCCGGAAACATACAGGGACGCATTTCAGATGAATCGTTTCGAAGGATTAAAATACAAAGAGATTGCTGAGAGGTTACAGGTGTCGGAAAGAACAGTCGAGGTTCGCATCAGCAAAGCAATTAGTATGCTTCGTTCTTATCTTAAAGAATTTTTGTTGATTGTGTTGGCAATAATAAATTCATAATATATGTAATTAAAATGTGGAAATATAATCGTAAAACGTCGTAACTGTAGCAAGGTATAATAAGATGCAAAATAATAAAATAGACATATTAATAACCCGTTTACTTTCAAGCAACATTACTGTTGAGGAAAGGAAGGTCTTGGATGACTGGTTGTCTGAAAGTCAGGACAACAAGAAGCATCTCGGTCGAATGATTAACCTGTGGCAATCGTCCAGTCCGTCATTTAATCCAGGAGAAATTAATGTTGAGCATGCGATTCATAATGTGCATCAAAAGATTACCGAAAATGAACGGTTGTCGCCTAAAAAATCCTTGAAGATTTTAGTTTGGTGGCAAAGAATTGCGGCAGTGTTGTTTATACCTGTTATGGTGTTAATGGGTTATTTGCTCAGCAGAGATACCGATTTTAATCCGCAAACAGCTTATCAGGAAGTTTTTTCTCCTTATGGCATTCGTTCAAAAATCAGTTTACCCGACGGCTCTTCCGTGTGGCTGAATTCAGGGAGTAAACTTAAATATCCGGTTGAATTTAAAAGCGGGTCACGTAGTGTTTCCCTGACCGGAGAGGCTTTTTTTGAGGTTAAATCAGATAAAAAGAATCCGTTTGTAGTAAATACTGAAAAGTTGACAGTGGAAGCAACCGGTACTGCTTTCAATGTCGAAGCATACGAAACGGATACAATTGTAGCTGTAACGCTTGTGCATGGCAAGGTTGATGTAGACATCAGCGGCAGACGAAAACTGGATATGGAACCCAGCCAACGGATATGTTTTAATAACCAGTCGAATAAATATAAGCTTTCAACTGTTGATACCTATAAATGGATAGCCTGGAAGGACGGAATACTTGCTTTCAGGGATGACAGACTGGATTATGTCTTTAAAAAAATCGGATTGATGTATAATGTTGAGATTTCGGTAAAAGATGCGGATATTGCTTCTCAATTATACCGCGCCACATTCGAAGGAGAATCATTGGATGAGATTCTGAATCTGCTCAAACTTTCTGCTCCGATAAGATATGAGCACACCAAAAGAGTAAGATCTGATTCCGGAGCCTACAGCAAAGAAAAAATAGAAGTTTACAAAAGGTAGCTCTTTTTTGTATTAAACGATAAAAAATCCACATGGGTAAATATTTTTAATTTACACATGTGGTTTTTTATTGCTCATACGTCATAATTAAACAACATCAATCAACCTTATTTTTAATTAATTCAATAATCATTATGAATTTTACGCTCAAAAACAAAATTGCATCGATGAAGAAGCCTTTTATAAGGCTGAAATTCAGTCGGTCTGTGTTCGTTTTTATCATGTGTGGTTTAATCTATCTTTTCCCGGTTTCATTGCAGGCTCAAAATTCGACGGTAAGCCTGAATATGAAAAATGCAACCGTGGAGGAAGTATTAAATGCCATTGAATCGAAAACTGAATACCGATTTCTCTACAACAAACAAATTGTTGATGTAAACCGGAAAGTAAGCGTAAATGCCAACAAAGAAGAAGTCAGAAAAATTCTGACGAAGGTCTTTGAAGGTACTGACATTACTTTCAGTGTCGACGGGAAACAAATTGTGCTGAGAAAAGCAGAGAAAGTACCGGTAAAACAAAACACAATCAGGGTAACCGGGGTTGTAACCGATTTTAATGGACAGGAGATTGTCGGAGCTACTGTCAAGTTAGAGGGAACAACTACCGGTACCATTACCGACATTGATGGAAAGTTCAGTATTGAAGCACCACTTGATGGCAAGCTGAATATCTCGTACATCGGTTATAATGCCGAAACAGTACAGATTGACGGAATGAGTAATCTGAAAGTAATCCTGAATGAAGATGTAAAGGCCCTTGACGAATTAGTTGTAATCGGTTATGGAACACAACGTCGTTCGTTGGTTGCGAATGCGATCTCAAAGGTGAAAATTGATGATAATAATATCAGGAATGTTGCTAGTCCGGGTCAACTCCTTGAGGGGCGGGTGGCAGGTTTAACTATCGGGACGACTTCTGGTAATCTTGGCACTGGAGAAAGGATGTCTATTCGTGGAGCGTCTTCATTGACAGCAAGTAATCAACCTTTGTATGTAGTTGATGGGATTCCTATTACCAATAGTAGCGCCAACGTGTACAATTTCGGTGAATCAATGAGTTCGTTGGCTACATTAAATCTTACAGATATTGAATCAATAGAAGTTCTAAAGGATGCGGCTTCTGCAGCAATTTATGGATCAAGAGCTACAAATGGGGTTGTGTTGATTACAACAAAATCAGGGAAACAGGGCAAATCTGATATAAAACTTAATGTTAATGCCGGATTCTCTCAGTTCGCTAACAAAAATAAATTGAAATTTGCAGACTCTGATATGTATGTAATGCAATACAATGAAGGAATAGCAAATTACAATAAACAGTACGGACTGAATGTGGGTGATGCAAACTACAAAGTTCCAATCTCAAATCCATTTCTAGGTTTACCTGATTCCGATTGGTTATCATATATCACTCAAACCGGACATGCGTTTAATGGTGATATCTCTTTCTCGGGAGGAGTGAATAAAACAAATTATTATATAGGAGGCAATATAAGTAGTATGGAAGGTATTATCAAAACTAATGCTCTCCAAAAAGTTAACCTTAAAGCCAAAATTAGTCATGAAGTTAGGAAATGGTTTGAAGTGGGTGCTAATGTAAGTGGAAATTACTTAAAGAACAGTCAGGTGCCTGGAGCTAACCTAGGTAGTACTATTCTGGCGAGAGCCATTGAGCAGCGTCCTTTTGATCGCCCAATTAAGCCTAATGGAGACTATTATTTGGGTGGAACGGAAGAGCTTTTGTTTCATAACCCTGTTCAGATACTGAATGAACAAACAGCTTATTTTGATAACTATCGTTACTTGGGAAATTTCTATGCTTTATTAAAACTGAACGATAAATTTACATGGAAAAGTTCTTTCAGCAGTGATATCGGCTATACTTATGACTATACTTATTATAATGAAAAACATCCATACAGTACGGGTGCCGGTCGCATTATCGAGTATAACAGGTTAAATAAAAATACCCTGGTCGAGAATGTCGTTAACTATAATGATGTTTTCGGTAAAGTTAACCTTGGCGTGATGCTTGGTCATTCTTTTCAGCAAACGGCTACCAATACATCCATGATTGATGGTCGGGGATTTCCATCACCTGCATTTGATGTCCTTTCTGTTGCATCTGAGATTTACGATGCTAGTGGTAGTTTGTCTGAGTTTGCCATGGAGTCTTATTTCGGTCGTGCTACCATGGCTTATATGGAGAAATATATCATGACATTAACTCTACGTACCGACGGTTCATCTAAGTTTGCCCCAAAAACACGTTGGGGTTGGTTCCCGTCAGCGTCGTTTGGATGGAATGTCTCGAAAGAAGATTTTATGCAGGACAGCGGAATGGATATGAAATTCAGGGTTAGTTATGGTAAAACAGGGAATCAGGATGGTATTGGAAACTATGCCTATCAATCGCTGATGTCAGGAGGAAAGAATTATGGAGAAGTCAGTGGTATTGCGGTAACTTCTTTCGGTAATGACGAGTTGACATGGGAAACAGCCGATCAGTATGACGTAGGATTGGATATGGAGTTCCTCAAGGGACGGGTAAATTTAATAGTCGATGCCTATCTGAAAAATACGAATAACCTTTTATATCGTAAGCCATTACATGCGACGACTGGAATGCCAGATATCATGAGCAATATTGGCTCTATGCGAAACATAGGATTAGAGTTTAGTCTCAATACAGACTTCAGGATTGGAAGTATAAATTGGATTTCTCAATTTAATATTGCCACAAACCAAAATCAGATTACTTCATTGCCAGGCTATGATGTACCTATGTCGATTGGCGCTAACCGAGCTTTACAGGTAGGTAAGGAATTAGGAGCTTTCTACCTCTTTAAGATGGAAGGTATTTACCAGTATGACGGAGAAGTGCCACAAGAATTTTATGATTTGGGTGTAAGAGCTGGTGATGTAAAGTGGCTTGATGCTGATGGAAATAATATTATTAATGACAATGACCGTCAAGTCATGGATGCACCTACACCGGATTTCTTTGGCGGATGGAGCAATACGTTCAAATATAAGGCATTCCAGTTGGATGTCTTTATGACATACATGTATGGGAATAAAGTGTATAATCAGCGGAAAGGAACTACTATTGCCCGGTTAGGAGGCAGGTTTGCCATACTGGAAGATTATGTGGAAAAACGTTGGACGGGTCCGGGTAGTACGAACAAATATCCAAGGGCTATAAACAATGACACCAATAATGATAAGAATTCTGATAGGTGGCTTGAGGATGGTTCTTTTATCCGGTTACGTAACTTGACATTCAGTTATAATATCCCGAACAAGTACCTGAAAAAATTAAATGTTAAAGGCTTGAGACTGTATGCTCAGGGAGATAACCTGTTGTTGTTGAGTCGTTATTCAGGTTATGATCCTGAAGTTAGTACTGAAACAGACCCACGTTTAAGTGGTGTTGACCTGTTGAATGTGCCTCAACCACGCTCAATCAGTTTTGGAGTCAACATTAGTTTCTAATATTTAAAAGGAAATAAATCATGAAAAAGAATATAATTGGAATTTTATTGGGCACTTTAATTCTGACTTCCTGTGCCGATTCATTAAATATCTTTTCTCATTCAGCCGTATCTCCGGATGCGGTGACAGAAAAGGACCTGCCTGCATTACGCCTGGGAATGTATAACTCCGTACAAAACGATCCGGGAGAAAGAGCTTTTATTTTCTTCGATATCCTCGGAGGAACACTCTCAACCAGCTCCGGTAATCCGAAGGACTTGATATATGGTACCTTAAACCCTTTGAATGGGTATATTGCCAGTAGCTGGAATGGATATTTTTCAGCATTGTATCAGGTGAATAACCTCATTTCGATAACGGATAATATGTCCTCTACGCAAGCTATCAGAAACACTGTGAAAGGTGAAGCACACTATTTCAGAGCTTATATCTATTTCTGTCTCGCATCCCGCTGGGGTGATGTGCCCATCATCCGCAAAAATACGCTGGACCTGGTATTCCGTGACCCGATCAGCGATGTGTGGAACTTCATCGGAGAAGATCTGGACGTAGCCATAGATTTATTGGGAACTTCATCGAGTTACTATTATGTTTCTAAAGATGCAGCCACGGCTCTTAAGGCGCGTGTATTGCTGAGTGCAGGAAAAAAAGCCGAGGCAGCAGCCTTAGCCGAGGAGCTAATCACTTCACCGAAATATAAACTGGATTCATACGACAAGATTTTCAGAAAAGTGCTGAATACAGAAATCATTTTTGCCTTTGAAAATATCGCCTCTGAATCAGGTAATAACCTCGGAGATTTATTCTATACGTATGCTCATCCCAATAAAGGACAGTATGCATACAGACCTCCGCAGGCAGTCATGGATATGTACGAACCAACTGATAAAAGGAAAGAAATTTCTGTAACCACCGTTTCCGGAAGTAATTGTATCAATAAGTATCCGAGCGGACAAGCAGGAAGAGATCCGATAATTATTTCCCGATTGGCTGAAATGTATTTAATCAGTGCTGAAGGACAGGGACGTAATAACGGGGTTGGCAGACTGAACGAATTGAGACGTTTCCGTGGACTGACGGATATTTTCCCCGCAACCGATGATGCCTATATTGATGCCATATTACTGGAAAGGAAGAAAGAACTGATTGCTGAAAACTTCATGTATCACGATTATGTGAGAACAGGTAAAGCGGCAAGTGTACTCGAATTACTGCCTCATCAACATGTACTCCCAATCCCGGGAAGAGAGTTGCAACTGAATCCGAATCTGACTCCCAATCCGAATTATTAATCCAAGATTTAAAATTAGTGTATCATGAAAGATATTAAATTATATTTTCTGCTTCTATTCTTCGTAGGCTTGTTTGCCTGTGAAGAGACGGAAACACAAACTGTTTATAAAGCTATTCCTAAAACAGAAACAGGAGCTAAGCTGGTGAATGGTACCGATTTGTTCGCGCATATTTCGTCCGACACATCCTACACGGTAACCAGTGGTGTGCAGGCAACTGAAATCAAATACCTGTCGATGAAAGGTGTTGCCATGAAGATTTTTATTTTTGAAGTCGACCTGACCGACCCGTCGGTAAGTATGGAAGCTTCTTCTCCGAATAACCAGACTGTTTTTGCCATGCAACCCATGACTGTACAGGCTACTTTTGTCGACCAACCCGGTCATAAAGTCTATGGAGGCACCAATGCCGACTTTTTTAATACTACCACCGGACAACCAAGGAGTATTTTCTATAAAAACGGGGTGGCGATTAAAACGGCATTTCAGGATGCAAACCGTACCTTTTTCGCGATTACCAAAGATAAAAAAGCAATTGTTGGTGACCAGACCACTTATCCTGCTGTAAAAGATAATATCAAAGAAGCAGTAGGCGGATTTTACTGGTTGGTTTCGGATAGTGCGCTGGTTAAACAAACAGACACTACTATCGAGCCCAGAACCTGCATAGGCGTGTCGAAAGACCAGAACAAGGTGTTTATGCTGGCAGTGGATGGTCGTAATTTCTGGCATTCAAACGGAATGTCGTTTGAAGAACTGGGCAAATGTATGATGGCCCTGGGAGCTTATAATTCAGTGAACCTGGACGGTGGTGGTTCCACAACCTTCTTCATCAGAAATACACCCGAATTTACCGACGGCAGGTTTGAAGTGAGAAACTGGCCTTCGGATAATGGCGGAAAGGAACGGGCTGTGGCAAACGGCTTATTAATCATCTCGAATAATTAAAATCAGGAATCTAATCATGTTTTATATTATGAACATACTTCAGAAAAAATTGAATCTTTTCCGGTTGATACTGGGCCTAATCGTTATTGGAGCTTTTTCTTGTGTTGAAGAAGACCTGGGCAGTTTCAAACCCAAAGACCCGAACATGGTATTTGGCGATGCAGATACAGTATATGTAAGTAAAGATGCCGCCGATTATAAAGTGATGCTCACCTCCAATCTTCCCTGGAGGGTTAAATCGGATGCAGAATGGGTAACAGTGAACACAAAACAAGGTCTTGAGTCTGACTCTGTTTCCTTCTCAATAGCGAAAAATCCGACCACATCGGTTCGTACGGCACGCTTGACCGCCTGGATTACGCAGGAATATGAAAATGTAATCATCATCAAACAGGAAGCAGGCGATCCATTACCGGATATTTCGAATGATTACTATGTGAAGGTCGACGGTAGTGCGACAAATGATGGCTTGAGCTGGGAAACAGCAACTACGCTCGATAATGCACTGGCTTTGGCTGAAACGAAAGACCAGATTCATATTGCGGCGGGGACGTATAATCCGACCGTTGTTGCAACAGGTGGAAATGAGGCCAGTCCGGGTGATCTGACTTTTGAAATTAAGAAGAATATTACACTGACAGGAGGTTATCCTGCCAATGCTACAACAGGTGCAACAGCCAATCCTGCCCTGCATGTTACTACCCTGAGCGGAAATATGAGCGGTCAGTTTGCTTACCATGTTATCACGGTTACAGCTCCGGTTGAAGAGGGACTCAAAATTAAATTTGAAAATATAAATATAACCGGCGGTAAATCAGCTGCCAATGGTACAGCTAATTTAAGTATCAACGGATTGAATTATCCACGTTTAAACGGTGGCGCCGGTGTTATCGCAAGAGCGGTCGTTGAGTTTGTGAATTGTCGTATCCACGAAAACAAAGCAGATCATCATACTCCGGGCCTCTACATTTTCTCGGGTGCTGAGGTTACATTCATTAATTGTTCATTAGATAAAAATACCGGTACCAGTGCAAGTGGAGCTAACGGTGGCGCAATCTGGAACGATGGCTCTACTGTTTACTTCATCAATTCTGCCGTTTCATTCAATGGTAACTCTGGTGTTGGCGGAGGTATATATGCTTATAACGCGTCAGTTCCTTCCAAAACATACCTGTTCAACACAACGCTTGATAATAACTATGCTGCGCACAAAGCTGGTTATTATGGCCGTGAGAATTCTGTTGGTTTGATGGTTAACTGTACTGTTTATGGTAATAATTCGACTCATGCTACTAATTCGGGAGCAGGTATCTGCTTGTATGCCAATGCAACAACGACACGGTTCGATATTATCAGTTCAACCATTACCGGTAATGTCTCTGTTGGAACTGCGGATCCAAGTGGTGGTATCCGGGTTAATGACGCCAATTGTACACTTAATATTTACAATTCAATCATCTCCGGAAACCAGGGTGGTGGAAATCCCGGCGATATTTATGCGCCTGCATCCGTTAATTACAACAAAACGTATTCAGTTATCTCAGGATTGGTGTACGATGGAAGCGGTAGCGAAGTATCGGGGCAGGCATTTGATCCAACAACTATGTTAGGTGCTTTTGCCAATAACGGCGGTGTCGGATACACCTGTCTGCTCACCGGAAGTCCGAATCCAGCCGAAACCCTGGGTATGACTTCAGCTCAGTTATCAACGCTGGGACTAAACTTCGAACCAGCTATATCTGATGATGTAACTACATTCGATCAGCTTGGTAAAACGCGTGTTGGAAAAACATCGATTGGAGCTTGTGTTAAATAACTAAACTTTTTATGGTGTACCGGAATAAGCTATTTCTGGTACACCATAAAACATTTTAAGATTACTATACATGAATTTAAGAAAAGTATGCACCGGTTTGTTGTTCCTGTTCCTGAGTTTTTCAGTTACCGGAAAATCACCGAAATATGTATTTTATTTCATTGGCGACGGGATGGGCTTTAACCACATCACAGCCACTTCTCTTTATCAGTCTGCAGATGTGTCTGATTTAACAGATAAGTTGCTTTTTCCTCATTTTCCTGTGACCGGAATTGTGAAAACACGTTCTGCTTCTCACTATATTACCGATTCATCTGCGGGAGGAACAGCACTGGCGACCGGGCATAAAGCAAATAATAAGGCCGTTGGATTAAATGCCCAGCATGAACCGGTGTACTCAATTATCCATAAAGCAAAAACAAATAAATGGACGACCGGAGTCATTACTTCGACCAGTGTGGACGATGCAACTCCTTCTTCTTTTTATGCCCACGCCGATAGCCGTGGTATGTATTACGAAATTGGGGTGCAAGCAGCAAAATCAGCTATAAATTTTCTCGGAGGTGCCGGCTTTAAGTCATATACTAATCCTCAGAATTCGAATGATCCTCATTTGTTGGATGTATTGTCGGCAAATGGCTTCGTAGTTTACAAAGGATTGAATCAGTACAAAAATGAAAAAAAATACAACCAGCCCGTCGTGTTAATACCTGACCGGGATTATCCGGGTACTGCACTGCCTTATGCCATCGACAGAACTCCGGAAGACCTGACACTGGAGCAGTTGACTGCTTCAGCGATTGATTACTTTAAAACTAATAACGTCAGTCGTTTTATGTTAGTTGTGGAAGGCGGGCGCATCGATCACGGCTCTCATCCGAATGATGGGGCGACTGTTATCAAGGAGGTGATTGATATGGATAAATGCATACAACTGGCATACGATTTTTATATGCAACACCCAAAAGAAACGCTGATTATATTGACTTCCGATCATGAGACAGGCGGACTTGCGCTTGGCACGGTCGGGTCCAATCTGGATTTGCAGAGTTTTGATAAACAGAAGGCATCGTTGGGTAAACTGTCGGGTTTAATCGACGGACTTCACAGCCAGTATCCTGAAGGAGTGCGCTGGGAACATGTAGTTACATTGTTGGAAGAAAATATGGGTTTCTGGAAGGGAATAGAAATTTCCAAACGCGATGAAGAAAGACTGAAAGCGTGTTATGAAGAAACCTTCGTGACTAAATCAGCAAAAAAGATTGTAACAACTTATTCAGTTGATGAACCTTTGGCCATGCTGGCAATTGAAATTATCAACAAACATGCGAATATAGGCTGGACAACCAAAAACCATTCAGGAGCATCGGTTCCTGTATTCGCGATTGGTGCAGGAGCGGAAATGTTTAGCGGGATGATGGAAAATACTGATGTCCCTAAAAGACTGGAAAAGGTTTGCCGGATAAAGTAAAAGAGATTAGT
Source organism: Paludibacter sp. (assembly GCA_034928085.1). Classification (GTDB taxonomy): domain Bacteria; phylum Bacteroidota; class Bacteroidia; order Bacteroidales; family Paludibacteraceae; genus Paludibacter. Next base: position 67,132 of record JAYFPG010000052.1, read on the forward strand.
AATGCTGAAGGTAAGGAAAGAAAATAGAAAAACGGTTAGTCGAAAGATTTTCTTGTATGTGCTTTCTGCATTGCTGGTGATGAACATACAGGCAAAAGACTATTTTGTAAAAACTTCAGGCTTGTCGCATGCCGATGGCATGAGTTGGCAAACCGCAACAACACTTGATAAAGCGCTAATGGAGGCGCAAAGCGGCGATGTAATTCACATGGCATCAGGAACATATTCTCCGGAATCAAAGATAACAGGAGGAAGTCTGGACGAAGACAGCACATTTGAAATAAAACAAAATATCAGCATAATTGGAGGGTATCCTGTTGATCCGGAACATAGCGATGTCCCGGTTAAGCATAACAGGACCATCCTGACGGGAATCATTTCGGAAAAACAGGTTTTTCATGTAGTGACAATCACAGCTCCTGTTGAGCAAGATGAAAAAGTTCGACTGAGTAATCTCATCATTACAGGAGGCAGAGCCGGGGCAAACGAATCAGGGAATGTAATGGTTAACGGGTTGAATTATCCGCGTTTCAATGGTGGAGCCATCATCATCGGTAAATCATCGGTAGAGATAAACCAATGTGAGATTTCTGAAAATGAGTCGCTTTATCATACCCCCGGGATTTATGTGTTTTCTGGCGCCGATGTGACACTTCATCATTGCACGATAGAAAAAAATACGGGGTCGGTAAATGGCGGAGGATTGTGGAATGATGCCTCTACTGTTACGTGTTTTAACTGCAATATTGCCTACAACGAAACAGGAGGAGTGGGGTGTGGCATATATGCCTATAATGCATCAAATCCATCCAAAACCTACCTCTACAATACAACGATTAACCATAATAAAGCCGGACATAAAGCCGGATATTATGGTAGGGAAAAATCGGTCGGTGTCATGATTAATTGTACGGTTTATGGGAATGAAACAACACGTGAGACCAGCGGTGGAGGAGGAATCAGTCTGTACACCAATAACCGGTCGGAAAATGCCGCCCGCCTGGATATCATTAGCTCTACCATAAACAGGAATGCAGGTGTGCTGAATGATGGCGGAGGTATAAGGTTGAACGACCAGTTCTGTAAATTGAATGTTTATAATTCGGTCATATCCGGGAATTTCAATGAAGATATTGCTTTGTTTAACAATGCTGATTTCTTTGTCCGGAATTCGGTGATTGCAGAGAAAGTGTATGATGATTCAGGAAATATTATTGCTGATGATTTTATACCGGGAACGATGATTGAAGAGCTTGCTGATAATGGAGGATTCAATAAAACCTGTCGTTTAATCGGAGCAAATAATCCGGCTTTTTATCATGGGATGTCTTCCGTTGAATTACTTCAAGTTGCTAATACCTTATCGCCGGCTATTCCGCTGACGATTACCGGGGAGAAGCTGGTCAGGGGAACAGGAATGTTTGATTATATCGTTACAGATAATTCATATGTGGTTACAGAAGGTGTGATTGCGACTGAAATAAGCTATGTTGCTACATCCTCTTTGGCGATGAAACTTTTCGTGTTTGAAGTTGATCTAACAAATCCATTCATCAGCATTGAAGCATCAACACCAAACAATGGGAATACATTTATGCGACAGAAGATGACAGTACAGGCAACGTATGAAGATCAGGCAGGGCATAAAGTGTATGGCGGTGTAAATGGCGATTTCTTTGATATGACAACCGGTGTTCCCAGGAGTATCCTGTATAAATCAGGCGTGGGTATAAAAACAGAGTTTCAGGATGCAAACAGGACATTTTTTGCGATAACGAAAAATAAAGAGGCAATCGTTGGAGATCAGAATACTTATCCTGCTGTTAATAATACGATTCAGGAGGCTGTAGGAGGAATGTATTGGCTGGTCAAGGACAGCGCCATTTATAAAATCAACAATACGGTGCTTGAACCGAGGACATGTGTAGGAATCTCAAAAGATAAGAAGAAGGTTTTCTTCCTTGCTGTCGATGGACGAAATGAATCGTATTCAAACGGGATGACATTTGAACAGCTAAGCAAATGTCTGCTGGCGCTTGGGTCATTCAATGGCATTAACCTGGATGGAGGAGGTTCGACCACTTTCTTTGTCAGAAATACACCGGAGTTTACGTCCGGACGTTTTGAAATCCGGAATAAGCCTTCGGATGCAGCAGGTGAAAGGGCTGTTGCAAATGGATTATTAATTATTTCAACTAAATAAAAACTGATTTTTATTACTAACATAAAAATTTTTACATCATGAAAAAATTACATTTTACACTTTTAAGTTTATGGGTTGGATCTCTGTTTGCCATAACTGTGGCACAAACCAACTATTATGTTAAACCGGTAGCTTCAGGTGAAGCAACAGGTTTGTCGTGGGAAAACGCATCAACACTGAATGCAGCTCTCTCAGTTTCTGTTTCAGGTGATGTCATTCATCTGGCAGCGGGTAAGTATACACCATCTGCATTAATCACAACCGGAACAGATGATTTGGATATGACTTTTGAAATTAAAAACAACATTTCCCTCATTGGAGGATATCCGGCAAACCCGATAGCCGCAGATTTGCCTTCTAAAGAAAACGAAACAATACTTGATGGCGAAATTGCAGTCGGTTATAACGCATATCACGTGATTGCCATTACTGCTCCTGCCGAAGAAGGAAAGAAGGTGTCAATGAGCTATATCAGCATCAAAGGAGGAAAACCGGCTTCTTCCGGAACAGCTTTGACAATCAATGGACTTAGTTTTGCCCGCACCAGTGGAGGCGCTGTTACAATAGGTGGAGCAGCATTGGAACTGGATAATTGCCGGATATTTGATAACCTGGGCCACAACTGCCCCGGGTTGTATGCTTTCTCTAATGCTAAAGTTGTTGTTGATGAATGCGTGTTTGAAAATAATATCGGTGGTGGAAATGGCGCCAGTTTGTGGATAGATGCTTCTACTATTGATGTGTTTAATTCTAATTTTATTGGAAATAAAAATGCAGGAGTGGGAGCCATACAAATCATTGCAAATGCGAAGGCAAATTTTTATAATTCAACTATTGCGTACAATGTGTCCGGTTATAACAATACTACAACTTCCCGAAACGGATCAGGCATTTACATCAGAAACGGTTCTCAGGTTCAGGTTGTAAACTGCACCATCTATGGAAATGAAAGCAACGGTAATGGTGCCGGTATCGCACTGCATACAACTACCGCCTATACAGGCACCAGTGTCGATGTAATCGGATCAACAATTGCCAATAACAAATCTTTATTGCTTGATAACTCAACTGCCGGTATATTTGCCCTCACAACAGGATGTGCCGTGAATGTTTATAACTCAATCATATCAGGTAATACGGCAAAGGGAACATCAAATTTCGATGTGGCGGTTACTTCAGGTACTACACTTGTTACAAAAAGTTCGGTTGTGGGCGACAAGGTATTCGATGGCGATGGTGTGCTGGTCTCAGCAGTTACTTTCAATCGCGAAACCATGCTGGATACCCTGGCCAATAACGGAGGTAAAACTGAAACGGTAAAACTGTTACTCGATGACAGTGCTAATCCGGCCAGAACCTATGGCATGACTGCAGCAAACCTGATAACACTGGGAAATTCCCTGAACCCGGTTGTGCCTGAAAGTATTGTAGCGTTCGACCAGTTAGGCAACAGCCGCTCTGCCAGCATTATGGGTGCGTGGACAGCAAATGCTGCTTCATCGGGTATGAATGAAAATGATGCAACAAAACCATTGGTTTATAGCCGTGACAATAAACTGTGGGTACAAAGTGAAAATGCACGATCAATCACGGTGTTTAATATAGCAGGTCAGCGTATTGTTACCGTAAAAGCAGAAGGTAACCTGACTTCCATCAGCAATCTTACCAAAGGAAGCATATACATAGTAAATGTGGATGGTAAAAACTCAAAAGTGGTCTTTTAACGTAATAACTTAATCACAAATAAATACAATCATGAAAAAACTCAAATTATCTATAAGCTTTATGCTCATAGGCGTGCTGCTAATGAATCTGCAGGCTGTTAATTATTATGTTACGAGTACTGGTTTGGTTAGTAATGACGGACTGTCGTGGGCAACGCCGATGACGCTCAATGCTGCGCTTGCAGTGGCTCAGGATGATGATGTTGTACATATTGGTGCCGGAACTTACGTCCCTGCAGACTATATAACAACCGGAACACTGGAAGGAGACAAAACCTTTGAAATTAAAACCAATGTGGCGCTGATTGGTGGATATCCTGCCAGTCCGGCTCCCGGTGACAACCCTTCGGATGTCAATGAAACAATTCTGAACGGAAATGAAACTTGTTACCACGTTGTAGCAGTAACAGCACCGGCAACTGAGGGTAAAAAGGTGAGCATCGATAATGTAACGATTACTGGTGGGAATGCTGCTGCATCTGGCACAGCTTTGACAATCAACAGCCTGAGCTTTGTACGCGTTAACGGAAGTGCAATGATTATCGGTGGAGCAGTGGTGGAAATTAACAACTCCAAAATCATCAATAATAAATCGATGTATCATACACCCGGCGTATATGGCTTCTCAGGTGCAGATTTAACGGTTAATAATTGTCTTATTCAAAATAATGTCGGACAGGCTACTGCCGGTAATGGGGCGAGCTTCTGGTTTGCGGCATCAACATTACGGGTTAATAACTCCAATATTATCGGAAATAAAAACTCCGGAGTGGGTGCAATTCAAATCATAACCAATGCGAAAGGATATTTCTATAATACTACCATTGCCAATAATGTTGCAGGGTATAACAGTTTAACCAGTTCCCGCAATGGGTCGGGAATTTATGTGCGCGATGGCTCACAAGTGCAGGTGGTTAACTGTACAATCTATGGTAACGAAAGCAATGGAAATGGAGCGGGTATTGCCTTACACACTTCAAATGTAACGACCTTGCCAAATACCCTGGAAGTAATTAGTTCAACGATTACCGCAAATCAATCGAAGATACTGAATCCTTCTACTGCAGGAATCTTCGCACTGACCGGAGGGTGCACCATCAACATCCATAATTCAATTGTATCCGGAAATATTGCTTTAGGTGATAATAACCATGATGCTGCAGTTGCATCTACAAGTGTCCTGACTCCGAAAAACACAATAATAGGTGATACAATTTATGATGACACTTCCGTGAAGGTTGCGGATAAAACATTTACAGTAGCAACCATGCTGGGAGCATTAGCGGATAATGGAGGAACAACACAGACCTGTAAATTGCTGCTCGATTCAGAATCTAACCCTGCATTTACATTGGGAATGAGTTCGGCTGTCTTGCAGTCACTGGGAGGATCGTTAACTCCGGTTGTGCCTGAAAGTATCGTTATGTATGACCAGCTGGGTAATCAGCGTGCGGGTGTAGTAATAGGTGCCTGGGTTGCCAATGGTCCGTTCTCAGGTGCAATAGATGTGGTTGAGAAACAATTGCCGATAGCTTATGCTACTCAAAACGGGATTGTGGTAAGAGCAAAAACTGGTGACAGAGTTGTTGTCTTTAACATGACCGGTCAACGTGTGTTTGATGTGACTGCCAGTGGAGATATTACGCGTATCGACAATAAGTTGCAAAAAGGCAATGTGTATATTGTCAATGTAAATGGAAAAAACTCAAAAGTGTTGTTTTAGTTAGGTCTCATTTGTGGTGGATGGCTTGCGGTTTCGCACCATCCGCCACATTAGCATGTCTCAGCTTTATTTGTTCTCAAGATGAAAAAAATACTCTTATTGAATTTATTGTGTTGCTGGTTTTTCTGTCTTTCAGCTCAACATAAGACCTTTAAAGTCATAACTTATAATATTTTTGAAGGCATGACCCTCGATACGACGGCAAACAAAGATTTGTTTGTTGATTGGGTAAAACAACAGAATCCGGATATTCTGGCCTTGCAGGAAGTTAATAAGTTTACCCAGCTTACACTGGAAACCATGGCCCGAAGATACAACCATCCCTATGCTGTGTTGCTGAAAGAAAAAGGATTTCCAGTAGCTTTGACATCAAAATTTCCGATTGTCAACGTGCAAAAAGTGCTTGATAATATGCATCATGGATTTATCAGGGCTGATATAGCTGGTTACAATGTGGTGGTATTACACCTTTCGCCACACAAGTACTGGAAAAGACATGAAGAAATTGAAGTTATACTGCAAACGGCAACAACACAAGCCAATCAGCATAAAACCATCATCATGGGAGATTTCAACGCCATATCAATAGCTGATGGTGATTTCTATGCCAATGGAAAGATACTTGAAAAATATGTGGATATGGGAAAAAGATATGCTTACCATGACAACCTGATCGATGGAAAACTTGATTTTGGAGTTCATGAAAAAATAGTAAATCAGGGTTATATTGATATTTTTAAACTGAAGCATCCAACCTATGATTTTACACGACCAACACTCAAAACAGCTGATGAAGGCAGAAATGCTTCTTCCCGGATTGATTTTATATACGTGAGTAAGAAAATGAAATCCTCCGTACAGGAATCGGCAATCATCAAAGATGCTTTTACCAATTATTACTCTGATCATTATCCGGTGATGATGGTGTTGAAGAGGTAATTTCAATCAGATAATCAACATATAAAGCGTAGTCTCATGAGAATTCTTTTTTCGGTATTAGTTTCTGCTATTGTGCTGCTGACACAGGCACAGTCATACGAACACCTGATTATATATGGTCAGAGCCTCTCAACAGGTCACCAGTCCTGGCCACCCTTGTCAACTACTTCGGTACCCGGTAATTATATGATAGGTACCCAGGTGTGGTCCAATTTCGGCAATACGGTGTTGAACCAATTGAATCCGCTGCTTGCTAATGTAGCATCTTCGACTGCATCACTGGCAAAAAACAGGGCAAACATGATATACGCCGAATCGCCGGTTGTTGCAGCTGCCAATCACATTCAGCTAAAAACCAACGGTCAGCATCAGTTTATTGCAACTTCCTGTGGTACCGGTGGAAAAACGATTGAAGAACTTTCGAAGGAACATTATAATCCTGTTTGCTATAGTCATTTCAGCAATGCCATTCAGTACGCTTCGGCTATATCAAACAGCATCCATTGTCCGGCCATCATCTGGATGCAGGGGGAATACAACTATACTGTTCCGTCAGGTAATAGTGGCCTGACTTCAGGCAGCAGACCAACTTCCGATAAAGTAACCTACAAATCGCTGATGTTGACGTTGAAGGAAAACATGCAGGCCGACATCATGAAGAAATACAACCAGACGGATGCTCCATTGTTTATTACCTATCAGGCCGGGGTGCAATACACCCGTGGTACTCAACTTAACGTGGGAATGGCGCAATTGGAAGCCTCAAATGAAAATGACGACATTGTGTGTGCCGGTCCGGTTTATCCGATGACCGACAGAGGCGGGCATCTTGATTCTAATGGATATCGCTGGTTCGGTGAAATGCTGGGAAAGGTTTACTATCGCACCAAAGTACTTGGCGAAGATTTCAAACCGCTGCAACCTATTGAGATTTCCAGGGTATCTAATCCGAAGGAAATTAAAATCAGGTTCATAGTACCCAAGTTGCCACTTGTGATTGACGAACAACTGGTTAACAAAGTAACCAGCGCCGGTTTTGAATTATACCTCAACGGAGCTAAAAAAATAATTACAGGGGTGAGAGTTGAAGGCGATTGCGTTATTTTGACTGCCTTGACAGACTTAACCGGAGATGTCGAAATTATCTATTCCGGAACGAACAATGCCGGTCATGGTAATTTGCGAGACAGCGACGATTATCCTGCTTTCTACAATTATATTGATCTGGATAGAAAAAATCCGGATAATAGCTATTTTTACCCGAGAGATGCTACAGAAACCACCCTTCGTCCGTCGTACGAACCACGCGATGGAACAGGGATTATGTATGAGAAACCATACCCCTTGTATAATTTCAGTGTGGCATTTTATTATAAACTCAATGCAAGCGCCCAAACCATGCTTGTGCCGGGGCTGGAGAATTATACTGCTGTCCAAAATGTCCGTGGAAATGACGTGTTTAAACCCGGTTACAGGAATGGAATGCTGTTTATTCCGGCATCAGAAAAAGCTTATAACCGTATCAGTATAACCGCCTTGTCGGGTCAAAAGATATTTGCACTGGATGAACCGCGATTAATCCGGGGTGAGAATAAATACTACGTGTTACCTGATTTGTCAACAGGCATCTACTTAGTTAATATTCAATCGGAGAATAATCAATATATGTCTAAAATATTAGTTAAATGAAATGATATCAACCGGCATTTTATCGGAGATAAAATTTAGAACTTAGTCTGAACATAATCAAGAAGACAATAATCCATTAAAAAAGTGAATAATATGAAGAAAATAATTATTTCATTGGCTGCATTTCTCATTTTCTGTTTATTTGTAAACGCTCAAACCCCGGCTGATTCAGCTACTGTGGTTGATTTTAAATGGACAGAAATGTCATTGGGTAAAGGTATTGTGAATAAACAAGGTTCAATTCCCAATTTATATGGAGGTACGCAGAACGTGAACATTATGGTAATTGATCTGAAATCAGCTAATTACAAGGTTGGGGTGGTTTTTCCTGATACCTGTAATATAACCAGCGTAATGGCAAAAGCTAACCATGCGGTTGCCGCCATCAATGGCTCGTATTATGATGAGCAAACATTCGAATCTACCTGTTACTACCGGGTTGATGGTAAAACAGTTTCTTACACTACCGATAAGGAATTTGGACGTGTTAACGGAGCATTGCGTATAAGAAAAGGCAAGGTTGATATTATTCCATGGAGTAAAGAGATTGAGAAATCATACAATGAAAAAAAAGGAATTGTGCTGTCGTCAGGTCCAATGATGGTGTATGATAACAAAGTAAGTGATTTTTCCTGGTTGACCTATCCTCGTTTTACAGATGTAAAACATCCGCGCAGCGCCATGGCGATTGCTAAAGATAATAAGTTATGGCTTATTACGGTGGATGGACGGTTCAAAGGAAAAGCGGATGGGATGACTATTCCGGAATTGGCCCACATGCTGAAAGTGTTAGGTTGCAAAAAAGCATTGAATCTGGATGGCGGAAGATCTACCACGCTTTGGTCGAATGCAGCTCCGGAAAATGGTGTGTTGAATAAGCCTGCTGCCAATAAGATTTTTGACTCTTACGGTGAGCGGTATAATTGTAATACGATAATTATTTACAAGTAACCGGACAAAACCTGAATGGGTGCTGTATTACCATAAATACTGAACATATGAAACGCATAATATTACTGATCTGTGTATTAATCTTGATGAAGAATGCAGATGCTCAAAAAACATTTAACCCGATGGCTCAGGCCCGGCACGTGGTGTGGGGACAAGGGTTCGGACAAAACAGCTTTTCCAGATTCCCGGCTGATGCCCAACAAACCATTCCGTCCGATGTATGGAACCAGACCCAACGCTCCAGTGGCTTGCATGTTCGCTTTATAACGAATTCTGCTAATATTACGGTCAATTATACCTTATCATCGCAATATAGCAGCAACAGCTGGTTCAGTTCGGTGGGGGCAAACGGCTTAGACTTATATGCCCGCAAGCCCGACGGGAAATGGTATTGGTGCCATCCGGGATCCAGGACAGTTGGAAGTCAGTTTAAGTACAGCAGTATCAATCCTGATGATGCGACCTATTCTTCTGAGGGATATGAATATGTACTTTATTTCCCGACTTTTGCCATTACTTCGTCTATATCTGTCACAGTCGATTCGGATGCACAATTTGAATTTCTTACGGTTACGAACGAAATGAAACCCATTGTGGTGTATGGAACTTCCATTGTGCATGGTGCGGTTTGCTCCCGTCCCGGAAATACGTGGACCAGCATCGTTGGCCGGAATTTTCCGGATTATCAGGTTGTGAATCTTGGTTTTAGTGGTGTTGGCCGGATGGAACCTGAGGTTGTAGAGGTAATAAACCGGATTGATGCATCGATATACATTCTCGACTGTCTGCCTAATTTTTCCAATACGAGTATGCCTCAACTGATTGACGGTAGGTACAAAAGTGCAATCGACACGCTGACTAAATATCATCCGGATGCGGCAATTGTATTGACAGAGCATGTCGGGTATGCCGATATGGAGATGTGGAAAGCCAGAAAGGATTTGGTGATGGCGGATAATATCGAACTAAAAAAGGTTTATGATTATTTTATGCAGAAAGGGTATAAAAATCTGTATTATCTTTCACGCAGCGAGTTGGGTCTGGATATGTCGGCAGATATTGGTGATTATGTACACCCGAATGACAAAGGCATGTACCGCTACGCGGAAGCCTATACAGCCAAGATTTCGGAAGTCCTCCGTGATCAGGAATCTGCTGTCAAACAGGTGAATGCAAGATCCCTGCGTATCAAACCTAATCCGAATACAGGCAGTTTCTCAGTCGCAATACCTGATTCTTTCCGCCAGCACAGTAAAATAGAGATTCTTAACCTGGAAGGAAAAAGCGTTTATTCAAAAACAGTCGGTACACAAGCTGAGATACTTCATTTGGAAGGATTGAATTTGAGCGGAGGAAATTATGTGTTGAGATTAAATAACGATAAAGATATGCTTACCGGCAATCTGATTGTTCTATGATAATACTAGTTCTTGCTTTCGCATAAGATAAACAGCACCCCAAATGTTTTTTGGCTAACATTTGGGGTGTTGTATAATTTGAGTGCCTTGTTTGCTTCTTTCTATTTCTTTTCGTCCATCTGACTTACTTTAAACGGTCTCTTCACCGCTAAATGTGCAGCCTTCTTCGCAACAAAGGCTTCTTGCTGACTTACCCCGGGTGGTATATAAGTGTTCTTCATGACCGGCCGATTCAGGAAAAATTCGTACCAGGTGCAGGAAGCGGTAAACCTGCCAAGTCCAAGACTTAAATGATATCCGTCACGGGTAAAGTTATCACCCACGAAGCTGGTCCTGCCATTTTGAATGGCGGTTCCTGAAGGAATGACAAGTTTGATTCCCGTCCTTTTTACTGCTTCTTTTACTGAACTTACAATTGCCTGATACATCTGCATTTGGTTTTTGTTGTAGTTCTCAAAACCTTTATGTTTTGAATCGGCAGCATATGCCCAGGTCTGATGAAAAGCAAACTGAACCTTCGGATTGGTTGCCAGCTCTTTCGTGTATGCCAATAAGTTTGGAAGATAGGGGAAGTAACTGTCTATTAATCCTGAAAACGGACTGGCCTGCTGAAAAGTGATGTAATCCCATTCTTCATCCTGAATGGCTGTTTTCAGTTTTTGCTTGGCAACAATGGTCGTATCTCCATTAACAATCTTACGATAGGAATACGCTGCCGAATCTTTCCCGGCATTCAGCCAGTGTCGTTCCAGACTGCATCCGCCAATGTACATGTTGGCGATGATTAACTGAACGCCATCAGCTTTGGCTAAATCATCGACGTATGTTTCGGCTGCATCGGTCGAAAAGCTGTTTCCGATGGCTAAAATTTTAACAACCTGCTGCGCGTTAACAACCTGAAGCCAGCAAAGACTGACAATCAGAAGCATAATGAATGTGTTGGTCTTTTTCATGATTTTGTTTTTTGAACACGTAAAAGTACAAAAAAATTACTTCCATTGTCACATTACAGAACCTTATGCCGGTTTTATTGTTATAGAAAAAACAAAGCTGAAAGCAGGCTGTATGGTAAATGTTGGTTGGTGTGGTGATGAAAGGCTTGTTTAAAACAGAAGAAACTATATGATATTTAACGATTTCAATCCTTTAGAAGATAAGACTTTCCGGATTATCGACAACGAAGGCAAGGTGATTGACAAAGCCCGGATGCCAGAGTTAGACCAAGAGACGATTTTAAATGCGTATAAATCCATGCTGTTCGCTCGTACGGCCGACCAAATGGCGGTGTCGTACCAAAGGCAGGGTCGGATGTATACCTATCCGCCCATATTGGGGCAGGAAGCCATCCAGGTGGCCGCGGGGATGATTATCCGCGAACAGGACTGGCTGGTGCCGGCTTTTCGTGAATTAGCGGTGATGTTGGCTAAAGGGGTTTCGCTAAAAGAAATTTTCCTGTACTATTTGGGTAATGAAGAAGGCAGCAACTTCGCCAAAGCCGACCGTGTGTTGCCGATTTGTGTTCCTATTGGTTCTCAATATCTACATGCTACCGGTATAGGTTATTCCGTAAAATACCAACAAAAAGATGAGGTTGTTTTTCCTTTCATCGGCGATGGGGGTACTTCAGAAGGGGATTTCAGCGAAGCGCTTAATTTTGCTGCCGTGTGGGAAGCTCCTGTGGTGTTTACCATTCAGAATAACCAATACGCGATATCTGTTCCGGTGAATAGTCAGACCCGATCCGTTAACTTGGCCGTGAAAGCGCTTGGTTTCGGCATGCCGGGTATCAAGGTGGATGGCAATGACTTTTTCGCGATGTATGTGGCATATAAGGATGCGCTGGAATATGCCCGTTCAGGTAAAGGTCCGGTGCTGATTGAAGCATATACTTATCGAAAAGGAGCGCATACCACCTCCGATGACCCATCGAAATACCGTACCAAAGCAGAAGAAAAATCCTGGGAAAAGGCTGACCCTTTGTCGCGGTTGAAGAAGTATATGGATAGTCAGGGTATCGTGCTGGAAAACGAAGAAGAACTTTTGCAATCCTATAAAGAAGAAGTGGATAAACAGTTTATGGAAGCAGAGAATTTCAGACCATACGATTTGGAAGATGTGTTTAACTACATGTACGTGGAGATGCCTGATGATTTGAAAAGGCAGAAAGCGAATTACGAACAATATTTAAGCTGGAAGGAAAAGAGAAAATGAGTGTCATGAATATGGTGCAAGCCATCAACAATGCTTTTGATATCAAGCTTGCGGAAGATAAATCGGTGGTGATGTTCGGGGAAGATGTAGGCGTGGAAGGTGGTGTTTTCAGGGTGACCGAAGGCCTGCAAAAGAAATACGGTGTACAGCGGGTGTTTGATACACCAATTGCTGAATCGGCCATCGTGGGAACAGGTCTGGGAATGGCCATGTCGGGTTTGCGACCGGTCGTGGAACTGCAATTCGACGGGTTTACCTATCCGGCTTTCAACCAGATTATTTCTAACGTGTCGCGGATGCATAACCGTACCCGTGGACGATTCAAAGCACCGATGGTGATTCGCTTTCCTTACGGGGGCGCCATCAATGCCATCGAGCATCATTCCGAGAGTCCGGAAGCCTTATATGCGCACATCCCGGGTATCAAGGTCGTGGTTCCCTCGACACCTTATGATGCCAAGGGATTGATGATTTCAGCTATTGAGACCGATGACCCGGTGATTTTCATGGAGCCGAAACGGATTTACCGGGCGATTAAACAGGAAGTTCCGGAGGAAAAATTTTCGATTCCGATAGGAAAAGCCAAGGTGCTGAAAGAAGGAACGGATGTGACAGTCATCGCTTTCGGAGCACTGATCAGGGAATGTCAAAAAGCCATCGTGATGGCCGAAGAAGCCGGGATATCAGTAGAGTTAATTGACTTGCGCACCATTTACCCGATTGACCGCGAAACGATTGTGAATTCAATCAAGAAAACCGGGCGGGTGGTAATCGTGGCTGAAGCCTCAGAGTCATTCAGCGTTGGTTCCGAACTGATGGCCATTGCCAACGAAGAGGCCTTTTTATCGCTCGAAGCCCCTCCCAAACGGGTAATGGGATTCGATACGATTGTGCCCCTCGCGCAGGGCGAACCGTATTACATGGTTTTCCCGGACCGGATTTTTTATGAAATTGAAAAAACGGCCAAATATTAGCGGAGAACGGAAAACGGAGAGCGGAAAACGGAAAACCCATGCCCTGAAAGGGCAACATATCATCAACCCGGGGTGTAACCCGGGGATAAATGAAACAAAATACAATATCAGCCCTGAAAGGGCAACAGATCATTTTCCCGGGGTTTTAACCCCCGGGAAAATGTTGAGAATATAAACCCCGTTGGTTTTTAACCCCGGGAAAATGAAAAATATAAACCCCGTTGGTTTTTAACCCCGGGGAACGAAACGATAATAATATGAAATACATTTTTAAATTCCCCGACATCGGTGAGGGCCTCGAGGAAGGCACCATCCTCGAAGTGTACGTGAAAGTCGGTCAGGCCGTGAAAGCGGGTGATCTGTTGGTGAACATGGAAACCGACAAGGTGGCGGCGGATATCCCTTCTCCGAAAGCCGGAAAAATCCTGAAAATATTTGGTAATGTGGGGGATGTGATTCATGTGGGTAAACCGCTCGTGGAACTGGAATTGGCAAATGGTGAGTCCGTACAGGATGCTTCTGCTGAAATATCTTCTGAAGATGAAGGTGCTGCCGGTGTGGTGGGTACCATGGAAATGGCAGATGTAAATGCTGTCCTGCCCCCGAGCGATGAAGTTTATGCTTCCACTGAGCAAATAAAGTCTTCACCCAAAGCCTTTGCGACTCCGCATGTCAGGGCGCTGGCCAAAGAGCTGGACATCGACATCAACCTGGTTAACGGTACCGGACAGGGTGGCCGGGTGACCAAAGAAGACATTGAACAGTATGTGGCGAAGCAAAGTCCGGTTGAAAAAGCTTTCTTTGCACAGGTGTACGAACAGGAAGATGTGACCTACGAGCCCTTGACGCAGATTCGCAAGACCATAGCACGCAATATGATCAATTCGAAGCACAACGCTGCACATGTTACTGTACTCGAGGAAATAGAAGTGTCGGAGTTAATTGCCATCCGCGAGAAGTACAAACAACCATTTGCTGAGCGGGGAGCAAAGCTGACATACCTGCCATTCATTGTTAAAGCTGCCGTTCAGGCTTTGAAAAAGCATCGTATCATGAATTCGCAGATGGATATGGACAACAACCGGATGATTTACAAGAACCGGTATAACATCGGTATCGCGATGGATACGCCGGAAGGATTGGTGGTGCCGGTGATACAGGATGCCGACCGGTTGAGCATTTTCGAAATCAGTCAGAAAATTACCGAGTTTACCGTTAAAGCCCAGGAAAGAAAACTGACCATCGACGACATGAAAGACGGAACTTTTACCATTACCAATTTTGGTGCAATCAGTGGCATCTACGGAACACCGGTCATCAATTACCCGCAGGCAGGTATCTTGGGTGTGGGTCGTATCGTGAAACAACCGGTGGTTAAAGATGACCAGATTGTCATTGGTTATGTGTTAGGTTTATCACTTACTGTTGACCACCGCATCGTGGATGGAGGTGATACCGCCCGCTTTGTAAGGCAGGTGATGGATCATTTAGCTGATCCGGTTTCTTTGTTGATGGAGTAACATAAAAATTGAGATAATATGCACAGGGACATCGCCGACATCAGAATCAATTACGCCAAGAAAAGTTTAGACGAGAAAGATGCCGAAAAGAACGCTTTCGATATGTTTGAGCGTTGGTGGAACGAAGCGATGGAGTCTGAAATAGCAGAAGTCAACGCCATGACATTAGCCACGGTCAACAATGGCATTCCCAATGCCCGTGTCGTGTTGCTTAAGGCTTTCGATGAACGTGGTTTTGTGTTTTTTACGAACTACAACAGCCAGAAAGGAACTGAGCTGAAAGAAAATCCGCATGTCTGCCTGGTGTTTTTCTGGAAAGAAATGGAAAGACAAATCCGCATCACCGGCGTTGCCGAGAAAACTACAATACAGGAAAGTATTGATTATTTCAACAGTCGGCCCGACGAACATAAATTAGGCGCCTGGGCTTCGGCGCAGAGTCTGGTTGTGGCCGGAAAAGGATTTCTGAAAGAGACATTTGATTATTATGCCGAACGATTTAAACGGGGCGCCATTCCCAAACCACCGCACTGGGGTGGATATCGCGTGAAACCGACCTCCATCGAATTCTGGCAGGGGCGTCCCAATCGTCTGCATGACAGACTGCTGTACACCTTGCAGGAGAGCGGGGACTGGAAGATAGAGCGGTTGCAGCCTTAAACTAAAGTTATTTGTAGCAATCAAGTTGGAAATCAAGTTTGGGAAGAGATACTCCACCACCTACATATACAACTTGATTCTTAACTTGATTGTTACAATCAACTTCAGTGACGATAGCCAAACAGTCCTTTCTCCTTAATCTGTTGATACACCCCCTCCGGCACATACTGCGCCAGCCTGACATCACCGGACTCAATCAACTGTGTAATAAACTCGGTCGTTATACCTGTATCATTGGATGAAATTGTTTTCAGAATCAGAATTTTTCCGGTCAGATTAAGATATTGCCATAACAATCGGATATCAGGCGGGAAATGAGCATCATCGGGATAGATAATTTCCCCGGTATCTGTATTAAGGGAAGGATAAAGGTATACCTTCACGTTGTCTTCGAATAAGCCACCCATCATCTGGAGGATACCCCCGCGCAGGTCGGTGTAGCTGGTATGGTCAAGTACCTTGTCGAAAGTTGGTAAACCCATCACGATGCGTAACTTGATGATGCGGAACTGTCCGAAATAGCGCACCAGCTCGAAGTATCGCTGGAAACGGGAGACCATCACACTTTGTCCCATGAGGTTGAGCAAGTCGACCCGGTGGAGGAAGTCCTGTTCATCCACCGCTTCGCCCTGCATCAGGTAATTCAAAGAAATTTCACAAAAAGCAATGGTATTATCCGGCGTATAATCCTCGTCCCGCTTAAAAACCTGTAGGCTGTCCTCGATGAATTTCATCCCCAGGTTCGTGATAGGGCGATAGTAGCCCCTTGTCAGCAGGATGTTTTTCTTGTACAGCATCTCGCCCGGTTGCATGACCCGGCCTGTTTTGTCGAACATGATGGCCGGAGTCATATTATTGCTTACCAGCATCAGGTTGAGGATGCGGTTATCCACCTTGTTCATATCCGGACCTTCGGTGTAAACATAGTCAATTTCCACCCGGTCGGTGTCTAAGTTATCAAGCAAGCCCAGCAGGATGCCTACCGGGTCTTCCCCCATGAAAAGTCCCCCGTGAATAAGGTTGATGCCTAATGTGCCTAATGTATATTGCTGTAACAAGGTGTCTTTTTCAAGCAATTTGATGTGAATCAAAATCATGTTGGGGTGGTAGCGGTCGCTCCCTTCAGCCATAATGCCCAGCCAGCCGTTACCCAGGTTGGTTTTGGAGAAATTGATGGTTTCAACCGTGTTGGCAAAAGCAAAGAAACGTTGGGGGTTCTTCTTGTCTAAGACTTTAATCAGCTCGTCATATTCATACTGCACCATTTTGCGCAGCCGCTCTTCAGCCACATATCGCGATGGTTGCCCTTCGTTATAGAAATAGTCACTGAAAAGCTTATCATAAGCCGAAATTGTTTTTGCTACCGTATTCGAGGCGCCACCTGCCTGAAACAAGTGCCGGGCCGTTTCCTGTCCGCCTCCAATTTCGGCGATAGTTCCGTAATAATTGCTTTCGATGTTGATTTTGACTGCTTTTTCTTTGGTGCTGAGTATCTTCATAGGGGGTGTTGATAAAAAATACGTTGAAACTATAACGCATAGTCAGGTAAATTGTTTCAATCAAGTTGTTAATCAAGTTGGGGGGATACAGATGGTGGAGGCCTATCACTGAAGTGGCTTGGAAGAATCAAGTTGGGAATCAAGTTAGGGGTTCATGATGTATGCGGCTTTCATCACTGAAGTTATTTGTTGCAATCAAGTTAAGAATCAAGTGCCTGTTTGTTGAACGGAGTTGATTCTTTATAATAACATAAACTTCATCTCTAACTTGATTCTCTCAATCAACTTCAGTGAGAAGATGAATCCCTATGAATACCCTAACTTGATTCCCAACTTGATTCTTCCAAGCCACTTCAGTGATGGGAAGTCGTACCCACTCGCATATCCAACTTTATTCTCAACTTGATTGGAACAAGCAACTTCAGTGATAGGCCATCCTCCACCACCTATCTCCAACTTGATTGCCACAAACGACTTTCGTTGAATTTTATTATATTTGCACAACCCATTTCAGAAACAGATATGAAGAAACTCATTGTCTTAACCGGCGCTGGTATGTCGGCCGAAAGCGGGATCTCAACTTTCAGAGATTCCGGTGGTTTGTGGGAGAAGTATAAGATCGAGGATGTCGCCACGCCCGAAGCTTTTCACGCAAATCCGCAATTGGTGCATCATTTTTACAATTTGCGCAGAAAGCAGTTGCTCGATGCCCAACCGAACATGGGGCATTATGAGTTAGTGAAGTTGGAGAACGATTTTGATGTCAGGATCATCACCCAGAACGTGGATAACCTGCATGAAAGAGCTGGTAGTCTGCATGTGCAGCATTTGCACGGGGAGCTGATGAAAATGCGTTCGACCGGTCCGGGACAGGAGGTTTACGATGTTACACCCGACAAAGTGGAGTTTGCACCCGGTGATTTATGTCCGAAAGGCTATCCGTTGCGACCCCACATCGTCTGGTTTGGCGAAATGGTGCCGGAGTATGAATATGCCGCACAAGTTGTGTCATTGGCAGATGTCGTGCTGATTGTCGGCACTTCCATGCAGGTCTATCCTGCTGCCGGTTTGTTGCATCATGCCCCGGAGGATGTGCCGGTCTATCTCGTTGACCCGAAAGATGTATCGGTATCACGACCGAATGTGCAACACATCAAACTGGGAGCGACGGAGGGGATAAGAAAGTTCAGGGAGATGATGAAGAATAGATAAAAAAATTGAAGTAGGAGACATGACATCACACCACCATACAATTCCTTTCAATCAATTACAAACCACCTTTTCAGGTGACTTGTACACCGACAATATCCACTTGTCGATATACGCCACGGATGCATCACCTTACCGGCAATTGCCGCTGGCGGTTGCTTATCCCAAAGATGCAAATGATATTAAGGAATTGATACGTTTTGCACGGGAGCAAAAGGTAAATCTGATTCCGCGGACGGCTGGTACCTCGCTCGCCGGACAGGTAGTTGGTGAAGGTATGATAGTGGATGTGTCCCGGTACATGACCGGCATCATTGAACTGAATGTGGAGGAAAAATGGGTGAAAGTGCAGCCGGGTGTGATATTGGATGAATTGAATAAATTCCTGGCACCGCACGGATTGTTTTTCGGACCGGAGACTTCCACTTCGAATCGCTGTATGATAGGCGGGATGGTGGGGAACAATGCTTGTGGGGCGCATTCGCTGATTTATGGCAGTACACGCGACCACCTGCTCAGCGTCAACGTACTGCTTGGCGATGGCAGTGAAACGGTGTTTGAATCGGTTTCAGTTGGAGAGTTTGAGGAAAAATGTGTTGGAGAAAAGCTTGAAAATAAAATCTACCGTCAGCTTAAAGAGATACTTTCTAACCCGGAGAACCAACAGGAAATCAGGGAGCAGTACCCGGACAAACAGCTTCGCCGCCGAAATACCGGCTACGCAATTGATATATTGCTTGATTCGGCACCTTTTACGACTGATGCTCCTGATTTGAATGTGGCTAAGTTAATTGCCGGTTCGGAAGGAACTCTGGCATTTATCACCGAAATAAAACTGAATCTGGTGCCACTTCCTCCGAAAATCAAAGGCGTGATGGCGGCACATTTCGAAACGCTGGAAGAGGCCCTGGAAGCAAATCTGATTGCGTTAGAATTTAAACCGGGTGCGGTGGAGATGATGGACAGAACCATCCTGGAACTGACGAAAGATAACATCAGTCAGCAACCCAACCGCTTCTTTCTCTCCGGTAACCCCGAAGCCATCCTGATTATTGAATTTGCACGGGAAACCAAAGAGGAGATAGAAGATATATGTCAACAGATGGAAGCTAAACTGCGTGCACGTGACCTCGGCTTCCATTATCCGGTCATCTGGGGAAAAGACATCAACCGAATCTGGAACTTGCGCAAATCGGGATTGGGTGTGCTTTCGAATATGAAAGGCGATGCCAAACCGGTGAGTCTGATTGAAGATACGGCCGTTCCGGTGCAGCATCTCTCCGCTTATATTGCCGGGTTCAAACGACTATTGGCAAGTTACCGGCTTTCCTGTGTGTATCATGCCCACGTGGGAACCGGTGAGTTACACCTGCGACCGGTATTGAACCTGAAACTCAAAGAAGATGTGAAAATCTTCCGGGAACTCGGGACTAAAGTCGCTTTGCTGGTGAAGAAATACAAAGGTTCGCTGAGTGGGGAACATGGCGACGGTCGCCTGCGTGGGGAATTTATCCCGCTCATGGTCGGCAATAAAAACTATGAACTGCTCAAACAAATCAAACAAACCTGGGACACTGACAATATCTTTAATCCCGGAAAAATTACCGGTACGCCCCCGATGGATACTTCCTTGCGGTACGAGCCGGGACAACTGACGCGCGAAATAGATACGGTTTTCAATTTTAGTTCAGAGATGGGCTACATGCGGGCGGTTGAGAAGTGTAATGGTTCGGGTGATTGCCGGAAAACCGAGATTACTGGCGGACTGATGTGCCCGAGTTACATGGCCTCGCGCGATGAACAGCAAACGACCCGTGCCCGTGCGAACATCCTGCGGGAATATCTGACACATTCCACCAAAAAAAATCCGTTCGACCACGAAGAAATATACAAGGTACTTGATTTGTGCCTTTCCTGTAAGGGCTGTAAATCCGAATGTCCTTCGAATGTGGACATGGCCAAACTGAAAGCGGAGTTTCTGCAACATTACCACGATGCCAATGGAGTTCCTTTGCGCACCAAACTGATTGCCAATATTAATGGTCTTAACAAGATAGGATCGAAATTACCCGCGTTGACCAATTTCATCTTAGATAAAACTGCCTTGCCTTCGATGCTGGGCTTTACGTCGGAACGAAAACTGCCATTGCTTGCCAAACAAACTTTCAGCAGTTGGTACAAAAAACATTATCCGGTATTGGTGAAGTCAGCCAAACTGAAAAAAGGGAAGAAAGTCTATTTATTTAACGATGAATTCACCAATCATTACGATGTGGAATTGGGTCAGAAGACCGTGAAGTTGCTGGTCGCACTTGGTTATGAAGTGCTTATTCCCGAACATGTTGAAAGTGGACGTGCATACATCTCCAAAGGATTAATCCGTAAAGCGAAGAAATTAGCCGAAAAGAATGTACGTTTGCTGAAAGAAATCGTATCGAAGAAAACACCCCTGATCGGGATTGAACCCTCCTCCATTCTTTCTTTCCGGGATGAATATCCTGATTTGGTGGAAGCCTCTTTGCGTCACGATGCCAGACAATTAGCCGGTCATACTTACTTAATCGATGAGTTTATTGTGCAGGAGTTCAAAGCAGGCAGCATTGATGCAACCGCTTTTCATGAGGAGGAAAAGAACATCAGTCTGCATTGCCATTGCCACCAGAAAGCCATCGCTTCTTCCCAATCGACATTGGATATGCTCTCCATTCCTAAAAACTATCATGTCACCGAAATACCTTCGGGATGTTGTGGTATGGCAGGTTCCTTCGGGTACGAAAAAGAACATTACGAACTCTCGCAGCAAATCGGGGAATTGGTGTTATTCAAACAAGTCGAACAACTACCCGGTAATACGCTGGTGGTAGCGCAGGGCACCAGTTGTCGCTCCCAGATAAAGGACGGTACGAAAAGGGAGGCATTGCATCCTGTGGAGGTGTTGTATGGGGCGTTGAGGTGGTAGAGACGCGATTAATCGCGTCTCTACGAAGAATTGTGATTTTGCGTGAAAAAATAGATGTTTTGCTTGTAGTAGATTTTGGACAATAGGAAAAAGCAAATAAATTTGTGTGTTGTTTTGAAGCAGTAAACCATATTATAATTATCTGTAAGTAAAATATCTATGACAATGAATCAGGAAACCGCCATTAAAATTTTTAACGAGAAACATATTCGTACGATTTGGGATGAAGAACAGGAAAAGTGGTACTTCTCAATTGTGGATGTAATTGAGGTGTTAACAGAGACTGATCGTCCCCGAA
>JAYFPG010000085.1:0-1793 GCA_034928085.1 Paludibacter sp.
ATACTTACACTGAATTATAATTCCTTTTACTCGATGAGAAAGTCAAATCCGGCAAACTATGATATTTTCTATCAGGCATTTATTCACAACCCGACTGAACCTGTTTACGATCCGGATAATGCATTGTCAGGAGGATATAAACGTGTCGACGGCATCAGTTATTATAATCCGTTAGCGATGTTAAACGAAGAAAAACGTGATAGTGAAACAGATGATTTTGGCGGTAATGTCAGGGCTACATTGAATATCCCTTTTGTAAGCGGGTTGAAATGGGATAATTTTGTTTCATACGAAAAATCACGATGGGAGACAAATCGTTATCGTACACGTTATTATCCAAGCGCAATAGGTAGTAACGGAATTGCCAGTATTGAAAACGGAAGCAGTAACAATCTTCAGTATGAAAGTACGGTGAATTATTTAAATACATGGGATGGTCATACATTGCAGGCTCTTGCCGGATATTCATATCAGGAAGAAAATATGCATTATTCAGGCATGTCGAACAAAGGATTTGACACTGATTTGTATGGGGTAAATAATATCGGTGTCGGATCGGCGCTTGCTTTAGGTACGGCATCCATGTATTCGTTCAGAGAGAAAAGTAAGCTTATTTCGTTTTTTGGCAGGGTCATGTATAACCTGAATGAAAAGTATTTATTGTCTGCATCATTACGCCGTGAAGGTTCATCCCGTTTCGGCGAAAATAACAAGTGGGGCTGGTTCCCGGCCGTCAGTCTGGGATGGAGAATGAATGAAGAATCGTTTATTCAGAATCTGAGTTGGATTAATGATTTGAAAATCAGACTGGGATACGGTGCAACCGGCAATCAGGAATTTGCCAATTACAAGTCGTTGATTATGATGGGCAGAGCTGGCCGTTTTTATTACAATGGAGAATGGATAAACACTTATCAGCCGGTAAGTAATCCCAACCCGAATCTGCGTTGGGAAAAGAAACATGAAATAAATGCGGGGGTCGATTTTTCAGTTCTGGATAACCGCTTGGGAGGAACGATTGATTATTATCTACGCAGGAGTACTGATTTGTTGTATAATTATCAGGTGTCTGTCCCTCCGTATTTGTACACTGAAATGTTTACAAACGTGGGTACCATCCGTAACAGTGGTATTGAAATCACGCTTAATACTATGCTTGTAAAACAGCAAGATTTCCAATGGAATACCTACCTGACTTTTAGTAGTAATAAAAATATCCTCGAAAAATTCACTAACGAGGAGTTTACCAATGGAACTTACAAAACCGGTTGGTTGTCGGGAGATATTGCCGTGTATTCGCAACGCATGGAAGAAGGGAAAAGTCTGGGAACATTTTATGGCCCGGTTTGGCTTGGTGTGGATGATTTCGGGAATGACAAATTTAAAAATCAGATGCCCGACGGGAAAGTTCCGGAGTCGAAATGGGAAGTGATAGGTAACGCATATCCTGATTTCATTCTCGGGTGGAGTAATACATTTACCTGGAAAGACTGGGATTGTAGTTTTGCTCTGCGTGCTTCGATTGGTGGAGAAGTCTTAAACTCGTACCGTTTATATTATGAGAATTTCAGCACTCTGGGGTTGAAGAACATACTCCGGTCTCAACTGGATACTCCGGAATTCACAGGAAACCAGTTGTATTCATCGAAATATGTAGAAGACGCTTCTTATCTGAAAATGGATAATCTTTCAGTAGGTTATAACCTGAAAAATGTTTCGACCTATATTTCCAATATGAGGATATATGCGGCAGCACAGGATCTGTTTTGTATTACCGGCTATAAAGGGGTCAA
>JAYFPG010000090.1:0-25282 GCA_034928085.1 Paludibacter sp.
TGGTCGGTAACCCGCATCTTTACGGGGTATATGTATGAATGCTTTAGGATTTCCCATTGTCGTTTTATTGTTTGATTAATAATCCCGTTCAACCTGCGCAATCTTTTTATTGATTGCTTCCATTTTCTCTTCCTGCAATACCTTCTTGTATTCAATCGGAACCACCTTGATGAATTTATCCACATTGTCGCGCCAGTTGTCCAATATCTCTTTGGCTTTCGCGCTTTGCGTGTATTTGTAGTGGTTCGTTATCAGGGCATGCAGTTCTTTGCTGTCCATGCTGTCTTCTATCAGCGAAAGCTCTACCATTTCCATGTTGCAATAGTAGTCGAAGTCGCCGTTCTCGTCGTACACATACGCCACGCCACCACTCATCCCGGCGGCGAAGTTACGGCCTGTTGCTCCAAGGACTACCGTCCGTCCGCCGGTCATGTATTCACAGCAGTGGTCACCGGCACCTTCGACAACGGCTGTTGCGCCGGAGTTACGCACGCAGAAGCGTTCGCCTGCCACCCCATTGATATACACTTCGCCGGAAGTGGCGCCGTACAACATCGTGTTGCCGGCAATGATGTTTTTATCCGGTTGGAAAGTAGAACCTGTCGGGGGTACGACTACGATTCTTCCTCCCGATAAGCCTTTTCCAAGGTAATCGTTGGCATCCCCTTCTAACTTGAAGGTAATTCCTTTGCTGAGGAAAGCCCCGAAACTTTGTCCCGCTGAACCGGTAAAGTGAGCCAGGATGGTTGAATCCGGCAGACCGGCTTGTCCGTATCGCTTGGCGATTTCTCCGGAAAGCATGGCGCCCACGGTACGGTCGGTGTTTTTCACCGGACTCTTGATTTCAACCGGCATGCACAAATCGAGTGCAGGAAGCGCTTTCTGAATCAGTTCGACATCTAATACGTTGCTGATTTTATGCTCCTGATTTTTTACATGATGCAGGGCCATGGTGCTGTTCTCAGCCGGAACATAAAGAATTTTGGATAAGTCGACTTTATCGATTTTAGCCGGACCTTCTACTTTTTTGCGTTGCAACAGTTCTGCATGTCCCACAATTTCATCGATGGAGCGATAACCCAGTTCCGCTAAGTGCTCGCGCACATCTTCGGCAATAAACCGGAAGAAATTAATCAGGTATTCATAACGTCCCATGAAATGTTTGCGAAGTTCCGCATCCTGTGTGGCAATACCCACCGGACAAGTGTTCAGGTGACATTTCCGCATGATGACACAACCCAGTACAATCAGGGCGCTGGTGGCAAACCCAAATTCTTCGGCGCCCAGCAAAGCAGATACAATCACATCGCGACCGGTTTTCAATTGTCCGTCGGTTTGCAGGATGACTTGTCCGCGCAGGTTGTTGATAACCAGCGTTTGCTGTGTTTCGGCCAATCCGATTTCAACCGGCAGACCGGCATGTTTGATGGAGCTCGACGGACTTGCGCCTGTTCCACCTTCGGTTCCACTGATGAGGATTAAGTCGGCTTTGGCTTTGGCAACCCCGGCAGCAATCGTTCCCACACCACTTTCCGATACCAGTTTCACACTGATGATGGCGGTCGGGTTGATGTTCTTCAAGTCGAAAATCAACTGTGCCAAATCCTCGATGGAATAAATATCGTGGTGGGGCGGGGGAGAAATCAGCGAAATACCCGGTATCGAGTGACGGGTTTTGGCGATGATTTTATCCACCTTATGTCCCGGTAGCTGACCACCTTCGCCGGGTTTAGCACCCTGCGCGATTTTAATCTGAATTTCATCGGCGTTGACTAAGTACTCTGCTGTTACACCAAACCTGCCCGAAGCAACCTGTTTGATGGCAGAACGGGTACTCAACCCATCGGCGCGTTTTTTATAACGTTCGGGATCTTCGCCCCCTTCGCCGGTGTTCGAGCGACCGCCGATTACGTTCATCGCCATCGCCATCGCCTCGTGGGCTTCGCGACTGATGGAGCCGTAGGACATGGCGCCGGTCACGAAACGTTTCATGATGTTTTCAATCGGTTCTACTTCATCAATACTAATCGGGTTGCGTTTGTATTCTAATAAGTCGCGGATGAAGATAGGCAATTCCTTTTCATCCACCGCTTTTACATACTCTTTATATTTTTCATAACTACCGGTCCGCGTGGCTATCTGTAAACGTGCAATGGTTTCCGGATTCCAGGCATGTTCCACCCCTTCAACACGATACGCGTATTGTCCGAGGTTCAGCAAACCCGGTTCTTCTCCTTCAGCAGGGAAAAATGCAGATTGGTGGGGTTGCAGGACTTCCGCGGCGATGTCTTCCATATCAATACCTTCAATCTTCGAAACAAGTCCTTTGAAGTAGGTGTTGACAACAGCAGAAGAGATACCGATGGCTTCGAAAATCTGCGCACCACGGTAACTCCGCAGGGTAGAGATACCCATTTTCGACATCACTTTCAGCAAGCCTTTCTTTATGGCTTTGATGTAGTTTTTCTCCGCGGTATGGAAGTCAAGCTGTAAATCACCCGATTTGATTTGGTTGTTCAGGATGCAGAATGCCAGATAAGGATTCACGGCATTGGCGCCAAAACCGAACAGCAGGGCGAAGTGCATCACTTCACGCGGTTCGGCTGTTTCCACCACGATGTCGGTCTGCATGCGTTTGCGTTTGTCTATCAGGTAATGATGCACGGCAGAAACGGCCAGCAGAGAAGGAATGGGGGCATTTTCACCATCCACGCCGCGGTCGCTGAGCACGATGTAGTTTTTACCGTCATCCACCGCTTTTTCAACGGCGAGGCATAGTTCTTTCACTGCTTTCTCTAATCCTTTTTTACCCTCTTTCGCTTTGAAAAGCATGGGCAGTACGGCCGTGGAGAAACCTTTGTATTGCAGGTGCAGTAAGATGTCGAATTGCGCGTTGGTGAGCACCGGACTTTTCAGTTTCACCATCTTGCAGATTTCAGGAGCCGGCTCCAGCAGGTTGGTGTGTACAGAGCCCACGTAAGACGTGAGCGACATCACTAATTCCTCGCGAATCGGGTCGATAGGCGGGTTGGTCACCTGTGCGAATTGCTGCCTGAAGTAGTTGAACAAACGTTGCGGTTTGTCGGAGAAAACCGGCAGGGCCACGTCGTTGCCCATCGACGAAACAGGTTCCTGTCCACCTTCCGCCATCGGGATCATTAGTTTCTCGATGTCTTCCCGTGAATATCCGAAAGCAGTCAGTAAGGTTTTGTAATTGCTGATCTCTGTTTTAACCGTTCTGCCGGATGATATTTGATCTAAGTTGATGCGGTTTTTGTCGAGCCATTCTTTGTATGGGAAAGCTTTTGCCAAGCCTTCTTTGAGTTCGCGGTCGTAGTAAATTTCACCTCTTTCGGTATCGATCATAATCATCTTACCCGGTTTCAATCTGCCTTTTTCCTTGATACGTGAGGCTTCGAAATCAATTGTCCCGGTTTCAGAAGCAATCACCATCAGGTCGTCGTGAGTAATGAGGTAACGGGCAGGACGCAGACCATTACGGTCGAGCATACCACCTGCATAGCGGCCATCGCTGAAAAGCAAGGTGGCCGGACCGTCCCACGGTTCCATGAACATGGAGTGATATTCGTAGAAAGCTTTAAGCTTGTCGGAAATCGGGTTCTTGTCGTTCCAGCTTTCCGGTACCATCATTGCCATGGCGTGTGGCAGACTTTTGCCCGACATCACCAAAAATTCAAGTACGTTATCCAGCGAAGCTGAATCGCTCATGCCGGGTTGTATAATTGGCATCAGGGCTTTCAGGTCGCCCAGCTGGTCCGATTTCAGTACACTCTCGCGTGATTCCATCCAGAAACGGTTCCCGCGGATGGTGTTGATTTCGCCGTTGTGCCCGAGCAAACGGAAAGGCTGCGCCAAATCCCAGGTCGGGAAGGTGTTTGTACTGAAACGGGAATGCACCAGTGCGATACCGCTGGTGAAATGCGGGTTCGATAAATCAGGATAGTATTCCCGTAATTGCAGGGAAGTCAACATGCCTTTGTACACCATCTGGCGGGTAGAAAGACTTACCATGTAGAAACTTCTGTCTTTGGCTAAGTTGGATTTCAGGATGGCATGTTCAATTTTTTTTCTGACAACGTAGAGTTTCGATTCCAGTGTCTGTTGGCTGGTAGCGCCGGTGATGAAAATTTGTTTGATGAGCGGTTCGTTGGAAGCCGAGATAGCGCCTAAGATATCGCTGTTAACAGGCACATCGCGGATGGCCAGCAGTTGCAGGCCTTCTTTCTCCACATTTTCTTTGATTACATTGAGGCACAAAGCCGCTTTTTGTTCGTCTCTTGGAAGGAAAACAAGACCTGTACCGTATTTGCCTTTGGCTGGTACAGGTATGCCCTGAAGCAGGATGAATTCGTGCGGGATTTGAACCAGGATTCCGGCGCCATCACCCGTTTTGTTGTCGGCGCTTTCGGCTCCGCGGTGTACCATATTTTCCAATACCTGAAGACCTTTTTCAACAATCTCATGCGATTTTTCGCCGTAAAGATTGAGTACCAGTCCAACACCGCAGGCATCGTGTTCGTTTTGAAATGAATACAGCGATTGCTGTTCTATTTCGCTGATTTGTAGAGGGTTCATGTTCATGTCTTTAATCTGTGAATGGGTGTAGTATCCCATATCAAACTGCATGTGCAATTTGTTTTATTGTTTATTACAGCGGAATACCGGTCAGGATATTCCGCTGTTAAAGAAATAGATACTTAGAAAAGTGGACTTATCGGATGAAAAGTAATTCTCTGTATTTTGGCAGTGTCCACATCTGGTTGTCGACGATTAATTCTAATTTGTCGACCTCGTAGCGGATTATGTCAAAGTAAGGGAATACCTCATCGTGATAAGCTTTCGCTTTATCATATTCGTGTTCAATTTTATTCGCAACCTTACGCGCTTCAATCATGGCATCCACGTTGTTTTTGATTTTGCAAATACGCGTTGAAATTTCTTCAATCAGCGATTTGTTCATGGATGAAAGTTCTTCTGCTTTTGCTGCATCGTAAACTCCGTACATTTTGGATACGTTGTCGAGCAACAGCGACTGATATTTAGTCACCACCGGAATGATGTGGTTCATACACAAGTCGCCCAGTACGCGTGCTTCAATCTGGATTTTCTTCGTGTAAGTTTCCCATTTTACTTCATTACGGGCATGTAATTCTTTTTCCGACAATACGCCTACTTTTTTGAACATAGCGATTGTTTCCGGCGTGGTGTAAGCCTTGTAGATTTCAGGTACGCTTGTTTCGCAGTCCAGACCACGTTTTGCAGCTTCTTCTTTCCAGGCATCGCTGTAGCCGTTACCATCAAAACGAATCGGTTTAGAAATTTTGATGTACTCTTTCAATACTTCGAAGATGGCTTTTTCTTTGGTAGCGCCGGCAGCAATTTTGCCGTCAACGGCTACTTTGAATTCTTCCAGTTGGGCTGCCACAGCACTGTTCAATGCAATTAATGCTGAGGAGCAGTTAGCCGAAGAACCTACCGCGCGGAATTCGAAACGGTTACCGGTGAAGGCAAACGGAGAAGTCCTGTTACGGTCGGTGTTATCAAGCAACACTTCCGGAATATGCGGAATGCCTAACTTCAGGATTTGTTTGTCGTCCATCACGATGGCCTCATCTGAAGTGCTCTTTTCTAATTTGTCGAGTACAGCAGTAATCTGTGAGCCAAGGAATGCAGATACAATGGCAGGAGGAGCTTCGTTGGCGCCCAGGCGGTGTGCATTGTTAGCTGTCATGATCGACGCTTTCAGTAAAGCATTGTGTTTGTAAACAGCCATCAGGGTATTCACTAAGAAGGTGATGAACTGTAAGTTCTCTTCCGGAGTTTTACCAGGGGTAAGCAGACCCACACCTGTGTTTGTTCCCAGCGACCAGTTGTTGTGTTTACCTGAACCATTCACACCTGCGAAAGGTTTTTCGTGCAACAGCAAACGGAAGCCATGGCGACGGGCCACTTTTTTCATCAGCGACATAATCAGCAGGTTCTGGTCGTTCGACAGGTTGGCTTCGCCGAAGATAGGAGCCAGCTCGAACTGGTTCGGAGCTACCTCGTTATGTCTTGTTTTTAAAGGGATACCATATTTATAAGCCTCAAATTCGAGGTCTTTCATATAAGCAGCTACTCTTGAAGGAACAGCACCAAAGTAGTGGTCTTCCAACTGTTGGTTTTTGGCCGATTCGTGACCCAGCAAGGTTCTGCCGGTCAGGGCTAAATCCGGACGGGTTGCATATAAACCTTCATCTACCAGGAAGTACTCTTGTTCCCAGCCTAAGTAACACATTACTTTTTTTACTGATGGGTCGAAATATTTACATACATCTGTTGCAGCTTTGTCAACCGAACTTAATGCCTTGAGCAAAGGCGCTTTCAGGTCGAGGGATTCACCGGTGTAAGAGATGAAGATAGTCGGGATAACTAAGGTGTCATCCATCACAAAAGCAGGTGATGAAGGATCCCATGCCGTATAACCACGTGCTTCAAAAGTGCTGCGAATACCTCCACTGGGGAATGAGGAAGCGTCTGGTTCCTGTTGAGCCAGGAGTTTTCCGGAGAAATCCTCGATAATACCTTCGCCAGGAGCGCCAATGTAGTCGATGAATGAATCGTGCTTTTCAGCAGTTCCGTCAGTCAGTGGTTGAAACCAGTGCGTGTAGTGAGTCGCTCCTTTTTCCATTGCCCAGCGTTTCATGCCAGCAGCAACGTGATCGGCTATGCTTCTGTCCAATGCCACACCATTATCCACAGCATTCTGAATCGCTTTCAATGTATCTTTGGATAAGTATTTCGCCATGGTAGAGCGGTTAAATACATATTTGCCAAAATAATCGGATGTGAGTACGCCCGGAGCTTCTACACACAAAGCTTTCTTCTTGTAAGCTTCTTCTACTGCTTTAAATCTGAGTGATGACATAATTTATTTATTTTGTGGTTTATTTAATATCTTATTGTTATGTAAAAATACGATATGACTAACTTTATGTTAGTTATTCTTTGCAAAAATAATAATAATGTTATTTATATTGTTATTTATATTGTTAATTGTTTGATTAAAAAAACGAATGTGTCAATTTGATATTCAATCTTTGTTTTTTGCTTACAAATCCGAATTAAAACCGAATTATATGTTATAAAGCATAAAAACTTAATATTGTCTTTCTTAGTTTTTTAATCTGCAAAGATACATACTTTTCTTGCAAATTTGTTAAAAAGACAGGCTATTTCTCACGAAGTAGCCTGTCTGAAACAATAAAACTAAAAAACACACGATTAAATCCAAGAACTTCACCGTGTTTGGGGTTGATTAATTATACGCCGTCTCTCCGTGTTCGTATATATCCAATCCTTCTTCTTCCACACGTTTGGAAACGCGGAGTATTTTCGCTTTCTTCAGAATGTAGAACAATACTAATCCTGTTCCGAACGACCATACGAAGAACACAAGGACACCGAGTGCCTGAATGCCAAGTTGGTTCCATCCTCCACCGTAGAATAAACCATTGGTGGTGGAGAATAATCCGACCATCAGGGTTCCGAAGGCTCCGGAAACTCCGTGAACAGAAACGGCGCCGACTGGATCGTCGACTTTCACTACTTTATCAAAGAACTCTACTGCGAAAGGCAGTATGATGCCGGCCATAGCGCCAATTAGCACTGCACCAACGGGATCGACTACATTTGTACCGGCCGTGATGGCTACTAATCCGGCTAATGCGCCGTTGAGTGAGAACGATAGTTCCGGACGTTTGTAGCGGAACCACGAAACCATCATGGCGGCAACAGCACCTGCTGCGGCGGCTAAGTTGGTGGTTACGGCAATGTGCCCGATGGCTACCGCGTTTTCTGTACCTGATGCTGCAAGCTGTGAACCCGGGTTAAACCCGAACCATCCGAACCAAAGGATGAAAACACCCAACGCACCTAACAAAAGGTTGTGTCCGGGAATGGCATTCGGTTTTCCCTGTTTGTTGTATTTTCCGATACGGGGACCGATAACAGCTGCTCCGGCGAGACCTACCCAGGCGCCTACCGAGTGAACGATAGAAGATCCTGCAAAGTCGTGGAAGCCCAGTTGACTTAACCATCCGCCTCCCCAGGTCCAGTGACCTGAAATCGGGTAAATCAGCACAGAAATCACTATTGTAAATATCAGATAAGCCTTGAATTCAGTCCGTTCTGCCATGGCGCCTGAAACAATCGTGGCAGCCGTCGCGCAGAATACGGTTTGGAAAAACAAGTCTGAATAATCCGCGTAGTTATCGCCATAACCATCGCTCATAAAGAATAAATCAGGTATTCCTATTAGTCCTGCGATTGAATCGCCATACATCAGGGTAAACCCGATTACCCAATAAAGTATAGATCCGATAGCAAAATCCATCAGGTTCTTCATCAGGATGTTTGCTGTGTTTTTAGATCGGGTAAACCCAGCCTCTACGAGGGCAAACCCCGGTTGCATAAACATTACCAGAAATCCGGCAATTAACAACCACATATTGTCAAGGCCAATTTGTAAGCCTAATATACTTTCTTCCATAAGATTCAATTTTGTAGTTTGTAACCAGGTTATTTTTCGTTCTCGGCATTGTAGAGTGCGATATCGCCTCTTTCGTTTGTCCGGATTCTGATGGCATCATCCACATTGATGATGAATATTCTTCCGTCGCCGATTTCGCCCGTGTAGGCTGACTGCTGGATGGCTTTTACCGTTTTTTCCACATTCTTGTCGCGAACAATGAGGCTGATCAAAGTTCTTTCAATGTAACTGGTGTCGTAAACCACACCACGGTAAATGCGTCCCTGACGGGCCTTGCCAACGCCTCTCACGTCGTAATAGGAAAACCATTCTATGTCGATAGCATCCAATGCTTCTTTGACATCATCAAATTTGGTTTTCCGGATAATAGCTTCAATTTTTTTCATAACTTTTCTTTTTAAGCCGATATTCATCTGCTGATGTTTTTCCGGCAGTTAATTAAAATTTAACCTAATAAAAACCAAATCAGAGGGTTATCCCTGCAACAATGAAAAACTGTTGCGTTTTCGGGTTCAGGATAACACTGCCTGATAACGGAAGGGTAAATGAATCGGTTATTTTGATGTCTTTCGACGTACTCAAACCTACATTAACCAATGAAAAACTTCCGTCCGGTGTGTGCCATCCGTTACCTGCACCTGCAAAGATGCTGAACGATTTAAAGGCGTAACCTAATTCAAAATACATGTCTCCGCCTGCTGTACCAGCGCCCTGGTTAAGCATGTAGTTTCCGGCAAGAGATAAATCTTTAATACCGTATCCCAGATTTAATTCGACACCATGTGAGGTTCCGTCGAAATACTTTACCCCGGGATAGTAATAATCTGTCAAACCGACTGACAAGCCAAAATCAAATGCATAGCTTGCGAATAAGTCCATTTCGTCCAACCCGTTATCAATAGCGGCCGACCCCCAGGCTCCAAGTGAGAAACCTCCTGTTGAGAAAGTTACACCCGGTTGGATAGAAGCACCTGCTGCTTTTGTTCCGCGCCATACATAGGAGCTTACAACATCGGCTCCAACTTCCAGACTCTGAGCTTTAACGCCCATTGTTGTTAACACTGCAATCATTGCGATTGCCCAAATTTTCATCTTTTTCATACCTTTAGAAAATTTTTAATTAAAACTAAAACCTCAAAAAACGATATATAGAATGAAAACCTGTTGTAACAACCGTCTGAAAAAAGTCGTTAACTGATTGATTGTTACTCGAGGCGTCTCATTGCTTCAAGGGTATTTTCGCGACTACCGAATGCCGAAAACCGGATGTATCCTTCGCCGCTTGCACCGAATCCCGCTCCCGGGGTGGTGACGATATTTTTTTCTTTCAACAGATAATCAAAGTATTCCCAGCTGCTCATGCCGGCCGGTGTTTTGGCCCAAACGTAAGGGGCATTGATGCCTCCGAAGACTGTAAGGCCAACTTTTTCAAGTCCTTCCCGGATGATGCGCGCGTTTTCTTTGTAATACGCGATTAGCTCCGTTACCTGTTTCTTTCCTGCTTCGCTGTAAGTGGCCTCAGCTGCTCGTTGTACCACGTAAGAAGTTCCGTTGAACTTGGTGGTGTGGCGACGGTTCCAGAGTTTATTCAGCATCACTTTTTCGCCGTTTTCCGAATAAGCCATCAGTTGCTTGGGTACTACTGTGTAGGCACAGCGTGTTCCGGTGAAACCGGCTGTCTTCGAGAAACTTTTAAATTCGATGGCCACTTCTTTGGCTCCCGGTATTTCGTATATGCTGTGAGGAACGTTTTCCTCTGTAATAAATGCTTCATAAGCTGCATCGAACAGGATTACAGCCTTGTTTTCCCTGGCGTAATCGACCCAAACGGCGAGTTGTTCCCGGGTTAAGGTAGTGCCCGTCGGATTGTTCGGATAACAGAGGTAAATCAAATCCACTTTTTCTTTGGGAAGCTCCGGAACAAAGTTGTTTTCTTCCTTGCAGGGAAGATAAACGATGTTGGACCAGCTGCCCGACGCTTCGGGTTGACCAGCTCTCCCGCTCATGGCGTTTGTGTCGACATACACCGGGTATACCGGATCGGTCACGGCCACTTTGTTTTGCGTGCTGAATATATCTCCTATATTGCCGGTGTCACTCTTGGCACCGTCGCTGACAAATATTTCATCGCTTTCGATATCAATATTATGTGCTGCGTAATCGTTCGATTTAATTGCTTCGCGGAGAAAAGCATAGCCCTGTTCAGGTCCGTATCCGCGAAATGTTGCCTGATTTCTTTGTTCTTCGGCGGCTTTTATCATCGCGTCGACCGAGGCGTCCGGCAGGGGGAGTGTTACGTCTCCGATTCCCATTCGGATAATTCCGGCTTCGGGATTGGATTCCTGATATCCGGCAACCCTTCGTGCAATTTCTGAAAATAGATAGGTGGCAGGAATCCTGATAAAATGTTCGTTAATCAATGCCATTTCTGTTTACGATGTGTTTTATTGTTGTTTTATTGTTCTGCTTGTCCTTCGAAAACGGTGACCGCGTCTCCTGTCAGATATACATGATTGTCTGACACTTTCCATTCGATGGTCAGGTTGCCACCAAGTAATTCAATGTCGACTTTCCTGAAACTTAACTTGTTTAATACTCCGGCTACTGCTGCGGCACAAGCGCCTGTTCCGCAAGCCATGGTTTCGCCTGATCCTCTTTCCCACACGCGCATCTTCAGCTTGTCGTACGAAACGAGTTCGATAAATTCAGTATTCGTCCTGTTTGGAAAGATCGCCGCGTTTTCAATTTCCGGTCCTGTTTTCTGTAAATCCAATGAAGCAATATCGTCGGTGAAAATCACCGCGTGTGGATTGCCCATCGACACGGTTGTTATATTGTATGCCTTTCCGGATGGAAACTTAATCGTTTCGTTTATCATCATCTCTTTATCTGTGTCAACCGGGATTGCATTTGTTTGTAAAATTGGTTCGCCCATATCCACTGTTACCCGTTCAATTTTTCCGTCATTTCCCGGAAAGAGTTGCAGTTTTTTAATTCCCGCGAGGGTTTCGAGTGTCAGTTCGGTTTTGTTAGTCATGCCCTTGTCGAATACATATTTGCCTATGCATCGGGAGGCGTTACCACACATTTCCGACTCTGAGCCATCGGCGTTGAACATGCGCATTCTGAAATCAGCTTTTTCCGAAGGTAATATCAAAACCAACCCGTCGGAACCGATACCTTTGTGTCGGTCGCTCCATCGAATAGCTAATTCGGATGGATTTTCTATGTGCTCTTCAAAACCGTTGATATATATATAATCGTTACCGGTTCCGTGCATTTTTGTGAATAATGTAAGCTTTTTATGTTTTATTGTTGTCATAATGTTTATTAACTGATGCAAAATTATGCATAATGTCAATTCGCTCCAAATCATTTAAGCTTTGATTTGAAAAAAATGTACACGAATGTTTAATTGTAATAATTACAAAAGAAATGCTGTGAAAGTGAAATTAAATATGTTAAATAACTTAACAAATGAAATGAGGGGTGTTTGGAAATTCAGAAAAAGAAGCTCTGCTTTATAAAACAATTCCATCTTTAATCTCTATAATCCTGTCGGTAAATTCCGCGATATTACGATCGTGT
Source organism: Paludibacter sp. (assembly GCA_034928085.1). GTDB lineage: Bacteria > Bacteroidota > Bacteroidia > Bacteroidales > Paludibacteraceae > Paludibacter. The sequence continues at coordinate 12,140 of JAYFPG010000090.1, forward strand.
GTAACGATAATCATGGTAATACCATTCGATTTATTAATTTCTTTCAGCAGTTGTAGTATGTCATGCGATGTTTTTGAGTCCAATGCTCCAGTTGGTTCGTCGGCAAGAATGAGTTGCGGATTAGTTATCAAGGCGCGGGCAATGGCAACACGTTGTTTTTGTCCTCCGGATAGTTCGTTAGGAAAATGTGTAGACCAATTGCCTAAGTCCATCCGCTCCAGATATTCCATGGCAATCAAGTTTCGTTGTTTCTTACCGACTTTCTGATACAACAGTGGTAGTGCTACATTTTCCAATGCTGTTTTGTTAGAGATTAGAAATGCCGACTGAAATACAAAACCTATCATTTTATTCCTATAGTAAGCTGCTTTTTGGTCACTCAGGTTGTTCATAAGTGTTTCCGATAAATAATACTCGCCCTTATCAAAGTTGTCTAATATTCCCATTACATTTAATAATGTGGATTTGCCGGAGCCGGAGGAGCCCATGATTGATATTATTTCTCCTTTCTCGACATGCAAATTGATTCCTTTAAGAACGTGTAACGCAGTATATGTTGTTACATACGATTTGTGTATCCCGGCTAATCGTATCATAAGTTACTGTCTTTAATATGAATCTGTGTGCTTGCATCCATACCGGAAAGTATCTCGGTATGGATACCATCTGATATACCTACTTCAATTTTTACTTGTTTGAGTTTATTGTCTTCAATAACATCAACAAAGATTGAGTCGTTTTTGAAAGTAAAGTATTTTTCTTCAAGAGAAAGAATATTTTCTTTTCTTTCCAGTATAATCTCAGCATTTGCACTAAAACCAGCAAGAAATGCTTTCTGATCAGGCAAAACCACGTTTGCTTCAATATCAAACTTTGTAACTCCATCTCTATAAATGCCCTGAGGTGAAATCAAATTTAGTTTGGTGTTTACTTCGAGATTGTTCAACGCGCCAATTACAATTTTTACAGGCATCCCGGGTTGTATCTTTTGTATGTATGTTTCATTCACAACTCCCTTAAACAGGAGCAAATCTAATTTCGCGATTCTGGCAATGGAATTCCCTTCACTAAAGGAGCCCCTTGCCATGATTGACCCACCTTCTTTTATGGGTAATTCCATAATAATGCCGTTATCAGTTGAAAAGACGGTACCGGAAATCTGTGAAACTTCTGTTTGAACACCTTCAACAAATTGCAGCTCTTTTTGTGCTGCCTCATATTCGGCCTTTGTTGTCAGGTATGTCGTGAGTGTCATGTCGTATTCCTCTTTCGCAATCACCGCCTTTTCAAAGAGCATTTTGTCATTTTCATATTTAATTTTGCTATGATTATGTTGAGCTTCCGCAATTTGAAACCGCCTGAGAATATTTTGATATTCTCTGGGTTCAGAGATGAACTTTATTTTTGCTATTGCCTGCCCTTTGGTAACAGCATCGCCTGTTTTTACGTATAATGTTTCCAACACCCCGGATGTACTTGATTTAATGTCAATTTCCTTCGACGGAACAATCGTGCCGGGTATTATAATTTTTCTCTCAATTGTTCGAAATGTCGGGGTTATGGTTTGAAACTTTTCAGTTTCCCTGACATAGGAAGATTTAATGACTACAAGCACGATAAGAATCATTACAATGCAACCTAATAGAACGGTAATTTTTTTTATTTTCATTTAATTCTCTTTACGTAATGAATCAATGGGCTGTAAGTTTGTGGCATAGATAGCTGGTTTTAGTCCAGCCAATGTGCCACAAAGCATTAATATAAAAACCGTCATCACAGATGTTAACCAATTTATAGTTGGTTTTTCAAGTGGCATTTCAGTGGGGTTAATTAAAGTGCCGATAATGATGAGTATAACAGTGCCAAGCAACATGCCGAATATTCCCGCGATGAATGTTGTTATGATAGATTCACCGATAAACATCCACCTGATTTCTGACTTTTTAGCTCCTACTGCTTTTCTGATCCCAATTTCGTAGGTTCGTTCCTTTGCTGAAGCATACATAATATTAGCAACACCAATAACACCACCCAGCAAAGTTGAAATCCCGATAAACCATAGAAATGTTTTGATCGTATCAAACAAATTATCGAATGCTTTCACTTGTTCTTCTACGCTGGAAAAGAAAAACACCTTATTATCCTCCATGCTAAAATGATACTTTCTTCCCATAAATTCCCTGAAACGTTGTTTCAATATATTAAAATCGGCTTTATTAGCATAAGTAAAGGAAATAACGGGGAATTTACCGGCATATCCAAAATTGGTAGAATGAACACTGTAAGGCATGTATATTTGCCGCTCCTCACTGTTGTTAAACAGGTTGTTACTTATGACCCCTACTATTAAATAAACATAATCTCCAATGGTTAGGTGTTGACCTACGGGGTCATTTCTATCGAAAAACATTTCCGCCACATGGCTTCCTATCAATACGACCATTCTTTTCTCGATTTCATCAAGCCGGTTAATGGTACGTCCACTACTTGTTTTCAGCAGTTTCATGTCAAAATATTCGGGATAAACTCCCTTTACCTCAAAATCGGCAGACAAATCGTTTGCCGATACTTTCTGCCAGACTTTTGCTTCGGGAGAGATTGAGAGAATGGAAGGTATGTTGTTTTTCAATAAATGAATATCATCTTCGGAAAATAGTATTTGTTTTCCGGAAGGATTTCCCATATAGGGTAAGGTCGTTTTAGATGCAAGCACATAAATGCTATGAATAGAAAATCCTTTAAACAAATTATATATTCCATCTTCTAAACTTTTCCCCATCCCTGTCAATACGACAAGTATCAACACCCCCCAACAGATTCCAATAGATGAGAGGGTGAAACGGGTCTTGTTGGAAAAAATATTGAATAGAATTTCCCCAAACATTGACAGGTTTCCAGTTTTAGTTATTCTCTTTGTTGTTTTCAAATATAACCGGACCTTTAGTTGCAGTAAAAAATGCCGTCACCAATGCGATAAAGATGGATATTCCCAATGACATCAGGGCATTGACACTACAATAATATAATGGTGATTCATACTTATGTAGTTTGCTCAATAGCTCTGCTTTTTGAATGGCTGTAATGGATGGATTGTTGGCAATTACTGCAAATTGTGGCTCAAGCATGTTGTATAGGTAATCCGGAAAAATCAGGATATAAAAGATTAGATCATATACATACATGAGAGATACAACGACAATTCCTATGGCAATACCAGTTAATAAACCTTTCGCGTAAGTCAGCTTGCTGATGCCGTTCAGCTTACGAATGGCTACAATCCCATAATATAAGCAAATGGACAATACCACGATATTGTATACAAAATTAAATATGCCAAAACTAATGTTCTCCATTGGATTCACATTAAAAAGAAAGACTGCTGCACGTACAATAATGATAAGCAGGCCAGCCAGTATTCCATAAGACAGGACAATTCCGGTGTAGTGTTGAAGTGTTGTTTTCATTGTGATTATTACTTTAAATATTGCATAATTTCAAGGATTGTAACTGGTCCGGGCTTGTATTTGATCAAGCTCCTGTTCATGTTGTACACGTAAAGTGTCGGATTGGTGTATATTTTAAAGCTGTTTATTGTATTTATCTTACTTTCCCCGGGTACGTATGCTACAGATACCTGTGGTAAATCAGTCAACCGAAACCGATTGTTAAATCCGGCGACTTTAGCTGAGTCCTCAAGCGATACCATTATTATTTGACAATCGTTCAACAGTGTAACGGAATCTATCAGTGCCTCAGCTTCAGCAATACATAAATCACATTCGGTATTGAAAAACCACAATAAGGTAAATTTGTCAATATCCACATCCGATTGTTCAATGACATCACCCCCAATAAGATTGAATTTAAAATCAGGCATACCGTCCTCCTTCGTCATAACTTCGGAAGGCATTTCCCTGCACTTCATTATCAATATAAGAACGATAACTACAGTTAGTAGTATGTAGACTATCCTCCACGTGTTTTTTACATTAATTTTCGGGTTCATATGCTTTCATTTGTATAAAGTCAATACATTCCATTATCATTTGTTGTACTTCACAGGAGTTTACTTTAACAGGTTTCTTCACGATGATATGCGCCAATCGCAATGCTTGTGGTATATCTCCAAATGTTTCATATAATTTGAATTGCTGGTATAACGGACGAAATCGGTTGGGAACCAGTTGTGAGGCATATTTATAGTACGGTACTGATTTGTCATAATTCCCGGTTTTAGCATAAGCATCTCCCAGTAAACAGTAAGATTCAACACCGGTTATTTTTGCCTTAGCCTTTTCCAGCAGTTCTATACATTCAGAATATGCCTTGTTTTCGAATAGATTTCTTGCATAGCAATACACAAATTGTGCGTCATGAAGCATGTGAGGACTTATTTTCTCATATATTATGCGTGCGTCCTCAAAACATTCAAATTTGTGTAAGATGTTCGCTTTTTGCCACAGTGCATAGTTTTCTGTTTTATTGATGATTGATTGGACTGATATACAGCAGAAAATCAGTGTTGTTACGGCACTTAATCTCAATAGCATTATACGGATGTTAATGCTGAAGATATTTTTTCGAACGCTGCTTATATATGCTGCAAAAAATAATACTACCACTTTCACTGATAACATTTTATTCACGAAATAGAAGCCGCTGGCCACAAGGAATATTACGATTGTTGTTATCGATATTATTTGCCAGGTGTCCCGGGTAATTGTTTTAAAGTCGATTTCATGGAAAAGAGAGAGCCAGAAACCAATATACAACAGTAGTCCAACAACACCCAAATTAAAGGCTGTTTCAATATAATCATTCATCGCCACAATCATGTTGTCTGCTATCATGATTTCTTTCTGATTTTGCTGTTGCTGAAAATAAGCCGCTTGATAATCTTCGTATTTTGTCTGAAAAGCATTAAAGCCATGTCCCTGAAGTGGAGCTTCCCGGATGCCAGACCCGGCGACTTTCCAAATCAACAACCTGCCGTTTGCAGAATCTTTTTTAAAATGCATCAACAAAACAACCAATGTGCACATCAACAGTAAAATAGCTGTAGATAAAAGCAGCTTGCCGACATTTCCTTTCAGGTATCGGGCTAATCCTGTTTTAAAGATGATAAAAACACACATACCAATAAATCCCGACAGGATGGAAGTACGTGAACCCATTGCAAGCACCAAAGCGATCCAACCCAATACATAAAATAGTGATGCTACCCGAACCAATTTTCCTGTTGATGTCGTTACGTTCGACATCAAGCCGGTTTGAACGACTAATGGTAGCATACAGGTAAGATAAATACACAGTTTGGAGGTGTTATTGAATGTTCCGCTGACAGGAGATATAGGCGAAAATGAGGGGATTATCCCTGTTAATTGCAGTGCGCAAAAGATAAATTGAATGTACCCAAAAGCCATGAGCATGAAATACACTTGTTTTAACCAGTCTTTATGAATGGGAACAGAAAAGAAAAATCGCAGAGCACAATACCATATAACGCAAGCCAAAAACTCACCAAAATACAGATTGTGTACTGAATCAGTATCCGAAGTAAACAATCTGACAAATGTCCATACAACATACAGAGCAAATAATATGTCGGGCAAAGTCAGCGATAATTTAACAGATTCCTTCTTCCTCAAGGCCATAACCGACAAGCATGACAACACCAAACAAATAACCAGATAAAAATATAATGTTTTAATCGTATTGGTGCCGTCGAACAGTCGTTCGGAGTACCATACACTACATCCTAATCCGGCAATAACCAATATGCGGATTATCCATAAATCATATTTTACAGCTTTGCTCATGGATTATATTGGCTTGCTGGAGAAACTGTAGTACCCTGGGGTGAAGTAGCATTTCGCAACACAAATGGCACATGTTCACATGTTTATCAGAAAAACGAAGGTCTGTGTGTTTTTCCACCGCTTCTTTAAGTGCCACAATGCCGTATGTTGCAAGCCATTGCATCAGTCGGTTTGACTCTAATCGCTGCATTATATGGGCAAGACTGTCACGATATATGTCACCAATATGCAAGGCCTTCACGTTTAAAGCAAACACCATAGCGCAGCAGGTTACCGTGCCGGACGGGTGTACGCAAATGTTATTTCCTGCTGATGGACAAGCTCCACGTAGCTTGTTGTCGTCAATTAATTGAAAGTCAGATTTGTCAAAATTATCCGCTGCATTCCCAAACGGGATAAAATAATTCGCGGTCTGGATATATGGCAGGGGTTCATTTCGTTTTGCAAAGAAATGTACGATTTCTTGCAAGGGGTCTGTCTTGACATTCAGGGTCGTAAGGTATAAATAGCAATTCAGGTTGAGTGCATTAGTTGCTTTCGCGACATGCAGTATGTGATCATACTTTACATATTTCTGATGACCTTCCGAAACACTCACAACGACTTGTCTCAGACCGTTTTCGACAAGCGGTCTTAATCTGCGCATTGTTTCTTCGAACGATGTTGCCCAATAAGCATTGGTGACTACCCGCGAATATATATTTTCTTTATTGCTTGCCTGTAAAATGCGAGTCAGAATACTTTCGTCTACAGTCAGGGGCTCTCCTCCTCCGCTGATGACCAGCATATTAAATTGATGCGCTGAAGCATCCTGAATCAGTTTCTCCACTGTGTCCAAATTCAAATCACAACGTGGTTTGGTTATGTCATGTATAGCACAATGCGCACAGTTGAGCGTACAATAATTTGTTGGTAATATAAACAGAGAACGCAGACTCATATCTTTATAATTGAATGTTTTATTCCAATTTGTTCCAATACGTACACCGTATCGCAAATATTGAGCAGTTCCTTGTCGTGTGTAATGACAAGGATAATCTTATCACGCTTGGTTTCTGCTATCCATTTTATGAGTGTGCTTTTTGTTGAACTGTCGGTAAAACTGTCAGGCTCATCCAAAATCAGTACCCTGTGATGTGAATACATCAGGCGGGCAATATTAACCTTCTGCAATTCGCCTCCGGAGAGCATCCGCGATTGTTCAGCATGTACAATTCCGGCACCTTGTTGTTCAAACTTTTCCATCTCCAATTTTCGAATTATTTCACGGTATTGCATCATATCCCGGTCACATTCGAACAGTGTAACATTGTCCTGCAACGAACCATCGAAGAAATAGGAGTCCTGACTCAACAAAAATGTCTCATGCTCGTCCAAAGAGATTTTTCCTGTTTGCAAGGGTAACAGTCCTTTTAGTATTTTTGCCAATGTACTTTTTCCTGAACCGTTAACTCCGTTAATGCCATACACTTTCCCTTTGTGGAATGACAGGTAAGGGACGGATAATTTGAAGCCGTTATTTTCGTATTCCAGGTCTTTTATTTCAATTGTACTTAGTTCGCTATCTGTAATTACTGTGTCATCTCCTGGATTCCCTGAGGGCCTGCCCCCCGAATTCCGGTTGTTTTTGGAGCATTTGGCATGTGGTGCGGAATGACCTGCATTTTTATCCATCATTCCAAACTCCCTGAATCTCTCGTAGATAGGGTACATCTTTGGTAACTCAACATTTATTAATGCAATTATGCGTTGAAGCGGAGCGATGAAATAGGTGGAAAAAGTGAGAAAAGCGAACAGTTCTCCGATGGATAACAGCCCCTGGAGGCAGTAATATCCGCCCACTATCAACACCAATATGCTTGGGGCTCCAAGAAACAAGACATTGATAGCCCCCATCAGGATATTCCATTTCCCGGCGCTTATTGCTGCGTGTGCATATTGCTGACTGTCTCCTTCAAACTGCTTATATGAGACGGTCTCTAATCCATAAATTTTTATTCCGGTGAAGCGGCTTATCCATGTTTGTGCTTTGCCGGTAAAGAATGCAGCCTTTTCTTGTTGTTCGCGAGTGGTAGTGCTGATTTTTGCTTTGAAAAATGAACCTGCAAAAACAGCTAAGGGAGCAAATGCAAAAACAATCAGCGACAATACCCAGCTTCTATGGATAAGAATAGAGAATGCTATTATGATGGCCAGCACATCAAAACAAAATTGCACAACCACCCCTGTAATAAACCCCTTGATTTTGGGCGTATCGTTGAGCAAACGGGAAAGAATATCACCTGTGGAATGTTTTTCTGTAAACCTTACTGATTGTGATAATAAATAGGAGAATATGCTGTTCCGGATGTTTTTTTCCAGATTCTCGTTGAACAGCACAAACAGGTATTTGTTGCAAAACCCGACTAATAATTGTCCGGTGAACAACATCAAGACGATGATTGCCAAATGTTTGAAAACATCCCAATGACTGTTGACCAAAGCATTGATAAGATCTGCATTAACAAATGGAATGCGGATAACCAGGAATATTTCAGTCAATCCCAACAAAACAATTACGATTAACACATTTCTTAAAAATGGGCTAATAAAGGGATGCAAAAAGGCGAATATTCCTCTTAAATTTTTCAACGTTCAATTTCGGTTAATAATGTAAAAATCAGATATCCCAATCCCATATAGCAAAAATCCCTCTCTTTACCGGCACGTTGAAAACAATATCCGGATTGATTGCCTTTAATGCTTCCAAAAACTGCTGTTCCCGGGCAGGCGAAATCAATACATATTGATATTTCGCTTTTGAATAGATAGAAATACGCAATCTTTTCAAAGAAGCGGCAGGTGAAGAGAGTGGATTGTATGAACGTTTCACCGAACGAATATCAGCAATGTCAATGTTCATAGCATTTATAAACCAGATTTTTATCAACAGCTTACCATCTGAAACGATATAGCGCATACCGGTAAAAAGGAATATCAGGAGAAGAAAAGATATCCCAAGTACATACATTCCCGGATAGGCCCGGATTTTCAATACATGCATGAATACGGGTATCAGTATTGCTAAGGAGAATCCTATAAGCAAAATACTTATGCGTGATCTAAATACTTTCACTCGATCTGTCATGGTTATTTTGGTTGAATTTTAATGGTTATTTGATTTGTTTCGCTGTGAAATAATAACATTTTTCCAAACATGTCGGTCTTTATTTTTACAATATCCGTAAAATTTTGCATGCACATCATCAAGGAGAACTCTCGTGTATCCTGATCCGGATCAGTATTGCGCAGTTGTTTAACCTCAGCATATCCATCCGGTAACATCTGGTATATTACTTTCTCGAAGTTGTTAAAATCAAATCCGCGTAACCAGACGAAAGGGACTATCATAGCTCCACTATACAGAAAGAAATGCTTGTCTTTATGCAAATCAATTATTTTGTCATGGTTCGCATTGTGCTGCTTTTGTTGCAAATGTAGCATCTTGTCGTCAATCGATGCAAGAATTTCAATATTAAACGACTCCACCCTTATTTGCAATTCCTGCATTTGCCAGTAAGCATCAGTTCGTAATATGGCTTTTTGGCTATATCCGCTTGCGCCAAATACCGTATTGTTTGACTCGACAAGAAAGCCCGTTGGTGTTCGTGATATCGAATATTCATCAATGGCAATGTAGGTGTTGCTGTTTCCCTGGAATGCTACATAAACATCTTTTTCGACTGTATCCATATATAGTATTTTTAAAGACCGATCATTGAATGGTTCAGGCAGTTGCCGGTTAATTTGTTATACAATATTTTTGTAGATAGCTTTATCAATTATGGAAGCCTCACCACCGCCAGAGCAGTCCCAAACACCGACAGAACAAGCCACGGCAACAGTTACAGCAGCAGCGGCAACAACACCTGCATACAAGTAAACTCCAACGGCAACTACTACTAAACAAACACCGGGAACAGTGCATATTTCAGAAGTGTATCTTATAAACTCCTGCGAATGATTAAATGCAAATCTTTCTCTGTTTGCATAACTTGAAGATAATTCTTCCACTTTGACAAGTATATCTTCATACTTTTTTTCTTTGGATAAAGAAACCCGATTCTCAAAACTTAGATTTTTCATGATCATTGAACTTTAAATGGTTTGTAATTTATTTTTAGCCAATTAAATGGTAAGCGATGCATAATTATAGACCAAATCTGAATATTTGGGATTGTAAAACGGATACAAAACAAATGGTTCTTTCTTTTTCTGTTTATCGATTTTTATCAATTGAGTAAAAACAAATGCCTTATTTCCCGAAACCTCAATTGTTTTTTGAATGTAATCGATATATTCATTTGGTAGCAAGTCAAGTTGTTCTTCCCAGCATGACTGGACATAGCCGGTCATGGCAATGGCAGGAAACAGCACTTTACTGATGACAACCGATTGGATATTGAATTCACACATTGCTTTCAACTGCTCGTTTATGAAAATCTCACTTTTTGTACCTATCGATTCCAAAAAGAGGATTGCCTGTCCTGTTTTTTTCAACTGTCGGAAAGCCGGAATCAATCGGATCAGGTCGTTCTCGGGTGTAATTGCCTGATTTCTGTTTTCAATTTTCTCCCTGACAGAAAGATTGAAACAAGTAATTAAGTCATAGCTTCCGGAAACTCCTTCGGTAATCAAGCTGCCCTGATGTTGATTTAAGGCTAAATTAAGTTGAATAAAAGGGGTGTAATCAGCATGTTTCGGAATAATATGTATATTCTCAAAGCCTTTCATAGCCGCGATGTTGGCCAATAATCCATAGTCGGCATTAATTTCCAGGAAATCTGCTCCGGGCGGCTGCGATACAATTTCCTCCATCAGCAACAGTACGGACTGGTCTATCGGTTTATGCGGATTGTATTTATTGGAAACTGTAGGATAAACTTCGGGCAAACCAGTGACGAAATACATCCCTCTTGTCGCGATAATTCCGATATCAGGCATACGGTAATATTGATCCTTTTTAATTAACATGCCTGTTTCAAGCAGTGCTTCAACAACTTTTGAAGGAAGAAAAGAGTCAAGATAAAATCGCTCAGTTGGTTGTCCCAGTCGAAACACCGAGAAAATGAAAGCGTATAAAGGATTGATTCTGTCAACACACCCCATGAATCTCATGAAATCAGGATAGAGTTGACCTGTTTGGTCAAGAAACTGCATCATCCGTCCATTCAGTGTTGAATAGGACACCTCATCCAACCATTCCCGAATTATTTTAATTGCCTCAATATGATGAATGTTAAACATAATCAGTTAGGATATTTTATAAAATTGACACCGTGTTTATTCGTAAACATAAGTAGGGGAATATACCGTGGAAAGGTGCATGACTTTTTTAGTAATCAATTCATCCTCCAGTTCTAAGCCTTTTGTTTGAAGATAATGAAGCACTTTCTCGTTGCTGAAAAGCTCAAAACACAACTCACACTGGCCGGTATAATCCTGTTTATTTGTTAACCCTAATTCAGGATGAGCCGTTATTAATTTTTCCTTTAATGACTTCAGTCCGTAAAACCGGATGAGATTAGCAATCAAATCATTGTTTGATCGGGCCAGAATTGTTTGCAGGCTTTCCTCTTTCCAGTTGCCAATACTAAGAAAATCCACATCTCTTACTCCAACTCCGCAACATAAAGTCACATTGCCGTCAGGGTGAAATGATAAGGATGAAATAGTATGATTACAAGTGTTTGGAATATGCCTGTATTTGATAAGCGGAACATCTTCCTTTTTGATATGGTTTTTTCCTCGTCCGTAATAAAAAGCATGGTTGCATGACAAGGCATGTCTCTTGCTGATATAGGGGCTGATTTCATGTTGATGAAGTATGCGGCAAGATAATAACTTTTCGAAATCGTAGGGTGTTATTTTGCCTTCGTGTTTACGCTTTGTAAACTCTCCGGATAGGAGCACAGTAGCAAATTCTAAATCGCAGCCGGCTTTGTAAGCATGTCCAATATTTTGTAGTGGAATATATTCCTGATGAAATTCGCCACAACTTACATTGAGTTCATCTAAGCCGGCATCCTTCCAGTCTTTTAGTATGGCATACGCTTTATCATAACTTTTTGCCCAATGACCATTGGTTACGATTCGAATATTGTTTATGGATGTCTCATTTTTAATAAACCTGAAATAATTGCAAAGCTCCTCATGCCTGAGTAAAGTAGGTTCACCGCCTGTCAGGGCAATACTTGTAACCCCTGAATTGGATGCCTGAACAGCAATGTCTTTCATTTCGACCATCGTCATCCACTCCTTTTCTCGCGGTGAACAGCTCAGCCCACAATGCTTACATTCAATATTGCACTGATAGGTAATTAAAAGTCCTATTGATAGCAAATCATTCATAATTAGTTAGGATGAGTTTTGAAAAAAAGTCCGCTTATACGATTATCTTTTCCTAATATCAAATGGAAGTACAATTGTTGGGAGCCAAAATCACATTGGTATACAATTCTATCTCCTATAACATGTAATTTTTCAGCGCTATAAAACCTGCTTTTTGAGAATTTTCCGAATTGACTGTTTAATTGTGCCCATAACACAGCCAGTTGTTCCTTACTAAGTTGTTTCCTCATGTTGTTGCTGAAATGCTTCTCAACTTCATCAAACTTCTCCTGCTGAAAGCACACCAATATACTCTCTGTTAAGGCGATTTGTTCTGAGAATTCTGTCGGTCTGGTATTTTCTGTGTTTTGATTTTTAGTTGTACAGGCATTGCACATGATACAGACTGCTAATAAGCTTAACACTAAGTATAGATGTGTTTTGCTGTTAATTGTATTTCTCATATCTTTTGAATCTTTATTTCAAGGTTATGTGTTGAATTGGCAATCCGTTACTTTATATGCAAATTTATTTCTATTTTACACGCGTAAATTAAACTGCACTGAATTGCTAAATGAGCGTCAGGTATTTTCTGATGAGCGTGTCGAGATTATCTTTAAGCGATTTGATAATACTTTCAGTTGTCGGGTTGAAATTGACAAAATGACATTACCTTTAATTCTAATTTTTCGGGATAATTTATTTATGTTTTCGATGTATGACAGATTTATGATTGTATTTCTGTTGATTCTGAAAAATGTTCCGGACAGGGAAGATTCAAAAAATGAGAGCGTCTTGTTTGAATAATACTTAGCTGCACATACAGTATGGATTTCTGAACCAACAGAATCGGCTGTGATGTAGTTTATTTCTTCAACTTCAATAAAATCAATTTTTGTTTCCGTGTCGATAATTAGTTTTTTCTGTAACATAGTTTTTTTATTCAGGTTATGTT
>JAYFPG010000028.1:0-142955 GCA_034928085.1 Paludibacter sp.
ATCCCGGTCACTGAAAAAGTAGTGATCGGGATTTTTTGTGCACTAAAGTCCGGGGTGAAAAGCATGTTGAGGAATCAAGTTTGGGAAACAAGTTGGTCGTCAAGTGACCTTTCTTCAGCTACTAAATAAGCCAAATCAGTGGTATGGGCGATGAAAATATATTATCTTTGCAAAAACAAAGGAATTATATGACACGTCAGGAAATCGACACTTTGCGCCGTGAACTTCATCAACATAATCATAATTATTATGTGTTGAATAATCCCACCATATCTGATTTCGAATTTGATGCCAAAATGAGGCAGCTTCAGGATCTTGAAAGTAGATATCCGGAATTCTATGATCCTTTGTCTCCCACACAACGCGTAGGAAGTGATATCACAACTTCATTCAATCAGGTTGCTCATCAATATCCTATGCTTTCGCTTGCAAATACTTACTCAGAAGGGGAAGTATCTGATTTTTATCATCGGGTTCAGAAAGCGTTGAATGAAGATTTCGAGTTGGTGTGTGAACTGAAATACGATGGTACATCTATTTCTCTTATATATGAGCATGGATTATTGCAAAGAGCAGTAACGCGGGGTGATGGTATAAGGGGAGATGATGTGACTGCCAATGTAAAGACTATTCGCAGTATTCCGCTTCAATTACATGGTGATTTCCCTTCCAAGTTCGAAATCAGAGGTGAAATTCTGATGCCCTGGGCCGTGTTTGATGAAATAAACAAAGAAAGAGAAGCTCAGGAGGAACCTTTGTTCGCCAATCCCAGAAATGCCGGCTCAGGTACGTTGAAATTACAAAATTCAGCAGTTGTTGCTTCTAGAAAACTGGATTCATTCTTATATAGTGTGTTGGGTGAAAATTTACCTTTTGCCACTCATTTTGATAGTTTGCTGGCTGCCAGTTCATGGGGCTTTAAAATATCCGATGCAATCCGTGTCTGTAGATCGCTTGACGAAGTGTTTGATTTTATACGCGTATGGGATGAAGAAAGAAAAAATCTACCGGTAGCCACAGATGGTATTGTGATTAAGGTGAATCAATTTTCACAACAGAAAATGCTCGGGTTTACCGCTAAATCACCGCGTTGGGCTATAGCTTATAAATACCAGGCTGAAAAAGCGGTTACCAGACTTAATTCGGTTTCTTATCAGGTTGGTCGCACCGGGGCTGTAACTCCGGTTGCTAATCTTGATCCGGTTTTGTTGTCCGGAACAACCGTTAAAAGGGCTTCTTTGCATAATGCTGATATCATTGCATCCCTTGATCTGCACATCGGTGATATGGTTTATGTCGAAAAAGGGGGCGAAATCATTCCCAAAATAACAGCGGTGGCTGTTGATCAGCGATTTATGATTGGAGATAAAGTTCAGTTTATTAAAAAATGTCCTGAGTGTGCCTCCGAACTGATTCGTGATGAAGGAGAAGCTGCTCATTATTGTCCGAACGAAAACGCCTGTCCTCCACAGATTAAAGGACGAATTGAGCACTTTGTCAGCAGAAAAGCTATGAATATTGAAGGACTTGGCGGTGAAACCATTAACCTCTTATATGAAAATGGTCTGTTGAAGAATATCGCGGATATTTATACCCTGAAGGTACCTGATTTGGCCAGATTGGAAAGACTTGGACCCAAGTCAGCTCAAAATATTAAAATTTCATGTGAGAAATCAAAAGAAGTTCCTTTTGAAAGGGTTATCTTTGCACTTGGAATTCGTTTTGTTGGGGAGACAGTTGCAAAGAAACTTGCGCATGCTTTCCGGGATATTGAAAGTTTGGAGCATGCTGAATATGAGGCTTTGATACAGGTTGATGAAATTGGCGACAGAATAGCTCAAAGTGTAATTCGCTATTTTGCTGATAAGAATAACAGAGAGATCATCAGTCGCTTAAAGTCGTACGGACTGCAAATGTCGCTTTCAGAAGACGAACTATTGCAGAAATCAGATAAACTGGCAGATAAAGTGGTTGTCATTAGTGGAACTTTCCGCTATTACTCCAGGGATGAATATAAAAAAATGATTGAACAACATGGCGGCAAGAATGCCGGTAGTGTGTCATCAAAAACTTCTTTCATCCTGGCCGGTGAAAATATGGGACACGAAAAGCTTAAAATAGCAGAAAGTCTCGGCATTCAATTATTGAATGAGGATGAGTTTCTGAAACTTATTCAGAAAGAAAAAGAAGGGGGTAATATACAAATGGGAACGCTTTTTTAATCAAATATTATGGCAGGGCAGTTAGTTAATTATATTTTTAATAAAAGGGTCAGAAAGCACCTGAAGAACGAAATACGGAATAAGCAATTCGTAAATTACGATAAAGCAAAAACAATATTGTTGTTATTCGAGAGTAATTATTCAGAGAAGAATCCGGAAACCAAAAGAATTATTCAGTCTTTAACTGCTGATGGAAAGAAGGTTACTGCTTGGGGTTATGTTGAGAAGAAAAATATCACTTCACCAGCCTACCCTGAATATAGAATCTTGAACCAAAAGGATCTCGGAATATTTCAAAAACCTCATGAACAATTGATTCAGGAGTTAATCCGTCAGGAATATGATTTGTTGATAGACATTTCGACTAAGAGATTCGTTGCTTTGGATTATTTAGTGTTGCATGCCAATGCAAAATGTAAGGCAGGGATGAAAAAAACGGAAGTGAATTTGTATGACTTTGCAGTTGACCTTGAATCTCATATAAAAGAAAATGAAATACAGCCCGACGATTTGGAGTATTCTTTTTTATATAAACAGATATTATTTTATCTGAAAAACATACAAACTAACGATTAAAAACGTATTTTTGTACCCGAAAAGAACTATTTACCAATGATACATAGCAAATTGAAAGGAATGGGTGTTGCACTGATAACCCCGTTTAAGGAAGATGAGACGATTGATTTTGATTCACTGGCAAGATTGGTGGAGCATCAAATTAAAAACGGTACTGATTATCTGGTTGTTTGCGGAACAACCGCAGAAACTCCGACGCTGACTGAAGCCGAAAAGGAAGAAATCAAACGTTTTGTTGTGGATATTAATAATGGTCGTCTTCCCATCGTTTACGGAATCGGAGGTAATAATACCAAGCAGATTGTTGAGAAAGTACAACATACCGACCTGACCGGAATTGATGCGATTCTTTCGGTCACCCCTTATTACAACAAGCCCTCACAGGAGGGATTATATCAGCATTATGCCGCAATTGCTGCTGTTTCTCCACTCCCGTTAATTTTGTATAATGTTCCGGGAAGAACTGGTGTGAATATGACAGCTGATACAACACTTCGTCTGGCAAATGAGTTCCCGGCTATATGTGCCGTTAAAGAGGCATCAGGAAACTTTAGTCAGATTGATGATATCATTAAAAATAAACCGGCTGATTTTATGGTAATTTCGGGAGATGACGGTATTACCTTTCCTTTGATTACACTTGGTGCTGTCGGGGTTATTTCAGTGATTGGAAACGCTTTTCCGAAGGAATTCAGCCGTATGGTTCGCTTGGCTTTGCAGGGAGATTATGATAATGCCAGAAATATTCATCATCGTTTCACTGAATTAATTGAACTCCTGTTTGTTGAAGGAAATCCTGCCGGAGTGAAAAGTATGCTGGCAGTAATGGGTTTCATCAATAATAAGTTACGTTTGCCTCTGGTTCCCAATACCATTAAAACCTATGAGAAAATCAGACAGGTGCTGAACAGACTGTAATGAAATTACAACATAGCTTATAAGCAGTTATTGCTGAATCGGAATATTTTTACGTGAAATATTCCGATTTTCATTTATTTATTTTATCTTTCGCAAAAAAATAACCTGATGGAAAAGATTGCGAAAAAAGAAGTAATAGATCTTGTAATCGATTTACTTAATCATACCGAAAAGGAAATTACAGATGAGGAAAGAATGGAGCAACTGAAGTATGCTTCATTAGTAAAAAATGAGAATGATAAGGCATTGCTCACCAGGATGCTGGACGAGTCTTCACAAATCAGGAATAACAGGAAACTTGCAAGGAGGATGAAGTATTTGCTGGATATTTATGGAATTCCGGCTTTCTTTAATCGCTTTGATTCGATGCTGATGTGGCTTTTTACTAAATTCGGTTTTATGATTGATTTTATAGCCATGCCTGTCTTCAGGAAAAAATTACGTAATGATACCTCGAAAGTGATTATAAATGAAAAACCAACAGTTTTTTACAACCATCTTAAAGTACGAGGAACTGAAAAAATCGGTCAGAATGTCAATATCTTAGGAGAAGTTGTGCTGGGTGACAAAGAAGCGGATGATCGTTACCATCATTACCTTAAAGCGCTTGAAAATCCGCAGATTAATTATATTTCCATCAAAATTTCAGGTATTTATGCTCAGATTACGCCACTGAACTACGTGCACAATAAAGCAGAACTGATTAATCGTTTGTCGGCTATTTTCAGAAAGGCAATTGAAAATCCGTATAAAGATGAAAGTGGTTTTCTCAGGCCCAAGTTTGTCAATCTCGACATGGAGGAATATAAAGACACCCGCCTTACGCTTGATGTGTATAAGGAGACATTGAGTCTTCCGGAATTTAAAAATTATACTGCAGGTATTGTCGTGCAAACCTATTTGCCTGATGCCTGGAGTTTTCAGACTGAATTACTTGATTTTGCGCATAAAAGGGTGATGAATGGAGGAGCTCACCTGAAAATGAGACTGGTAAAAGGAGCTAATTTAGCTATGGAGACTGTGATATCCTCTTTAAAAGGATGGGAGAATCCGGTATACAACAACAAAATTGATGTAGATGCCAATTACCTTAAATTACTTGACCGTGCGCTGCTGCCTGATAATGCTTCAGTGATGCATATAGGGGTTGCATCACATAATTTGTTTACGATTGCCTATGCTTATTTGTTGTCGAAACGTTATGAGGTGGAAGCTTTTCTGAGCTTCGAAATGTTGGAAGGTATGGCAAATTATTTACCACGGGTTCTAAAGTCATTCAATAAACAAATTATCTTATACACGCCGGTTGTCAGTGATAAGAATTTTCTGAATGCTGTGGCTTATTTGGTCAGGCGATTGGATGAAAATACGGGAAAAGATAACTTTTTAAGCTATTCCTTTGATTTGCAGTATGGAAGTGAGGCCTGGAGCGTTCTGAAAAATCAGTTTGAATGTGCCTATGATAGAAAGGAAAATGTGAGCGTTATTCCCAAAAGAAACCAGAATCGACTAAGAAAGCCTCAAATAGGACCAGAAATGCGGGTGTTCGCAAATGAACCGGATACAAATTTTGATTTAATGCCCAATAAAACCTGGGCTAACGTAATTCGAAAAAAGTGGAAAAAGAAAGAAGAAGATGAAAAATATGAAATTCTGGTTCAAATAGGTGCGCAATTCGTGAAAACCAATGTGTTGCAGACCTATCCGGATCATAATCAACAGGACAAAGTAACAGTATGTGTGGTACATCAGGCCGGTTTGGATCAAGTGAAAGAAATTGTTCGGATAGCTGACAATGATCCGGCCGGATGGAGTAATCTTTCTTTTGCTGAAATCAAGACCGTTATGCACCGTACAGCAGATAGGTTGTCGGACAAACGTGGAGATTTGATTGGTTGTATGTCGGCTATCACCGGAAAGACCTTTTACGAAGGCGATGTGGAGGTTTCGGAAGCAATCGACTTTTGCCGTTATTATCCGTTGTCGCTTGAGTCATTCTATAGCCTTGAATCAATTGAGCTTTCTCCTAAAGGAGTGGTGTTGGTGATTCCTCCCTGGAATTTTCCAACGGCTATACCAATTGGTGGTGTGGCTGCTGCCCTGGCAGGTGGAAACCGTGTGATTTTGAAACCGGCAACAGTTGCTTTCCCGATTGCCTGGGAGTTTGCACAATGCTTCTGGGATGCCGGAGTGCCAAAAGAAGCGTTGCAGCTTGTTTGTCCCGATAGCCGTGAATCGTTGAGCTACCTGGTGAGTCACCCGGTAATTAAACATATTATTTTTACCGGGGGTACAGACACCGCACTGAAAATCATGGAGATGAATCCCCGTTGTCCGATTTCAGCGGAAACAGGAGGTAAGAATGCCATGATATTAACGTCATCATGCGACCGGGATCACGCGATACAGAATATATTGACTTCCGCTTTCAGTAATGCCGGACAAAAATGCTCCGCCTGTTCTCTGCTGATTTTGGAGAAGGATATATATCACGACGAAATTTTCAGAGAAAAATTAAAGGATGCTGTGTTGAGTTTGCATGCCGGTAGCGCCTGGGAGCCTGCGAATATAGTCGGTCCCATGGTAACGAATAAAAATGATAAACTGTTGAAGGCCTTCGAACTGGAGCCCGGAGAATTTTGGTTGGTAGAGCCTGTTTTTGCCGACGAAAAACAGTATGTGTTAAAGCCTGCTGTCAAATGGGGAGTAAAAGTGGATAGTTATACTTTCAGAACAGAGTTGTTTGCTCCCTTACTGGCTGTTGTGTGTATGGAGAACCTGGAGCATGGAATACAGTTGGTAAACAGTACAGAATACGGGCTTACATCCGGACTACAGAGTCTGGATGAAAGAGAACATGCTATCTGGACAGAGAAGATTCAGGCGGGAAATCTATACATAAACAGAGGGATTACGGGAGCTATTGTAAGCCGGCAACCTTTCGGTGGAATGAAACGCTCTGCTTTCGGGGCTGGAATCAAGGCAGGTGGACCCAATTATGCCTTGTCGTTTTTAAATATTAAAGAAAAAGAAGCTCAATTATCTACCATTATAGCACGCGAATTAAACATCCTTATATCAGATAAAATTATTGATAATGACGAAGCTACGAGGCTGAGTAAAGCCATGCATAGTTTTGAACATGCTTGTGAAAGTGAGTTTTTGTTAGAAAAAGATATCCACAATATTCACGGGGAAAGGAATATTTTACGATATTTGCCTGTTCAAAAGATGGTCTTCAGAATTTATCCTAAAGATAAACCGGTTGATATTTTGCTTGTATTGTCAGCGGCAGCTGTTTTAGAGGTACCTTTGATAATCAGTTGTGCTTCTTTGTTCTCCTTTTCAGAGAAACTGAAAACAATTCACCCGGATATCGGGTTTAAATATGAGAATGACCAGTCTTTTATGCTGAACTTGTCTCAATATGAACGAATCAGAACATGTAGTCCGGACCTTCCGGAATCAGTGTATCGTGCAGCTGCATCGGCAGGGATACACATTGCAAGTGCAAAGCCGGTTGTTGAAGGAAGAGTTGAATTATTACATTATTTACGGGAACAAAGTATAAGTTACGAATATCACAGGTATGGGAATATTATCAAGAGCTAAAACAAAAATTGTATTTGTCGGAATCGGTGGAGTAGGGGGTTATTATGGCGGATTAGTTTCGCATTATGCTGAAAATAATCCTGATATCGCAGTCTGTTTTGTTGCCAGGGGAGCCAACCTTGAGGCTATTCGTGAAAATGGTCTGCAGGTTAGTGATGAACACCAGCGTTTTGTGACTCATCCGGCAATTGCAACTGATAAAGTCGAAGAGATTGGAAAAGCTGATTACATCGTGCTGGCTACCAAAAGTTATGATTTAGATGCTACCATGCTACAAATTAAACCTATGGTATCGCCTGAAACGATTATACTGCCATTGTTGAATGGCATTGACAATACAGCCAGGCTAAGAGCTTACTTTCCTGATAATGAGGTTTGGTATGGTTGCGTTTACATCATCACCCGCCTGATTGCTCCCGGGATCATTGAAGATTCAGGCAATGTGCATTTCATGCATTTCGGACATGAAAAGAAAGTCTCAGAACAATTGCTTTTTATTGAAGATTTGTTTTTAAAATCGGGCATTGAAGTTGCCCGTAAAGAAGAACCTGTAAAAGCCATTTGGCGTAAGTTTTTTTATATTTCAACAACGGCTGCTCTTACCACTTACCTGAATACCGATTTCAGGAGTCTGGTTTGGAATGAAGACAAGAAGCCGTTATATATTGAAATTATGCGGGAATTGTTTTCCATTTCTGAAGCTGAAGGAGTGGGACTCTATGACGGCATTATTGATGACATGCTGAAATACGGAGGCAGTCTTCCTGCCGGTAGCACGTCCTCGATGAACAGCGATTACCTCGCCGGCAGGCGCACCGAAGTTGAAACGCTTATTGGTGTTGTAGTCAGACTCGGTCAAAAGCACGGCATCTCAACACCAGTATATTCAAAAGTGTATGAAAAGCCGAAAAACTGATTACCGACAAACTATGCCTGATTATTTTCCTGTTCAGTTTTTATTAACTCGCGGGCAATTTCAAACATATATTTCTTAGCAGCCTCATACTCATTCGGTATAATACCATCGAGAATAGCATCCTTGATTTTCGTCTTGATGTCACCCACAATAGCACAGGCAGGGAGATTGAAAGTTTCCATAATCTCTTTTCCATCGATCGGTGGCTGAAAATTGCGTACCCGGTCTTTTTCTTCTATCTCTTTCAGTTTCTGTCTGACAAGTTGGAAGTTAGCCCTGAAGCGTTTCACTTTCTCCGGATTCTTTGAAGTGATGTCGGCTTCACACAGCATCATCAGGTCATCAATATCATCCCCCGCATCGAACAACAAACGTCTTACAGCTGAATCTGTCACTTCATCTTCGCTGAGTGCTATGGGACGCATGTGCAGCGAAACCATTTTCTGCACATATTTCATTTTCTCATTCTGTGGCAATTTCATCTTACGGAAAATGCCCGGAATCATTTTCTCACCAACGTAATTATGGTTGTGGAATGTCCATCCGAGTCTGTTGTCGAAACGTTTGGTACGTGGTTTTCCAATGTCGTGGAGTAAAGCCGACCAGCGTAACCAAAGATTATCGGTTTTTTCACACAAGCCATCCAGCACGGCCAGCGTATGATAAAAATTGTCCTTGTGACCGATTCCTTCCTTTGTTTCTGCTCCTTTCAGTGCCAGCAGTTCTGGAAGAATTAATTCCAGTAAGCCCGTTTTCTCCAGTAAAATAAATCCTACAGAAGGTTTACGCGACAGCATGATTTTATTCAATTCATCCGCGATACGTTCTTTGGAAATGATGGCGATTCGTTCTTTATTCTTTATTATTGCATCGAAAGTGTTGGTTTCAAGAAAGAAGCCCAGTTGTGCAGAAAATCGAATGCCACGCATCATGCGAAGCGGGTCGTCGGAAAAGGTGATGTCGGGGTTTAAGGGCGTTCGGATGACAAAGTTCTTCAGGTCTTCCAATCCGTTAAACGGGTCAACAAGTTCTCCGTAGGTCGCTTTATTCAAGCTAAGCGCCAAGGCGTTGATGGTGAAGTCACGCCGGTTTTGATCATCCTCAAGCGTGCCATCTTCAACAATCGGTTTGCGTGAATCGCTACGGTAAGATTCTTTTCTGGCGCCAACAAATTCAATTTCAATATCTTTGTATTTAATTTGCGCGGTGCCAAAATTCTTGAATACAGTCAGATTGGCTTTCTTGCCAAGTTTTTCCGTAACTTTTTCTGCCAGTTCAATTCCGCTGCCAACAACAACGATATCAATATCCTTGGAAGCTCTTTTTAAAAAAATATCTCGGACATAACCGCCGATTACGTAGCATGCTTTCCCGTTTTCGTCGGCTATGTCTGAGATAAGGTGAAATATCTTGTTGTTTAAATGTTGTATCATCTGTCGGAAAACGTGTAAATCTGCTTTAATTTTCCGCAAAGATACGACATTTTACCTATTTTCCTGAAACCTTTGCTTTTCTTGCTTTCAGTTTTTTTACTTCTTCTTCGAGTGTTGCTAACTCTTTTTCCTGATGGGTAATGGTCTTCAGTAACTCATTTAATTCTTCATTATCGATACCGGATGGGAATTGAGCATTCACACGATCCAGAAAATCGGCCAGCACATTCATGTAGTTTACAAATGCATCGTATGGTGATTCATACTGACTGCCATATGCTTCTTTGTGACTCATATAACGGAAGTGATCGCTGGTTTGCAGCATCAGCCAATCGTGCAGCAAAGGTTTGTCATTGCACATGCGTACGCGTACACCTGCGCTATACAGTTTCTCCAGCGCTTCGTGCTGCAAATCATTACCATTCCACGGACTCAGGTCTTTTTCATGTCCCCACCAGCTAATCGGAAATGGGACCAACAAACTACCCGTCGGTTCATTTTTCTTTCCAATCTCGGATGGAAGAGCAAAACCAATCTGGTGTTCCATTGCATGATAAGGAATGGCCTTCAGGAATTCAAAAATACCGGTTTCATGTCGTTGTACCATTCCGAGGGATTCATAACCCATCCAGATGTTAAATACTTTTTCTTCTGAAGGTGCTGATGAAATCCAGCCAATAAACTTTTCAGCAGTAAGTGGATAGTCTGCCCACGAAGGACTGGAGAAACGCATGAAAATATCTTCGGATAACTTGCTGTTCCTCACCAATAATTTCAATTTGTTGAGATAGGCATGAGAATATACAAAATTCGGACTTTTCCATCCCATAATATGTTTGGCTTCTTCAATCAAAACGGTTTTGAAACCCATATCAATTATTTTCTCACCAACCTCATCCGAATAGATTAACTCAGCATTCCGAATAGCTGTTGGACGTTTGCCAAATAAACTTTCAATTTTATCAGCATGCATTTTTACCTGCAATTCAAACTCATCCGCATCAAAAACCGATGAGAGGGAATGGGCATAAGGTTCTGCCAGAAACTCAATACTACCTGTTGTAGCCAGTTCCCGGAAACTGTCGATTACTTCAGGTGCATATTGTTCTAATTGCTCCAGCGCAACTCCTGAAATGGAAAATGCACATTTAAACTTGCCGTTCGAACTCCGGATCATATCAGCAATGGTTCTGTTGGCAGGCAAATAGGATTGTTCAGCCACCATACGTATCTTTTCTTCTGTCTGAAAATCATCATAATAGTAATGATCCTGACCGATTTGAAAGAAACGGTATTTTTTTAACCTCAGGGGTTGGTGTATCTGAAAATAAAAACAAATGTTTTTCATAACTGAATGTATTTAATTATTTCTAACTTTATCATCCTCACATTTAATTCAATATAAGAAATCAGGCTGAAGTCAGTATTTCAACACGCCATCGTAAATTGACCTGACTTTCAAGCCGGCATTATACCATTTGATGTTATTTACTTCCTCTCGTCCCAGATTACGCAGACTGTTATACATGGCAGGATATTTTACGATACCATATATAGCATCTGCCATGGCATCAATGTCCCAGTAATCTGTTTTAATCGCGTGGGTCAGGATTTCAGCACAACCGGATTGTTTTGATATGATACTTGGCGTTCCGACCTGCATGGCTTCGAGTGGTGAAATGCCGAAAGGCTCGGATACAGATGGCATGATATATACATCACTTTCACCAAGCATTTCATGTACTTGTCGTCCTTTCAGGAAACCTGTAAAATGAAAACGGTCGGCAATTCCTCTTTTCGCTACCAGTTCAATCATGGCAGGCATCATATCGCCGCTTCCTGCCATTACAAAGCGGACGCCATCGGTTTTTTGCAATACCCTGTGAGCAGCTTCTACAAAGTATTCAGGACCTTTTTGCATCGTAATTCGACCGAGGAAAGTTACTACTTTGTCCTTTCTTTCTGTTTTGGTGAAAGAGTCTGCATCGGGAAGTGGTTCAACCGCATTATGCACGGTGGTGACTTTACGTGGATCCTGGTGGTATTTTTCTATTACTGTTCGCCTGGTCAGATCACTTACCGTGATGATATGGTCAGCAACATCCATTCCCCTTTTCTCGATTGAGTAAACGGTTGGATTTACTTTTCCCCGACTGCGGTCAAAATCAGTGGCATGTACGTGTATTACAAGTGGTTTCCCACTGATGTGTTTGGCAAATACACCGGCAGGGTAGGTTAACCAATCGTGAGAATGTATGATGTCAAATTGCATCTGATGAGCCAGCACACTCGCAACAGCTTCATAATTTGAAATCTCTTCAATCAGGTTGTCAGGATATTTTCCGGAGAAATTAATACAACCCAGTTCGTCTGTATAGATGCGTGTGTAATCGTATTTGATGCCATTCCTTAACCAGAAATATTCATCGGGATGCATGAATTTACCGATACGGTAATTTACATGTTCCCAACTGTTTTCACGCCATACAACCGGTATGTGGCAGGCTCCCATGATTTTCAAAAAACTCTGATCCTCATCTCCGTGAGGTTTTGGAATCACAAAAGTCAGTTCAAGATCTTTTTGTTCTGCCATTCCTTTGGTCAGGCCATAGCTGGCTGTGCCGAGACCGCCCAATATGTGAGGTGGGAATTCCCATCCGAACATCAATACTTTCATCGTTTACTCATTTTCAGGTTTCTTCATCATATCCAACACTCTCAGAATTTCCGAAACACTCATGGCGAATGACATACCTCCATGACCCTTGTATGGTGGATTACCATCAAATAGTTCGGGGATGGTTCCAACGCACAGTTCACTTAGTTCAGCTTCATAACCAATCAGCATACGTTCTATAAATGATCTGCCGCTTTGTTTGTATATCCGGAGATAGGCAGTTGCGAATACGCCGAAAAACAAGGGCCAAACGGGACCATTATGGTAATTCCTGTTACGCTCCAGCATTCCTCCTACATAGTTCGGTCGGTAGAAGCCACTTTTGGGACTTAAACTTCTTAATCCTTTAGGAGTAAGTAATTCACGGGTGCAAATGTCAATAATTGATTTTTGTTGCGCTTTCGCTAAAGGAGAATAAGGTAAGCCGACAGCAAAGAGCATATTCGGACGAACCTCCATGTCTCTGTAATTATCAGTCACATAATCATGTAGATAAGTGCCGTTCCAGAAAGTAGCAACAAATGCTTCCCGGGATATTTCAGCCTGATAATCCGTTAAATCAGCCAGATTCTCGTTGCCGGTTGCTCTTTTTAGTTCAGCAACAAATTTCAGGGCATTGTACCACAGGGCGTTAATCTCAACCACGTAACCGGTACGCGGCGTAATGGGAACCCCGTCTTCCACCGCGTTCATCCAGGTCAGCGCCCGTTCTGTTCCATTGATATACAAAAGTCCGTTGTTATGCAACAACAAATTGGGATGGTTCTGTTTGCGAATGAAAGCTATAATTTCAGCGCAAATATCTTCGAACCTTTTTGCTGCTTCTTCGATGGAAGTATGAGCAGCATATTGTTGTATGGCAGCAATAAACCACAATAAAACATCTGGTTGATCTATTTCTTCAAGCAGTATGTTTTCTGTCTTCCCATTCAGAAATTCCCTGATTTCTTCTATTGATGTTTTCATAATCGCATTGAAATAATCCATGCGGTGGATGGCAAGCGTACATCCGGGAAGTGAGAAAAACTGGTCTCTGGCACGCGAACCAAACCAGGGGTATCCTGCCAGTAGATACGTTTTATCCCCGATGCGTTTATAAAATTGTTGTGCCGAATTTTTGAGGGTAGAGAACATGTCGGTTCGTTCGTGCCTTCTGGCTAACTCATCCTCCCATAATTTCTTTAGTTTTGCAGGAGAGATTTCAGTTATCCCGGCAGAAAATATCACCGATTCTCCTTTCTTTACCGGCATCTCGAAAGCCCCAGGAACCAACAGATCTTCCTTGTAATCATATCCGCGTTCCTGTTCTTTGTAATATTCAATATTTTTATACCAGGCAGGCTGATGGCTGTACAGGTTCTTTTTTGAGAATTGCATGTGCAGAAATGGATAGCCTTCGTATAACCTCATGCTGATTCCATTGTTGACTTCAGTGAAAGATGTATCTGCTCCGCTGTTTTCGTGTGTCAGTTCATTTAC
This sequence comes from Paludibacter sp., assembly GCA_034928085.1. GTDB lineage: Bacteria > Bacteroidota > Bacteroidia > Bacteroidales > Paludibacteraceae > Paludibacter. The sequence continues at coordinate 13,834 of JAYFPG010000028.1, forward strand.
ACTACGGAATGCCAAAAAGGGTTTGAAACGCAGTGTAGTAGGAGAGTGGGCTTCGAGCAGGGTGTATTTGATGAGAACCCTTGGCTCAAAGGAAACCAGCATTCTTTCTTTTGAAAGAACAACACCACCAACTCTGTAAACCGTACGCGAAATACTGTTACAGTCGAACTGACGGATATATTTATGACCATTCGGACTGAAACTGTTGCCTTCGTACTTATGAATGCCCAGGTTAAATTCGGCACCGTGTTGGATAACTGTTTCATCCAGAGATGATAACAATACATGATTTGAGTTGTCAATTTCGGGTAATGGAATTACAAGCTGACCGTGATACTTCCTCGTGTTGCAGTCAATCAACGTGGTGCTGTTGTATGCACCCGCCCTGTTGGTGCGGATCATCTCTTTGGTGAGTGATTTTTCAAGGTTGATTAACAAGGTTTTATCGAAATTCAGGTAACTCATAGAATTGTGTTTTTAGGTTTAATAAAACGATTGCAATATAATCAAAAATCGGGTATTCTACAATAAAATCATCATTAATTTTTTATGATTTGTAACATAATAAAAGTGTTGTGATCTGCGGTTTTATTATATAAATGTGATACGTTTCTAAATCCTGATAAGATTGAATTTATTATACCTAACATACAACCACTTAATTTTAAACTTGATTTCTCACGAACAACTTTAGTGATAGAATCACTACATACAATATGTCCCAAACCTGATTCCAAACTTAATTATAACATACAACTTAAATGAAAAAGCAGGAAACTTTTAATTTCCTGCTTTTTCTTATTGCGTATGATTATTTTTGTTTCTAAATTTGCGGCTCAAAAGCAAGCCTCTTTAGCTCAGTTGGTAGAGCAAATCATTCGTAATGATTAGGTCGTGGGTTCGAGTCCCATGAGAGGCTCTTTAATTTAGCTCCTTGTCCAGATTGGCCTTGATGGCAGCCAGAAAATCCTGTGTGTTCAGGTAATTCTCTCTTTTTACGCCATCACCATATACCAATAAAGCCAAATCTTTGGTCATCTGACCGCCCTCAACCGTTTTAATGCAGACCTCTTCGAGTTTTTTACTGAAGTTAATCAATGCATCATTCCCGTCTAACTTGCCCCTGTGTGCCAATCCCCGTGTCCAGGCAAAAATGGAAGCAATCGGGTTGGTCGAGGTTTCTTTGCCTTGCTGATGCTGGCGATAGTGGCGGGTCACCGTTCCATGGGCAGCCTCAGCTTCCACTGTTTTCCCATCAGGTGTAACCAATACCGATGACATCAGGCCGAGTGAACCAAAGCCCTGTGCAACTGTATCCGATTGTACATCGCCATCATAGTTTTTGCAAGCCCAAACAAAACCGCCGTTCCATTTCAGGGCAGAAGCCACCATGTCATCAATCAGTCTGTGTTCGTAACTTATTCCTGCTTCAGCAAATTTTGTTTTAAATTCTGTTTCATACACTTCCTGAAAGATGTCTTTGAAACGTCCGTCATAAGCTTTGAGAATGGTGTTTTTGGTTGACATGTAAAGCGGCCATTTCTTTTCTAATGCTACCTGAAATGAAGAACGGGCAAATCCGTAAATAGATTCATCAGTGTTGTACATCGACAAGGCAACACCATCACCTTTAAAATCATAGACTTCCCATTCCTGTATTTCGCCGTTTTCATTGGTGAAAGTCATCTTCAGTTTGCCTTTACCTTTGATTACAACATCAGTAGCTTTATACTGATCGCCGAAAGCATGACGGCCGATTACAATCGGCATATCCCATCCGGGTACTAAGCGGGGAACATTTTTACATATAATCGGTTCACGGAAAACAGTGCCACCGATTATATTCCTCAGTGTACCATTGGGTGACTTCCACATTTTTTTTAGTCCGAATTCCTCAACACGTGCTTCGTCAGGTGTAATGGTGGCGCATTTAATTCCCACATTATACTGAAGGATAGCGTTGGCTGCGTCCACAGTTACCTGATCATTTGTAGCATCCCTGTTTTCGATACCAAGATCATAATATTTAATGTCAATATCCAGATAGGGTAGTATAAGTTGTTCTTTGATAAATGACCAGATAATTCTGGTCATTTCATCCCCGTCCAACTCGACAACGGGATTCTTTACTTTTATTTTTTGCATAGATTTATTAATTGTTAGTATCCACTAATTAATCAACGTTTGTTCAGTGGCACAAATGGCATCTTCTCACCTACGTTTTTGTATGCCGGACGAATGATACGTTTGCTTGCGAAGTTGAGTTCTTCGATGCGGTGAGCAGTCCAGCCGGTAACACGCGACATGGCAAATAAAGGTGTGTATACTTCTGTTGGTAATCCCATCACGTCATACACGAATCCTGAATAGAAGTCAACATTGGTACAAACCTGCTTGTTGATATCTGAGCCTTTGAAAGTCATAAAGGCGTTGATGGCTCTTTCTTCCAGCAGTTCGATGAATGCAAACTCTTTTTGTCTTCCTTTTTCTTCTGCTAATGAGCGGGCAAGTTCCTTCAACAGGATGGCACGTGGATCAGAAATAGTATATACCGCGTGACCGATACCATAGATCAAACCACTCCGGTTGTATGCTTCCTTATTAAGCATTTTATTTAGATAAGCATCAATTTCTTTCACGTTTGTCCAGTCCTTGATCGCTTCCCTGAGGTGGTCGAACATATCTTTTACCTCGATATTGGCTCCACCATGTAACGGACCTTTCAGGGAGCCGATACCTGCAGCAATTGAAGAGTAAGTATCGGTTTGGGTTGAGCTGGTTACACGTACCGTAAAGGTAGAGTTGTTACCTCCTCCGTGTTCTGCATGTAAAATCAAACACAGGTCAAGTAATTTCACATCCAGGTCGGTGTAGTTATTCGGACCTTTAATCATGTACAGGAAGTTCTCTGCCAAAGAAGCACCTTCGAGCGGGTGACGGATGTGTAAAGAACGACCTTGCTGACTGTGACGCAATATATTATATGCATAAGCAATGATTGTCGGGAATTTAGCAATCAGGTCGATTGACTGACGTACTAAGTTATCTCTTGTGATGTCGTCGGCCTGTGAGTCGTAGGTGTACATTTCCAGTACGCTACGTGCCAGGATGTTCATAATGTCCTGACCTTCCAGTTCCAGAATGTTCATTTTCATCTTGGTGTCCAGCGCCATCGATTCATTTAAAATGCACGAAAACGTTTTGAGTTCCTCTTTGTCAGGCAAATAACCGGATAAAAGCAAAAAAGCAGTTTCTTCAAATCCGAGGCGGTTTTCTGCTTCCAGTCCATGCACCAAATCCTCGAGGTCAACACCGCGATAGAAAAGTTTCCCGGGGATGGGTTTTAAACCTCCTTCAGGAAGTCTTTCGTAACCTACTACATCACCGACTTTTGTTAGACCAACCAATACTCCAGTATTGTCTTCATTTCTCAAACCACGCTTCACATTGAACTGAGTAAATAACTCTTTGTCAATGCGGCTGGTAGTTTTTACTGTCTCTGATAATTTATAAATCAGAAAATCTTTCTTTTTACCCATTGTATTATTGTTTTATTTATTCCTTATATTATTTATTCATTGCGTTCAGTGCACTACCGGCTTTGTACCAGCCAATCTGCTGTTCGTTGTATGTGTGTACGGCTTCAAATGTATCTGTAGTTCCGTCGGCGTGTGTCAGTGTTACCACCAGATTTTTACCCGGAGCAAAATCTTTAAGTCCTGAGATGCTGATTTTGTCATTTTCACGCACCCTATCATAATCATCCTTGTTGGCAAAAGTCAGTGCCAGCATACCCTGTTTTTTCAGGTTGGTTTCGTGGATGCGTGCAAATGATTTTACAAGTATGGCTTTTACATTCAGGAAGCGGGGCTCCATGGCTGCGTGCTCGCGCGATGATCCTTCGCCATAATTTTCTTCAGCGACCACAACAGAGCCCAGACCCTGTGCCTTGAATTTTCTGGCTAATGCAGGTACTGCGCTGTATTCGCCCGTCTCAGGATCAAGTACTGCATTGGTTTTATCGTTGAAAGCATTTACTGCGCCAATAAGCATGTTATCGGAGATATTGTCGAGGTGTCCGCGGAAACGCAACCACGGTCCGGCCATGGATATGTGGTCAGTGGTACATTTACCTTTTGCTTTGATTAATAGTGGCAATGCCGTTAAGTCTTTACCATCCCAGGGTTTGAAAGCTTCCAGCTTTTGCAGGCGATTGGATACGGGGTCGATGTTAATTTCAATTTTGCTGCCATCAGCCACAGGTGCTACATAACCTGCATCTTTCACGTCAAAACCATTTATCGGAAGTTCATATCCATTGGGTTCCTGTAATCTGATTTGTTCACCTTTATCGTTAACTAAGGTGTCAGTCAGGGGGTTGAAACACAAGTCGCCAGCGATGGTGAGTGCAGCCACCACTTCAGGAGAACCGATAAAGGTATGTGTGTTCGGATTCCCATCGTTGCGTTTGGCAAAGTTGCGATTGAAAGATGTGATAATTGAATTCGGTCGGTCGGCTACATCCATTTCTCTTTTCCACTGACCGATACACGGTCCGCAGGCATTGGCCATGATAACTGCGCCAACAGATTCGAACTCAGCCAGTATGCCATCTCTTTCAGCTGTATAACGAACCTGTTCCGAACCCGGGTTGATGATAAACTGTGCTTTGACTTTAAGTCCATCTTCTTTTGCTTTCTTTACGATTGAAGCTGCACGTGTAAGGTCTTCGTAGGAAGAATTGGTGCAGGAACCAATAAGACCGGCTTCCATTTGTTGTGGATAAGCCTTTTCTTTTACAATTTTAGCAAATTCAGAAAGCGGGTAAGCAGCATCGGGAGTAAATGGTCCGTTTACATAAGGTTCCAGTTCACTCAGGTTGATTTCAATCAGTCGGTCGTAATATTGTTCCGGATAGAGGGTTACTTCTGCATCGGCTTGCAGGTAATCAATATTTCCCAGTGCCAAAGCTGCAATTTCTTCTCTGCCCGTTGCTTTCAGATAGGCTGCCGATTTTTCATCAAAGGGGAATATTGAAGTTGTGGCACCTACTTCGGCGCCCATATTACAAATTGTTCCCTTTCCGGTTGCAGAGATTGATTTTGTGCCTTCGCCGAAGTATTCAATTACCGCATTGGTTCCTCCTTTTACTGTCAGTATACCGGCCAGTTTCAGAATTACATCCTTCGGAGATGTCCAACCCGACATTTTGCCTGTTAGCTTAACTCCGATTATTTTGGGCATTTTAAGCTCCCAGGGCATGCCGGCCATCACATCAACGGCATCAGCGCCTCCCACACCAATGGCAATCATACTTAATCCTCCTGCATTGGGTGTGTGTGAATCGGTTCCGATCATCATGCCTCCCGGAAATGCATAATTTTCCAGTACGACTTGATGGATAATGCCAGCTCCCGGTTTCCAGAAACCGATACCGAATTTATTGGAGACATTACTCAGAAACTCGAATACTTCTTTGTTGTTTTGATTGGCAGTCTGTAAGTCCGGACCTGCAGCTATGTGCGCCTGAATCAGGTGATCACAATGTACTGTTGAAGGAACTGCCACCCGTTCACGACCTGAGTTCATCAACTGCAATAAAGCCATTTGTGCTGTTGCATCCTGCATGGCTACCCGGTCGGGAGAGAAGTTGACGTAATCAACGCCTCTTTCAAAAGTGTTGATTGTTTCTCCGGCATCAAGGTGAGCATACAAAATTTTTTCCGTCAACGTCATTGGACGATTTAAAATTTTTCTCGCTTTGTTCACTCTTTCAGGTAATGATTGGTATACACTCCTGATTATTTCTGCATCAAAAACCATATTTTATGTAATAATTTTAATTTTAATCGGTACTGACTTCGAAAATTGTATATTTAATCAATATATCTAAAGAAATTATCCAAAGATAATAAAAAAGATAAATTTGAAAATAGTCCGATTCTTTTGCTAATGATATTTTAACAATGAATCATTAATAAAAGTTCAAAAGAATTTGCGAATGTATGAATATTTACTTTTTACGGATATATTGACAAAAAACGCATGTTTTATGTTTTATAACAGAAAAATTGAGAAGTATGAATGGGACACTTTAATGCTAAAATGTATACTTTTGTAGTGTTTAAATCCTTTTGTTATATACAATCTTAGGAGAAATTAACACATATCTTATGAGTGAACCAACAGTCCGTGATTTTTCAACAGACCAATTTCTTGAAACTGATCAACAACTTTCCCGCTTAATTTCTAACCTTCCCGGTTTTGTGTACCGCTGCGCCCGTGATGAGCATTGGACGATGTTTTATGTCAGCGACGTATGCGAAAAAGTAACAGGTTACAAAGCTGAAGATTTTATAAATAACAAAAAAATTGCATTCAATGATATAATACACCCTGATTTTCAGGAAGAATTGCGTGATGATTGGGATGATGTACTGAGGAAAAATAAATCATTTGAACATGAGTACAAAATCATTACAGCCTCAGGTGAAGAAAGATGGGTTTGGGAGCAGGGTGTAGGTGTGTGTGATCGGGGTGGTAAGCTGATGTTTTTAGAAGGCTTTATCCGGGATATTACAGAAAGAAAAACGGCACAGGAAGCCCTTGTTATCAGTGAAAGAAAATTCAGGGCTTTGTTTAATGAAATGGCTGATCAGACTGTATTGTGCCGTATTAACAGAAATGAAAAGGGTGAAATCATTAACACAAGCATCATTGATTTAAACGAATCGTTTGTAAGGGTATTGGGAATAAAAAATCCATTGGATGTTATCGGTAAATCTCCTTATGATGTCCTGAGGTTAGACAGTATTCCTAATTATAATGAAGTAATACAGGCAGTTTCAAAAGGAAAAAATTTAAGCTTTGTTGCTGATTTTGAACCCCTCGAAAAGAAATTTAAGGTCTCGGCTATTGCAATACAGCAAGATGTTTTTGCCATTATTGCAACCGATATTACCGAATTGATGCATTATAATGATGTTTTGGTTGAGAAAAACAAAGAACTTGAGAATTATGTATATGTCACCTCCCATGATTTACGTTCTCCGTTAGTAAACATACAGGGGTTCAGTACAAGACTTAAGAAGCATACAGATAAAATTGGAGAATTAGTATCGGTATCTGAATTCGATCAGACAACAAAAGACAGCCTCGATGAGTTAATCAAACAGAAAATACCACATACACTGGAGTATATTTTTAACAGCGTAGGAAAGATGGAGCGGATGCTGAACAGTCTGCTTCAGATATCCAGAACCGGTAGGGTAGCGATGAATATACAACAGATTAAAATGCACGGACTTATATCAAAAGTCATACATACTGTTGAATATCAGTTACAGGAATTAAAAGCCATTGTGGATATTCAAGACCTGCCCGATTGTTATGGTGATGAAGCTATGCTTAATCAGTTATTTTCGAATATCATAACCAATGCCATCAAGTACCGGGACGATCAAAGACAGTTGAAGATAAGTATCAGTGGTGTAAGTAGGTATAAGAAGGTGTTGTACCGGATTATGGACAACGGAATAGGTATTCCGAAAGAACATCTGGAGAAAATCTGGTATGTATTTTACCGGGTGGATAACAGAAATGTGCCGGGCGACGGAATCGGGTTGAGTGTGGTGAAACGTATTGTTGAAAAACACCAGGGAAGAATATGGGTAGAATCGACTGAACGATATGGAACCACCTTTTTCATAGAACTACCTGCATTTAACTTTTCGGAAAATTAAAATAATAAAAATAGAATGTTTATGAGTTACAACGACGAAATTATTATTCTGATTGCTGAAGATGATGACGGTCATGCTGAGTTAATTGTAGAAGGACTCAGGGAAACGGGATTAAAAAATCAAATTATCAGATTTGACAATGGTAAAGATATATGGGATTATCTTGTTGGTGTACATGATGAAGGTGCTGCCCGGAAGAATACCGAATATCTGGTGATGCTGGATATTAATATGCCATTGGTTGATGGTACGGAAGTGCTGCGGAGGATAAAGAATCATGAAAACATGAAGAATATTCCGGTTATAATGCTTACAACGACCGACGATCCACGTGAAATTGAGAAATGTTATCAACTTGGTTGCAATGTTTATATCACAAAACCGGTAGAATTTATTAAATTTGCAGAAACATTGCAGAAATTGGGTTTTTTCTTACAGATAATTAAGGTGTGAAATGAAAATTCTGATCATTGAGGATGATGCGGGAATAGCCGAACTGATTCGGTTTGAGCTTGAAGACACCGGATACGAAACGATTTGGGCAAGTACTTTTGCTGATGCCGAGCGTATCCTGGGTGAGGAAGATGTTAAACTGATGTTGGTCGACTATAAATTAGCCGGTGAAGAAAATGCCGGAGAATGGTTGCAGCGGAGAATTAAAGCTAAACTTTCGGTGCCTGCTTTCATCATGTCAACTGGTCAGGGGGATGAGCGTGTAGCGGTGGAGATGATGAAGCTGGGAGCACGCGATTATCTGGTTAAGGATTCCATGTTGATGACCCGCCTTCCAGAGGTGATTAAAAGGGTCTCCAACGATGTGGAGAATGAAATGAAATTGAAGCAGGCTGATGAGTTAATTCAAAAACAGTTGAAATTTACACAACTGTTGATGAATATCTCCACCTCGTTTATCAATCTACCTTTATCGGAAGTTGAAAATGCTGTGCATGACTCGTTGGCAGACATTTCATCATTTGTAAATGCCGATCAGAGTTATATTGTCTATTATGATTTCAAAAATCAGATTGCTACCCTGGATTATGAGTGGTGTAAAGATGGTTTTGCTCCGCGTAAGGAAATCTATCAGACTATCCCGATGGAAAAGATGGACAACTGGATACCCAAACATTTAAAGGGCGAGGTTGTTTATGTGTACGATGTAAGTAAGTATGATCAGCAAAACGTTCGCAATTCCGTAATAAAATACGGAATAAAAAGTATGATTGCCATCCCGATGATGGATAGTGGTAAATGTCTGGGATACGTAAGTTTTGATTCAATATGTGAGAATCATATGTATTCCGAGAGTGAACAGCAACTTTTCAAAGTTTTTACTCAGTTGCTCGTTAATATCTACAAACGTCGCCAGTATGTTGAAGAGTTACGTCAGAGTGGTGAGAAGTACCGCTTGTTGTTTGAACATAATCCGGAACCCATGGCTATTTTTGATCACGACACCCTGAGGTTTCTGGAGGTCAACGATGCTGCCATTGCCCATTACGGATATTCAAGAGAAGAGTTCCTTTCGATGTTGGTTAAGGATATGCGTCCTGCGGAAGATGAAACTTTACCCCAAAACGATATTGGTAAATTATTAAAATCGAACCAGCTCAAGCTTAACACGCGGCATCTCAAAAAGAATGGTGAAATTATACAGGTAGAACTAACCAGTTCGCACATTAACTGGAACGGTAAGAAAGCCATTCACATTCTCGTAAATGACGTAACCGAAAAAAATATCGCTCAGGACAAACTGCAGGAAAAAAGAGATATCCTGAAGAAAGTGCTCGATGAAAGTACCAGCTTTATTCAATTACAGTCGGGTGATATCAACTATGATAAGATTACGGATATGATGGTTGAAATATCCGGTGCTCGTATCGTAGCCTTTAATCAGTATGTAAATAACGGTACCGAATACATGACCAAAAGTGTTAGCGGAATCGGAGACTTTGTGCGTAATTCTATTAATATTCTGGGATTCAATCTGATTGAGAAGAAATGGAAAGCTGATCCATTTGTTAACACATTCAAGGAAAGAACTTCAATACAAGTGTTTTCCGGTATTCAGGAGGTTGTAGGAAAGGTTTTTCCGAAATCTGTTACCCAAATTATTGAAAATACATTTAATTCAGGGCAGGTTGTCGTTGTTTCAACCTGCTATAACAATCAGGTCCTTGGCGATTTCGTGTTGATATTTAACAAGGGCAGGGAACTGAAAAACAGCGAAATTGTCAATCTCTTTTCCAACCAGGTTGGATTATTCCTTGTCCGTCTGGAAACGGAAAAAGCCATGCGGGAAAGTGAAGAAAAATACCGTTACTTATTCGAGAACAACCCTCAGCCGATGTGGATATATGATGTGGATTCCCTTTCTTTCCTTGAAGTGAATAACGCAGCGATCAAACATTATGGCTTTTCGAGAAAAGAGTTTTTGTCCATGACGCTTTTCGACATTTGCCCTCCCGATGATATTCCTGAATTTGTAAAATCAATTGCCAATATTAAGGATAAAAAAGATCACCAAACTCGCAGAAGGCATCTGACTAAAAGTGAAGAGATTATCTATGTTGAATTAAATTCAACACCCATCTTGTATGAAAACCGAAATGCCCGTCACGTGTTGGTGAACGACATAACTAAACGCAAAAAGATGGAAGACGAACTCAACCGTAAAATGAGTGAGTTATTAGATAATTAATTAAATAAAAGGCTTTATACTTCTTAATACGCGTTGTTAAAAGTCGGAAACTGATCATCTGATTTTGTTTCATCTTCCTCAATCACCGAAACGGCTTTTTGAAGGAGAAGTGCATTCGGGAATATGTGAATTCCCCCATCACGCGTTTTAAGATGCGTGTAGAATGTATAAATGTCTTCTACTTTGGCTTCGATAGGCATATCTTTATCGAGTATGCGTATATAATCGCCAATCTTAAAAGGAGCTGAGAAGTAAATAATGATACCCGCCGTAATATTACTCAGGATAGACCATTGTGCAAAAAGGGCAACTCCGATAACAGCAAAGATAGATGACAACGCCACAAAAAGATTTTTGGTATCTACCCCCCAGATGACAATCAGCGTTATAAAACCAGCTAGGTTAAAGAAAATATTGAATATCCGGATAACCTGACTGATACGGGCTTCAAATTTATGGGTGATGTGTTTGTATTTCACAACAATCCTTTTGGTAATAATTTTTAATACCGCAATTGCTGCAATTGTAATCAGCGTTCCTATAATCTGCGGGAGATAAGTCAGTAACATATGAAAAATCATTATTTTGTGTTCAATGCAAAGTTAGCTTTATTTTTTAGATGGGGCAAATTGCCATTAAGTTTAAAAAAGAAAACCCCTGTTTACAGGTTAAGGTAAACAGGGGGGAGAGCAGAATTAAACAACACTTTCTTCGCCTTATTCAACTACAACGCTTCTGCGATGCACCGTGTGGGCGCTGAAATAACCGAGATTTGCTCCTGAAATATTGCTTATGGGATTGGTCGTATTGGTTCCCTGTACAAGGTCGTTCATTTTACTGAATGCATAAAAGTAATCGTAAACTGCTTTGGAAATCGACTGCATTTCTACTGTCAGGGTGTCACCTCTCGATAGTTTCCTGTCTACGCAGGTTAAGAAGCTTTTGTTGTCTTTCCCATTGTTGAATTTGTCATTTTCAACATAAGATACAGTTACTTCTCCGTTTACATACTCAACAAAACGGTAATAATTTACTTCATCTTCCGGGTCGGTGTATTCTACTATCACTTCCCAATCCGGCATCTTTACTCCTTCCACTTCCGGGATGATGGATTCTCTCACTCTTAATCTGTTGATAAATACCGGTTTTGGCATCCTGTCCTCCGATTTGATGAAACTCACGTTACCTTCAGTTTGTACTGAGAGTGAGTAACTTGAACCCGGAACACCTTTAATTTTGTTCGAACGATAGCGACCGGGCGATACTTCCTGCAGTGTTTCTGAAGTTCCGAATCCGTCTTGTAATACAACCAATGCATTACTTACTAAGTTTTTATTGTTGTCGTTGATGTTTACTGTTTTCGACAGAATCACTTCTGCATATTGTGATTCAGGAACAAAGGCCTCAACTACAAGTTGCGACGCCGCTGCATCGAATTCAAATTCGATTGTTTCTGTACAGGATGTTAAAATGGCTGCTAACATCATGAATGGAATGAATAATCCATTTACACTGTTTGATTTTGTTGATGTTTTCATAACCTTATATTTTTTAAAATTTAAAATTATACGTTATCGATGGAATTGCTGAAAATAGATAAGTCATAACAGCAATCGTTTTATCCGGATAGGTTGCATCCTGTTCGAAATCAATCGAGAATGCATTTTTTCTTGCGTATGCGTTATAAACTGAGAAATTCAGATTGCCGCGGTATTTTCCCTTGCTTTGAAGGTTCCAGGTTAGTCCCAGATCAAGTCTGTGATAATCCGGCATTCTGTATCCGTTTCTTTCATTGAAATAATATTTTGTTTCACCATTTATTTCATATTTCCCGCTTGGAAAGGTGACAGCGTTACCTGTTTGATATACCCAGGTTGCCGACAAGGTGAGGTTTTTTGATAACTCATACATACCCACTATTGAAAGATCGTTGGTTATATCCTGACGTGCAGGGTACCAGTTGCCATTGTTTATCCCGGGAATGCTCAGTTCGGTTCTTGACAATGTATATCCAATCCAACCGTTCAGTTTTCCGTATTTCTTTTTCAGCATCAGTTCGAGCCCGTATGACCTGCCTTTACCAAACAGCAATTCTCCTTCAATGTGTTGATTGGCCATTACATCAGCTCCGTTTTTTACATCAATCTGGTCATGCATCAATTTGAAATAGGCTTCGGCAGCAAACTGATACATGTCATTTTGCATGTTACGGAAATAGCCTGCCGAGAACTGGTCACTCTTTTGTGGTTTCACATTATTGCCCGACATAATCCATATATCTACCGGTAATGAAAGATTTTCAGTTGCGGTAATTTTATGAATGTGTTGTGTATGGGTAGAATATGAAATTTTAACCGACTGTACGGGATTGATTATGTGCGTAATATTCAATCTTCTTTCAGGTGAAAAATATGATTTTACAATTTCGTCTTTCGTGTAGGTGATGGTTTCAGTAAGTGTTCCGTTTTCATATTTGTAGAAATCACCGGGACCATATAGTCTGAATGTATTAAGTCTGATACCTGCATTGAAAATCCAGTTTGGTGCAGGTCTGAATTCATTACTTACATATATTGTCTCTTCTCTACCGTTTCTTTCCTGTATTTTCATCGGGTGTACAATAGCATTTTCATCGGCAATTAACTGTCCCGGGGTAATGTTGTGTGACAACATATCATAACCCAGCATGAAACGGCTGTTTTCACTTATGAAATAATTGAACTCATGTTTAAAATTGAAGTTTTTTATACCGGATAATACACTGAATGCCGATGGTTCAAAGGCGAGATCCACTTCGTAATCAAAATCGCTGTAAACAACCGATGTGTTGCTGAATAACTTATCCTGCCAAATGTGATTCCATCTGAAAGAAGCTGTGCGGTTTCCCCATGCGAGTCCGAAACGTCCCGGAACCGCGAAAGCATCACGACCAGAATAGGCAGCAATGAAAATCTGATTCTTCGGGTTGATCCTGAAATTCATTTTGGCATTGAGATCATAAAAGTTTAGTGTGTTATTGCTCAGACTCGGATCGTTGGTGAGTTTCAGCAGCATATCAACATAAGTCCTCCGGCCGGCAACAATAAATGAACCACGATCTTTCACGATTGGACCTTCAACAGCCAAACGGGAAGAGATCAAACCAACTCCGCCGTTTACTTCCAGCGACTGATTGTTACCGTCTTTCATCCGGATGTCCATTACTGAAGAAATTCTGCCGCCGTATGATGCTGGAGCAGTACCCTTATAAAGTGTCATTTCCTTGATGGCATCGCTGTTGAATGTAGAGAAGAAACCGAGCAGATGGTTGGGGTGATAAACGATTGCTTCATCCAATAGAATGAGATTTTGATCATTACCACCACCTCTTACATAAATACCATTGTTACCGTCTCTTACCGAAGTGGCTCCCGGTGTAAGCGAGATGGTTTTCATGATGTCCTGTTCTCCGAAAAATACCGGAATGTTTTTTATTTCACTTACGAGTATTTTTTCTGAACCGATGTTATTCAATAATATATTGTCGTTACGTTTAAATGGATAAACGTCAACCTCTCTTAAGCCGGTAGCCATTACTTCCATCCTGATGTCGCGGCGGATGTTTTGATTGAGGTTGATATCCAGTTCAATAGTTTCATATCCCAGGTAGGTAATTCTTATTGTGTAATTTCCCTCAGGAAGGCTGATTGCATAGTAGCCGTAGGTATTGGACGATATTCCTGTTCCGGGTAGCTCATTAACAGTAACAGTTGCACCGGACAATGTTTCACCGTTTGCTTTATCGGTGATTGTGCCGCTGATTGCGTATTTGTTTTGCGCTCCGAGAACCGAAACAAAAATTAGTAAAAATAATATGTTTATAAAAAACTTCATATATGAGATTAATAACCTTTGTCTGTCAAAAAATAAAATTCCGGAATAATTTTAAATTATTATGTTTTGAATCGTAAACCGGATAATAGCAATCTTTAATTTTTTGAATCTTACCTTCATCCAGTAAACTTTTCGTTACAAAGCCCAATTTCATCCTTTTTTCACCCAGGGGCGCTTCCATGTCGGAAATCTTAACTCCCTGCTCGTTCTGATTGATGAACTCCAATACTTTTGATTTAAGATTCATGACGCTTACTTTTAATGTTTATCAATGTGCACTCGTGCATTGTCATCTTCACTTATGCCCCGTACATTTGCATACGGCGTGCCGAAAATTCCGGATGCCGTGCCAAAAGATGACTTTTATGTGTTTAAGGTATTGTTAGACAGGTGAATAAAAAGGGTGTTCCCGGTTGAGAACACCCTTTTTATGAGGTCGAAAATAAGTCTGGTAATTTAAAAGTGTATTAAAAAATCGCACAGTTGTGCGGAAACGCGCACAATTATTTTAGCTTTCTTTGCCTTTAAATGCCGAAATATTATACTTCTTCATTTTTCTGATCAGCGCGTCTCTCGAAATACCGAGCAAGTCGGAAGCCGCAGTTTGATTATAGTTACATGAATGTAAGGCTTCCAGAATCATTTTGATTTCATTTGATTTCAAATTAATTTTATCTGCTGAAGTCGCATGTTCTTTCTTCTTTGTTTGTTTTACAGGGAAATCGCCGATGTTTAAGGTATTACCCTGGCAGAGGATAACTGCTCTTTCGGCCATGTTTTTCAATTCCCGCACATTACCCGGAAAATCGTAGGTCTGCAGGGTATCATATACATCATCCGAAATGCTGATGCCCGGCTTATTAAACCTGGTGGCATATAAACCCACATAATATTCGAGCAAGGGCTTGATGTCGGCTGTTCTTTCCCGCAGCGGCGGGATGTGAATATGCAGCGTGTTGAGCCTGTGCAACAGGTCGAGTCTGAATTTTTTTTCCTCAACCTGCTTTTCTATATCGTGGTTTGTTGCTGATACGATGCGAAAATCGGTTTTAATGGGAACGGTGTCGCCAACGCGAGTAATCACCTTTTCTTCCGTGGCCCGCAGTATTTTTGCCTGTAGGTTAAAAGGCATATCGGCTATCTCATCGAGGAAAAGGGTACCGTTGTTGCAGACCTCAAAAAATCCCATTTTGTCGGTAATGGCGCCGGTAAATGAGCCTTTTTTATGACCGAAGAATTCGCTTTCGAGCAGGGTTTCGGTAATAGCACTGCTGTTCACGGCACAAAACATATTGTCTCTCCGCTGACTGGAATAATGGATGATGCGGGCAATGTTTTCCTTTCCCGTTCCGCTCTCGCCGGTTATCAACACATTGGCATCGGGATATTGTGCGGCTGTTTTGGCTTGTTGAAACACCTTGAGTATTTGCGGACTGACACCGATAAACTGACGCTCGATTTTTTCTTCGAGTGTTTTCGAGATGAGCGAGTTTTTTTCCTCCATCTGTTTTAGCTTGCGTTGCATTTGCAGGTATTTCTGCGTTCTTTCAATGGCTATCTGTATGTCGATAAACCTGAAAGGTTTGCGCAAATAATCAAATGCGCCCAACCGCATGGCTTTGATAACGGTGTCCATATCACCGTGAGCCGAAATTACAATGACTTCTATGGCGGGTTTCTGTTCTTTCACTTCTTTGAGGATGTCGAGCCCGCTGATGCCGGGCAACCTAACATCCAGAATCAGTAAATCAATATCTTTCTCATGCAGTATTCTTCTTCCATCGCCTACGTTATTGGCTTCATATACTTCGTAGTCATCTTCGAAAAAACTGCTCAACTCTTCCGTGAATTGTTTCTCGTCATCCAGAATCAGGATTTTTATTTTATCTTTATTTTCCATTTTGAGTTTCATTAATGTTAAAGGTAAGCCTGATATCGGTTTTAGTCATTTTAGTACTTTCAACTTCAATTTTTCCTCCCATATCCCTGATTATCTCGTAAGATATGGAAAGTCCCAGTCCCGTGCCTTTTCCTTCTTCTTTAGTAGAATAAAAAGGTAACATGATTTTATTGATGTGTTCTTCATCAATCCCGGTCCCGTTATCGGTAACCTGCACAAACAGCAATTCTTTCTCAACAAATGAACGGATATTGATTTCCGGTATATAGGTGTAATCCGATAGACCTTTTCTTTCCATGACGGCATCTTTCGCATTGGTGAGCAGGTTGATGATGACCTGTTCGAACTGATGGGTGTTGCCGGTAATGTCGGGGATGTCCTCTTTCAGACTCACATGCACGTTGATACCCAGATGACGGAACTGTTCCGAAAACATTGAGATGGCACTTTGAATACTTTTATTGATGCTAAAAGCAATCGGGATATATTCGAACTGATTGCGCGAAAACACCCGGATGTGGTCGATGATATTCCGGATCCGGGTCAGGTTCTCGAAAATCTTATTTGATTTACTTTTCAGAAATGCAACATCGAGTGAGATGCTTTTGTCGGCTTCATACAGTATTTTATCCATCACCATCGAAATGATGTTCAGGGGTTGATTAATTTCATGCGCCATACCGGCAGCCATTTGTCCCAGATTAGCCATGCGGTCGGCGTGAATTTGAATGGCCTGTATTCTTTTACGTTGCGAAATGTCGCGCACCACGATGATGAAGGAGAGGGGAGAACCGTCGATGTCCTGAATCAGGGTCGTGCTGATTTCACCCAAAAAAGCGCTGCCGTTCAACTTTACGATGCTAACTTCATTCTCCTGTGTTAATCCATCGTTGATGGTATTGCGGGCAATTTCTTTGATACGACTAAAGGTTTGCTGTGATACAAACCGGAGAATATTTTTACCAGTCAACTCTTCCTTGCTGTTAGCGCCCAACAACTCAGTGCCTATTTCCGAAACTTCCATAATTCGGCCTTTCAGGTCAATAAGTAACACGCCATCTGGCAGGGAATTCACCATTGTTCTGAATTTTTGTTCACTTTTGTGTAATTCGGTATTTGCCTGCTTTAGTTGTTCCGTGGTGTTTTTTAGTAAAATCGTATCCCTTAAAATAGTCTGTTTCTGATTATATAAATCCAGAAAAATGCTTACTTTGCTTTTCAGAATCTGGCTGGAGAAAGGTTTGTAAATGTAATCCACTGCACCTGCATCATATCCTTTCAACTCTTCTATTTCACTAAAGATATTGGCCGTAATGAAAACAATAGGGACTTTATTGTCTGTTCGCTCTTTGTTCAGGTTTACAGCAAGTTCATACCCGTTCATGCCGGGCATCCAGACATCGATGATGGCCATGGCTAAAGTAATGCCGTGGGTTTTTTCCAGCGCCTCGTAACCCGACATGGCGCTGATGATGTTGATATTGAAGTTCTTGATTACACTTTCCATGTAAATCAGATTTTCTTCTATGTCATCCACAATTAGCACATTCGCTGTTGAGTCCTGATAGATTGTATTTTGCATCGCTTACCTGATTTAATAAACTGAAAATTTAGTCGTTTATATCCGTTAATGGTGTCTTTTCTACCTGTGGATGCGGGTTTGTGTGATTATAAGGCAGGGAAAAACAGAAACACGATCCTACACCTTCCTCACTTTCCACCCATATTTTTCCGCCTAGCATTTCCACATACGATTTTGTAATCGATAAACCCAGTCCAGCTCCTTCGTAATGCCGGTTCTGACCTTCACTTACCTGCCTGAAACGGTCGAAAATAATGCCGGTTTTATCTTGTTGAATACCAATGCCGGTATCTTTTACATAAAATATCAACGAACCGGCCTGCTCATCCTGTTCAGGATAATAACCGAACTCTATGTGCCCGCGATAAGAGTATTTGATGGCATTCTTGACTAAATTGGTAAATATCGCGTACAGTTTCTCCTGATCGGTTTTAATCATGGCTTTATGGTCGGCATAGTATTTCCGGTAATATAGCTGCATCCCTTTCGCCTCGACTTCCGGTTTGAAGAAGTTATAAATATAATCGAGTTGTTCATTCACATCCGAATCTATCAGTGTTACCTCCATTAGTCCGGCTTCAATTTTGGAGATGTCCACGATGTTGTTGATGATGTTGAGCATGCGCGCTCCGCTTTTTTCAATGATGTGGATATATTTTTGCTGAATTTCGCTCGACAAATCCTGTTCCTTCAATAATTCGGCAAAACCCAGGATTCCATTCATAGGGGTGCGAATTTCATGGCTCATGTTCGCTAAGAAAGCAGTTTTCAGTTTGTCGCTTTCCTCTGCTTTTTCTTTAGCGGTAATCAGGTCTTCAAGTAGTTGCTTCTTTTGTGTGATGTCTTCTGATACTACAATAAAGTTGGTAATTTCGCCGGCAGCGCTGACAATGGGAGAAATCACCGCGTTTACCCAGTACAATTCACCATTCTTTTTGATGTTCTTTATTTCTCCGATCCAGTCTTTGCCCGATAAAATGGTTTTCCAGCGTTTCCGGTTGAAAGTTTCCGGCTGAAAGTTTGCATCCAAAAAAGTTGATAGCTGACCGATTACCTCCTCCTCCCTGTAGCCGGATATTTTGAGGTAAAACGGATTGGTATAAATTATTTTACCATCAATATCGGTAATGATGATGCCGACAGAACTTGAATCGACAGCACGTTTGAAAAGTCTTGTCTTTTCCTCGCTTTCTTTGAGCGCAGCCTCGCTTTTCTTTCGTTTCTCGTTCTCAGCCTGAAAGTATTTTAGCAAGTTGAGTGTTTCCGCGTGTGTTTTCTGTAACTCACGGGTACGTTCGTCAATCAGTTTCTCAAGTCGCTCCTTTTCTCCTCTTTTCAGGATAGTCGCTTCCCTGATTTTGAGCATAGCCCTGATTTGTGCAGTTAATTCGCTGATATCGACAGGCTTTGAAAGGAATCCTTCGCCACCGGCTTCCAATGCTTTGATACGGCTTTGTTTGTCATCTTTTATTGCAGTGATAAACACCACTGGTATATCTGCCGTTACAGGGTGGGCTCTTAGTTTTTTGCAAACTTCATATCCATCCATGCCGGGCATGATAATGTCGAGCAGGATGATGTCCGGCTCTTTTTCAAATGCAATTTCAAGTCCTCTGAATCCATCTGTGGCCAGCAGGGTTTGTGCCTCAGGGAATGCTTCATTTATCAGTGCCCTGATGATAATCAGATTGTCCCTATTATCATCAATGGCCAGTATTTTTATGTGTTCAATAGGCATATCAAAAACCGTTAGTGTGATGAGGATGATGGGTCATGTTTAACCATATCTGAGACCGTTTTTAATAAGTCATCCCGTTTTACATCTCCTTTTTGTATCAGTTGGTGAATGTGGTTTTGTTTCAGAAAGCTTAGTTCTTCTTTCGTGATGTGTTTGGCAGTGAGAATCAAAACCGGTATGTTGACGCTGCGTTCATCATTCCGCATCGTTTCAAGTACATGAAACCCGTCCATACCCGGCATCATCAAATCTAAAATTATGGCGTCGGGTAAGATGTGATCCAGCACGTCGAGTCCTTCCTGACCATCACGGGCGGCTATCACCATATAACCGCTTTCCTCAAGGATATCTTTCATTTGAATCACAGCCGGAATGTTGTCTTCAATCAACAGGACGGTTCTGGAATCTTTCGGGGAACGTAAAGCCCGGTCGGCATTACCGTTTTGGTTGGCATGGTAATATACATCCACTTCGGGTATGTCTTCGAAATACTCCCCGGTATAATATAAGGGCAGTGTAAGCGTGAATGACGACCCTATTCCTGGCTCACTTTCCACAGAAATGGTTCCCCCAAGCAGGTTGGCATATTTTTTAGCGATGGAAAGTCCAAGCCCGGTACCACCAAACCTGCGCGAGGTGCTTTCGTCAGCTTGCCTGAACTCATCAAAGATGTGGGAGATTTGTTCTGCCCTGATGCCGATTCCGGTATCTGAAACTGTTACGGCTACTTCATCAATTGATTTTTTCAGGCTGATAGTGATTTCTCCCTGTTCGGTAAATTTCACGGCATTACCCAGCAGGTTTTGCAGAATATGTTTCAATTTGTTCTCATCGCTGGTGATGCGGGTTTCACAATCGCCGCCGGCTTTGTTGATTTGGATGTTTTTTTCAGCTGCCTGAGGGTGCAACAAGGTGATAATTTCTGTTACACTGTCACACAGATTGAATTCAGTCAGTTCAATTTCTTCCCTGCCCGATTCAATGCGGGCAATGTCGAGTATGTTGTTAATCAGCGCCAGCAGGTTTCTGCCGTTGCGCTCAATTACTTCTAAATAGCTGTATTCTTCCTGTGGAATCTTATCGGCCAACTTCCGGTTTAGTACGCCCGACAACGCGATTACCGAGTTGAGTGGTGTCCTGAGTTCGTGACTCATATTGGAAAGGAAGCTGGTTTTGAGGTTATTTGCCTCATGCAGCATCTTTTTCTGTATTTCCAGTTCCCTGTTTTGTTCCGTCAGTTCTGCCGATTGCTTCGATAATTCCCGTTTCTGTTCTTCCAGTTCCCGGTTCTGTGCTGATAGAGATTCGGAGAACGACTTGATTTTCTCATAAGTAAGGATTTTATCTACCCTGGCGCAATAGGTGAGGTGTATTTTGTTAATCAGTTGTATGGCAAGTTCAGAATAAGGATGGATATTGGCCAGTGAGATAATGGCAATAACTTCATTGCCCGAAAGAATTGGGATGGTGATGATTTCCTTGGGAATCACATTTCCACCAGTGGTTTTAAAGATGTAGCGTGTATCCTGGGGTATATCTTTAATGTGTTGAATGCGTTTTGTGGTTAACACGCTTCCAAATTCTCCTTCGTGATAAACCGCTGAAAATGATTTTCGGGCTCTCTCTGCCATTCCAATTGAAATCAAATGTATGTAATTTTGTTTATCTTCACTGAGTAAATACACAGCGGCCATTTCAGATTCAGTGTCTTCCATCAGGATTTGCAGGGTGACCCTGAAGAATTCCTTTACATCATCTTCAATCAGCATCATATCGGCGAGTAAGGCTGTTTTTACATTCAGGTCATTGGTAATCTGGAGGTTCTCAGCCAGGGTGTTAAATGATTTCGACAATTCACCAATTTCATTTTTCGATGTAAAATGGCACCTGGCCGACATGTCTCCGTGGTCGAAGCGACGGGTTATTTTGGTCAGCATGACTAAGGGTTTCCTTATGTTGCGTAACAGGGTGACATACACGATGAGCGTCGCGATAATGATTATTATGATTAAACCCATAAGTTCAGTCAAAACCAGATTCTTATGTTTTTCTGATTCTGTGAAGATTGTTGTGGCTTTGTTTTGCGCAAAATTATCAATCACTTGTATTTTTTCAAGCATTTCTTCCCGCAATTTCCCAACATTACCGGTTTTCGTGATACTTTCTTTTACAGTGTTAATGTCCTTGTCTAAAGCTAGTTTGGTGTTTACTTCCCGGCCAGTTTTCCAGGCAATGAATGCTTTTTGTGCATCTTCTACATCCTTTTTAGGTCCTAAATACAGCCGGTTGATGATTTCAAACTGCCGCGATGCATCTGCCGCGTTTTCTTCGATTATCAGTAAAGCTTCTCTTTCTTCCTTTATGTTGGCTGCTAACATCAAATCTCTTGTTCCAAGCCTCATGAGGTGTATGTCGGTTGTTAATGCACCTACAGCTCTGCGTACCTGCAAAGGATGGTTGTATAACAAGCGACTTTGTTCATGAATCCACTTGTTTTGCATGTAACTGATTATGCCAATGCTGCTAACCAGAAAAAGTATAATGGCAAAGCTTGATAATAACTGAGAGCCGATTTTAAGATCACTGATTTTCATGTTTTCAATGCTTTATTGTTAGCCTTTTCGAAATATGGCTGAGTGAGGATATACTTCTCTGAAATGATGTTTTTTTAATATGTCTCTTTCGGTTTCACCGGTTACTAAGTAACCATTGTCGCTCATCGCACCGGTAATTTTATCCAGAATAGTTTTGCGGTGATTTTCCTTGTAATAAAAAAGCAGGTTGGCGCAAAAAACCAGGTCAAAATAACCGAAAATGCTGGTGGGTGGACTACTGTAGTTTTTGTCGAATAAATCAAAAACCGAAAAGTTAATGTTTACTTTCAGCTCCGATTTGATGAAATAAGTACTGCCACAGTTGATAAACCATTTATCAAGCTGTTTCAGTTTTACATTTTCGAGGGCGTGACGGGCATATTGTCCCCTGCGGGCAGTTTCAATCTGCTCTTCATCCCTGTCGGTTGCAAATATAAGGCAATTGCATTTTCCTTTCTCGCTGCATGCCATTTCTTCCTCAACCAACATGGCGATGCTGTATGCTTCCTGTCCGGCTGCACAGGCGGCCGACCAGATTCTTAAATCCTTGGTATTGTTTTTTCTGACAGTTGAAATCAGTTCAGGCAATACAATTTTTTCTAAGGTGTCGAAGGTGAGGGCATTCCGGAAAAAGGTGCTGTAACCGATTTGCAGGTTGTCGAAATAGGTCATGCGTTCCAGTTCACTGTTCTCCAGTAACTCCAGGTAATCTTCAATGGACGCGCAATTTGTTTCTGAGAACCTTCTGTTGGCTGAGTTAAGCAGGAAGGTTTCATCATATTGAGCAACATCCATTCCTTCTAGGCTGAGGAAGATATCATGAATATGATACGCGTGACTTTTCATGTATAATTATTAGAATAAAGTCACAAATATATACTAAAACAATGAAATTACGTGGGTTTTCAGAAAATTTCTTTTAGCGTGACAGGTAAAAAGACTTTGGCAGGCAAAGTTGTCATCAGGTTGAATTCATCTGAAAACTTACTTTCGTTACCCAAAAACGCGAGCACGTTGCCGCCAGAGTTGTATTTGAAAATGCGCGACATGAGTGCATCGCCCTGCATTTTTCCTGAAATTAGTACTTCCAGAAAGGTGTTGTCGTACAGGTTGAATTTCTTGTCTTTGAAGCTACATCTCACGATTGGTTTCCGGTTGTGTTTCAGGTTTGTCACGATGCAGGCTGTGTGTCGCTGTATAAACTGAAAGGCATACCCGCTACTTGCTTTTACACATCCACCCGCGGTTCCAATGTGGATAATTCTTTGCTTGTGTTGTAGCGGGAACTTCTTTTTTGTCATGGGTATGATGCCCGATTCTTCGCGGATGATTTTTGCCGGATTCAGGTGCAGGGTTTCGTTGAGGTAGGTTTGTAACACTTCGTCGTATTCTTCAGGTTTTAGTACTTCTCCATTGATAACCGTGTATTCTATCAGGGCTTCTTGTTTACCGGTAGGTAGCATATACATAAACGCGGTGCCCCCCTGCTGAGGTACGTTGAAATCCATCAGTGTACCTTTCTCAGGATTGAAAACCGGCGCTTCGCTACGGATGGTGAGTCCCTTGAAATGCATGTAAAGCGAGTGTTCATCTGCCCGGGTGTCGGGTTGAAATAATCGTGTGGAGTTGAATGCATAGGAAGCTTTGTATGTTCCGCCGGGTGTTTTTACTTCCACCTGGTTGCCTGTTACCTGCATCGCGGTTATTTTACTTTGGATAAAATGAACGTTGGGATAAGCGACAGCAAATTGATATACGAAGTTGTAGAAATCCAGTCCCCGGATCATTTTATAGGTATAAGGTCTGATGTCGAGTTCGTCACTGAAATATTTCGATTTGAAATCGAGTACATGCCATTGATGATACACAACTGGTTCAAAGATATCCGGCGATTTCTCCCAGAAACACCAGGTTCTGTCGTCTTTCGATTTTGATTCACGGTCGATAATCAGGATTTCTTTGTTGCAGAGTTCTGGCTCGTGCAGCATACGGTAAAGCAGGCTCAACCCGGCACAGCCGGAACCCGCGATGATGTAATCGTACGTCTTTGTTGATAATGTTGTGGTCATCTGAACTGTATTTCGACCAACAAAATTATCCGATGCAGTTTAACAATGAAAACAAATTTCGATAAAAGGGGGTATTTTTTCGATAAAAGGATGTTTCTGTAAGTTGTATGGCAACTCAATTACACGGTTCATTCCAGCTCTTCATAATAATCGGCAATGGTGTTTTCAATCTCTCTCGAGATTTCCTGGATGTTGAACGGTTTACGGAAGTAGCGGCGGATGATACCCTGATTCAGAGCTTCCTGAATGTCTTCGGTGATTTCAAACCCGGTTAAAATATAGTAAGCAACTTCCGATGATAACAGCCTGGCTTTGAGGATAAATTCGATACCGTTCATCGCCGGCATCTTCATGTCGCTGACTACCACCTTGATATCCTTGTTTTCGGCTATGTGTTGCAGTCCGGTGAATGGATTCTCAGCAATGAGTATGTCATATTTTTTTTCGAGGTTAGCCTGAAAGAGCATGAGGTTGATGGCTTCGTCGTCAACGTATAATATTTTTACTTTTCCCATATCAATTGAATTTAGCGGGTAAAACAACAGTTACTGTAGTGCCTTTTTTCAGGGCCGATTTAAATTCGAGGGTACCTTTGTGATCCTGTATGATGTTATACGTGATCGATAAACCCAGTCCGGTACCATGTCCGGGCTCCTTGGTGGTGTAAAACGGATCGGTAATCCTGGATAGTTTATCCTTGCTGATGCCGCATCCGGTGTCGGCAATCGTTACGATGACCTTGTCATTTTGTATTTGCGTTGCAATGGTTACCGTGCCTTTATCCCTTATGGATTGAAAGGCATTGACAATTAAATTGATGAACACCTGATGCAACTTGCCCACATTGCCCGGTATCAGGATGGGATATGCAGCGAACTGACGGATGACTTCGATGTTGCTCTTCCACTGACCTTTGGAAATTGCGAGCGAATTTTCTATGATGGCATGAAGGTCGCATTTTTCGTTCAACTCATCGTTATTGCGGCTCAACTGGTTGAGACCATTCATAATAGAAGTGGCTCTTTCGATACCTGTTTTGATACTCTTCAGGTATAGTTCCACTTTTTCATCCTCAATCTTCGACTCCCGGATGTAGTTTTGCAACCCGGTTAGTCCGCCCATGATAAAATTGAGTGGATTGTTTATTTCATGCGATATACCGGCGGTCAGGATGCCCAGTGATGCCATTTTTTCAATCTGAATAAGCTGAAACTGCATTTCTTTCAGGGCCTTCAGTGTGTTTTTGAGCTCTGTATTCTGCTTGTTAATGATTTTGTTTTTCTCATTTAGCTTCTGGTTGGTCTTGCTCAGGGCTTCAAAGGCGTCGTCTAAGTTCTTGGTTTTCTCGTGTACCAGTTGCGTCAGGTTTTGTTTGTGATTCTCCAATTCTCTCTCTGTATTCCGGAGCCTGACGAGGTGTTTAGTAATGAAAAAATAGAAAAAAACGGCGGTGGTAACCACGTAAAATACACCTTTAAAAGTCTGAAACCTGCTCAACGACGCAATATCCGAAAACAGATATCCCAGCAACTTATCCGAAAATAGTATCCACAATGCGCCCAGTATCAGATATAAGGCGGTGATTCTATATTCAAACTTAAGGCGCTTCATGATACTGTTGTGTTCTGATTTTATTCTAAACAAAACGCACAAATATACAAAAATGTTTTAGAAATGCTTCAATCCTGTTATAATTTCAGAACCCGGGTGTTTGTCTTTTTCAATTGAGAATAAGAGAATCAGGCTGAATGGCTATTACATTATCTCACACAAGCGTCTTAATTTTAAAGGTTCAGTAATGAAAATAACTCTGCAATGATTGAACAATATGTATATATCAAATGTTCTTAATGGCAGATTAACAGTAAATTAAATGGATAATAAAACATCAATCGCTACCATAATAGGAGCGACCGGATTAATAGGCTCTCATATATTGAAACAATTATGTGCTGACAGTACATTTTCAGAGATTCGTGTAGTT
The DNA here is from genome assembly GCA_034928085.1 of Paludibacter sp. Lineage (GTDB taxonomy): Bacteria > Bacteroidota > Bacteroidia > Bacteroidales > Paludibacteraceae > Paludibacter. The sequence goes on from JAYFPG010000028.1 coordinate 40,017, forward strand.
GTTCGCCGTCCTTTTGAATATCCTGATGCGAAAGTAAAGATTGTGTTGCTGAAATTCACAGATGCAGACGCACTCCGGGATGCTATTACAGGTAGTGATGTGGTCTTTTGCGCAATAGGTACAACCCGTAGTCAGACTCCTGATTTGCAGGAATACCGAAAAGTAGATCAGGATATTCCAGTCAATACAGCGCTGATTTCTGCAGCAACCGGAGTTAGAAGCTTTCAGCTGGTTTCTTCAATAGGTGCGAATGCTGAAAGCAGTAATTTTTATCTACAGATTAAAGGAGAAGTTGAACTAGCTGTTGCTGAATTGCAAATACCTTCTATCAACATCTTCAGACCATCCTTGTTGTTGGGTGAAAGATCCAAACCCCGCTTAGCAGAGAGAATAGCCGCTGTTTTAATGAAACCGTTTTATTTTCTGATTCCCGATAAACAAAAACCGATTGAGGCTATATGTGTTGCCCGTGCGATGATACAAGCTGCAAAAGTTCAAAAGCCGGGCGTTAATGTGTATCATTACACTGAAATGATGCAGTCTTTGTAATTCATTTTATTTTCTCTTAATAACTCACAAAAAAGTGTGATATACAGAACATTTCAGACAGAAAAATGTTGTAAAAAATAGTCTGAAGATAGAAACCTATCCGCAGTTGAAGGACTTATTAATCAACACAATGCCGGAATTCATAAAGTGAAAAAAACGGTGTTGAGATAAACGGCAGCAAGAATTGCCACTTTGCAACAAGCAGCGGCAATCGGGCATCTAAGGACTGAGGTGCAATATATAAACTCATTGCACCTTTTCTTCCTGCTCACCTGATAGAAAAGGCCGGTAGTCTGAATTTCAGCCACTGGGTTAAACAGGAAGGAGACGAATTGTTTATCATATATTTTTCACGTTAAATATTTACGATTATGTTAAGAATTTTTCAGGACACCCATTACCAGTTCAGAGAAGAAATCCGTAAACTCTATATGGATACTTTTTCTCAGGGAGATGCAGCACAGCACATTGATCCTGAAGAACTGGACAACGAAATCAGATTGACTTACGAAGAAGGTATGATGATGGTAGCTGTAGACGATGAAGAGGAGTCGAAACTGACCGGCGCTTTGTTTGTGTATCCGCTTCAGTACGATGCCGGCTTTAATCCGGAACTGTCTGATGTGTGCGATAAGGTGCATACGCCTTACATTGCTGAAATGATGGTACATGAAAAGTACCGTGGTCGGGGATTGGGACGCAAAATGCTGAAGAAAACGCTGAGTTACCTGAAGGAAAACCGTTTCAGGGAAGTGTTTATCCGGGTGTGGAAGAAGAACCTGACTGCATTTCGGTTGTATCGTGATGCCGGATTCGAAGTCGTAGGCAAAATTTTCCAGAAAAAATGGTTTACCGATCGCAAAACTCGTTTTTTGATGGAGAAATTATATTTGAAACGGGGGCTTTGAATAGCGAATAGCGAATAATGAATAGCGAATAGCGGAAAACGGAGAGCGGATTGTGTAGAGACGCAATTAATTGCGTCTCTACCAACCATCAACCACAGATATTTTAAAAAATCATGAATTTAAATCAACTGATAACCAAAACAATTCAATTAGATAAAGGAAATCCCGATGCCAAAAGGGCTGAAATCAGGGAGTATTTCATTAAAACATGGGAAATTGACGAATTACTATATACACAATTAAAATCGGATGAGGTGTTTTATCACCGTGGAGATCCCTTGCGACACATCCTGTTGTTCTATCTTGGTCACACGGCCGTTTTTTTTATTAATAAGATGATGCTGGCAGGTTTGATCAAAAAGCGTATAAATCCTGATTTTGAATCAATCTTCGCCATCGGTGTGGATGAAATGAGTTGGGATGATTTGGATGAGAAGCACTATAACTGGCCACCGGTGCAGCAGGTGCGTGAATACCGTGATATGGCAAAGCAAGTGATTTTAGATGTGATTGATACGGCATCTCTGTCATTACCAATCAGCTGGAACGATCCTTTTTGGATTATCATTATGGGAATCGAACACGAACGGATTCACCTGGAAACTTCTTCGGTGCTTATTCGTCAGTTGCCATTAGATGAAGTGGTTTCGTGCCGGTTCGGAAACGTATGTCATGATAGAGGAGAAGCGCCTGATAATAAAATGCTACGGGTTCCGGGAGACAAAGTTGAACTGGGAAAACCAGTCAATCATCCTCTGTATGGGTGGGATAATGAATACGGATCTTATGTTGAGCATGTGACGGATTTTGAAGCTTCGCAGATGCTGATTTCAAATGGTGAGTTTCTGCAATTTATACAGGATGGCGGTTATCAACAGTCGGCATATTGGACCGAAGAAGGCTGGAGCTGGTGTCAGTTTAAACAGGCTGAGATGCCTTTGTTCTGGCGGAAAAATGGAGATGATTTCTGGTTGCGGCTGGTTGCCGAAGAAATTCCGATGCCGTGGAACTGGCCGGTGGAGGTAAATTACCTCGAAGCTAAAGCTTTCTGTAATTGGAAATCAGCCAAAACGGGTCAGATTTACCGATTACCTACCGAAGCAGAATGGTACCGACTGGCAGCGCATTGTAAAATAGCGGATCAACCTGCCTGGGAAAAGGCTCCCGGCAATATCAACCTGGAATATTATGCCTCTCCTTGTCCCGTAAACACCTTTAAATCGGGTGATTTTTACGATGTACTGGGTAATGTATGGCAGTGGACAGAAACGCCTATCACAGGATTCCCCGGGTTTAAGGTGCATACGATGTACGATGATTTTTCAACGCCGACTTTCGATGGTAAACATAATTTAATCAAAGGTGGCTCCTGGATTTCTACCGGAAATGAAGCTACCTTGCACTCCAGGTATGCCTTCCGCAGACATTTTTATCAGCATGCGGGATTCAGGTTGGTGCAGTCGGATGAGCCGCTGGTGATTCAGGATGAGCCCTATGAAACGGACATGGAAGTTGCCAATTCTTGTGAAAACATGTGGGGACAGTCAGCACAATCCAATTTCCATCAGCAGTTGGCTAATGCCATTCGCAAGGAGATAAAAGGATTGCATCAAATGAAAGTGTTGGATGTGAATGCTGATACCGGTCGCCTTGCTTTTGAACTGGCTCCTGATGTGAAGGAGCTGATGGCGCTCGATTTTTCAGCCCGCTTCATCCGTATGCCGATTCGATTACAGGAAAGGGGATTTATGCGTTACATTGTGCGGGATGAGAACGACCTGGTTTTCTATCGCGAAGTGGTGCTGGCAGATACCGGTCTCGACAAAGATACGGAGAGAATTAAGTTCATGCAGGACAATGCCAATAACCTGAAACCGATATATACCGGTTATGATTTAATCATTGCTCCCTGCCTCCTCGAAGAGTTAAGTTGCCCGAAGCAATTTCTTGCGGACATACACCAACGGATCAATGAAGGAGGCTATCTGGTTATTGCTTCCGACTACGATTGGGAACGCAATCACATCAAACCCGAGTGTCGTCCCGGAGGTTTCAAAAAAGACGGAGAACCGGTGACTTCACTTGATGGTATCACCGAAATCCTTTCTGAACATTTCACCCTTGAAAGCAATCCGTTTAATCTTTTTAAATACGAATGGCTGAACTCCAGACAGCAACTTCAACGGATTTGTGAAGTCACGATCTGGAGAAAGAAATAAATCGAAAGAATTACAAATATAATGCGGCCAGTTCTGTTATTTTTGCAATGGAACTGGCTGTGCTAAACTCTCCGGTAACTTCTGCTTCAACTTCATCAAACTGAATCAGTAAGGATGATTGTTCGTCATCCGACAATACCTGATCGGCCATGCGGAAAAGTACGCCGTTTTCCTTGGCGATGTGATTCTGAAGCAGTTCAGCATAACCATCCATGTTATCATAAATGACTTCCAGTCCTTCAGAATCATCTTGTCTGAGCATCTCTATGCCATCAATCATGCCCTGCACATAATTTCTCCCCTGAACATGTTCGCTTAACATAACGGCTACCGGTCCCTGTACCGGAGAAAAGCCTTTTTCACCCATTTTAGGGAAAAGCAGATCTTCTTCCTTGGCGTGGTGAATGCCGTCGGCAAATTTGCGAATGAGGTTGACTACCAATTCGAAATGTTCGATGTTGTTTACTTCTTTTTCGACCATCGCCTGCATGATTTCTGTCAGTTGCAGGATGTAAACATGGTCATGTTCTAAATTTTGCGTTGCTGTTTTCATATTAATTTATTTATTTTTTTTACCACAAAAGGCACAAAAGAAAGACTAAGGAAACACAAAAGTGAGAATTAAAAATTAAAAATTTAGAATTAATAGAGTGTGTCCTTCATCACTTTCGTTATTCACTATTCGCTATTAGTTTTTGTGTGTTTCCTTAGTCTTTCTTTTGTGCCTTTTGTGGTTTAAAAATATTATTTTTCTTCGTACGATATCTTTTATACCATATAATGAAACCTGAGATGTTGAGATAAAGCGTGAATAACCCGGTTAAAGGCACCACCAAAATATAAAAATCACCCATAAAGAACTGATAGATGCGCCCGGTATGGATTTCCTGCGCCACATTCCACAGCGGCATGGGATTTTTATCGATGACTTCTTTTGGCATAGCCGGAAATTTCTCTTTGTTGAAAGTGCTGTTTGTCCCTTTGTCGTAATCGAAAATCAGGGGATGGTTGCCAACGTGAGCAGCATAACCGGAGATTTTATGCGCCCCTACCGGATGCCCCTTCTTCGTCGGACGAATCCAGCGCGTGTTATCTATCAAATCAATAATTTCATCGGTTTTGTAATTCCAACAGAACAAACCTTCGAAAGAACCTACCCATAATGTATGATCACCTTTTTCTTCCAGTACGGTGACTCCCATCACACTTGCCGGGGGTTGTTTTTCAAAACGTACCATGCTATTGAAATGATCATCGGTATAATAAAATGCTTCTACAGTTGAAATGATGTAACGATCTTCTTTTTCAATATAAATAATACGTCTTAACTGATCGTGCCAGGGGTTGGGTGTGTCCAACTCCGTGTAGGGTATCTTCCCGACTTTGGCTTCAGCAATCGGGATGAGCAGGGGAGGTCGAAGAAAAATACCCGTTGCCGTAGTGATAATCAATAAAACAATGGTCAGATATCCGATTCTGTTGTGCCATTTCAGGTTCCATTGATATTGACGCTTCAGTATTTTTCTTTTGTGTTCCCTGTGTTCTTTATTTTTCAGTTTCTTCTTGTTTACAAACATGATGAAGCCTCCGATACTCAAAAATACCATGACTAATGCCACAAAATCAACCACCAGTTTGCCTGCCAGTCCGTAAATGGCGCCACTGTGAATAACCCACAATGTTTTGAACAGGCCGACTTTATTGTCGTAACCGGCAGGAGCGGGGAGATCAATCCGTTTGAAAGTCTTGTAATCTGTCGAAGCGAATAAGTTGGAGCGTGTCAGCACCAACAGCATGTCGTTTCGCAACAACAAATCAACTACATTTTCTTCATTCTCCGGAAGTGTAATTTTTTTCCAATGCTTTACTGTTGTGTCATAGATGTGTAGCCCGAACAACGAACCGGCAACCAGCAAACTGTCATTTAGTTTCAGTACCTTCGAAATCTTGTGGTTGTCAACTCCCTTCGGAAAACCTGTGTTGAAATCAGTAAACCGACTGAACAGGCTGTCGGTTAACCAAACACCGATATTGCCATAAACCAAAATGCTGTCGTTGGAAAACTTTTCGGTTGAGCGGACTGCTGCAAAATTCCAGTCGTGATAGGAATAGTTGCGGGGCAGGTATTTTCGGTCGATGCCAATGCCAGAAACCAACTTCCGGTGGTTCATGATGATACCGGAAAAACTGAATAAAATGAGCACAATCAGCAGGACGACACCCAACCAGCGATGGTGTTTCCGAAGAAGTCGAATCATGTTGTTTTTTTAACTATATAACCATATAACCATATAACCATATAACCATATAACCATATAACAATATAACCATATAAGTCATATAAGTTACATATAAGCTTTAAATACTCCTTGTTATTCAGAAAGCTATTTGTACAAAATTAAGGAAAAGCTTATATGTAACTTATATGACTTATATGGTTAAATACTAATTATTTTTTTTTGCAAAAAACGTTTTTTGTGTCAAATCAAAGAAAATAATTACACCACCCAGAATCATCAAGCCATCAGGAACAGTACGTGCCCACATCCAGCCTTGCATCACGTCAACGGTTTCGCGGAGACGAGCAGTAAAATAACCGGCTTCCATGGCAACTTCCGCCTGATAAATGCCGATGATGTATGTCGGTATAGTAAAGAGCAATGCTCCGGCTGTCAGCGTCCAAAACCCGATTTTACTTAATTTGTCATTCCATACATAATTATTGGCCAATGCATTGGCACGGGAAGTCAGGTACAGGAACGCGATGGAAATGTAACCGAAAGCGCCGAGCAATGCCACGTGACCGTGTGGCATAATGAGGTAAGTACCGTGAGAATAGTAATTGATAGTCGGCGTGTTGATAACCATGCCGAAGAAGCCGGCACCAATCCAGTTCATCACAGCCGAACCGGCAATCCACATAAATGGGGTACTGTAATGGAAATCTTCTCCGGAGAAAAGTTTTTCCCTTTGGTTTTTCCAGGCTTCAATAATCATCAGCGCCAGTGGAAGAGGCTCTAAAGCTGAGAATATACCGCCAATGGCAATCCAGTACTCGTCCAATCCCTGCCACCAGTAGTGGTGACCAACACCCAGCGTACCACTCAGCGAGATGAGGAAGAGTTCGAACAACATTACCCTTACGGCTGTTTTGTGACTAATCAGTCCGAGCGATACCGTGAAGAAAGCAATCACCCCGGCAGCAAACAATTCGAAAGTCAGCTCCACCCACAGGTGGATTACCCACCAACGATAGTAATCGTCTACCGTGTAGTTAGGCATGATTTTGTGTACCGGCATCATACCCGCGATGTACAAGGTCGCGATGGCGAAAGCCGACCAGATAATCGTACTTACAATCGGGTTATTGGTTGCTGCTTTGCGAATCAGCGAAATGATGAGGATAAACCAGAATACCAGTCCGACCACCAACCCAATGTCCCAGGCGCGGCCGAGGTTAATCAACTCACGGCCTTCGTTGCCCAGCCAGAACCAGGTCTCCCGCATTTGTCCGGTTGCACCCATGTACAAACCGATGATGCTACCGACGGCCACCACTACCAGCGAAATCCAGAGCACATCAATCAGCCAGGGGAATTTGTGGTCGCGGTTGGCTACCCAGGGTGCAATCAGCAACCCGCCAACCAACCAGCCCACGGCAACCCACAAAATGGCAATTTGCGTGTGCATGGAACGCAATACGTTGAAAGGCAGAATTTCCTGAGATACGATGAAGTCGTTGGTAGGATCGGTGTATAGGTGAGCCAGATACCCCCCGATAAACAGCTGAACCACAAACAAGCCCATCACAATCGGGATGTATTTGAGTAATTTCTTTTGGGAGCGGAAAAGCGATGTCACCTTTAACGGTTCTTCCAGCTTTTCGTTTTCATCCTTTTTCAGCAGATATTCGTAAGAAAGGAAAATTACGAGGATGGTCAGCGACCACAATATCAAAAATTCCCAAAGCGAAACCTCATGGGAGAAAAAGGTCAGATCCTGATCAATCATAGGTTCAGGCGGCCAGTTGTTAGACCAGGTACGTTCGGTACCCGGACGGAGCGAAGAAGCAACCAATTGCGCCCAATCAATAAAAGCCGCAATTTTGATCGCTTCATCAGGACGAATGATTCCTCCTCTGAAAGCCCTTTCCGGATCGCCGTTTACCAACAAATCGACTAAATAGTTTACGTTCGCGTGGTAAGCAGCTGCCGAAGCATCTGTATAGACGGTGGTTTCTTCGAGTAGTTCGGTTTGTTTCCTGAAATCCTGTATAACCCTGACCTTCACAGCACCCCGTTCGATGTCAGTCAGTTCGTCATTCGGTTTCCCGTACAACTCTTTACCATAATAATCATAAAGATATAGCGCCCGGTAATGTAAAAAATCAGTCGAAAAGTCAGGACCCATATAAGCGCCCATACCCAGTAATGAGCCCCAGTCGGTGAGGTCGAATTGTTGGAAATAGCCTTTTCCCGCAACGACATCGTCATAGGTATAAAGCACTTCTCCACTGACCGATTTTACTTCTTTCGGAATGGGTGGGACTTCCTTTTGCAGGTTGGCTGTGTAGCGGATGAGCATGGTAACCATGATCAGCGCGATGATCCAGAAGGCTGTGTATAAGCCTTTTCTGCTCATAAACTTGTCAAGCAATGATTCTTTCATGTTACAAAATTTTAATCATTAAATAATTGAATTAAATAATACAGCAAAGTAGTATATTGAATTAAAAAATTAATATTTAGTTACAGTCATAATATCCAAATCCCTGATAGTCTTAGTTGTAAATGCTTTCAAAAATTCCTCCCTCACCGGCACCCATGTCGAATGCATCACGCAGGGATTTTCATCGCTGCATTCACAAAAACCGAGTGCACATCCCGTATATTTATCCATTCCTTCCACAGCGTTTATTACATCAGCCAGGTATATTTCACCGGAACTTTTCAGGAATTTATATCCACCGTCCCGTCCCTGTATGCTGGTGATAAAGCCTGCTTTTGTAAGATCGGTCATCAAGCGGCGCAGGTATTTGTCTGAAATCTTCAACTCATCTATCAGGTATTTAGCTGAGTACAAGCGATTTTCATCCTTTGTCATAAAGCAGAGGATGCGCAGGGCGTATTCCGATGTGTTGGAAAGTTTCATTAAATGCTACTTTGAAGTAATATTTTGTGCAAATGTAAATATTATCTTTGAAGTAACAAATATTAACGATAAAAAATATAAAAGAATAAGCATGATAATTCATTAAATATCGATACTTTTGCAAGGCAAAAAAATTGTAATTCAACTCGATACCCATACTCCAAATGAATAATAAAAAAATATTGATTTTGCTCTCAGCAATCCTGTTGCTGATGACTTCCTGTTCGCTTTTTCAACTCATCGAATGGGGGTTTGAAGACAAAAAAGACAATTCGATTTATCCTTCGGCAGTATTGGCACTTGCCGGTTATGATGAAAACAATGAAGTGGATGTGCAGAACAGCAAACGCAATCAATCCATCCGGGTTCTGAAGGATTATGTTTCAATTTATTTAGTTCCGAAAGATGACAATACCAAAATAGAAGTGGAGGTCAAAGAATCGGAATACTGGTATGCATCGAAAGCTGTATTTACCTGTGATAAGGCCGACGACCGTTACATCTATAAGCCGGTAATCAACTGGAAATACGATGTGTTGAGAAAACTGAGTCAGCCGACGCCTGTGAATATGGTTGTGCAACTGACTGTAAACGGCGAAGATGCGGGCGAACGTTCGAAAACGCTGAATTTACGCAGCATCAACGAGTGCGTGTTTGCCATGCGCGATGGTGAAAGACTGATTGACTTCAACATGCTTTTTGCCGCCTATGTAAATGAAGATCATCCGCTCATTCAGCAAATACTGAAAGAAGGGTTGGAAACCGGCATCATCAAATCATACAAGGGATATCAGGGTGGCAAAGAAATGAATGTGTACGCGCAGGTTTTGTCTATCTGGAACGCTTTGGAAATCAGGGGGATTCATTATAGTAACCTGATTGAGTCGAGCCAGTCGTCGCCGGTTTACTTTTCCCAGCGTGTCAGGACAATCGAGGAAGCGTTGACTTACTCGCAGGCCAACTGTGTGGATGGCACTGTCCTGTTTGCTTCCCTACTGAAAGCCATCGGCATTGATCCGGTGTTGATCCGTGTTCCCGGCCACATGTTTCTGGGATTCTATGTGAATAGAAAACATACCAAAATGGAATTCTTGGAAACAACTTTATTGGGTACCGAAGAAACCGGACTGAAAGAAGAACTAACCCAGTTTCTCGGCGTTGAATCCTACGATTCCTTTATCAAAGCCATCGAAAAAGGCAAGGAACGTTACGAACAATACAAAGATTCCGCTACCTTCAGGATGGTTGATATCAAGGAAATCAGAAAGTATATCAAGCCGATAGGGATGTAGGTATTCCTGTAAATGTACACTTACTTTTAAACGTATCAAAAAGACCTAACAATAGAAGATTTTGACTGAAAAAATAGTTAATGAGAATACAACTTTGTGGTAAATTGATTAACTTCGAACCCAAAAAAATGAATAGACCAAATTACTTTAATGTTATAGAGGAACGCCTAAATCTTTTTGCTGAGCGAATAAAATCTCGTGGCAGATTGAATATGCTTGAATTTAATATTCATGCTGAAAGCTTCTATCAACATTTATTGAACGAATTATATGGTTGGGCTGTTCTAAACGTAAACGAAATAAAACAAAATGTTGAAGCAATTGATTTAGTTGACCATACTAACAAATTGGTTTTACAAGTTTCAGCTGTTGCAAGTAAACAAAAAATAGAATCATCTATTTCTAAAGACTCTATCAATAACTATAAAGGATACACTTTCAAATTCGTTTCAATTGCTCGTGATTCCGATGAACTAAGAAAAGATACATTTAAAAATCCACACGGAATTACTTTCAATCCTGCATCTGACATAATTGACAAAAACTCAATTCTTTCAAAAATAAGAGACTTACACATAGATGACCAAAAGCGGATTTACGAGTTCATAAAAAAGGAACTTTTAATTGAAATTGACACTTTGAAATTTGAAACTAATTTAGCAACTGTCATCAATATTCTGTCGAAAGAAGATTGGAATAAGAAAGAGTCTGAAGGAGCAATTAAAAGCTTTGATATTGACAGAAAAATAACTCATAACAATTTAAATTCTGCCAAAATTATTATAGACGACTACAAATTATATTCCAGTAGAGTTGATAAAATTTATACTGAATTTGATTCACAAGGAAGCTGTATAAGTAATTCGGTGCTTTCAACAATAAGACAGGAATATGCCAAATTGAAAGGTAATTTATCTGATGATGAATTGTTTTTTGCAGTTATTTCTAAGGTTCAAGAAAAAGTATTGAATAGCTCTAACTATACATCAATTCCATTTGATGAACTTGAGATATGCATCAATGTTCTTGTTGTTGATGCGTTTATTAGATGTAAGATATTTGAAAATCCAGAAAATTACAACTATGCTTCTACCTGATAACATACATCCCGAGAATAGTATTTACTACAATGGTGCATTTGTAATTGAATCTTTGAAACAGAACCAAAGGTTCAAATTACTTGATTTGTATCAAGTGGTTAAGGCCAAAAGGTCAATGTCGTTTTCAGTCTTTATTCTTTGTCTGGATTGGCTTTATTTAATCGACGTTGCGAAAATTAATAACTTAGGTGAAATTGAATTATGTTCTTAAAATCATTATCGATAACAAACGGAGCAAAAGTCATTCGTGAAATAGAATTTCACAAGGGACTGAATTTGATAATTGATGAAAGTGAAAATCAAATTACAGGAAATAGTGTCGGCAAAACGACTGTTTTGAAATTGGTCGATTTTTGTTTGGGAGCAACCCCAAAGCATATTTATGTAGACCCTGAAACAAGAAAACAAGAGTATAAACTTGTAAAAGAATTTCTCACTGATAATAAAGTCCTAATTACGCTTGTTCTGACTTCTGACTTAGACAAAGGGACAGAGGATATAATTATTGAAAGGAACTTTCTATCAAGAAAAGACATAATAAGAAAAATAAATGGTGTCGAGTTAACAGAAGATGAATTTGAAACAAAATTGACTAATTTAATTTTTCCTGAACATCTTGCAAGCAAACCAACTTTCAGGCAGATAATTTCTCACAACATTCGATACAAAGATGAGAGCATAAACAATACTCTGAAAACTCTTGATACATATACGTCTGATGCCGAGTATGAAACACTTTATCTTTTTCTTTTTGGATGTGAATTCACTAAGGGCAACAGTAAACAAGAAATCTTATCTAAAATAAGACAAGAGGACACTTATAAAACCAGATTGGAGAAAAACCAAACTAAAACAGCCTATGAAACCGCTCTATCTCTCATCAACAATGATATTGAAGCATTAAATAAAAGAAAGAGCAGTTTCAATCTAAACGAAAACTTTGAATCAGACTTAGATAAACTGAATAAGGTAAAGTATGGTATCAACAAAACAAGTTCAACGATAAATAAGCTAAATATTAGAAAAGACCTTATTAATGAAGCAGAGGCTGACCTTACATCTAGCAAGTCTGAAATTGATTTAAGACAATTAGAAATAATATATCAACAAGCATCTTCAAAGATAGCTACAATTCAAAAGTCCTTTAATGACCTTGTTTCATTTCACAACACAATGATTGGAGAAAAGGTCAAGTTTATTACTAAAGAATTACCTTCAATAGAAAAGGCAATTCAAGAAAACAATAACACTCTCAAAAGACTTCTTGAAGAAGAAAAAAAGTTAGCATCTGTGATTTCCAAAAGTGATTCTTTTGACGAACTAGAAAGAATCATTGCTGAATTGACTGAAAAATACAGGAAAAAAGGTGAGTATGAAAGTATTATTGAACAACTAAATGAAGTTGACACCAACCTGAAAGATTTCAATAAACAATTAAGTGAAATTGACAATGAACTTTTTAGTGATAACTTTGAGCAAGTTGTAAAAAACCAACTCAACAAATTTAATGTTCACTTCGCTTCTATTTCTAATGAGTTGTATGGAGAACAATATGCAGTTAAATATGACATTATAACCAATAGAAAGGGACAAAGATTATACAAGTTCAGTGCTTTTAATGCAAATATGAGTTCGGGCAAGAAACAAGGCGAAATTTCTTGTTTTGACCTTGCATATACCTTGTTTGCAGATGAAGAAAATATACCATGTTTACATTTTTTGTTAAATGACAAAAAAGAATTAATGGACGACAAGCAACTTGTGAAAATTGCAGAGTTCGTTAATCGAAACGATATTCAATTCGTTGCTTCAATTCTAAAAGACAAGCTACCAGTAGAGATAAATAAAGAAGAATACTTTGTAGTAAAGTTATCGCAAGATGATAAGTTGTTTAGAATTAAAGAATTATAGAGTCTTAGCTGTTAGTTGAGTAGATCGCTTTTTAATATAAGCAATATTCAAGTTGAAAATTCACATTTCATCTCATGTCCTTTCAAAAAAATCACTATATTTGCCCTTGATTGAATTATTCATCAAACAATAAACTGAAAAAATCACTTTCCCCTTTTTTCATTTCTTACAAATAAAAACTGTACAAATGAAAGAGAAGAAAAAATTCATACCCAAGCGATTTATCCTGCCAATTATCATTTTTGGTGGATTGATTGCCGGTCTCGGGTCTTATACGGTGTATATGTCGAAAGCACACATGTACCTGTTCGACGACCCGGCCGCCTGCGTGAATTGCCACATCATGACTCCTTACTATCAGACCTGGTTCCACAATTCGCATGCGAAGTGGACCAATTGCAACGACTGTCACGTACCCCAGGATAACATATTCAAAAAGTATTATTTCAAAGCGATGGATGGATTGCTCCATTCGGCTGTATTTACCATGCGTGCTGAACCTATCGCGATTCGCGCACGCAGGGCCAGTTCGAATGTGGTCATGGAAAACTGCATCCGTTGTCATGATCAGCTGAATAATGAATTCGTGGGTACGGGCATGATGTCGTTTGATGAAGCGCGCGAAGGGAAAGGCAAAGCTTGCTGGGATTGCCATACCTCCGTTGCCCACGGCAAAGAAAGCAGCATTGCTTCCACGCCCAATGCCATTGTAACACCATTGCCCGAATCACCGATTCCGGGGTGGTTGAAGAATGCGATGAGAAAATGAATAGCCCCGGGTTTTAACCCGGGGGTAATAAAATATATTATTATGCTACACCGATTATCCGATTTTATCAGCCGCAAGCCCGTCTGGGGATGGGTATTGTTTTTCTCGATTATGCTGGTGGTATTCCTGATTGGATTGCTGGCGGCTTCCATCACGGAACGCAGAGCGGAAATTGCCAGCGTGTTCAACAACCGCAGGGTGGAAATCAAGGAGTTTGAAGGCCGGAGTGATATCTGGGGAATCAACTATCCGCGTGAGTATGAAACCTGGAAGCAGACTGCCAACATGGATTTCAAAAGTAAACACATGGGCAATATGCCGGAAGATGTGCTGGAGTCGCGACCTGAAATGGTGGTGCTGTGGGCTGGTTATGCTTTCGCGATGGACTATATGGCGCCACGTGGTCACATGCACGCGGTGGAGGATGTGCGGCACACTTTGCGTACCGGTTCTCCCGATCCGAACACTCATGAAGGTAATTTGCAGCCTGGAACCTGCTGGTCGTGTAAAAGTCCCGATGTGCCCCGCATGATGCATGAAAAAGGTATCACGGAATTTTATTCCGGCAAATGGTCGGAGCTGGGACACGAAATCGTGAATCCTATTGGATGTGCCGACTGTCACGACCACCAAACCATGCAACTCAGTATTTCCCGCCCCGGTTTGATAGAGGGATATCAACGCTTGGGTAAAGATGTGACCAAAGCGACTGCTCAGGAAATGCGTTCGCTGGCATGTGCACAATGTCACGTGGAGTATTACTTTAAAGGTGATGAAAAATACCTGACTTTCCCCTGGCATGAAGGGTTGACGGTGGAAGCCATGGAAAAATATTACGACGAAGTGGGGCATGTCGACTGGGTGCACAAGTTAAGTAAAGCACCCATGCTGAAAGCACAGCACCCTGACTTTGAATTGTTCCAGATGGGGCCACATGCACAACGGGGATTGTCCTGTGCCGATTGTCACATGCCTTACAAAGTAGATGGCGGTATCAAGTACAGTGATCACCGGATTATGAGTCCGCTGAGAAATGTTTCGAGTACCTGCCAGACCTGTCACCGTGATAGCGAAGAGAATCTCCGCAATTATGTGTACGAATATCAGGATAAAGCATTAGAAATCAGAGATAGGGTAGAAGCTGAATTAGCCAAAGCCCATGTTACCGCCCAATATGCCTGGAAAAACGGAGCTACCGAATCACAAATGAAAGAAGCGTTGCAACTGATTCGTCAGGCGCAATGGCGCTGGGATTTCGTGGTGGCCAGTCATGGCGCAACCTTCCATGCTCCTGTTGAATCGCAACGCATTCTGGCACACAGTCTGGATCGAACCCTGCAAGCACAACTTGCCCTGCAAAAAGTACTCTTTGCCCTGAATGTAAAAGGTGATGTAAAAATGCCGGATATTTCGACCAAAGCCAAAGCGCAGGAATACATCGGTTTGGATATGAAACAAATCATTGAAAAGAAAAATACATTTAAGAAAGAAGTGATCCCGGCCTGGATAAAAAATGCAGAAGAGAGAGGTAAGTTAACATCACAGAAACTATAATACAGCCTGATACTGACGATGCAGAAAGAAAAACCGGGTACAGGTGCTGAACAGAAAAACTGGTGGCAAACGCCCTGGGGCTATAATGAAAGCCTGGTGGTTGTCGCCGGTTTTGTATTGGTAGGGTGGTTGTTACAACTTACCATCGGCGATTTCGATTACGAGATGATTCGTTTTCCGGTCAACACCATCTTGTTGTCAGCCATTTTTATTGTTGTATTTCTTTTAAGTCTGAAACACAAAACTCCTTTTTTCAATTGGTTATCCGGCATTCCGCTGAGTGTATCAGTTATTGGAGCCATGTTATTGCTTGGCATCATCATGGGATTGGTTATGCAGGCTCCGCCATCGGGACACAGTCATCACATATTCGGTTTCGATGCCATGACCCGTTCCTGGGCATTTGTGCTGGTGTATTTTCTCACAATCATCAACCTGAGTAGTGTTGTCATTCGTCGGCTGTTGAATTTTAATTGGAGAGATTATGCCTTTTACCTGAATCACATCGGCTTGTTGCTATTGTTGATATCGGCAGGCATGGGAGCTGCCGATTTACGTCGTTATGTGATGTATGTGGAAGAAGGCAATACTGAATGGCGGGTGTATAATGAAGAAAAAGAAGTTCTGGAACTTCCCGTAGCCATCAAACTGAATGATTTCTACATGGAAGAATATATACCGAAATTAGCCATCCTGGATAAAAGCACGGGTGATGCCATACCGAAAACTAAACCGCAAATGATACAAATTGATACTTTGCAACCAGTTTTCGAAATTGCCGGATGGAAAATTGAAGTAAAAGAATACCTGCACGATGCCATCCGCAACAGCGACAGTACCTATCGTTACATGCCTATGCCGGGTGCTTGTCCGGCTGCACTGGTTACCGTGACCAACCCAAAAGAAAACATAGAAAAGACAGGCTGGGTTTGTTGCGGTAATTTTGCGCAATTATACATGACACTTGAATTAAACGAGCAACTCAGTCTGGTCATGACTCGTCCCGAAGCAAAGCTGTTTCGATCTGATATCGTGGTTTATACCGAAAGCGAAAAAGCTATCGCGCATCAGTTGGAAGTCAACAAGCCCCTCAGCATAGACAGCTGGATGATTTATCAGTATGGTTACGATACAGACCGGGGCAAAGCATCGGGTTGGAGTAGCTTCGAACTGGTATACGACCCCTGGCTGTTGTGGGTATATATCGGATTGTGGATGTTTATTGCCGGCTCGGTGTTGTTGATGTGGGAGGGGAAGAAGAAAAAGCATAAAAACGAATTGGAATCATGATTACTTGGACACATTTTATTTCTTTTGCGCTGCCGGTAATGATTTGCTGGCTGTTGGCTATTTTGACTGTGCACCTCATTAAACAGAAAGCATGGGCAATCACATTTTCGATAACAGGTATTTTTATTTTTGCGGCTTTTATCGTGCTGATGTGGATAGGCATGGAACGCCCGCCTATGCGTACCATGGGTGAAACCCGGCTGTGGTACACCTTTTTCCTTTCTGCGATTGGTTCGGTAATGTATGCAAAGTGGAAATACAGCTGGATATTGTCTTTTAGTTTGGTTGTTGCCTCGGTATTTATCCTGATAAACCTGTTGAAGCCCGAGATCCATTCCAAAAACCTGATGCCGGCCCTGCAAAGTATCTGGTTCGTGCCGCATGTAACGGTGTACATTTTGTCGTACTCTTTTCTGAGTGCCGCAACCATAGCCGCCATCATCCTGTTGTATCAGTTCCGGAAGCAGGAGCCAAACCTCCGATTGGTTGCATTCACCGACAATCTGGTTTATGTAGGTTTTGGTTTGCTGATGATTGGTTTGCTCATCGGCGCTGTATGGGCCAAAGAAGCCTGGGGACATTACTGGAGTTGGGACCCGAAAGAAACCTGGGCATTCATTACGGCTGCATCTTATCTGATATACATGCACATCCGCTTTCGGGAATCAAAACCCGGGAGATTTACCCTGTGGTTGGTAATCATTTCATTTGTTTTTCTGATGATAACCTGGAAAGGCGTAAATTACCTGCCATCAGCACAAAATAGTGTGCATGTTTATTCTGAATAATGTCAGCGGTCTCCGGTTAGCGATCTTTTATCTTATTGTGTGCTTATGTTTATTAGACTAACAAATAAAATTTTATGGTATGAAAACTTGTCCAAATTGTAATGCTGAAATTGAAGATAGTTTTGAAATCTGTTGGAATTGTAACTATAGTATGACAGAAAATAAAATTATTGATTTTATTGACGAACAGGCTGTAAATAAAAAGGATATTAATTGTTTAAGGTGTGATGTAAAGTTGCTTTATTCAGGGAATTATCATTTTCACGAAGGTACGCGTTATGGATTACTCGGGAATTTATTTGAATTATTTGTCAATAAGGAAAGTTTTGATATCTATGTTTGTCCAAAATGTGGTAAAGTAGAGTTTTATGTTCCTTAATAATTGACGATTAAATCAACCCGCTTCCCAACGCGATAGAAATCAAAACCAGAAAAATTGCAACAATCAGCTGAATACTTTTCAGTGTTGTCTTTTTCAGTAATTTCTTGCCAATAAATGCTCCTGCGAAGGCTGAAAGACTGGCTGCCAATAACAAGGGCACGTTTTCGTGCAATCCCGCATCCGCGAATCGACTGGCATAGACCGTGATACGGGTGAAGTCGACCAGACTGGCAATCATCACGCCGGTAGCAATATAGGCTTCTTTCGAAAGTCCGCTTTTGATGAGGAAAGCACTGCGGATGGCACCCTGTATACCTGCCAATCCTCCGAAAAATCCACTGAGTAATCCTCCGGCAATCAGTTTCTTCTTATCAAACTGAAGTTTTTGAAAAGCAGGTGCAATTTCCAACAGAGAAAAGATAATCAGCAAAATAGCGATAATCAGTTTAACAGGGGTAATATCAAAGCCTTTTCCCCATAATTCGTATGTGTAGAGCACCGGTAGATTGGTAATGCGTATCAGTGTCCACGCCCCGGCAAAAGAAGCGATGATGGCCGGAATACCAAAACGAAGCAGCACCGTTTTGTCCGTATTTTTCCCTACTAATGCCATTTTAAAGACATTATTGGAGAAATGTACCACGCCTGTAAGCGCGATGGCTACATCAATCGGAAAGAAAATGGCAAATACCGGCGCTAAGATAGTACCCAGTCCGAAACCCGAGAAGAATGTCAGAATCGCGGTCAGAAAAGCCGCGAGACTAATGATTACAATTTCCATGAACAATTCATTGTTTATAAATAACAACAAGATAAAAGCTCAATTGTTGATTTGTAACATGAACTTCATAACTATCCTTTCACTATCTATCCTCTTTAGTTTATCAAGCATTTTTCCGGCGTCTGTGTAGTCTGGCGACTGGCGTCCGGTGTCTGGCGACTTTACTCCCGATACCTGTACGCCGCCTTCCTTAACTTATCCATAATCGCTATGCCGATGCCGGTTTCCGGAACAGTTTCCGCCAGGATATATTCCACATCCGATTCCTCAAGTCGGTGAATGGCTGCAAACAGTTTGACGGCACAGGTTCTCAGTTCTTTGTCGGGAGCCAGCAATTCCACAACTTGATAGTTTGCGGTGTTTTCGCCGGAGAAGGAGAGGAGACCGGCTTTAGTAATGTCGATACCGGCAGGCAGGTTTTCATCCATCAGATAGATGGGCTTTTCCGGACTGTAATGTGACTTGAGCATACCCGGACTTACAATATTGGTTTTATCCCGCTCAGGCACCTCGTAAAAAGGAATAATAGCTTCAATTTCTTCCCGGGTTATAACTCCGTGTCGCAGAATTTCAAAACCTTTTTCATTCAGTGAAATGATGGTCGATTCAATCCCGACCTGCGCTTCGCCTCCATCAAGCAGAAAGTCAACATCGGGCAGTTGTTTGCTAACGTGTTTTGCCTGTGTCGGACTCAATTGACCGAATTTATTAGCACTCGGAGCTGCAATCGGGCAACCGGACTGCCGTATCAGTTCCAGTGCAACCGGATGATTTGGCATGCGAATACCTACGGTTGCGAGACCGGAAGTCACGATATCAGGAACCAACTCACTTTTGGGCAGGATGATGGTCAGCGGCCCCGGCCAAAAACGTGCCGCCAATTTATTCACCCGTTCATCCTCCGTAGCGGTTAATTTACTTATATCTTCCAATGAAGCGATGTGCACAATCAACGGGTCGAAAGTAGGTCTTTCCTTTAATTCGAAAATGCGGGCAACAGCATGCGGGTTCAGGGCATTGGCACCCAGACCGTATACTGTTTCTGTGGGAAAGGCCACTAACTTTCCTTCTTTGATATGTTGGGCCGCGATGTGAATTTGTTCGGTAGTTGTCATGTGGTGTAAAATATTCGCGTGCAAAAGTACTAATAAAAGTGACAACATGCAATTTATCTGTATGTTGTCACTCTTAAGCTGATGTGTAATAGTTGCTATTCCTTTACAATATTGATGTGTTTTACCTGCTCTCCCGAAATTACCTTTAAGACATATACTCCCGTAAGCAACTCCGAAACATCCAACTCATGCTCGTTTTTGTACAGTTTGACTGATAAGATGTATCTTCCTGTTAGGTCGTACAATACGGCCAGGTTGTTTCTCCCGTGCAAATCAGCAGAGCGAATGTGCAATTTATCTTTTACCGGGTTAGGATAACAGCTTAGATCCTCTAAGGAATTTGCTTCAAGGCCGGTGTCATCTTCTTTCCTTACCGAAAATTCCAGTTTCTCTCCTTTGCCGCAAGCGTTGATGCCATACACGTTGACAATACCGTTTCTAAAACCTGCATCCAATGTTACCTGAATCATATTGTCATTGCTGTTGCCATATAAACCTTCGGGCAGTATCCAAACATACTCACTTATTTCGGGCATTTGCGGGACAAAAAACGAAGCGGTTGTGGCATACTGATGTATAAGTGTATCACCCCATACCGTAAAGGGGGTTGGTGGTTTGTCTTTGTAAAAGATATTCCCGTAAGCTTCTGGATTCACCACCGGGTTGCCTTCATTCATCCGGATGTTTTGTAAATGAACGATGGAGATAATTGGGGATGCTTCAGGCTGTTTCAATTGAAAATCAAAATACACCATACTGCCTGTTTGCGTTATGGCATTGGCGCCTGATGAGGCATACAATATCCTGTTTTGCTGTACATTAGTGGTATGCATCCAACCCTGGCACACCGTGTTTTCGTATGATAAACCGTTAAATTGCAGTCGTGTCGTGTCAAATTCAACCGTCATTTCCATTGATATAACAGGGTCAGCATCCGGAACTTTCTGTATGATAACCGGATATCGTATGACCATTTCCCCTACACAAAAGTTTGTATCCGCAAGTGCAACCCGTGTGTCAATCAGGTTAAAATACGAATTTCCTGACGATCCTGTTGAGTCGGTTACTGCTACCAGAACTTTTCCTCCTTTTGTTGCTTTGAGCATGCCAGTTTCAGATATGGTTGCAAGAGCAGTGTTGTTGACTGTCCAACTGAGTGGGTTGGTATATCCATAACCAACCTGTAATTGAATAGAGTCGCCGGCCAATAGTTCAACCTGATCAGGATAAATATAAAGCCGGTCAAATTGCTGAACAGAGAAATACCCGTTTTCTACTGATGGCAGGATGTTTTCGTTGAATATAACATCTGTAAACTCAACGGAGGTGTTTTGCCACCCGGTGTTTTTTACCATAAACTTCAGTATGAGCAGTAAACCGGATCCCGTAATTGTCTGAGCGCTTGCAAATGAAACATTCAGACCGTTCTGATAGCTGTTGACCACCACGCTTTTATTCGCAAGCAGGGTTTCTACTGAGTTGTATTCAACCCACTCTAACACATCAGAATTGAAATACAGACTGAAGCTTCCAGAACTGATGTTGCTTTCCGTCAGGTCGGTGACATGAACCGGCATTTCTAAGTATTTGCCTGCCCATTGTTTCAATTGCCCGGGTATCATCAGCTTAAAAGGTCTGATGATGAAATTACTCACCGAGTCTTTAATTCCCCGTGCGTCCTCCACTTTTAGAGTGACTTTGCCGGTTGCTTTTGCCTGTAACATGCCGTTTGCAGAAATGGACGCTATGTTGGCATCTGAAACCGACCAGCTATAAGGTTCTTCTCCTCCCCAAACCCACAGTTGCAAACTGTCACCCTTCGCTATGCTGTTGTATTCAGCATGCAAAGTTATGGAGGGCGCTGCTGTTACGCTAACCCAGGCGTAATTAAGTGTTAAGGAGGGAGAACCTTCATTGAGGTAGTTATTCGCTTTCCCGGTGAAGTTCATATAACATCCACCGGTTTGCAGCATCCTGAGCCTGATGATGATGAATATACCCTTTCCGGATAAGTAGCTTGTCCCGGCAGCCCCGATGGTGACTTTACCCGGAGGGCTTACGTTCATCAGGGCTTCGCCGAGTGGCTGACTAACCGTGCCATTGGTGACGACACCCAATACTTCCATCAGTTGTGTATCGAACTCCAGTTGTAGCCGATAGGCTGATACCTGATAAGTATCAAGCTCTTCGTCGACATAGACCGGTAAATCGACTACCGAACCTTTCACGAAAGTGGTGTCGTGAACCGACACTGAAACGGTTTGCGATGTCATCCGGAAACATGAGAAAATCATCAGGATTATGCCTGTTATGAGGTGATTTTTCATGGTCGTATATTATTTACGTATCTGTACTTTATGTGTATAACTGTTATCGTCAGTTCTCATTTTCAGGATATAAGTGCCATTTTCCAACTTATCACTCCTGATTTGCAGGTTGTGATTGCCGGCGGGGAGTGTTGTATCGAGCATACTTGTTACCTTTTGCCCCATCAGATTGTATAAACTGATTTCGACATGAGATTCTTTATCAGTGGTGTAAATCAGCAAACCGGTATTTACAACAGGGTTAGGATACAGGCTGCGAATTCCGGGTGCATGTATATCAACATCGATTGTGCCCGAATTGATACGGGCAATCGTGATGATTCCACTCTGCGCCATAGCCAGATAATCCTGTTCATCGAGTTGGAACTTAGCAAAACTGACCTGACTGACTGTTGAGGTTTCCGGGATGATGTCGAAATGCAGCGATACAGGTGTCAGGCTTCCTTCAAATCCTGTTGCAGAGGCAATTCCGATAGTTGCTTTACCAAGCAGATTGTCAAAATTGCTTTCAATGGTTACATTGCTTAATAGCTTCCCGATATTATTCAACCTTAAATGAGCCGGGTTGTAACGTATTTCGATGTCGGAACTGAGTTTTTTCGCCGGGATATACAGATGTACCGGTATTTCAATCTCATTTTCATTTTCCGGAATATTCATACTTTCAGCAACAATCGAAGGCTGACTGCCGGTTTCAACATTTGCTCTTTTTATTTTGTGAACAGGAAAAGTGTTTTCGAGTCCAACTACATGTTGCAACACCAGTGAAGCATCTAATGCTGAAATTTCTCCATTGTAACTTACATCTGCTACCTGTTGTTGTGATTCATTCAGACTGATGAGTTCCACTGTATGTTTCAGGATGAGCGAAGCATCATAAGCCTGTATCAAACCGTTCAGACTGACATCTCCCATAGCCGGATTGATGGCACCCAGATTCTTCCAGGGAATGTAATTTACGCCGGAAGTAATTAATTCCTGTTCGTTTTCATTTTGCACTTCATCATCAGTAACGATTGGCCCGTTGTTATTGCCCCACCAGCATTCAGTGGCGTTTACATCAAATGATTTGTCTTCATTTTTAATGCCATAATACACATTGCTGCTGAAATCTGTGTTGTTAATCACCGGATTGGAAGCGCCTTGCAGGAATATACCGTAATTGTTGTTGTTGAAATTGCTGTTGCGGATTGTGGGAGAACTACTGTATGTTGAAACACCTTTATCAGCAAAACGGATGTAGCAGTTTTTTAATTCACAAAGCGGATCCAGCGATAAATCGGCAAAACGGATTCCTCCCCAGCGTATTTGTCCTCCATGGCCATCGGCATTGGAGTCGCCTCCGTAGAAATCATCGGTTATACTGGTGAAAACAATGATGGAGTCGGGAGTGCTGCCACCAATGGCCTTCAGTCCGCGGTTTACGTATAACCCGCTTTCATTCCACCAGTATTGTTCACCAAACTTACAAATCACACCGGGGTTAATTTCCAATGAGGCGCTGGTTCCGATTTCATATTTTTCAAAATAATAAGGAATGTTGTTTTTACCTCCAAAGTTTCTTTTGGGAAGCGTTATGTCCTGTGTCAGTATCTCATCCCTTACCTTGATGACTTTGTAGGTTGTACCGGAGATAATATTATCTTTGGTGGAAGCAGGATATGCCACCAGTGAAATCTGCATCGGGAAGTACTTTAAGTCATGGAAAATACAGCTATCGATTACCGGCAAGGAAACACCCGACATATCCACGCCAAACCGTAGTTTTTCAAATGAGCTGTTTCTGATAACTGGGGATGCACTTAAATTGCTGATTCCTTTTTCGCCGTAATGGAATTTTGCATGATGAATCAAACTGAGGTCATCACTTACATCGCTGAAATGAATCCAGGTTCCGCTCCAATCATTTGCATTTTCCTGAGGCATCGTGGCCGAACCATTCAACTCGGTGTCAAACGGATTTCCGAATCGGTCATCGGTCAGGTGGGTGAATACAACCGGTTTTTCTGCACTTCCCTGAATATTCAACCTGCCGTTTACTGTGAAAGCGTTTGCCATCATGTAGGATGGACTGTAATAATATCCTCCGGAAGTAATATTCTCTCTTGATTTGAATACAACTCCTTCTGGAATGGTAATCGTTGTGCCGGTGTTGATGGTCGACGGGCCTTCGGTCAGATAGGTAATGTTGTCGTATCCGCCGAAACTCCGGATGGGAATGGTATCCGAAAGTGAATAAGTTTCAGGGATAACAGCCAGTGCCATGAATCCGACGTTGAGTGCCGAGCAGTTGTTAAATTCAGGCTCGGAGAACATGCTCAGTTCCACCGGACTGTAACTCAGGTTGTAGAACTGACAGTTGTTGAATACCGGATTGGAATTGCCAATGACAGTCGTTCCAAAGTAACTGCACAACTGAATGGTTGTATTGTTGATAGTCGCGTGGGCGTTTTCTACCCGGATACCGGTATCGCAATACCTGATTTCGCAGTGGTCAAGCACGTTGACCGTGTCGCTAACCTGGGTGTTATTCCTGAAATATATACCGGAAGGAGGGAATATCCAATATCCATACCAGTGCATTTGTCCGCCTCCCCAATTGCCCTTTTCAGGCGCATCGGCATTCCCATTGTTGTTGGAATCTCCCCCTTTCGAATCATCTTTAAATGATGTGAGGTAAATTTTCTGTTCAGGTGTTCCTTTTGCAATCAGGTTGCCTTCTGAAAGTATATAGGAATTCGAAGTCCTGAATTTAATAACTACACCGGGATTGATGGTTAACTTCCCACTGCTGTTTATTTTCAGATTATCAATGATATAGGCAATGTTCTGAATCCCCGCGATATTTCTTGAAGCAAGAACTGCATTGCCATTTAACTCCCGGTCGATGATTTTCAGTGCATTACTGAAATTTGAAATAAATTGCATGTTCGTGAATGATGGGTTGGCTGTAAGCGACAAGGCTATCGGGTCGGAATTTGAATTTTGTATGGTGACGCCATCGAATACCGGATTTGCATTCCCATTGCATAACACACCATAGCTTTTTGAGTTAATTAAAACCGAGTTGTTTACACTTCCGCCTGAATTTTCGAAATGTAACATGCCTTGTTCATCTTCACCTCCGAATTTAAGTTGGGTGTAATTAAACATGTTGAATGCATCATCAGCTTCGGATAAAAACTTAATGTAACTCCAGTTGCCTGGTTGAGGACTGCTGCCGTTTCCATCGCCATTGGTATCGAGCGGATTACCCACGTTGTCATCTTTCACCGATGTGATGATGACATTGTTATCTGCTGTTCCGTTGGCTTTCAGACCACCTTTCACAAATATATGCTGACCATACATGCCGTAACTGAAATTTCCGTAATAATTATCACTCCCGGCTAATTTAATCACGACACCGGGGTCAATATTAATATAGGAACCTTCGTTTATAATCATGTCATTCAGCAAGATATAACTGATGTTGTTGAATCCTGCCATATTCCGCTGCTGGATGGTACCGTTCAGACAAACATTGCCGCCAATCAGTCCGATTGCCCGCCAACCCACATTGGTAAACTGTATGTTACTCATGCTTGGAGTCGATGTTCCCGAGATGTTTACAGGTGTGTAGGTGATGTTAATCATCTGACAATTATCAATCTGAGGATTGGCAGCCCTATAACAGGATATGGCATGGTGCAGGTCTTTGAATTCACAATTGGTAATCACCGGACCGGCATCGATAATCGCGATGGCCGAATAGTTGGCATTATCGTGCTGATTGCAGTTAGGATAGGAGAAGTTGTTGATTTCAGCATATTTAAACCGGCAATAGTTCAATAAACCACTACTGCCCGGTTGAAAAATAATACCACCCCAGTCGTTGATAACAGGAGAAGTCATGGTGCCATCTTTGTTACAATCGGCAGGATATCCATAGTTATCGTCACGGGCAGAAGTAAAGTTAATCATTTCTCCTGCAGTGGCATCTGCAATCAGGTTTCCGTACACGATGATGCGTTTATCCCAACCACCATCATGCCTGAATGATTTGAGTGTAATTCCCTTGTTGATGGTTAATGTAACGTTTTCAGGAACAATAATTTCATTCAGCAAATAGTAAGTGATGTTCGGAACATCGGTAAATGAACGTACTTTAAGTGTTCCGTTGGCCGACATGTGTCCGCCGATGATACCAATCGCGTCGTAAGCATTGTCGGAAAACGAGAGGACGTTATTGGTCAGTACCGGATCGGCCTCAAACGACATGGCAAGCGGTGTCATGCTACTCGAACCGATGGTGGTATTAGAAATAACCGGTTTGGATACGCCGGAAAGGTATATGCCATAATAATTGTTGGCAAACGAACAGGAATCAATGGTTGGTGAAGCATGGTAGGTGTTGACTCCACCCCTGTAATCACGTCCTCCGTAACGGATAATACAATTTTGTATTAAATTTTCTGTATCCACACTTTCATTTTCGAAGTTGATTCCATACCAGCTACCAGTCTCAGGAGCAGTGATAGTCCCATCCCCGTTGGTGTCACCCTTTGCATTGTCGTCGCGGAGTGAAGTGAAGATGATATTTTCAGTCTCAGTTCCATCAGCAATCAGAACCCCTTTTATATTCAGTGAAACATAATCGTTGAATTTGAGTACGTTGCCGGAGTTGACAATTAGTTTACCGGTTTCATTGATGTTAAAATATCCCATGAAAAGATAGGGGTATTGAATCAAAGGCAGGTTCAGGGTGTCATTTAAATCACTGAAACCTATATATACAGCTTTGTAGGTGTTAAATTCCAGGTTGCTGTTGCCGGTCAGAGCAAAATCAACATTGCTTTTAAATTCAACCGGATAGTAGGTGTCTCTGATGTCGATGTCAGTCAGATTGATATGGGTATGATCACCGGTAATACCATTTCGGAAATGCCGGATAGCTGAGCCGGATACGGTTACTGATTCCGAAGTATCAGCATAAATTCCGGAATGGTAAGAAAACGAATATTCAGATGAAGTTTGAATGATGCCACCAGTTAGTTGCAGTAATCCTGCTTGTGTTACAACAATACCGTGAGAGTTACTTTCAGAAAAACTGGTGTTGGTAGCGTTCAATTGACCTCTGACCACCACACATTCATGATAGAATTTTACCTCGCAATCGGTTAGATTTACGGTTGCAGCATGTAAATCGTTCCCTGTAATGATTCCGTTCCAACTACCGGGTTCCGGGGTAGCAGCGTTTGAAGTAAAAACAGCGCCTTGCGCCTGCAATGTGCCAAGCACCTGTAGTGAAGCATAATTTCCAAATTTCAGCTCCACACCTTGTTCGACAGTCAGCGTAGCCCCCTGATTAACAACAAGTCCGTAAGGAATCAGGTAGGGACTACCTGCTAAGTTTAGTGTGGAATCAGAGTTGATTTCTCCGGAAATTTCAGTTTGAGCGGACAATGAGAAAGAAAAAGCTAAGATGCTTAAAAAGAACAGACACGTTCTTTTAGGAAAAAAGAAAGTACTTGTTTCCATGTGATTTATTAAATTTAAAGGTTGGAAGTTTACGTTTAAACCACTCAGATAAAATAACAATTCAGGATGGAAAAAGTTATCGTAAATCAAAAAAATAATGTACTTTTGCAGCTCAAATCTTAAAGCATTTTATATGAAACCAACTTTATTTGTGTTAGCGGCGGGAATGGGTAGTCGTTATGGCGGTCTTAAACAATTAGACGGACTGGGTCCGAACGGTGAAACCATCATGGATTATTCCATTTATGATGCTATTAAAGCCGGCTTCGGAAAACTGGTATTTGTTATTCGCGAGAGTTTTGAAAAGGATTTCAGAGAAATCGTGGTAAACAAATTCAAAAATCTGATTGATGTTGAAATCGTATTTCAGGATATAAGCAATGTGCCGGAAGGCTTTGTATATAATCCGGAACGAGAAAAGCCATGGGGAACCAATCACGCTGTGCTGATGGGTAAAGATGTGATAAAAGAACCTTTTGCCGTTATCAACGCCGATGATTTTTACGGTCAGGAATCCTTTCAGGTGTTAGCTGACTTCCTGCGTAGCGTAAATGGCAAGCAAAATGAATACTGTATGATTGGTTACCGTGTAGGTAACACCTTGTCTGAGAGTGGTTCGGTAAGTCGCGGCGTATGTGTAGTGGATGAAAACGGTAATCTGAAAAATGTGGTTGAACGTACCCATATCGAAGAGAAATCGGGTGCAATCATTTATGTGGATGAAAAAGGAGAAGAAGTCTCTATTCCTGCCAGTACACCGGTATCAATGAATATGTGGGGTTTCACGCCGGATTATTTTGATTATTCATGGGAATATTTTAAACATTTCTTAGCAGAAAAAGGACAGGAACTGAAATCGGAATTTTATATTCCTCTGGCGGTTAATGAGTTAATTGTAACCGGAAAAGCAAGTTGTAAAGTATTGGACACTCCTTCAAAATGGTTTGGGGTTACGTATGCAGAAGACCGTCCGCAGGTTGTATTGAAAATTAATGAATTGGTGCGTAAGGGTGTTTACCCGGCACAATTGTTTAAATAATAAGTGTCATGTCAAAAGTATTAGTTACAGGTGGAACTGGTTACATTGGTTCCCATACCGTTGTTGAGTTGATCAATGAAGGTTTTGAGGTTGTTATCGTTGATAACCTGTCGAATTCCAATGTGGAAGTCCTCAATGGTATTGAAAAGATAACCGGTGTTCGTCCGGCTTTTGAAAATATCGATTGTGTTGATTATGTGGCCATGGACAACATGATGGATAAATATGGAAAAATAGACGCCATTATTCATTTTGCAGCCAGTAAGGCAGTCGGTGAATCAGTTGAAAAGCCATTGCTTTATTATCGTAACAACCTGGTTTCGCTGATCAATCTCTTACAATTGATGCCGGTACACAAAATTAAAAACTTTGTTTTTTCATCTTCCTGTACCGTTTATGGTCAGCCCGATATTCTGCCGGTAACTGAAGGAGCCCCCATCAAACCAGCACTTTCACCTTATGGCAATACCAAACAAATCGGAGAGGAAATTATCAGGGATACAATATATGCCAATCCGAACAGCTATCAAAGCATCGTGTTGAGATACTTCAACCCAATCGGGGCGCATGCCTCTGCTGAAATCGGGGAGTTGCCTAATGGTGTTCCCAATAACTTGTTGCCGTTTGTAACGCAGACAGCTATAGGACTTCGCAAACAATTACAGGTTTTCGGTAATGATTATGATACACCCGATGGTTCCTGCATCCGTGATTACATCCACGTAGTCGATCTGGCCAAAGCGCATGTGATTGCAGTAAAACGCATGCTGGATGGAAAATCCGGAGACAGTCTGGAGACTTTCAATTTAGGTACCGGTCGCGGACTCTCTGTGCTGGAAATCATCAAAACATTTGAAGAAGTAAATCAGGTTAAAGTTCCCTATAAAATTGTTAGCAGAAGGGAAGGCGATATTGAAAAGGTATGGGCCGATCCGACTTATGCAAACGAAGTGCTGGGATGGAAAGCAATGGAAACAGTGGAAGAAACCCTTCGCAGTGCCTGGGCTTGGGAATTAAATCTGGCAAATCGTAAAAACTAAATCATTTAACAGGATGAGTACATTATATCCGTTAAAATTCACTCCGATTTTAAAAGATAAAATCTGGGGTGGCTCAAAACTCAACAAGCTGTTTAATAAACCTTCCGATACAGGTAAGTTGGGTGAAAGCTGGGAGTTATCAGGCTATAACGGTGATGTTTCTGTTGTTAACAACGGAAATCTGGCCGGAAAAAATTTGAAAGATCTCATTGAGAAGTATAAAGGTGATTTGGTGGGAAATCAGGTTTACGAGCGTTTTGGGGATGTTTTTCCCTTGTTGTTCAAACTGATTGATGCCAATGATAACCTGTCGATACAGGTACATCCCGGTGATGAGGTAGCCATGGAACGTCACAATTCATTTGGTAAAACTGAAATGTGGTATATCATGGACGCTGAACCAGATGGAGAATTAATTATCGGGTTCAAAAAAGACTGTACCAAAGAAGCTTATTTGAAAGCGTTGGAAGGGGGAGACCTGGAAGGACTGCTTCAAAGCATTAAGGTGACAAAAGGCGATGTTTTGTTTATACCGGCAGGATTGGTCCATGCAATCGGAAAAGGGGTTGTGCTGGCTGAGATTCAACAAACCAGTGATATTACCTACCGTATTTATGACTATAAACGTGTGGATGATAATGGAAAAGAACGTGACCTGCATACGCAGGAGGCGTTGGATGTTATCGACTTTTCTGCATCCAGTGATCCCAAAACGGTTTACACCCGGAATATCAACGAACTGGCTACCCTGGTAAGTTGTGAGTATTTTACGACCAACATCATTCGTTTCAACGAGCAGTTCAATCGTTGTTACGGCAAAGTTGACTCGTTTGTGGCGTATATGTGTATGGAAGGTAGTTTTGATATCATCAGCAACGGAACAAAGACATCGGTTACCAAAGGAGAGACTGTGCTGATTCCTGCCAATGTACACGAGGTGGAGCTGAAACCGCAGGAAGAAGTAACTTTACTTGAAGTTTATGTGAGCTGACAGGCTTTTTTATACTTAAAAATAATTACAACCGTATACATGGATTGAGTTCCCTGATTACGGTTGTTTTCTTTTCTGGTAATCGTCGATAAACTGTTGGAAAACAATAATATCTTCAAATCCGGAACCGGTTTTGATCCAGTTCTTCAAAACGGTTTCGGAGAAGTTTTCCTTTTTAAACATATTGGTGCTGGCCTCATTATTCACGGCAATGTGACAGTACAGTTGGTTTATTTTCAGATAGCCAAACACATATTCTTCAACTATCTGTAATGCTGCCGTAGCAAATCCCTTTCCCTGAAACTCAGGCGCAACAAATAGCCCCAATGCAATCCGGCTGTGGTGGATGTCGAAATCAAACAAATCGACGGTGCCTACTGTCTCCCCGGTTGATTTGTTCACCATCATCAGGCGAAGCTGCCCTGACTCATACAGGTTGGTGTTGGTCTGACTGATATATTCCTTCAATGCAAACTTAGAATAGGGCTGTCTGGTATTGCCGGTTTCCCAGAACACGGGCATATTTTCCCAAACATAAAGTACTTCTAAGTCTTCAGGTTCCGGCGCACGTAACTTCAATAGTTTGTTTTCTAATAACATATCATCCAAAAATAGATTTAAGAAAACCTTTTTTCTTTCCGCTTCCTCTATTCGTAAACTCGTTGTTGTTATAGGGAGAGAAGAAGGATTCAATGTTGAAATGCTGTCCCGATGCAATCATGTTGTAAATTACTCCCCAATCGGGTAAGCCACCCAGATTTCTGTCGTCGATAAACAAATCGGCTTTCAGTTTACGCGGTTCCCGGTTTTCAGGCTTTTCTTCCGGATAATTGCTGTTTACAGCGTAAAATTCCAGTCCTTTATTGCGACAGTATTCAACTGCCTCTTCTAATTCTTTCCCTTCACGCACAGTCCAGAGAATCAGTTGAAGCTGAAAATCCTCCTGTAATTTTTTCAGTGTTGCAATCGCGAAAGGTATTTCCTTTCCAATCCTGGGATACTCGTGGGTCACGATGGTCCCGTCAAAATCTACGGCTATTATCATATTTTTTGTTTGTCTACTGTCTACTGTCAGGGCGCAAGCATTGCGCCCCTACGCTATCCGCTATCCGCTATTCGCTTTTATTCACTATCCGCTTCTTCTAACTGCAATTCAGAAATAATCTTCACCTCCGCCGGTTTGCAGAAGAACAGACCAACAGCAGCTATACCGGCACAAAAAATCATCGATTGTGAATTCATCAGGAAGAAGAATAAAATTCCCAGTAAAAAGCCTGTACCGATGATGATTAATCGAATAATTGATGCTTTACTATACTGAGTTAGTTTTTTAGAAACATCTTCATCAGTTGCCCATTTCTTGGTTTTTTTGTTGAAAACAGCCAGTGTGATGGGTATTGATCCGATAATCAGGATGATTAAAGCGGATGAAATTGCGATTCCTGCCTGACTCTGGCTGTCAATATACACGCCAGAACGGTGAAGTTGAAAGCCCAGTAAAGCCACCAATACAGCGGCAATGTATATAAGGTAATAAACCAATGTCAATTTCTTGAGTACTTGCTTCATGTTAATATCTATTTTAATGCATTTGAAAAATCTATCCGGTTCAGAATCGACCTGCCTAAGGTTACTTCGTCGGCATATTCGAGTTCATCTCCGACGGCAACCCCTCTCGCGATGGTGGTAATCCGAACATGATGAGGTGATAATTTCCTGTATATATAGAAGTTAGTGGTATCACCTTCCATCGTGGCTCCCAAAGCCAGAATTACCTCATTAATCTCTTCTTTTTCAACCCGTTCAATCAGACTGTTTATTTCAATATCGCCGGGTCCGACACCATCCATTGGTGAAATAATGCCACCCAGTACATGATATAATCCCTTGAATTGTTGCGTGTTTTCAATCGACATCACATCCCGGATGTTTTCCACCACACAAATCGTTTTGCTGTCACGGGCCGGATTGGCGCAAATCTGACAAATGTCGGTGTCAGAGATGTTATGACACATCCGGCAGTATTTAATTTCTTTCCTTAATTGAATCATCGCGTTCCCGAATTTCTCCGTTTCGATTTCACTCTGCCGGAGCAGGTGCAGACTCAGCCGCAGGGCTGTTTTCCGGCCTATCCCCGGTAATTTGGAAAATTCGTTGACTGCATTTTCGAGCAGGGATGATGGATATTGTTGATGAGTCATGAGTGCTTAAAAAATCAATCGCAAATTTACGAAAAAAACCATGAAATGTGTGAAATTCTGCTTATTTATCCTTTTTTTGTGGTTTTTTTGCTAATTTTGAAACCATTTTAATAATAAGGATGAGTAGTTCAGGTATTTTGCTGATTATCATAGCCTATTTTGCTTTATTGTTGCTGATATCATTTATAACAGGAAGGAAATCAACCGACAATGAAGCTTTTTTTACGGGTAACCACAAGTCGCCCTGGTGGATTGTGTCTATCGGTATGGTGGGCGCCTCTGTTTCAGGTGTGAGTTTTGTCTCTGTACCCGGCATGGTGGGTAATATGCAATTTACCTATATGCAGACGGTTATCGGCTTTTTCTTTGGGTATTTATTGATAGCCCATCTATTATTACCGCTGTATTACAAGCTGAAACTGACCAGTATTTATACCTATCTCGGGGAACGTTTTGGCAGGATCAGTTACAAAACCGGAGCTTCATTCTTTTTGATATCCAAGACCATCGGTGCAGCTGCCCGGTTATATGTGGTGGCGCTGATTCTCCAGAAATTGGTTGCTGATGCCTGGCATATTCCTTTTTATCTGACTGTGAGCAGTATTCTGCTCATGATTTGGATATATACTTTCAGAAGTGGAATCAAGAGTATCGTGTGGACAGATACACTACAAACCATCGTGATGCTGGTGGCATTGGTCATGATGATTGTGGAGATGTTGCAGCTCACGGGAATGGATGTACGCAGTCTCACTGATAGCCTGATACAACATGATATCTCGAGGGTTTTCGTATTCGATGACTGGGTAAGCCGGCAGCACTTTATCAAGCAATTC
The DNA here is from genome assembly GCA_034928085.1 of Paludibacter sp. GTDB lineage: Bacteria > Bacteroidota > Bacteroidia > Bacteroidales > Paludibacteraceae > Paludibacter. Next base: position 73,780 of record JAYFPG010000028.1, read on the forward strand.
TTCAGCGGGATTTTTATAGCGGTAGTGATGACTGGTCTGGATCAGGATATGATGCAGAAAAACCTGTCGTGTAAGTCTTTACCTGAAGCACAGAAAAATATGCATTGGTATGGGTTTGCTTTTATTCCTTTCAATTTACTTTTTCTGATCCTGGGCTTTCTGATTTACCTGTTCGCAATGGAAAACGGGATTCAATTGCCTGTCAAAGGTGATGAAATGCTACCATTCTTCGCTGTAAATTATTTCGGCAACACCGTATTGTTGCTTTTTGTGTTGGGTATTATAGCGGCAGCCTTCTCCAGTGCCGATTCTGCGTTGACAGCCCTGACCACATCGTTTACAGTCGATATACTGGGTATCAGTGGGGAAAAGTATGCAAAAGATAAAAAATGGAACGCAAAACACATCAGAATGAGTGTACATGCCGGCATTACAGTTTTGTTTTTGTTTATTATACTTGTTTTTGAAAAGCTGAATAATACCAGTGTAATCGATGCTATTTACATCATTGTTTCGTACACCTACGGACCATTATTAGGCATGTATGCATTCGGATTATTTACGAAACTAAAACCAATCGACAAAGCAGTGCCTTACATTGCCGTATTTTCGCCTTTGTTTTGTTACGGATTAAATATATTTACCACCCAAACCTTCGGATATGCCTTCGGGTATGAACTTTTGTTACTGAACGGAGGTTTAACATTTACAGGATTATTAATAACTTCAGGATATGGAAATAAAATCAGCCGAATTCGTCATCAGTAATACCGATGTAAAAAAATGTCCGGATAACGGATTACCCGAATATGCCTTTATCGGTCGTTCGAACGTGGGGAAGTCCTCCCTGATTAACATGCTGACCAACAGGAAGGGATTGGCTATGACCTCCTCCAAGCCTGGTAAAACCTTGTTAATTAACCATTTTATCATCAATGATAACTGGTATCTGGTCGATTTACCCGGTTATGGTTATGCCACGGCAGGGAAATCCATGCGTGAAAAGCTGAAAAACATCATCGAAAGTTATATCCTGTATCGCGAGGAACTGACCTGTCTGTTCGTGCTGATTGACTGTCGCCATGATCCTCAGCCCATTGACATCGAATTCATGGAATGGTTGGGCGAGAATGGCATCCCATTCTCAATTATCTTCACCAAAATAGATAAACTATCCAAATCCAGGCTCAGTGAAAACCTGAAAGCATACCGCGATAAGCTCTTCGAAACCTGGGAAGAACTGCCGCCGATTTTCATTACTTCTTCTGAAAAAGGGCAGGGAAGGGAAGAATTGTTAGGTTATATAGACCAAATAAACAAGGATTTGTAAGATTTTGTGTTTTTGCTTTGTTTATTTATATGTATTGCATGGTTTAAATTTTGCCATGTCAAATATTGATTTTACTTTCGCAGCCTGTAAATATAAAACAAGCATTTTAGCTTGCAGGTTCCATCTTATTTATCATTTGTTTACCATGTATTCTCCAACTGAAAAGATTGTCAAGGTTCAAATCATTGATACGACCCTCAAAACCGTAAAAGGCAATTCGCTGGTTATGCCCGAGTCGAAAGGCAAATATGACCTTGAAATGATTGTAGAGCTGTTGAAACCCAAAGTTCCTTTTGTGGATTCAGCCATATTTGCCATACTGATACAAACCTATCATGAAAAAGTGATAGACCTGGCATCACAAGGTTATCACATCGATACGGGTCTGGTTCACATTCATCCGGTTGTCACGGGAACTGTACCATCCGACCGCACCACGCTAAAAGGGAATAAGTTGAAGATTGTCACGATACCCGGCAAGGCCCTGCGTAACTGTGTGTCCAGTACAAAATTACGTGTATCAAGAAAGTATTACCGCAATCGCTACATAACCGATGTCCGCGGTGCCAATGAAGATAACGAGTTGGTGATGGAAAGAGATTATATTGAGCTGACCGGTCGTAACCTGAAGATTATGGGAGATTTCCCCGAATGTGGCGTTTGGTTCGCCAATACGCAGACCCGCCAAAAATACCAGGTCAGCCGCATCCCAAAAAGTTTCAATTACCCCAAATCCCTGATATTTCAGCTTCCCGACGAACTACCGGCCGGCAATTACGAGATTACCGTTGTCACCTGTTATTGCGGTACCAAGCGATTACTCACGAAACCCATGACGCTCCCGGGCAGTGTCCACCTTGATGTACTTCCTTCCTCAAAGAGCAACATCGCTCAACAATAAAGAGCAACGTTGCTCTACGCCATCGAACGCACTTGCTTTACAATAAAGAACGCACTTGCTCAATAACAAAGAACGCACTTGCATGACGACCGTTATGTAGGCCATAAACTTCAATTATGTAGGGCGTAAACTTCAATTACTAAGGCTTTCAACATCAATTTACAAGGCTTATACCGTCAAAATCCAGGGCTTGTTTTATCAAACACAGCAGCTGGATTTTTTATGATGTCAGGTTGAATGTTTTGTTTTATTAATCGTGCAAAAGGTAAAAAATGCAGGATTAGAGAGCTTTAGTTCGGGAGGAGGTGAGGTTTCTTGTGTGTTAAATGTTTATATTTGTGGGCTGTAAATAAGGCACTAAACCTAAAACCACATTTTAAACTACATGTCATTTATCAAAGTTTACATCCATTTTGTATGGAGTACGAAAAACAGGTATCCCTATTTGTCAACAGCGGATATAAGGAAAACCGTTTGGAAGCATATCCTTGAAAACGCTAAAAGGAAAGGAATTATTATCGATTTTATTAATGGGTATGAAGACCATTGTCATTGTCTGGTCTCATTAGGAGAAAATCAATCGCTCAGAAAAATCATTCAATTAATCAAAGGAGAATCATCTTATTGGATTAATAAGGAGATGCTTTTGCAAGAAAAATTTGAATGGCAGGATGAGTATTTTGCTGTTTCCGTTTCAGAATCCAATATCGAAATTGTTAGAAATTACATCAGAAATCAAGAACAACACCATGCAAAAAAATCATGGATTGATGAATACAACGAATTAATCCACAAACATAGTTTTCAAAAATACAATGATATTGGTTAATTTCATAAGAAATGATTTCATGAAAGGGCTTTAGCCCTAATAAAAATGAAATTCCATTTCATCAATAGGAATGGGTTTTAACCCATTCCGTATTAAAAAAAAATCGGAAAAATTTCCATTTCTGAATCCCCCCAATCTCCCGAATCCCCCGGTTAAAACCGGGGGCTATTGATGGTTCGCAAAACGAATCCCGGTTAAAACCGGGGGGATTATTAATCCCCCCGAAATCGTTTGCACTCCCTCTTTCCTTCCTTTTTTCCTTTAAAATTCGCATATCATCCGTTTTTTGTATAAAATTGCATGAAATTTTGGTTTTACCTTCATCGGAACGGCTAAAATCATCGAAACCTCAAAAACAAATCATCATGCTGAACATCCAGAAAAAATTATCCAATCCTTTTTTAGCTTTACTGGCTTTGCCGGCAACGGCAGTAGGCTTCGCGCTTTCGACTCAGATTGCGGCGCTGAGTTGGATTTTATCGAAGAAATACGGACTCGATATTCACGAGGTAGCATTTGTGTGGCTCGCGGGACCGATTGCCGGGATATTCGGTCAGGTTATCGTGGGTATGATCAGCGATAATGTATGGTTTATGGGTGGTCGTCGCCGACCGTTTATCATGATTGGGGGTATTGTCAGCGCGATTGCTTTTCTGTGTCTGCCGTTTATTCAGGAAATTTCGAATATCACGGGTATTGCCGATATTGTCATCATCGCTTCGCTGATTGCCCTTTTTCTGGATTTATCGGTTAACGTGACTTTTAACCCGGCTCGTTCTATCATCGCGGATTTAACGCCGGAAGGGAAGGTTCGGACATCGGGTTATGTCTGGATGCAGATTGTATCCGGTTTTTTTGGTGTGTTTGCCTATTTCCTGTCGATGTTGTTCGGCAATGAAATTTTGTTGTATATCGCGGCTTTCATCGTGTTGGGTATGGCGGTCTTCCCGATTCTGCTGATTGAGGAGAAAAAGGATATTAAAGAGGGGAAAATTGCTGGTGAGGAGGAAAAATTTGGCATTTGGCAAATTATCAAAGAAATTTATCCTTTATACGGATTCCTGGTGTTCGGTATCTTTAGTTTATTTCACCATTTCTTTCACGACACATTAGCGGCATTACACAATCCGGTACTAATATCTGCATTGATATATTCGGTGATAATAGGGATTGTAAATATCGTTGACGGGATTAAGAAACCTTCCAATAAAAAGGAATTCCATAAAATCATGCTGGCTCACTCTTTTTCGTGGGTGGCTTTCCAAAGTATGTTTATACTATCTGGTTTTTTCATCGAAAACAGAATTTTACCGAATATTGACCTCGCCAACATTACGGCTAACTGGTTTGCCGAGAGTCTGACGGGTGTACAGCAAACCGCTGATTCTTCGATTGGTAACATGGTTTCACTCGGATTCTTTATCCTGAATCTGGTGGGCGCTATCTTCCCGCTGGTGTTGCAGGCGGTGGCTAAAATTATTGGTCGTGTTCGGACTTACATCGCTGCTTTGTCGGTTGCCGCGTTGGGATATTTCTACATCGCTTTTGTCGGGTCGGTTGAGTGGGATTTCTATTTAGGCATGTTGTTGGTTGGCATCGGCTGGTCGGCCATAATTTCCATTGTATTTGCCATTATGAGTGAACGGGTGAACCCGGCCAAGATGGGCTTGTTCATGGGAGTCTTTAATCTGGCGGTGGTGTTGCCTCAGATGATGAGTAATGGTGTCGCCAATGTGATCAGGCAAACCGGTAATTATCAGTTGCTTTATATTCTGTGCGGCGTGTTTGTGTCGGTGTCTGTGCTGTTCTGGATCTTTGTCAGGGAGCCGGAATCTACCCAAGCGGCAACGAATGTGAGGGGAGGCGGTCATTAAGATTGAAAATATTTCGTAACTTTGGGCTTTTGTTTTTTACATGAAAATAAAAGCCCTTTTTTTTGTCATTGTGCTGGTGCTGACTGCTGCCTGTAACCGGGTGGACCGTCAGGCTGATGCTACACTTGCCGGTTCGGGAGATACCCTGAGCCTGCTCTATGCCGAAGGTTTTGATATTGTCTATCACCCCGGATACAAGGAAGTAATCGTCAACGACCCCTGGCAACCGGGGGAAGTTTTTGCCCGTTATTATGTGGTTGCTGAGGATAGTGTCGCAACGCCTGCTGATGGAAGTGTGATTCGTCAGCCTGTTGCTAATTTGGCTGTGACTTCTTCCACGCATTTTGAATTTCTGGCTTTGCTTGATGTGATTGAACGGGTGTCGGGTGTTTGTTCCCCCGATTTAATCTACAATGCTTATATTCAGTATCAGGTGAAAAACGGTGAAATTGAAGATTTGGGTGATGCATTCAATATCAATGTTGAAAAAACACTGCGTTTGCAACCGGCTATGCTGATGATGAGCGGTTATAAACAGGACGATCCCTATGCTAAAAGAGTGATGCAGGCGGGTATCCCCGTGGTGTATAACAACGAATGGATGGAAAGTTCCCTGTTGGCAAGGGCGGAGTGGATAAAGTTTGTGGCGGTGTTTTTTGACAAGGAAAAGGAAGCTGACAGTATCTTTAATTTTGTGAACGAATCTTATCAGTCGGTTAAAGCACGGGCGCAGGCTGTTGAGAAGAAGCCAACTGTTGTCTCCGGTTCCAATTTCAGAGGCACCTGGTACATGCCGGGTGGTAACAGTTTTATGGCCCGTTTATTTGCTGATGCGGGCGGTGATTATTATTATGCCGGCGACGATTCAAAAGGTAGTCTGCCTTTGAATGTCGAGTCTGTTTTGAAGAACTTCTCGCAGGCAGATGTGTGGTTAAATTGCAATTTTGCATCGATAGATGAACTGGTACAGGCAGATAAAAAACATGCACTTTTTAAACCTGTGACCACGAAAAGAGTCTATAACTTCAATAAACGTATGTTACCCTCCAGCGCCAATGATTTTTGGGAAAGCGCGGTTGCCCGTCCCGATTGGCTGCTGCTGGATGTTATTTCGGTTTTACATCCGGATTTATACCCGGATCATCAGCTGATATACACATCACAATTAAAATGATACCATGGAATTAGTTGTTTCAGAAAAAAGCGATCCGGCCATTAACCTGGCGTTGGAAGAGTTTCTTTTTAACAAAACAGACATGGAATATGCCTTGTTTTATGTGAATGCCCCTTCAGTTATCATCGGATGTAATCAGGTATGGGAAAATGAAGTTAACGCGGATTTCTGCCGACAGCATGCCATTCCCGTTTACAGACGCATATCGGGTGGGGGAGCGGTTTACCACGATTATGGTAATCTCAATTACTGCTTCATCAGCAATAAAAAAGGCGACAAGACCGATTTGAATGCAGAATTTCTGAAGCCCATCATCGTTTCCCTTACTACTTTCGGCTGTCAGCCGATGGTCGGTCAACGTAAAGACCTTTGGTTTTCTGATGGTTATAAATTTTCAGGTACTGCCTCGCATGTAACAGCCAACCGGGTATTACATCACGGCACCCTGCTTTATGATGCCGATATAGATAAACTGACGGGTGCATTGGCGGCAAAGAAAGTAAATCCAGCCGTAAAAGGCATCGCATCGGTTCCCAGTCCGGTGAAGAATATCCGTACTTTCTGTCTGGAAAATAACCTGCCTGTACGAACGCCATCAGCCTTTTTTAATAAGATGATTGACGAGGTTAAATTCGTGACCGGTATTACCAAAACCATTATTCCGGATGAAGCTATGATGCAAGCGGTGGAATTATTAGCCAATGAAAAATACCGGGACGAAAGCTGGAATAAAAAGAAATAATGGTTATGGCGATGTTTATCAGCGTGTTTTAAATGCAATCCGGTTGCTGGTATAACTACCCAATATTCCGATTCCATTGCTGATGTTGTTGTAAATTTGAACCGGTTCGGTGAAAAATCCATCCAATACGCCATCAGCCATTTCTTTTGATTTCAGATATAAATACATGTCTTTAGAAATACCTTGCAAGTTGACAGTATACTCTTCTGAAACAACATTGTCGCTGCCGTAATAAATTTTATCTTCATATCCGGGTTTTACCACTCTTTTATATGTATTAGCAGTAAATTTCAATACAAATTCTTTCCCGTTAAAAAGCTCATCTGTTATTAGTTGTTGGTTTTTGGAGTCAACTATTATACCTCCGAAAATATCAAATAAACCGCCTCCTGTATTCGTGTTTTGAAATCCCTCCAGGATGAAAGGCATATAATCAACTTCTTCGTATGTGAAGCCTCCTCCGGCATCAATAATAGTATGTCTCTTTAGTGTCAGCCTGTAATAATCCGGCTGATCTGCCTCGTCTTTAAGCTTAATGTTGAAAGCTAATTCACCAGCCTGATAATATCCTATTGTATCTTTACCATCCATTTGAAAATCGGTAAATGAGATTTTAAAGGTTGTGTCTGCTGAAAGAATGACAGGTTGATCGGGAATAACAGAAACGCTTTCGACATCATCCAATCCGTTGGCTGTAATAACAAAACGAATGGTATCGCCTGTATTTGGTTTAAAGTTACTTAAATAGAGACCGTCGGATATGAATGTAAGTTTTTCTTTGAAGGTGTTGTTGATGTGCAATGAAACATCTGCATTGTTGATATAATCGAATCCGGTTTTGTTGCTTAAAAAGAATTTACTTTTTGATATTTGAGCATAAATCAGTGAGTCCGGTGTGACAAAGCTATTCACAACAATCATAGGATCAGTTTGTTCTCCATTGAATTCTATAACTTTCTCGCAGGAATTGAAAACTAATACTGACAGTACAGTAAGCAGGATATTTTGTAGTGTTTTCATTTTAATGTTGATTGGAGATTACCATTTATAACTATAGCTTATTGAAGGAATAATGGGAAAAACGGATACCTGAACCAATGATTTCTTTGTAACATACTGGTTGGTAATTGGATTGTAATCCTGATCCTCTTTTGGGTAAACCAGGAATGGGTTGTTGTTATTGTAAGCGTTGTAAATGCTTATATTCCAGGTTCTTGTTCCATATTTCTTCTTTTTATGGAAATTCATGCCGATGTCCATGCGGTGATAGGGATTAAAGCGAAAATTGTTCCTTCCGCTTATATAGTTTTGTTCACCGGTTATATTATTTTGCGGATAATAATTGTTCGTGTCTGGAATTTCTCCTGCTGCATATTGCTGTAAAGCTAAAGTTCCTGTGTTTCCGGTACTGAAAACCCAGGTACCCGATAAATCAAACTGGTCGCTGAATTTATGGGATATTACTAAGCTGACATCATGCCGGCGGTCATATTTAGCGGGGAATACCTTACCGTAGTTGAGTTCTTGTCCCGGACGGTTGAACAGCCTTTCCGATTTTGCCCAGGTATATCCAATCCATCCGGTAGTTTTGCCGATTGATTTCTGAGCCAATAACTCTACTCCATAGGCCCATCCGTCGCCCATCACTACCTTATCTTCCCAGCCGGTACTGGAGCCCAGGAAAGTTGCTCCATCTTTATATTCAATCAGGTTGTGCATGGATTTATAGTAGCCTTCTACCGATAAATCTACGAAATCATTCAGATTATAGAAAGCGCCGACTGAATACTGATGGGAGCGCATGGGTTTGATGCGTTTGGTCACCGGAACCCACAGGTCGGTAGGCAGACTTACATAAGAATTGGATAGCAGGTGTACGTTCTGACTCATGGCAGCGTAACCAGCTTTGAATGATAAATTGTCGTTGGCCAATAATCGCAGGCCTAAACGTGGTTGAAGGGAATGATAGGTCTCCTTTTGCACGTTGAAAAAAGAGTAATGTAAACCCAGGTTGGCTTTCAGTGCATAACCGATTGAAATATTGTCTTCAGCATAAAACATGGTTTCATGTGAGTATACATTTTTATCGCCAATCATGGTATCGACACTTAGTGTTTCTCCGCTTACCTTTATATCTACTCTTGCCACAGAAACTCCGGGCCGGAAGGCGTGATTGGTATAATTGACTCCAAACTTTACGTCATGATTGGGATGTGGAGCATAGTCAAAATCTGCTTTGAGCGTATAATCTTCAATGCCGGATTGATAGCCCATGAATACTTCTGATGATTCTTTTTTTATTGAATCGGTGTAGGTTGTCGTGCTTTTCATCTTCGTTCCAACGCCCATATCAAAACGATAACGGGTATAAGCAGCTGTGGCGTTCATGAACAACTTGTTGTTAATCATGTGATTCCAGCGAATAGAAGTGACAATGTTTCCCCAGTTCCACTTTAAATTCATTCGGTTTGATAGTTCATATCTGATTTGGTTTTCGTCGTCGTAAACATTGGAATATTTATTCCTGAAATCAGTATATATTATGTCATCGCCCATATACAAACTGAAATACAGCCTGTCGTTGTTAGAAAATTTGTGGTTAATTTTAGCATTCAAATCGTAAAAATAATATCCGGCAGACATGCTTCCATCGTTATTCTCATCAAAAGTTTCATCTGCAGCAAACATTAAAATGGGTTGCAGAAGTAAATCGGAGTAGGTCCTTCGTGCAGAAATATTAAATGTTGTTTTTTCTTTGATAATTGGTCCTTCGATGTTGATTTTAGACGAAATAAGTCCTACGCTTACATTGCCATGGATTTCTTTGTCGTTTCCGTCATTCATCCTGACATCAATCACGGATGATAACCTGCCTCCGAATCGTGCCGGGAAACTTCCTTTATATAAAGTCACATTCTTAACGGCGTCGGGATTGAAAACAGAAAAGAAACCTGCCATGTGGTTCACGTTGTAAACCGGAATACCGTCTAATAAAAATAAGTTCTCATCCGGACCGCCACCCCGAACGTACATGCCGGTAGAACCTTCGGAGCCGGATTGTACCCCCGGTAATAATTGCAGGGCTTTTACCAAATCGGCTTCCCCGAAAAGGGTAGGTACCGTTTTAATCTGGCTGATGGGAACTTCCACTGCACTCATTTGAGCCGATTGCACGCCTGTAATACGTTGTCGACCAATGACTGTTATTTCCTGCAGATCTATGGAGGATTTGAAACGGATGTTAATGACAGTATCTTTTTGAAGGTCGAGTTTCCGTGCTTGTGTAGCATAACCGACATAGGAATATTGCAGTTCGATCTGACCTTTGGGAAGAGTCAGCGAGTAAAAACCATAGACGTTGGCGACGGTTCCTTTTCTGGAGTTGATGTCGTATATTGAAGCGTTGATCAGAGTTTCCCCGCTTTTTTCATCGGTAATGTATCCGCTGATGGTATAATACTGCGCACTGATTTGCAATATTGATAAGGTGCAAATCAGCAAGATTAGGACTTTTTTCATTCAGAATTTATGGGGTTAAAAGTATTTTTTAATATGATTATCTGAAAACTATTTCATCAATAACATGACTGCCTACATGCTTGTTTAACGATTCAACAATATTCTCGCGTGAGATAAACAAATCATGTCTCAACACCGAGGATGTGATGCTGACATATAGCTTTCTGTTTTTAACAGCTAAATTACTGGTATAATTCATGATGTTTTTTCCCAAAACTTCAGGCCATGCATCTATAATCTTCTTTTCAAACAAAGGTTTGTCTAATTTCTTTTGTTTGAGAAATTGCTCAATGACATCCCGTATGGTCTCTGTATTTCTTCTTCTCATGATGCATGTATCAACGTAATTTCAATATTTGTCCGATATACGCACCCTGTTCGAACGATAAATCATTGAGTTTGTAGAGACTGATCAGCTGGATGCCATATTGTTGCGAAATGCCGTAGAGCGTTTCTCCCTGTTGCACCACGTGGATGCGATTGGAGCAGGCTGCCCGTCTCTTCTTTTTTGACAAATACACGATGCTCCCCGCGCGTGGTTCAGCATCCGTTCCAACTTCATTGTATTTTCTTAATCTGCGCTCAGATATTTTCAGTTCTTTTGCTAAAGATGCATAAGTGTCGTTGGCCGTTGCAACTACAATTCGGATATAATTTGATTTGTATATGGTACGTTCGGGCTGATTGACTGAAACAGCTTCGGTGGTTTTATTGTCGTCTTTTGATGCAAACAATCCCCTGTGGGCTTTGTCATATTCATGTAGACTGTATCTGTCGATCAGGCTGATAAGTTTCTGCGCGTAAGCCGGGTCGGTTGCGTAACCTGCCGCTTTCAGCCCGTGTGCCCAGGCTACATAGTCAGTCGGATTCAGCTGAAAAAGGTTTCTGTATCTGGAACGATTTACCAGAAACAGGGAATGATCTTCGTATGAATCAGAAGCGTGACGGTATTTACGGAAACATTCGTTTTTCTCATCATCGTCGTAGTATACCCGGTCACCCGTCCAGTCGTGACACTTGATGCCAAAATGATTATTGGCCTGAGTGGCTAAACTACCTCTGCCTGCCCCTGATTCGAGGAGCCCCTGTGCCAGAATGATACTCGCTGGAATGCCATGTGTTTTCTGCTGCCTGATCGCAATTTCATGATATTTCTCGATGTAGGCAAGGTAATTTGGATCTAATGACTGACCTTGACATACAAATATAAAATTCACAACAAAAAAAATGGTAAAAAGATACTTCACGGATTTATTATTTTTAAGTCTCGTGCAAAGTTAATCTTTTTACCAATAAAGGTGTACGTAAATCGTAAAAATCTACTTACTCAAACATATTTCTAAATCTCGAAAAGAAATCTTTCGATGCCGAGGCATTGGGCTTCACATTCTCTGATTTAGCCAGTTTTTCCATCACGGTCTTTTCTTCCTTATTCAGATTTTCCGGGATGTACACGCCGATGTTGACAAGTAAATCGCCTGTTCCGTAACGGTTCACGCTTGGTAAACCTTTTCCTCTTAAACGCAGCACCTTGCCAGGTTGTGTGCCCGGTGTGATGTTAACCTTTACTTTCCCATCAACAGTTGGCACTTCAACCGAACCGCCCAGTATGGCTGTCGGAACAGTTATCAGCAGGTTGTATATCAAATCATTCTCGTCACGGATGAGATCGGGGTGTTTCTCTTCTTCTACCAGAATCAGCAGGTCGCCATTCACGCCACCACGACGGGCAGCATTACCTTTGCCACTCATCGAGAGTTGCATGCCTTCCATCACGCCTGCCGGGATGTTGATGTTGATTACTTCATCTTCCCTGACAATACCTTCACCGTTACAATGCGAACATTTTTCCTTGATAATTTTGCCTTCTCCCTGACAGGTCGGACATTCCGACTGGGTTTGCATCTGCCCTAAAATGGTGTTTTGTACCCGGGTAACCCTTCCGCTACCGTGACAAGTCGAACAAGTAACGGAATCTGAACCATGTGCAGCACCAGTGGCATTACAATGCTGACAGGGAACAAACTTCTTGACTTTGATTTTCTTTTCAACACCATTGGCAATTTCGGCGAGTGTCAATCTGACTTTCACCCTTAAATCAGAACCTCTTCTGACCCGTGTACCACCGCGACCGCCGCCACCAAAACCACTAAAACCACCACCGCCAAAACCGAAATGTCCACCGAAAATATCACCGAAATGAGAGAATATGTCATCCATACTCATGCCACCACCGCCAAAACCACCTCCGGCAGCGCCGTTTACGCCGGCATGACCGAACTGGTCGTAACGCTGACGCTTCTGCTGGTCACTCAATACCTCGTAGGCTTCTGCTGCTTCTTTGAATTTTTCCTCGGCAGCTTTGTCGCCCGGATTTTTATCAGGGTGATATTCGATGGCTTTCTTGCGGTATGCTTTCTTAATTTCATCGGCGGAAGCATTTTTGCTTACACCCAGTATTTCGTAATAATCTCTTTTAGACACTTTCGTTTGAATTTTGAATTTCTTATTTCAACCAGTATTGTATTATTCTCCGACAACCACTTTGGCAAAACGAATCACTTTTTCGTTCAGGGTATACCCTTTGGATACACAGTCGATAATTTTCCCTTTCATCTCTTCTGATGGCGCCGGGAAGGTAGTTACGGCTTCGTGCAGGTCGGTGTTAAAGACTTCATTCTGAGTTGGAATAACACTAACTCCGTTTTCAGTTAAGAAAGAAATAAATTTGGCATAAATCAAATCAACACCTTCTTTCACAGCTTTAACATCCTCAGCAGAATCCATTGCCTGTAAACCACGCTCAAAATCATCAATTAAAGGGAGAATCTTCTTCAGTACATCCTCTCCGGCAAATTTGATTAAATCAGCTCTTTCTTTGATACTTCTCTTGCGGAAATTGTCAAATTCAGCCATCAGGCGCAGGTTTTTGTCTTTCAGTTCCGATACTTCCTGATTCAGGTTTTCGATATCAGCCGAAATCTGATCAGCTGTTTCATCCACTGTCATTTCTTTTTCTTCCGTTACCTGACTTTCTACCTGCTTTTCATTTTGCTCCGGTGTTTCTTCAACTTTTTGCTTTTTCATTGCGATATATATGTTTTTACTATTTTACTATTTATGCGAATCAGGAGCTATTTTTTGTTCAATGTTGCATTGGTTTGCTAAGCCGCGCAGCGGCGAGATTATTCATAACCGTAGGTGTAGCGAAGCGTAACCTACGGAATATAGGCTATAAAATATGGTAAGCAGCCCTGCAAGGGCTGAATTATTAATTGTAAGCCTATCACATCCCGCCCTTGCAGGGCTATAGCTTCAGGAGTGTATCTAATACCGTAAGCTGCGGCTAACGCCTTGCATACGGTTATGAATCATCTCGCCGCTGCGCGGCTTTTTTGAAGAATTTAACTCCTGATTCGCATTATTCACTATTCACTTTTCGCTCTCAGTTCTGCACTTTCCGCTCTTAGCTATTCGCTATTTAGACGCAATTTATTGCGTCTCTACTGCCATACTGTCCGTATACAAGAATACTGCCAAAACAATTTAACCCTTGTTTTGGCAGTATCAGGCTGAAATTTTGTCAGATAATCGGTTATTCTCTTTCGAGCCAGCGGATGAAATTGTCCGGATTTTCATCGAAAGTGAACGGACTGCTCAACGGGAGTCCGTTGTTGTCGAGCATCACGTAATAAGGCTGTGCATTGGCGCCGAATTTTACCCGTTGCAGATAACTCCATTTATCGCCAACCGTTCGTATATTTCTTGTTTTACCATTTTCTTCAATCGTATATGGATTATCCAATGGTGTTTTATCATCAACAAATAGGGTAATCAATACATAATCGTTCTCCAGCAGCTCTTTTACACGCGGGTGAGTCCAAACTGAAGCCTCCATCTTGCGACAGTTGACACAACCATATCCGGAGAAGTCAACCACGACCGGTTTGCCCTTTTCAGCCGCATATTTCATGCCGGCGTCATAATCCGAAAACTCAGCATGTACTTCATAATCATACAAATTGAAGTCCTGCGTAGTCAACGGCGGTGCAAAAGCGCTGATGGACTTCAGGGGTGCTCCCCACAGTCCGGGAACCATGTACAAGGCAAAAGAAAGTGAGATGATGGCTAAGAAAGTCCCTAAAACAGAGCTGTGTTTGCTTTCGCTGTCGTGTGGAAACCTGATTTTCCCCAGCAGGTAAAAGCCCAGTAAGGCGAAAATTATGATCCATAGTGAAATAAATACTTCACGGTCAAGTATCCTCCAGCCATAAGCCAAATCAGCTACTGATAAGAATTTGAGAGCAAGAGCAAGTTCCAGGAAGGCCAGTACAACTTTGACCTTGTTCAGCCAGCCTCCCGACTTCGGCATCGATTTCAGCAGGGAAGGGAAGAAGGCAAAAAAGGTAAACGGAATGGCCAAAGCTACCGCGAAACCAAGCATGCCGATTGCAGGCGCGAGGATGGTACCCGAGCTTGCCACTTCAACCAACAAGGTGCCGATAATTGGTCCCGTGCAGGAGAAAGAAACCAGCACGAGGGTGAAAGCCATGAATAAGATGCTTAAAATGCCGGCAGTAGAATCGGCTTTCGCGTCTAATTTAGTCGACCAGGAAGCCGGCAGTGTAATTTCAAATGCGCCAAAGAAAGAAATGGCAAATACCACGAGCAGGGCAAAGAACAAAAGATTAAAGACAGCATTGGTCGACATGCTGTTTAATGCACTTGCCCCGAATATCACGGTTATCAGTACCCCGAGGGTTACATATATCAGAACAATAGATAAGCCGTACAAGATAGCATCCCGCCTTCCTTTGGCTTTTTTCTCCGATCTTTTGAGGAAGAAGCTTACCGTCATGGGGATGATAGGCCAGACACAAGGAGTGAATAGCGCCAGAAAGCCACCCGCTAATCCGGCCAGAAAGATCAGCCAAAGAGAGATGTCCCCCGAACTACCCAGTTGATTGCCAAAATCACGCAATTCATCAATTACTGGCTTCCAATAGTCAGTTGTTGCTGCATTGAGTTCTTTTTTCGGGATGTCAACAGTTGTTATCGCGGCATTTTCCTCACTTACTTGCTTGTCCTCCACAGCAGTTTTAAGTTCAACCGGTTTTGTAACAACAGGCTCCTTTGCTACATTTGCTACCTGCGCAGCTTTAGCGTTTCCGAGTGAGAACTCATCCTGAACGGGTGGGAGACAGCGTTCATCGTCACAAGCCATAAACTCTACATAACCCTCAATTTTCACCTGATCGGCGTCTTTGAATTTTATTTTCTGTACAAAAACCGCTTCATTGGCATACCACGACAGGTTCATATCGAAGCTCTTGTCGAACACTTCCAGTAATTTTGATTTGGCAACGATGTCTCCATCTTTCTCCGCATTCGTTATTGTTTCATATACAATGCGTGTGGGTCTCGGACCGTTTTTGGGAATATTCATTCCGTACAAGTGCCATTTGTCTTCGATGGTTGCTTTGTGAATCACTTCGCCGGTAGTTTTACCGGTAATTTTCAGTTCGTGTGACCAGGTAACAGGCTCAAATATTTGTCCGGGAACGGCAAATGTAACCAGGACAAATAATATCAGTAAATGAATTTTTTTAACCATAATCTTCAAATTTTCCGCAAATCTAATTAATTAAATGAATATATGAATAAGTGTTCATTTGTATTTTTATTTTCTTAACAAGAAAAAGTAAAATTCTAACAAAAATTGAAAAGTTTAGATGACATGCAAAAATAACGCTTTAAATAGATTAGGTGTTATTTTTATTGAATTTTATTTTGAAAGAGATTGAAATGAGGAAATGCATAGGTTTAATCCATAGAGAAAATAAATGACTACTTTTGTATGTAGTGGTTTGCCCCCCCCCAACTACTTGGACATTAAAAAAATAGTTTAGGACAAAAATGGTTCAATTAATGAGGATGTTAAATATTAATAGGGCGAGTAGCTTAATTGACTTGTGACCCCGGTGGGGTTCGAACCCACGACCCACAGATTAAGAGTCTGTTGCTCTACCAGCTGAGCTACGGAGTCGGTAAAAAATAACGGATATATAGTTAAATGCGCTCTTATATTGTTATTTAAGTGCATTTTACATTTAATATAAATGTATATAAAAGCACATAAAACATTAAAAAATACTATATTTGTACCTGATTTGTTTCACGGAATTAATACACTTGTTTTCATGAAACATTTGCAATTGACAGTTGAACGCAATATACAAATATAGTCATTATGGAATTTAAACTTGTTCACAACTACAATGAGCCACGCCAGGCAGATAACGTTAAAATAGAGGTCAAAATAAGGTGTTATCACAAGCGAAAGTACAAATATGTAGACACCGGAGTTTTCATAGAATCTAAATACTGGGAAGTGGACAAGGTTAGTAATAAACATCCCCAGGCGGCAGCCGCCAATCTCGCGATAAAAAATAAATTAAACGAAATCGAAAATGCGTGCTATGATTACGAACGGTCCGGAAAACAAGTTTTTGACTTCAACGCTTTGAAGCGATTCCTTACGAGGGGCAAAGATAGTATAAATTTTTGTTCGTACATAGAGGAATGCATAAATAATGAAAAAAAAATTAGCTACAAAACACTTGTCAAATACAAATCAAATCTCAATACGCTAAAGGAGTTGATGCCGGATAAGAATATAGACGAAATTGATAATAAGGATATTGAGTGGCTTGATGCTCAACTTCAAAAAAAATACGTACAAAGTACCGTCGCTCGTTTTCATGTTTACATACAGAAGTATATAAAAAAAGCAATCAATGAAGAGATCATCTTACGAAATCCGTACAGCAAATTGGAGTTAGATAAAAGCCGGGGAAAACCTAAAGAGACATTACTTACTTTCGAAGAAATAAAGAAAATTGAAGATTTGGAGAATTTAACAGAGCTGCAAATGCTGGTGCGGGATCGATTTCTGTACTCCTGTTATACCGGGCTTAGAATATCTGATAATATCGCGCTCAGAAAAGAGATGATTACAGATGGAAAGGATGGGCTTGTTGTCCGGATACACACGATAAAAGGCGAGGGGCACACTCTTATTCATCCGCTCCGGTTGTTGTTTGATGGTAAGCCTGAAATTATTGCAAGGAAGTGGATGAGCCGGCACGATGATGACACTTTGTTCCCCGTTCAAAATCCGGACATGGTTAACCTGATTCTCGGCCTTATTATGGACATGGCAAAAATAACTAAAAAAGTTACCTTTCACGTCTCCCGGCATACTTGCGCTACAATGCTTGCCGAAATAACACAAAATCCATTTTTGATGCTACAGATCATGGGCTGGTCCGATGTGCGTATTGCGATGAATTATATACACAACAGCGAAGAAAGCACAAAAAGACAGTTGCAGGTTTTAGAGGGTAAGTGGAAAATATAAAAAGGCTCCAAATAGGAACCTTTAAAATAAATCAGAATGAGTGCCGGTGGCCAGAAACAAAAGAGTTAGTTTGTTGTCGTCCTGTTCCCATACCATTAACCAATCAGGCTTTATATGACATTCTTGCATACCAGCATATTTTCCTGACAACACGTGTGGTTTGTATTGCGCGGGAAGTTTGCCGGTATTTTGAAGCAGGTCGATCGCCTTTTCAATCAAGGTAAGATCATATCCGCGCTTTATTGCACGCTTGATGTCCTTTTTAAATCTATTGGTGTATTCAACGCTGTACATAGCTTAGCGGGCGCACTGGTTGATTAAATCCCGTGCATTCCTGGCTTTATACACCCGGCCGGCATTTTTATCCTCTATTGCCTCATCCAGTTCGGTTTTTTTCTCAAAAACACCTAACGAAAGGATGTAGTCAATAGTTTTTTTTGCTATCGTATTACGCGCATCATAGCGCAGTGTTATTGTTGCCATAAGCTTTTGTTTTAATATTCAAACGCAAATATACAAAAATTGTTCCGGATATTATTTTTTTGTTAGTGTGTGATTGCTTGATCCTGTAATTATGCCATTGGCGCTGCTCGTTTGCCAAACCCCAGAATAAGTTTCTTTTATTGATATAATGGTGCTATTTATTGTCCCCGTTCTTGTAACTGTAACTTGCATTGTTACCCCATCTTGCATTTGAGTTTCTGTTTCGGCATCAAAAAGCAGTTTGTTTCCCGATAAAACACAAATAAGTCCATCAATATTCAACTCACTTCCTGAATCTCCATTTTTTGAAATATCTATTACTGAGTTACCCGACATTGGAACAGTGTATATAATATCACTTCCGTGAACAAGGCTCATGTTTCCGACCATTTCAATATCCCATTCGCCAGTATACTGATCCCTTACGTCTATCTCTGCTTCTTCACATGAAAAAAAAAGCGGCAAAAAACTGAACAATAAAATTAACTTTTTCATGATATTAGATTTTTATTATTTAAAATATGTTTAAATTTAGTCGCAAATGTAAAATTATTTTCTCACAAATGCAAATGCTCTTCACAAAATTACTTTCCAAACTCGGGAAAAGTCTCTTTCGTTGCGCTCCTATTTACTAAATCTGCTTTCTCCTGTAGCTCTTTTTCTAATTCTTTAATTTTGTTTTCTGCCATGGCTAATTTTCCTGATAGTTCAGAAATTTTTTCTATCATCTGTGAGTATCCAGGCTCATTTGTTTTTGAGGGATTGTTGTTGGTGTTTACATTATTTTCTCTTAATTCATGAGTATTCTGAATCTTTTTATAACCCATTAATAGCCAATCTAAAGATAAATCAGGGTATTTATTTAAAGTCTTTATTAAAATCTCCGTAGTTGGATATGAATTTCTCTGAAATAAAGATTTCAACGTGGCTTCGGGGATTTCAATTTCCTCACAAAACATTTTATAAGATACATTTTTATCTTTAATAAACTGTCTAAACCTTTTTAATACTGCATTTTCCATGATGTTTATATTTAGAGTGATTATAAATAGTACTTACAAGAATACTTTTGTGTGAAAAAGTTTGCAAAGTATTCAAATAAATACTTTCTTTGCATCATCTTCCAAGCAGGAAGAACAAAAAAAAATATATAAAGAACAAAACAACCTGCAAATATAATAAACAATTAAATAAACTTAGTTATGCCACCCATTTATTCAGACGATTTAAAGAAGAGGTACCGGACGTATAAGGAAACATACCGGGAGTTGAAAAGACAGAAGTGTGGAACCGGCGAAGCGATTAAGCGGGCAGCCGAAATACACAATGTACACAAAGACACAATTAAAAACGCCCTGAAAAATAGGCCGTCAAAAAGCAATTTCATCAAAAGGAGCTAAGATATAACATCAAAAATCAAATCATTATGGACAAAAAAATCAAAAATGGAGTTTACATCGTCAAAGGGCGTGAGATTCTAACCGAAAATTTAAGTGGGGGTGATGGCGTATTATTAATAAGCGACCACGCAAGTATTATCATTTCGAAAGATAAACCCGATGAGGATATGACCTGGGATGAAGCAATGAAATATTGTGCAGGTCTGGGCGTCAATTTGCCCGACCGTCATCAGGCCCTTGAAATTTCAAAGTTTAGAGACGAAATTAACGAAGCTTTAAGCAATGCCGGCGGGCAGGAACTCCATCATGGTTGGTACTGGACTTGTGAAGAGCGTAGCTCTAACAGCGCGTGGAGCTACGGTGGCACCAACGGCAGCATGGCCAGCAGCAATAAGTTTAGTAGCCTCAGTGTGCGGCCGGTCACCGCTTTTTAAATCACTTTTAACTTTACCAATTGCCGGGATTCTTCAAAATCCCGGCGTATAAATGCAAATTTATGGATGTAATATTTGTCAATTCCGAGAGAGTTCATTTTGAACAGATGCTTGGTGAAATTATTTCAGAGCAAATTTCAAAGCAAATAGAGAGACTTGTTTCAGTCAGATCGGATAAAGATAATAGCCGGATGTCATCTTCCACATCTCCATTCAGGCCGGCTATCAGATATAACCTCAAAGACCCCGTTGTTGTTGACGGCTTGGGATTCTCCAGGATGGGCAATCCTGTTAGAAAAATTATTTCCGAGCTAAGAAAGTTCGGCATTGAAGTCGATGTCAGACAGCGCTCCGGGTCGTATGTTTTTGGCTCTGATCTTAATCACTATCTGCAACAGGTCCGCTTATCTCAAAAATCATATAAATCTAAAAAACATGCTTAAAGTTAATTGCCCCTTTTGTTCTCAAAACGTTGGTGGTGTTTGCGTGATTCGCAAGCAGTTTGTTAGAAGTATAGACAATGACAGTAATTGTCCTTCTTTCACAATGAATGAATATCAAAAAAGCCGACGTGCAGAAATAATCCGCAGAATCATACTCTGGTTAATTGTTGTTACGCTTGGTGTTACGGCAATAGTTATACACTATTTATTCTGCTAATATGGAAATACTTGAACTTGCCGGATTAGGTACTATCTTAATGATAATCATATCATTATTTATGTTCTCTCTAACATCGTATTTACGTAAAAAGAAAAGAAATGACAAAAGAACAGTTTTATAGTGGAGTTATATTTTCACTGCTTGGAATACCCGATAATTTGCGATACGATAAAGCGCGAAAACTACTTGTTGTGGCACCGGGAGAGAAAAACGAATATACTACTCAGGTATATGAGACCATCCCGGAGGGTTCGTTTGAAGCCTTTTTAGAAGTGTTTGGCAACAGGCAGGTTGTTGTTGTGAATTTTTCAGCCTGTGAATTAAAAACAACTACCCCGGATGCCTGATACGCTCCCGGGGAACAGAGGAGGAGAAACGCGCGGCCGATGATAGCGGCGTGAGTGGCTTAGGCCGTGCATTCCCTTTAATTAATAACTAAAAAAATAAAGCCATGTATTATTATAACGATGATTTCTATTCGGAAATTGAAGAAATAATTGAAGATTTGGACCTTGATAAAATGAAAGAAGATGAAACAATAAGGGTTGAGAATAGTACGCTGGAACCCATAGTAACGCTTTCGGCAGAACTGATAGCTGAATCACTTGATGATTATTTGTGCGACAGGTATTCAGAATTATATGCCGAGGAAGAGTGCAAAGAGATCATTAAGGCGCTGAATGATAATATTGATTTCAACAAACTTAACTCACAACTTCCAAAGCTGTATTATCCAAACAATACATTCAAAGTCCTTACAAAGTCCGATCTGATTACCCTGAGAAAACAATCTGCAACTACATGAAAATCCAACTACCATACATTAACACTCGGGCGCACCTCACTGAGATGATGCGGCGCTATGATGAACATGCGGCAGAGTATAACGCCGAAATGAACAAAAAAAGAGATGAAGCGTCTGATCCGGAAGAAAAGAGTTTATATCAAACACTAAAACCAACCCACAGGGCATTATTTAAAGACCTCGTACTGGAGACCGGACGCATTATGCTTAGGAACATCCGGGTGAATGAAAAACTGCAACAGGAGCAGGCTAATGATGGGATTTTAAAGATATTGCGGAGCCCGCTCGTTGGCGATGGTTATTTTATCTGTCCAACAAACCGGTATCAACTTTCAAAGCACAATAAAAAAGATAAATCGACAATCTACAGAAATATACTCCGGCTGACATCTGCCGGGGTGATAAAATCAAAAATCAATCATGGTCCAAACAGTGATTTTGAATTGCTTATAAACGCCCGTTTTTTAGTTGTTTCTGATAAAATGAACCCATCATACAACCCGCTTCAAAAACAGGCCGAACCCACGCCCGGAGACGCTTTTTTAAATCCTGCCAATTTCGCAAAATGCAAGGAAGATAAAAAAGAAAAAGAACATTCAATAAATGAAATATATTCCGGCAAGCCTGTTAAAGGTCAAAATTCGAATCCGGCTGAACAGGGTTTGCAGGATTGTGATAATTCGAATTTTGGAGAGTTACATCCGACTTCGCCGGATGGTGAAAATAGTACCGGCTGTAACCCAACGGGAACATTTACCGGAACAGAGGAGGTGGAAACGCCGGACATTGTGGCCAAAACGGGCAAAAGAAGCTTTAAACCAACCGGGGGGGCGGTCGATGTGGTGATGATGAGGGATGAAAGGGGGTTGAGTTGTCAAAGATTGGATAAAAAGGCCAACCCGGACGGGTGGCACGCCTATCACCGGTTAAGTTTCTCAGCCATGTTTATCGATTACCTGATAGAAAAAATATACGATCGACGGGGTGTTTTCATCATTCCCGAAGCCAGGATAAAGGCTATCGAATATGCTGAAAGTCACTACTTCCCAAGTGCCAAAATCACCTCAGAGCGGGTGAAAACAATATATCAACCCTGTGAAAGTATAGACCAGTACGTTAACCGGCTGAATGGTTTAAAATGGTGTATTGATGCGGCAAACCGATATGCTGCAAAAAACAGGGGATATTTCGTAATGATTGATAAATACATTGATTTGGAGCAGAAAAACGGACTTATCAGAACCCTTGAGTGGTTTAAAAATGCCAAATTTAACGAAAAAGAAAAGGCCAGGCACAAGAAAAACCGTGCAGATTTACGAAAACTCAATGAGTTGACCCGCGATGTGATGGAAAAACAAAGCTATGAATCCTACCAGACAGCTGAAAAGTTTGTTGAAAACCATCTGAATAAATATTTGTGGGTATTCCGCCGGACCATGGCCACAATTTTAAATGACAACAACATACCTCAATGCAATGTGGCAGGATCAGAAAAATAACATAGGAAACTCAATCAAGCTGGTAGTTTATTATAACGATGACCAGCCGGAAAAGTCAAAAACTTTCCACGCCTTTCAATCAGAAGAAAAAACCGGCAAAGCTATTCAAAACATGAGCCGGCGAATATTAGGCCGGTTGGTTTTCGGAAAGTACAAAACTGCAATATTTTATCAGGATGGCGTAGAGGTTGAAAAATGGGTAAATGGAATCAAAGTTTAACTAATAATAATATCGAAAATGGAAACAAAAATCACACTCACTCCGGAAGATGCAAGTAAGATTACCGGTTTATCAGTTCAACAATGTATAAAAATTGCTTTTCCCGATTCGTTTTTTGGCAGCGTTGCCGAGTTGAAGTTTTTAAGAAGTAAACAATTTGTTCTTACCGATCAGATGAAGTTTACAAACCCCCAGGCAATCGGTAACTATAATAATACATGTCTTCTCCGCAAAGCAATGCAGCAAAGTGAAAATAATTTTTGCCACTTTTTATATTGGGTTTGTCAGGATGTTCAGAATGTTAAAAAAATAGATTTGGTTGGTCGTTTTAGAGCTTTTAAGCAAATATTAAACCCGGAAAACCGAAAGAAAACTATTTGCAAATTGGCTGATATACACCTTGGAAAGTATGGAGAAAACACAGAGGAGTATAAACAATATAAAGCTGTCAATTATGTGTATTAATGAATATCTAAAAACTAAAGACCTGGTCACTATTACCGGTAAAAGCCTCAGGCAATGTGAGCGGGATATGAAGGTGATCCGCTCGAAAAATAAAAAGCAAAAAGGTCAACTAATTAAAATTAATGAGGTTGCGTCTTATTACGGTATCTCAGAGTCCGACGTTAAAACCAAATTACTAAACATAAAAACAAGTTGAAACCGGTAAAATGTAATTCATATTCAAAGTAATATCCTTTAAACAGAAGGAAATATGAAATCAGGCTCCTTAGCAGAACAGCAGTTATCAATACTTTTCCCGGAACATCCGGTAAAGGTATTAAACCGACTAAAACCCGCCGGGCGATCTCGGGACTCAGAGGGTAGATTTTGCAGTGAACTTGATTTACCTAAAACAAAAAGTGAATATACCGAGAGGGAATACCGGCGAAACGAAAGTATTTACCGACAATTAAGGATAAAAGATGAGGAGATAATTAAACTGAAAGAAGAATTGAAAAAATATAAAAATTAATATTATGGCAAAGGACATGTTTACCGGGAAGTGGATTTTGGAAAATTCATTAGAAATAATCGATCGTTATGAAAAAGGCATGCTAACACTCAGAGCCCTACATTATCAACTTGTAAGTATTGGTATGACAAATAGTTTAAGGCACTATAAAAGAGTTGTTAACACTATGATACAGGCCAGATGGGATGATAAAGTTTCTTTCGATACATTTTCGGACCATGACAGGGGAATGATTGGTCAGACTGATTATGATTTTACCCTTCTCGAGGATGAAATAATAAAAGGTAAGAAGCAAATTAACGCATGGATGAATTCTTATTATAAAAACAGATGGGAAAACCAGGAGTATTATCCAGAGGTTTTTATTGAGAAAAAAGCTCTACAGGGGGTTTTTGAGTCGATATGTATAAGTAACCGGGTGACTCTTGGAGCATGTAAAGGTTATCCTTCTCTAACTTTTTTAAATGAAGCTACAGAGCGATTTAAAGAAGCCGTTTTAAGAGGTAAAAAGCCGGTAATATTGTATTTTGGTGATTATGACCCATCTGGTGAAGACATACCAAGAAGTATTGAAGAGAATATAATTAAACTCGGATGCAACCAGATTGAAGTCAAGAGATTTGCATTAATGCAACATCAGGTAATTGAATGGAACCTGCCGCCGGCACCGGCAAAGGAGGGAGATAGTAGAACAAAAAACTGGGACGGAATAGGTCAGGTCGAATTGGATGCCATAGAACCCCGTAAATTACAACGGATGTGCCAGAATGCAATTAATGAGTTTTTTGATTATGATTTATTGGATGAGTTGAATGAAATCGAGGAGAGAGAAAGGGTTGAGTATAAAAAAGAGATGATCAATTTTGTTAACGGTTTAAATATTTAATACTTATGAAAATAGGAACTAAGTCGGTATTATTCGGGGCACATTGTTTTTTTATTCACCCCTTTTTTGTCGCATTGGCCTGGATTAAACTTTATGGATTTCCATTCGATCCGCGTATATGGATAGCTTTCTTCGTTCATGATTTAGGTTATATAGGTAAGCCAAATATTGACGGTCCAGAAGGAGAATCACATGTTGAATTAGGTGCAAAAATTATGCGAATCTTTGGTGAAAAATGGTCTGATTTTTCAATGTATCATTCAAGGTATTACGCGAAAAAACACGGAAAGAAACCATCAAAACTATGTTTTGCAGATAAGTATTCTTTTTGCATAACACCCCGTTGGTTATATTTACCTATGGTTCATGCCAGTGGAGAGATACACGAATTTCTCAATAACCCCAAAAATTACGAGTTTAATTTATTGGACAAGTACAAATCAAATACTCCGATCTATAATACAACAGTGTGGCATGCCCGGCTTTGTGAATATATGAGTAAATGGGTTCAGGAGCATAAGGATGGGCGTGTTGATAATTGGACTAAATTACGTTTCAATCCCGGCTACTGATAGTCGGGATTTTTATTTTACCGACAAATACCGACAAATACCGACAAAACCCGACATCATGTTTTTTTATTAAACATAGTTTTAATAAAATTGTACCGCTAATTGTTTAGAATAATTCTAATTAAATTTATTATGAAAGGAAAACCGTTTCAAAAAAAGTACACTGTTGAACAAACTGACAAGGGTTTTACGATTGCCCTTTACGGTAATTTAACCGGTCAGTCTTACGCGACGTCCGATCAGGCGCGATTGCAAATCGAAAACCTACGTAAAAGGGATTTAAGCGATCAAAAAAAGAAAGCAGCTGAGAGAAGAAAAAGTAAAACCACCAATCAAAATTAAAACCAATGCCAATTACAATTAAAACCGATGAAATTACCCAGGAAGCTTATCAGAGGGAATTTCAAAAAGCAAAGGAAGAAAATCCACTATTGACAAATGGTGTTTTCTTTTCAAAACTTATAGAGCATTATATTAACTCCAGCACTTCAAATCAGCAGCGAGAAAGCGCATCTGATGGGTTAATACTGGAAATAGCCGAATTACTCGATGTGCCGGCAGATAAAATACTGGAAGAAATTAAAGCCACCCAGCAAAGGGCAATGATGGTGCCTGAAACAGTGGAAGTTCCGGAAGCATTGGCAGAAAATGAAATTCGCTTTGAAATCCCGGAGCCACACTTATCGCTGTTACAGGAAACAAAGAATCGCCTTTCTGCCAAGTACGGCAGTGGAATTACCATCAAAGACATATTGCTTGATATGTTCGCCAGGTACACCATCGAGATGTATAATCAGTGGTTTTATCCCTTTGTTATCCGTCCGGATGAATTTAAAGAAATAACAGGTTACACCCAAAACGATCTAAAAGCATGGCTAAGGAAAACGGATCAAGCATAAACCCGATGTTTAAGGGTATGATAAAATCATTCATACCCATGATTAAAGGTAAAATATCGGAAATCGATCCTTTTGTGAATAATTTATTAAAAGGACAGGAATTATTGCCGGGTGAAACCAGCGCGAAAATAATTTTTCATACCACAGAGGATGGAGCTCAATTGTTGGTATGTGCTTTCTGCGAAGATACCGTAGTTCGCGTTATCTCAAAACACAAGTTAAGTGATTTCATTCTGAATTTAATTGATAAAATATAATATGGGAATACTCGACACAAGAGATGTAGCACAGGAAGAAAATAAATACGCATTTGCATCCGGTGGCATTGATGATTTTTTGGATGACTTTAAAAGGCCTAAGCAGGACCAGCCAATTGATGAGGCCGAAGGGCTCGAGGAAGTCGAAAGTTTTGAACAGCAGGAGACAGAAAAGGCGGAACCGCTTGAAAGCCTGAGAGCAAAGGTTTCAGTGGCTAACGCAACAGGGTCGCTGCTTGCTATTGCTGTTGATGCCGGATTGAGTACTGTTTTGGGTGCCGTTATTGCAAAAGGTGATCCGGAGGATTACAAAGCATCCGAATCGGAAAAGGAAGAATTGCAGGACGCTATTTCTGAATATGTTAAATTGAAAGGTGGGGACATTCCTCCGGGGGTTGCTCTTATTATAATCATACTTTCAATATACGGACCAAAGACCGCCATAGCATTTCAGGCAAGAAAATTCAACGAGAAAGAGGCTGACTATCAAAAACAAATATCAGACTTGAAAAATCAACTTGACAAGAAAGAAACTCCCAGCGAAGGATGATTATAAATTAACTAATCGGAATAAATATGAATAGCATTTTAGTGTTTACTTTCTTAGCTTCCCTATCCGTTATAATTATTTCTTATGTTGTTTTCTTTATTATTGGAAGATCGGCAGAAAAAGAATGGAATTCCGAGGAGGCATTAATAAAAGTTCATCGCCATGATTGGGCGCAGGAAAAATCACCACCACGAAGGCAGGATACCTCATGCAAGCGGCGCTATTTTTACGGGGATGATGTTTGTGGCCATGATCGAAATTATCTAAAAGCTGCATTGAAAGCATATATTAAAGGACATTATTATTTCAATTACCATTCAAAACAATTCCGCACACCAGAGATATGGAAATAGAAAGAACTGCTAAGATGGTTGTGATACTTGGCGCCAATGGGACAGGCAAAACCACCATATTGAAAAACATATTAAATCAGTCTCCTGATAAATCTCTGGTTGTGGCCCCGGATGTAATAGGGTGGGAAGATTATCCGCTTGTTGACCTGGATCGTCCGGATGACTATCTGGGTACGGGAATCAGGACACATATTTTTGATGATCGCAAAAAAGGTGGCACCCTTGATAAAATAGAGTATTTTAAAAAGGGAAATTTGGTGTTTGACGATTGCCGGGCTTATTTTGGTGACAAAACCGATCCGCGCATACACAAGTTGATTATTCGTCGCCGGCAAAGGATGGTTGATATTTTTGCCGTTGGGCATGGCTTTAATGAGGTGCCGCCAAAGTTTTTCACCTTTGCAACAGAAATTATCCTTTTTCGCACCACGGATAATATTGCACGACGTAAGAACTGCTTAAAGGATTTTGAAATGATGGTTGAAGCGCAGCGCCGCGTTAACCGGATAGCAAAAAACAACCCGCATCATTTTGAAGTTATAAAATTTACATGATGAATAACAATCCCGGTGAAACATTGTCAAAATCCGAATTGGCTGAGAAATGCGGCGTAAGTATCGGAACCATCAGAAAATGGTGTAATGTAGACTTTTTTGAGGAGTTAAAGCAACTTGGATACAAAAAGCATCAACATGTATTTACCCCTAAACAAACGAAGTTTTTGCAGGAAAACATAATTGAATATAAAGAGTGATTTTTGATTTTAAGATTATATCTTATAGATTTAGCCACGTTGTGAAACGCGGCTATTTTTATATCAAAAGTGAAAAAAAATCATCAAAAGTACATAAAACTACATTATGATTATATCCATTAAATATATTCGCAGCCGAAACATAGGGCGAACGGTCATGAAACACAGGGTAACAGTTAAGAAACGAACCGGATAAAACAGATGGAAACACAGGGTAACGGTTAAGAAACGAACGGGAACGGCTGGAAACAAGAACAAGGCACAAGGGATACATAAGGCACAAGATGAAACAAGGCACAAGAGGATACACAAGGCACAAGATGAAACACAGGGCACAAGATGAAACGCACTAATAAATCACTGGATTTATTGCCGGTGCGAAAACACTTTAAACTACGTGAAACTCCGGGGAAATCTCCGGAGTTTTTGCGTAAATAAGTCACGAAAAGTGATAATAACTACAAATAACTCATCAAAAGTACATAAAACTACAATGGTATTTTTATGTTCCATTACATTTGACACCGAAACAAGAAACGGCGAGAAACAGAAAGGGTTAGAGAGGTCAAAATGACAAACACAAAAAATGAACCCGATGAAACATAGGACACAGGAAACAAATGCAATAGACTAAGCGAGCCGTAAAACCGGCCTTTATTGCCGGGTGCGCAACCACCTTAAAAACTACGGCTGAAAATTATTTTACACCAAATACAAACAAAAAACAACAAAGCAATGAACAAAATTTCAACCGCTGTCTACATCTTGATAGCACTTTCGATCGTGATTTTGGCGCTTGTTATGGCAAAACCTGCTATTTATGACAAGGGTGCAACTGAGCCTAAAGGCTATGTAAAATTATTCAACTTTAAAAAGGTGTAATCATCTGAAAAGCTGATCGTATCTTTTGCAGTTAAGAACTAAACTAATTTATTATTAAAAAAATGGGTAAAAATCATTTATCAAACAGAGCTTCCGGAGCAGGCATCAGCTTGGCCGAAGAAAAGAAATTGCGCCGACTGAACCGCGCAACTGGCGCTGCGCTTCCCGTGTTTTCCGAAGAAACAAGGGCAAACCAAATCTTTCCTATTAAACTTGTAAATTCAAGTTTGGAAGATAAATTAATTGTACTCCACCCGGGTTCGCTTAAAAACACTACTGAAATATTAAAAGTGCTTGGTATTGCAGCAGACGGAATCGCCAAAGAAGGCGTTGTTATTGCCGATGCAGTATCTTGCTCCACAAAAGTAGGATCGCTGATGGAATATTTCCAGGAGTTCATTAACCGTAATCCGTCACGTTTGTTCCGTATTCAGGTTTCATCTTCGAGCGAGGAGCAATTAAACGAAGGTTTGACCTTTGCCGGTATTTCTCCGTTCAAAAAACGTGAAGAACAGGTGTTAACCCCCGGAGCGTACAAACGCGAAACAAACACGAACACCAAACTGGTGACCATGACACCTAAAGACATCCAGTTGGATGATCAGACGGTTATGCATGTTAACCTGCTGGCCGGTGCAACCCTCAGTATCAATCTTTCTATCGGTGCCACTGCCAATCAAGCTGCTGTTTTGGCAAAACAGGCCGAAATCTTCT
Source organism: Paludibacter sp. (assembly GCA_034928085.1). Classification (GTDB taxonomy): domain Bacteria; phylum Bacteroidota; class Bacteroidia; order Bacteroidales; family Paludibacteraceae; genus Paludibacter. The sequence goes on from JAYFPG010000028.1 coordinate 103,916, forward strand.
ACGAAGAAGAAATTTAAGAAAGGAGGACTGGGATGGCGGAAAAAGTAACCCCTAAAGATTTTGTCCGGTGGACTACCGAGCAAATCGATCCGGCTGATGTATCTGCCTTGATGTCTGATTTCGGCTATACCGACGATTCACAAGAGAGTATTATGGATGCCATTGAAAGGCATCCAGACTTCAGGGCTAAGTACGGAAAGCTTTTGCGTAAATCCGTAGCCAAAAGAAATGCGGAACGGAACCGAAGCATAGGTGGTGTGAGAATGGAGGACGATTCTGTTACGATTGACGAGTGGAAAGAAATCGTTTGGCAAAATTCTATTACGAAAGCAACCGGAACAAATTTGAATCCTAAAGATGAAAATAAAAAGGGGTTCTGGGATTACTTCAACGTGATATTAGGTACGGCAGGTTCGGTTGCAAGCTCTATATGGGGGAAACCGGTAGAGCAACAAGATCAGCAGCAACAGGCTCAGCAATCCGGAATGAATACTTTTTTGGTCATCATAGTGGTAGTTGTTGTCATAGCCGTTGGAGCCGTAATCTGGGCATCGTTAAGTAAAAAATAAATTTGCCCGTTGATATTTTGAAGCCCCGCCCGGATTTCGCGGGTGGGGCTTTCATTTTTTCTAATATGAAAATTAAAATTATATACGACAGGTATCACCCGGAATTGCAAGATTGTCCCCTTGGTTGCGTGAGAATGAATGGTAATGGAATAATTGTGATTAATCCTGACTTATTTTATGCCATGACAGATTTTGAGCAGCGGTTTTGGTTGCTTCACGAAGAAGGGCATATTGCGCTCGATACCGACAGCGAAACAAAGGCGGACGAATATGCATTCAATCAGCTTGCCGGTACTGAATTTAGGAGCCTGAAACAGATGGTGGCTGCTTTAAACAATTTACTAAGTGACTATAACCCCGAAACTCACGTGAGAAAAAAAGCATTAATGAAACTTGCGCTCGAGTGGGATAAAAGAAATTAACATGAATTCAAAAAAAATCATATCGCTTGTAGTAGCTGTTGCAGTTGCAATAGCAGCTTATTTTGCGTATAAGAAATTTTTTCCAGCCGGCTTTTCCGGACTTAAAGCTAATTCTATTGATTCTGATGATGAGAATTCACCAGAGCAGCTAACGCCAGAGGAAGAAGCTGTTTTGGCCGTAGAAACACTTACTGAAGCGCAAAAAAGAGATGCGTATAATCTTGCTAATGAAATATACGAGGATTGTGTAGGATGGAATGGGCATGTGATGACTATGTACGAAAAGCTGAATGATTCAACTAATGCTTTCTTTTATTTTTTTGTTACTGTCGCATATCCCTCTTATGACAAGAAGAGTTTGAAGGAAAGATTAAATATGCAAAATTGGAATGTGCTGAAAACAATTACATTTTCAAAAGCAAATGTTGGTTATACCGGAAAAAAAGCAAGAGCCTTGATTTCGCAAATAATCTACCGAATTGAAAACTTCAATTTTTAAAAAAATGATACCAAAATACGAAACATTCTCAGCGCCTCCGGGAAAGCCCTCAATCCTTTGGATTGGCAAATCAGGACGTAAATACAGAACGCTTGTTTTAGCGAAAATCGACAAGGCGGAAAATGCGTATTCAGAGTCGATGTCAGAGATAGTTGATGTAAATCAGCAATCATCAGCAAGTCCGTTGATATTTGTTTTGATTGTGGCTGTCGTAGCCATAGTTATTTATAAATTTTTAAATTAAAAATCAATGGAAGATTACCCGGAAATACCAGGATGGTATGAACCAGATGACGAAATTCAGGAGCCCGAATACAAGGACAAACAGGTATTGCCTTCAATGGACGTTAGTCAGGATGATATAAATAACTACAGAGTTGCTGTCGAGGGTTTCTATCGGAGGAATTATCTGATCATTTCTTTTTTACAGTTCCTCATTATCATAATTTTGTTGATTAAAATATTAAAATCAAAGTAACATGCATTACTATCCCCCCCCAGCATATTACCCCCAGAGCTTTAGTGTGAAAAACATACTAATTATAACGGCCATAGTGCTTGTCCTTATAGTTGGTATCTATGTCTATGCAATGAAAAAAACGAAGGAAAAGTTTAAAGAAGAACTTCCTTCGGAATATGCCGACGAAAGATATAGCACCGAGGAGAGTAAGACCATCCGTTATTATAGCAGTGCTATTATCGCTGATCTTGATGGTGTGACATTCACCCATGATTTGAGCCTGTATAAGAACCTGTTAAAAGAGACGGATAGAATTTTTGAGGGGGTTTGCGTGGACTACAGAAGATTGACGGGACGTACCCTCCGAAAGGATTTAAATGATGAGGTATCATTCACAAACTGGGGCTCTTATATTGAAGTTCGTCGGCAAATGATTGCGCGCATTAATTTATTGCAAATCCCATAATGGAAGGACATCGACAATATATTATAGCTATAGCACTTATTCTGCTCGCTTTTCTTGTGTATTATAACCTGCGTGAGAAAACGCAGTATTGGGATTTCAAGGTAAATAAAATCAGGGTATGAAAAAATTGATCATAGTATTATTAGCACTTGTTTTGCCCGGAGGGCTGATAGGGGCGTTTCTCTATCTAAATCATAAGAAAAAGGAAGTTGAAAAGGAAGAAGTAACGCAAGAAGAAAATGAAGCAGAATAAACGTGTGACAATCGCCCTTATTTTTTCCGGGCTTATAATTGCCGGAACTGTAATCTTTTTATGGCTGTATGATAAAAAGGAAAAAATAAAAGGCTCATCCGAAACTACCGGGTCCACACCTACAGTTTCTTCCGGATCAGCATTTCCGCTTAAAATAGGCAGTACAGGTGAAAAAGTTAAGGAGTTGCAGCGAAAATTAAATGAAGTCGTAAAAAGAAGGATGGCGTATCTGTACGTAAAACCAACTTATCTGGGTGTTGAAATGGACAGTATTGCCGTTGATGGTATTTTCGGGCCCCGCACGCTCGTTTTTTTGCAGTATGCGTATTCCGATTCGAACAAAATACAAATAACTGAAACTGAATTTAATAAACTAAGCTAGAATGAATGGGTTATCAGCATCGGTTAGCGCCGATTTAACAAACGAGACATACATTAAACTTGCGGTGGCCTTATCGGTACCTATTCTGTTGTATGTGTTTTTACTGGTATTAACTAAAGGTATACGATAATGACCAAGGTGGATGTTACTCTTTGGTTAGAAGATGGCGTTTGGGTGACACTTATGCTTGTGCTCGTGATTCCTATACTAATATATTTTGCAGTCAAATGATAAGAAAATTACTGTATATTGAAAAAGTTCCGACAAACAGAGATGCTTTTGCCGCAAAGGTTGTTGAAATATGCGACAAGATGGGTATTGACCCCAATTGGTTGATGTTTTGCATTCATCTTGAAACCGCAGGGACCATGTCCCATACCATATTAAACAGCATCGGCGCCACCGGCCTGATACAGTTCCTTCCCAAAACAGCGGCCGATCTGGGTACAACTACATCTGCATTACGCACAATGACAAATGTACAGCAATTGGACTATGTGTATAAGTATTTTACAAAATACGGCTATCACAGAAGGGTTAGAACCTTTGAGGATGTCTATTTAGCTATCTTTTGGCCGGATGCAATCGGTAAGCCTGACACATATACAATTACTTCCGATGTTGTCGCAAGGCAAAATCCAATGTTTGATTTGAACCGTGATTTAGACATCACGAAGCTTGAAATAAGAACAAAATTACTGTCAATGCTACCATCTGCATACAGAGCTGAATTTTTAAAAAAAAAGGCATGACAACAATTGACTACATATTAATTGCTTTATGGCTGGCATTTACAGCCGTACTTGGTTATAAATTATTTAGGTAGTATGGGCGATGAAATAACAAAGAGGCCGGAAAATCCGATATATAAAATTGATGATCACAGTGCACCGCCGGATTTGATTATTAGGTATAAAACCTTTATGCCTGAGTGCCAATATTTATGTTGGAAAAATTACCGTGCAGGAACCGACAACTGTTGGAAGATATGCAGGATTAAAGAAGCGAATGGAGATGTGCAGTCTCAGTATCCCTTTGGTTGTGATGGATATAATTTTAATCCGGACCATATTATGATATATGAAATGTCTGAATACTTTGAATATAGGAGGTAAATATAATGCCAATAATTGACGATCCAGTAAGCGCAAGGCCGCATAAACCGGTTTATAGGGAATCAGACACGCCTGATACCCCACCAGATTTAATAATCAATAATATTGCAAAATATTTTTGTTGGAGAAACTTTAATGCCAAAGACTCAAATCATTGGAAGATTTGCCGTATCAAGGAAGTTGATTTAGGCGATAGGGTTGAGTTGCGAAGGGAGTTTCCCTGGGGTTGTGATGGTTATAATTTCAAGCCGGAGCATATATTCCATTATGAAGGGTATGACGAGCCCGGTATGGATAATTTTAAGTATAAATTCTAAATTATGGCAAAAAAAATATATGATCCATACTTGAAGTTTGGGTTAAATAATAATCCTGACGCTAAAGCTGATCTGGTTGGTGGCAAGGTACCGTCTAATCAATCACAGGTTAGTAGTGTTTCTGGCAAAAAAGGTGATGTAGCCCTAAATAAATATGATGTTGGGCTTAGTAATGTAAATAATACATCTGATCCAGATAAACCGATATCAACAGCTGCAAGTGTTGAGTTTGCAAATAAACAGGCTCAGATCGATTTGTTGTTTAAGTTCACGGATGAATTTCTGTGTTCTGATGATTACGAATTAGTACTTACTGACGATCTTGATTTTATTCTAACAGTATAATAATATTTTATAATAACAAAAATGAAAACAATTAGTCAACAAATAGGCAATGGCGCATTTGATGGCCTCCGTGAAAGATTTATCGGACAAGGCGTGGTAAGTAAAATAACTTACGTAGATATTGTTGCAGAACGTAATGAAGATGATTTCAATTCAATACGGGAAATCATGAAAGGTATCACTGATGCGTCTGAATATAATAGATACAGAATACTTGTCCCTGAAGGAGAATGGTTTGAGTGTGACATACAAGGCAAGAAATACGTTGAGATTATTGGGGCGGGTATAGATAAAACAATTATATATTGTGATGGCAATGATTCAACAAAAATTACACCCTCAGATTACAGTATTGCCGAGTATAGAAATGTTTTTCTAAACAGTTTTGCAAGGGGTAGTAAGCACGTGTTTTATGCGTTAGATGATATTGTCATATCAAATATGACTGTCCGGGCTACAGAGGTAAGATATTGTATGCACATTGACACAGATACTTACAGTTATATAGATGTGAGAAATGTGAGATTTGATATGATAACTGACAGACCTTGTATTGGTTTAGGTGTAAGGGGCAATCAAGAAGTAATATTCGATCAATGTGTTTTCGAAATAAACAAGGCGATTGCCATAATACCCAAAACATGCGCTGGAATATTCATTCATAATCATGTAGCTGCACAAACAGCACCTATGAAATTTACAGTAATGAATTCGCATTTTGTCAGGTGTGTATATGTCAATGTAGAATGCTTTAACACAACTCAGGTAGATGAATTGAACCTTATAGGCTGTACAACAGATTCCATGGGCGCTATACGCTTGAAAAAAGGTGGTAAAGTAAATTCGTCTATTAAAATAAATGCAGCTGGAACAAATGTTGAAAAAATAGTATCTGTTCCAGACGTATACTATACTGACGTGTTAACTCCTGCGGCGGCGGATTTTCTATACAATGTACATGCAAATTTTGCAAAAAAAGCAATATTGTTCGGAGTTGTTCCAGGGGCACTGATTCAGGGCAATATTACATACAGCGATGAATCTCTGAATCAATATTCAATATATGATGGAACGGGTTTATTTACAGGTATAGCAGTTACGGCAACAGACGCAGAAGGATTTATTTACGTTGCAACATCTGGCAAAATAGCAAAAGCACCAGTAACTGGCGTTGCAACAAAATTCGTCAAAATAAACGAATCGAATCAACTTGAATTTGAAGCTGCAAAATCGATCAATACCATAGGAATTAATTTGGGTTTAGTTTCTACTGGTATTTATGAGATAAAATTATTGTAAGCTTTATCATAATAATTTGGTATCAATTAAATAATGTATAGCAGTAAAAGGTTTATAATATGTATATAACTGAAATTATTATTGGGCTTATAAGCATGATTGTCGGAGGTGGTGGCATTTGGCTATTCACAATCAAGAGTACAAGGGAAAAAGCCAGGGCAGAAGCAATGAAGGAAGTGCAGGATGTATATCAGGAGACTATAACTGATTTGCGTGAAGACAAGCGGCTTTTAAAAGAGGAAAAGGATAGTTTGATAGTTGAAATAAACGAAATGAAACAATCTATTTATTCTCTAAAAAAAGACGTGGAGCAGCTGAAGATGAAAAATATGCGTGAAAAGTGTTTGAACTTTGCATGTAAAGAGCGAATAATTGAGTAATTATGATAAAAAACTTATCCATACTACTCTTATTTTTATTGCTCTTTGGGTGTAGGACTGCTAAGGGTGTGTTTGAGGATAATGCTTCTGAAAGTGAAATCAAGTACGTATACATACATAATTTGAACCAAAAGGATAGTGTTGTTTTCAGGGATAGTGTTATTATTTATCCGGATGGGTCAAAAAGCAGTTTTAAAAGCAAGGAGAAGTATAACACTGTTACCGAAAAAGAGATTGTTGAAAAAATTATAAAGAAAACAATTACTATAACCAGGAAGATACTCACAACGAAAACGGTCTATTTAAAAGGCTTCTTCTGGTGGTCGGGCATATTGTTTTATATATTATTATTTATATTCATTCTAATTAAGTTAAAGATAAAATTCAAAATATTATGAAAAAAAATCAGAAAACAAACAAAGGCCTTATTAAGTTGAAGGCCATTAATGCCCGGGCTAAAAAAATCAGAGAAGCCGGGGGTAGTACAGCCAAAACGGTCAAGGTTGTAAAGTACAAAATCAAACAGAAGGATGCCATTAAGCAGGCAGCCAGGGAGCTTAGAGGGCCTAAGAAAACTAATCAGCTAAAACTATTTTAATTCATAATATGAAAATACTTAAACCAATTGCAAAAATTAAGCCCAATGAAAGGTATTTGGGTTTAAAAAAAAATACAATTAATAAAAGCAAGGTAAAAGCAAAGAAATATAGTACTTTTTCCGTCGTAAAACTAAGGCCTAATTCTATTCAGAGTGAAAGGATTCTTAGTGAAAAAATATCTCCCGGGAAAACGTCTAAAGCAATTGTTTCTTTAGTTAATGATAGGCTTAAAACAAAGTTTTTTTACGATGGAAGATTAGGGAGATACCTGATTTATAAGGCAAAAGCTAATGAAAAATCATATTACTATGTTTTACATATATCAAATGAAGGGTAATGGCGCAAGCAAAGATAAAAACGAAACTAACAGACAGTAGCGCGAAAGTTTCTTCCGGTGGCCGCGCAGAATCGTGGTGGTCAGGTAAGCCGATTAAAAATTCTCCTTTATATGAATCGGATCAATATCCCGGAAGCCTGGATCAAAGTGAAATAATTAAGCGATTTAGCATAAAGGGATTTGAGTACGGTAACTGGGTGAATAATAATGATCGTTATGACAGACTGCAAGCAACAGCAGAGAGTCTCGGTAATTTGTCAAGGATAATCGGTACAAAGAATATTGGTTGTGACGGAATGATTGGTATTGCCTTTGGTGCCCGTGGAAAAAGTAAAGCTTTGGCTCATTTTGAGCCAAATACATTCATGATTAACCTGACAAAAGAAAAAGGATTTGGATCGCTTGCGCATGAGTACGGCCATGCGCTTGATTATTTCTTTGGGATGTATGTTGATCAGAGCCGCGAATACACCTCGCTTGTTGGTGGGCGAACCACCAGACAGTATATATTGCCGGCCGGTGGAGCTTTGAGAAAAATGGCAATGCAGATTGTGAATGAAATCATTCATTCTCCCGACGGTAAGAAAAGTGAAACATATAAAAGATGGGAGGTTGTTTTTGGCAATACGGAATATTGGTTCCGCAGAAATGAAATCTTTGCCCGGTTTTTCGAGCAGTGGGTAAGGTTTAAGCTCGATCAAAAGAAAATAAAAAATACATTCTTGTCAAAAAAGAAGTATGAAGGTTCATCATACTTGTTGCTCGGGGATTTTAAGCGCGTATCCGGAAAGATGGACGCACTTATAAAGGAGATGGCCGCATTTATGAATAATAAGAAAAAAACGGTCTCGAAAACATACAGAATGGCTGCAAGCAAATAGACCATTTGCTGCAAAACAAAAAAAGGTGCAATTATATATTGCACCTTTTTTGTTTTATGAATTTATTTAATTGTCTGATTTTATGATATGTTAAAATTACTCTGTTGCTCTACCAGCTGAGCTACGGAGTCGGTAAAAGGACGTCAATGAAGCATGCAAATTTGGTTTTGCGGTGCAAAGTTAAAAAAATATTTGAACATTAATCCTGATTTATCTGTATTTTTGCAGGAAATTCTGTAATGATGTCGGAGAAAGCCTTTCCATATACAAGATTAAGTTCTGAAGAAATTAAATTCCGGATGAATGTACTGGGTGCCGGAGCTGTTCCCTTTGTCTTTATTGTAAATTATGCGGGAGATGCGGGTTATGTTATCAGCAAAGAGGAGCTGGATGACCGGTACATCAGGTGGCAGTTTCACGCTAAATCCCAAAATATAACGAAGGATAAAGACTTTCACTGGCAAGCATTCCCGGTTCCGAAGGAGGTGTATGCTGAAAAATTTAATTTTGTCAAAGAACAGATTCAGTTGGGTAATTCCTTTCTGACGAATCTGACCCAGCCAACCCCGATATCGACTAACCTTTCTTTAGCAGGTATTTATGATATGGCATCAGCGCCCTATAAATTGTGGCTGAAGGACAGGTTTCTGGTGCTCTCGCCGGAGACTTTCATTCAAATTAAAGCAGGTGAAATCAAAACATTTCCCATGAAAGGTACTATTGATGCCACGCTTCCTGATGCGGAAAGGAAAATACTGCAGGATGAAAAGGAAATGGCCGAGCATGCCACCATCGTGGATTTGTTGCGCAATGACCTGAGCATGGTGGCCACGGATGTGCGTGTGAGCCGTTACCGCTACGTGGAAAGAATTAACACCATGCAGCAGGACTTGTTGCAGGTGAGTTCGGAGATTACGGGGCAGTTGCCCGACAATTACCTCGAACGGCTGGGGGATATCTTGTTTTCCCTGTTGCCTGCCGGTTCAATCTGTGGGGCTCCCAAAACCAAAACACTGGAGATTATTAATCGGGCAGAAGGTTACGACCGCGGATTCTATACCGGTGTTTGTGGTTATTTTGATGGCGAAAACCTCGATTCTGCCGTCATGATACGTTTCATGGAACAAACGGATGAAGGTTTGGTTTACAAGAGCGGTGGCGGCATTACTTTTCAGAGTGAGTTGGATAAAGAATATGAAGAATTAATACAGAAAGTGTATGTGCCGGTTTCTTGAATCAATAAAGCTGAAAGATGGTGTGTTTTTCCGCCTGGAATACCACCAGCAAAGGGTGAATCATTGTTTTCAGCAATTTTTCCCGGACAATGAAATTCCTGATTTAACTGCATTTCTGCATCGGCAGGAGTTGCCGGCAACGGGTTTGTTTAAATGCCGGGTGTTGTATGATGAACAGGGTTTTCGACAGCCGGAGTTTATTCCTTATCAAATGCGAAGGATTAATACGCTGAAATTAGTGGAAACAAGTCTGGAGTCTATGGCTTATAAATCAACAGACCGAAGTGTGTATGAACAACTGCTTGCCCAACGCGGCGATTGTGATGATGTGCTGTTGGTGCGAAATGGCTTGCTCACGGATACTTCTTATGCCAATATCGCATTATTCGATGGGAAACAATGGGTGACACCCCGTTTGCCGGTGCTGTACGGTACCAACCGGGCGTATTTGCTGGATAAAGGCATTATCGTGGAGCAGGATATCAAAGCAGAAGAGTTGCATTTGTATCAGAAAATAAGGGTGTTTAATGCCATGATTGAATTCGGGGAAATGGAAATTGAATTTGAAAAATAAACCACAAAAGGCACAAAAGAAAGACTAAGGAGACACAAAAGTGAGAATTAAAAATTTAGAATTAATAGAGGGTGTCTTTCATCACTTCTGTTATTCACTATTCGCTATTCACTATTTGCTATTAGTTCTTTTGTGTTTCCTTAGTTTTTCTTTTGTGCCTTTTGTGGTTTAAAAGATAAATTTTCAGATATTTTTTACTTCCTTTGCAAAACAATATTAATCAAATTGTATGGAAAAGAAATTACGCCGTTCGAAAGACCAGATGATAGCCGGAGTATGCGCCGGTATCGCGGAATATATGGGATTGGATGCGACTTTAGTCAGGGTAGGATATGTGCTGCTCTCCATCCTGTCAGCAGGATTCCCCGGAACCTTATTGTACATCATCCTGTGGCTCGTAATGCCCAAAAGCTACTAACCACTAACCACTAACCACTAACCACTAACCACTATACAAGTGTCTTTCAACCTCACATCAAACTATCGTCCCACCGGTGACCAGCCGGAGGCGATTAAGCAATTGGTAGAAGGGTTGCAGGGTGGCATCCCATTTCAGACTTTGCTGGGGGTGACGGGTTCGGGAAAAACCTTTACCATTGCCAACGTGGTGAACGAGGTGAACCGTCCGACCTTAGTGCTGAGTCACAATAAAACCTTAGCTGCTCAGTTGTACAGCGAATTCAAGGCTTTCTTTCCGGATAACGCCGTGGAATATTTCGTGTCCTATTATGACTATTATCAGCCGGAAGCCTATTTGCCGGTGACAGATACCTACATCGAAAAAGATTTGTCTATCAATGCAGAGATTGAAAAACTGCGGTTATCGGCAACTTCGGCCTTGTTGTCGGGCAGGAGGGATGTCATCGTGGTTTCGTCGGTTTCGTGTTTGTATGGCATTGGTAATCCTGAAGATTTTACTTCCAACGTGATTGAAGTCCGCAAAGGACAAAAAATTGTCCGTAATGCTTTTCTGCGCAACTTAGTCGATAGTCTGTATTCCCGGAATGATATTGAACTCAGCCGTGGAAATTTTCGTGTAAAAGGAGATACGGTGGATATTTTTCTGGCTTATGCCGATGATATCCTGCGGATTGTGTTCTGGGGAGATGAAATAGATGAAATCCTCACAATAGACCCCGTTAACCTGCATGTGCAGGAGCGATTTGATGCCTACCGTATTTTTCCGGCAAGTATTTTCGTTACCACCAAAGAGAGGATCAATCAGGCATTACACCTGATTGAGCGGGATCGTGACCTGCAGGCGGAATATTTTCGTTCCGTCGGAAAAGATTATGAGGCCAAGCGCATTTATGAGCGGGTGAGCTACGACCTGGAAATGATCAAAGAGTTGGGCTATTGTTCAGGGATTGAGAACTACTCCCGCTATTTCGATGGACGGGCGCCGGGTAGTCGTCCGTATTGCCTGCTCGATTATTTTCCGGATGATTATCTGATGGTAATTGATGAAAGCCATGTGACGATACCGCAAATCCGGGCGATGTTCGGCGGCGATGCTTCCCGCAAGCAAAACCTGGTGGAATATGGTTTCCGCTTACCGGCGGCACGGGATAACCGTCCGCTGACCTTCGACGAATTTGAACAGCTGACACCGCAGACCATCTATGTTTCGGCCACCCCTGCTGATTACGAACTCGTAAACTCGCAGGGCATTGTGGTGGATCAGTTGATTCGTCCGACCGGACTTCTTGATCCGGTAATTGAAGTCCGACCGAGTCTCAACCAGATTGATGACTTGCTCGAAGAGATTACTATTTGTACAGAACGGGATGAAAGGGTATTAGTTACCACCCTGACTAAGCGCATGGCCGAAGAGCTGACGGATTATTTATCCAAAATGGGGGTACGTTGTAATTATATCCATTCGGATGTGGACACGCTTGACAGGGTACAAATTATGGAAGATTTGCGCCGCGGTATCTATGATGTGCTGGTGGGCGTAAACTTGCTGCGCGAAGGACTTGATTTGCCGGAAGTATCGTTGGTAGCCATTCTCGACGCGGATAAGGAAGGGTTCCTGCGTTCGCACCGTTCGCTAACTCAGACAGCTGGACGTGCAGCCCGTAATCTCAACGGGAAAGTAATCATGTATGCCGATAAGATGACGGACAGCATGGAGAAAACGATTACCGAGACCAACCGCCGGAGAGAAAAGCAGTTGGCTTATAATGCTGAGCACAATATTACGCCTACTGCTATTATTAAAGGAGTCGGTTCAGCCCTGAGTAAAGCCGAGCCAAATGCTTACATCGAACCCGAAGCCGGCATGAGCATTGCAGCTGATCCTATCGTACAATACATGTCGAAACCCGCGCTCGAAAAAGCCATCCAGAAAACCAAAAAAGCCATGCAGGAAGCCGCGAAGAACATGGAATTCTTAGAGGCCGCGAGACTGCGTGACGAGATGTTCAGGCTCGAAGAGCTGTTGAAGTCAAAGAAATAATATTAAACCATATAAACCATATAAGTCATATAAGTAACATATAAGTTTTCATTTAATTTAAAAAAGAAAATTTTCAGAAAAACACAGCTTATATGTTACTTATATTACTTATATGGTTCATAATTAGAATGTATTACAGTCCGAACGCCCCCTTGATCTCATTTACCATATCGGTTTTTTCCCAGGTAAACAATTCTACTTCGCAGGTAATTTCTTTTCTGTTACTATCTTTGAACGTTTTGGTTACAGTTTGGGGTGTTCTTCCCATGTGACCGTAAGCCGCAGTTTCCCTGTAAATCGGGTTACGCAGTTTCAGCCTGTTTTCAATGGCTTTGGGGCGCATGTCGAAAAGCGAACTGATTTTCTCCGCGATTTGACCATCAGAAAGATTAACCTTAGCTGTTCCGTAGGTGTTCACATACAGGTTCATCGGTTTGGCAACCCCGATGGCATAAGCCACCTGAACCAATACTTCTTCCGCTAAACCGGCAGCCACCATATTTTTGGCAATATGACGGGCAGCATAAGCAGCAGAACGGTCCACCTTGGATGGGTCTTTTCCTGAAAATGCTCCACCTCCGTGTGCTCCTTTACCTCCGTACGTGTCCACGATGATTTTTCTACCAGTTAATCCGGTATCGCCATGCGGACCGCCAATCACGAATTTACCGGTCGGATTCACATGCAGGATAAAATCATCCTGAATTAATGAGTCGAATTGAGGATCCAATGCTTTTACCCTGGGAATCAGGATGCTTTTAACATCTTCACGAATTTTTGAAAGCATGGTGATATCAGCCTGTTCCTGCGTGATATTGCCATTGGCTTTAATAAAGTCATCGTGTTGGGTGGATACAACAATGGTGTGTACCTTAACCGGTTTGTTATTGTCGTCGTACTTGATGGTAACCTGCGATTTGGAGTCGGGGCGAAGATAAGTCATTTCTTTTCCTTCCTTCCTGATGGCAGCCAGTTCTTGTACCAACGCATGCGATAAGTCGAGCGCTACAGGCATCAGGTTTTTGGTTTCGTTGGTCGCGTAACCAAACATCATCCCCTGGTCACCCGCTCCCTGATCTTCAGGGTTCTCACGTTCCACACCCCGGTTAATGTCTCCCGATTGTTCGTGGATGGCAGAAAGGATACCACAGGCGTCCCCATCGAATTTATACTCGCTTTTGGTGTAACCAATTTCGTTGATTACTTCGCGCACTACGCTTTGAAAATCAACGTAGGCCTCCGTTTTTACTTCTCCGGCAATGACCACCTGTCCTGTTGTAACAAGTGTTTCACATGCTACTTTAGAATTGATGTCCTGTGCCAGGATGTTGTCTAAGATGGCATCCGAAATTTGATCGGCTAATTTGTCCGGATGTCCTTCAGAAACTGATTCTGATGAAAATAAATATCCCATTTATAAAATGTTTAATGATTTAATAAAATAATATTTTTACATTTGTCTTCTGTTTGTTTAACAGAAATCAATGCAAAAACCATAGGGGGCAGAAAAGAACCTGAGAATCAAGGAAAAAAGGCAGGAAAATACTATTTAGCATTTTTTACTGTGGTTGCAAGCGGTTCAAATCTTTCCACAAATAGTTTCGGATGCAAAGATAATACTTTTTGTAAACAAACACATCCCTGATATTGTTTAAATTTTAAAATAATTTACCATAATCTAAAAAATCTGTTTTTATGAAAAGAATCAACTACCTCCTTCTGTTCCTGTTACTGAGTTTAATCTTACCGTTAACCGGACAATCCTCGAATGTGAACGATCCTGCAAACAAAGCATCCTTATCTCAGCTAAAAAAAGTCAGGGAAATGATTATGCGCAGCGATAACCCGGAATTTAAAACGAAAGCGCTGAAACAGATGAATGAACAAATGAACGAACTGTTGTTTAACCGGCAATCTGTCTCAGAAAAGAAATTTACATTGACGAATAAAAAAACAAGCAGTCAAAAAAACAGTCGAAATTTTCTTTACGATTATCGATTATTACAAAGCAGCCTGAAATCAAACGGCTTATCTGCAGAGAAGAGGAGTATGAAGGTTCCGGCTGCAGGTGTTATGAAGTACAAATTAGACAGTCTGATATTTTACGGAAAAGAGGGCTCGGAGTGGATTCCGGATGACAAACAGGAATTCACCTATAATTATGACGCCATGGTTACTTCCAGTAATATGTATTTATATGATACAACCCTGATGGTTTGGCAGGACGATGAAAAAACCACGATAACCTACAACGAAGCCGGTGATTTAACACTCTATTATTATCAGTGGTGGAATGACGAGTTGCAACGCTGGATTGATGAACATAAATATACCATTGAGTATAATACAAATGGTGATGTAGTGAGAGAAGAAGTGGTCAGAGAAGATTTTGATCCGGATTCATTAAAGTATATCAAACGTGGTGATATAAAACATGAATACTTCTATGACAGTAACAACAAGGAGATTGGTAATATTTTTTATGTGTGGAATGATGAAACGGCTGACTGGATGCCCGACAGTAAAAATGAATATCTTTACGAGGATGATTATGAACTGATGTTCGCGGCTTATATGTGGGATAATGAAACACAAAAATGGATTGGGCACTGGAAATTTGAACATCAGTTGGTTCCCGGCTTCGAATTGTTGGGTTCAATTTTTTACAGTTGGAATTATGAACTGGGTGACTGGGCTATCAATAGCAAGACCACTTATGAAGTATCTACAGAAAATGGAGTGACAGTTACTGAAACTCACTGGAGTACTGATTATGAGAGTGGAAATCTGGTTTTGGAAACGAGATCGGTATATACCAATCAACAAGTAAGCTCACATGATTTGTACGGAAGTTTTAAAAATATTGTAAATTACAATTGGAATCCTGTAAATGAATCGTGGGAATTTGATTCCAAAAGAGAAAATACCTTTGATTCATTTGGTAATAATATACTCATTGTCGATTCTGTTTACCGCTATGCAGGCGATGAAGGTTCAAAATGGTTTATCAAGTTGATGATTGAAAGCAATGTGAATCCAGCCGGGCTAGTTACCGATTATATGGTTACTGACTGGTATTTTAACGGTATATCAAATACGTTAAGTGAGAAAAGTCGTACCCAGTATACCTATAACGAAAACGATGAAATTATAGTAAATCTCTTGCAAAGATGGGATTTTGCAGGTGAAGTCTGGAACAACGCGAGTAAAACGGAATATGAGTATAATGCTTCTGGCAAGTTAATAACTGAGGTTTATTACAATACATATAATCCGGATACCCAGCAATGGTCGGTGAACAGAAGGGTGGAGTTTGATTATAATGCAGATGGATCCCAGGCGCTGAATGCCTATTATGAGTTGAATCCCGAAACACAAAACCTGTATCTAACCTATAAAACGGAGAACAGGATTGATGTTTACGGCGAAACCATATTGGAGCAAAATATCCAGTGGAATTCGTACCTGAAACAGGAAGTAATCAATTATAAAAGAGAGAAAATTTATGATGAGCAAAGGAATTTGTTAACTTATACCTATATCAGTACAGATTTATTCTGGGATGGAAGCCAGTATCTTGTGGAAATTGAAGGAGAAAAAACTGAAAATACTTACAGTGCAAGCAATCAGTTATTAACGACCACAGAGTACTATTACACCAACGGTCAGTTCGTTGGAGATGATAAATTTGAATACACTTATAATACAACTTATCCGACAGCCATTGATACTGAATATGCTTATACATGGAATGAATCAACTTCGACCTGGGATAAGGAAAGTAAAGGGGTGCTGACCAGTAATTTCGAAGTTATGCGTGATGACATGATATTGCCTTTTGGAGATGAAGGAGAATCGAGGGAGGTTAAAATGTATTTTAGTTATATGGCAACAGATTTGATGCAATATGAATGGTCAAAAGAAATCACAGACTGGGTGGAAGCATCAAAAGTTAAGGTGTATTTCAGTCAGTCAGAATTCTCTTCTGTTGATGACGTAAATTCAACCCAAATAGCAATTTATCCGAATCCGGTATCCGATTTCATTTCTGTCCGTTTGAATGAAAATTCAATTGCAAATATCAGGTTATTCGATTTACAGGGTAGAAAACTATATGAAGCCCCGGTAAATAATCAGTCGAAAATTGATCTGACAGGTTTGGCAAACGGTGTATATTTCTATCAGATTACCATGGATAAAGAAACCGTTAGTGGTAAATTAATAAAAAAATAATCCCTAATACGGGTTGAAAATTTAATTTTCAACCCGTATTAACAATCAATACCTGGCCGATACCACGTTCCAGTCAACCAAATCCCACAAAGCAGCCACATAATCGGGACGGCGATTTTGATAGTCGATGTAATAGGCATGTTCCCATACATCAAAGGTGAGCAGAGGCGTTAATCCCTTGGTCATGGGATTACCGGCATTGCTTTCTTTTACAATCGACAGTTTGCCTTCTGCATCTTTCACCAACCATGCCCAGCCTGAGCCGAAAATACTTACCGCAGCTTTGCCATATTCGGCCTTGAAGTTATCAAATGAGCCAAAAGCTTCATTGATAGCTTTACTAAGAGCTGCGTTTGGAGCAGAGCCTTTTTCCGGAGTAAGTGAAAGGAAATAAAAGTTGTGATTCCAGATTTGAGCAGCGTTGTTGAAAATAGCTCCTTCAGATTTTTTGACAATGGTTTCCAAATCTGCCTGCTCAAAATCAGTTCCTGGAGTCAAATTGTTCAGATTGTTAACATAGGCCTGGTGGTGCTTTCCGTAGTGGAAACTGATGGTTTCTGCACTGATAACTGGTGCAAGCGCATCCTGCGCATAAGGTAATTCCGGCAATGAAAATTTCATGATCATTTAATTTTAATTTATAATTCAGTTATATTTAGTACAAAAATACACTTTTTGTCACACTTTCTGTCTATGAGATTTTATTATATGAATCATTTTCGCTTCAAATTTACATTTAAAAAACTAAAAAAACAATGATGGATGTTGTTTATACTTTATTTTATTGCCATCTTTGCATAAATTTTAAAATCAATACATTTTCTTGTTATGAATAAAACTTTGAAATTGCTCTTTTTTGTGGCTGTAATCAGTCTGACCATGGTTTCTTGTAAATCAAAACAAATAGTTACTGAAATAAAAAGTGCTACTGAACCTGCAACTACCACAGCTCCGGTTCAGGAAGCTCCGAAACCTGTTACACAGGTGTCAACACAACCGGAAGTAACCCGTTCTGAGTCATTTAAACTGGCTGCAGGTGAAACCAACGGTGCTGCCATGAGTAAGAAATATCACGTACAGGTAGGAGCATTCAGTAATCATACAAATGCTGTAAACTTACGCGCTAAACTGGTTGCTGAAGGAAATAATGCCCTTGTTGTAGAAAATGAAAACGGGATGTTACGGGTTATCATTGCTTCATTTGATGAATACAGTGAAGCACGTGCAAAAATTGACCAGATCAGGAATTCTTATCCTGATGCCTGGGTACTTGTACAGAGAAAATAATGACGCAACTATTATATACTATTATTGCATTGCTGGCTGCAAGTGTCGGCAGTGTAGCCCTGAGTGGCAGTTTGCTGATGTTAAATAATAAATGGCTGGAAAAAATTTCCGGCTATTTGTTGTATTTGGCAGGTGGTACTTTGTTGGGTGCTGCATTACTCGGATTGATTCCTCAATCGGCTGAAAGTCTTCATTTGGAAGATGTACTGATATGGGTGCTTATCGGGATTCTTTTCTTTTTTCTACTGGAGAAATTCATCTTGTGGCGTATGTGTCATGACGAGAACTGCGAACGTCAGATACATGCTGCAGGTCCGATGATCATTATAGGGGATGCTGTACACAATGCCATTGATGGGGTTGTTATTGCCGCATCTTTTCTGACTTCAACCGAACTGGGTATCTTTGTAACTATTTCTGTAGTTTTGCATGAGATTCCACAGGAGTTGGGAGATTTTGGTATTTTGCTTAAAAGTGGATATTCGAGGAAGAAAGCCTTGTTTTACAACTTGTTATCGGGCAGCAGTTCCCTGGTTGCTGGTGTAGCTGCTTATTTCCTGTTGGATTTGGTTCAGGGTTTTATTCCCTATGCCCTGGCCATAGCAGCAGCCAGTTTTCTGTATGTTTCCATGGCTGATCTAATTCCCGAGATGCATAAAGAAACCAAACCCAAAGAATCCATTATTCAGTTCTTGCTTGTGCTGCTTGGTATTGCCATCATTTTCATTTCTGTAGCCGGTCATTCGCACGGGCATGCGCATTGAGTCGTGAACTTTTTCCCTGTTTACCTTGTTTTTATGCATGAACATATAAAAACATAAAGATATGGCAGAGAAACATACGATTCTTACGAAATGGAAAGGTGGTTTGGCCTTTGAAACGGATCTCAACGGACATGTGGTCCGGATGGATGCTCCTGTAGAGGCCGGTGGAGAGAACTCTGGTCCCGGACCTAAAAGGCTGATGATGGTTGCTTTAAGCGGCTGTACCGGGATGGACATTGTATCCCTCCTCAAGAAGATGCGGGTTGATTTCGATAAAGTTGAAATTGAGGTGCAAGGGGATGTTACCGAGGAACATCCGAAGCATTATTATAAAATGCATGTAATCTATTATATCCATGGTAAAAACTTACCCTTGGATAAATTGGAGAAAGCCGTGAAAATGTCAGAAGATACCTACTGCGGAGTCCGGGCGGCTTATGCCAAAGGCATGGAAATGACGTCCGAAATCCGCGTAGTTGAAAGTTAAACGAAGAAGTTAAATCATATCTTCGATATTCCATACAAAAGCCCTCAGTCCCATCAACTCAGATGTTTGGTCGAGGGCTTTCAAATCATTTAATACCTGCTTGACTTTTCCGTCCTCAACTATTGTTATGAGGGCTGAATTCAATGAGGGCCAGGCATGTGTTCCTAAATGCGGGTCACCTGTTTTGGTCCCACGTCCCTGAACCTCTGCCCAGCTGGTGAATCCTCTGACATTGTTGCCACGGAGTATCGACAATATTTGTTCATAATATGCCTGGTCGAATGTGATGAATATTGATTTCATTTGTTATCGTTTTTTTGTTGTTATCGTTTTTGTTATCGTAGAGACGCCCTATTAGGGCGTCTCTACATTGTTTTGCCGGGCGTCTCTACATTGTTTTGCCGTGTGTTTCTACGTTGTTTTACGCATCACGTCAAAAATTTTATTAATTTAATTTTTTTCTCCATTTCTTTCTGAATTTCTTCACACCTCTGCCAGCGAATGAGGCGTAAACAGTTGGTACGATAACCAGGGTGAAAATAGTAGAAATAGTCAGACCTCCAATTACCGTGATGGCCATGGGTCTCCACATTTCAGAGCCTTCTGAGGATGATATCGCCAAAGGCAACATACCCAGCACAGTTGTAAGGGTGGTCATGAGAACCGGGCGCAAGCGGGATTTACCACCATTTACCACGGATTGAATAACTCCCATGCCTCTTCCACGGTTCAGGTTGATGTAGTCAACCAACACGATACCATTCTTTACAACAATACCAACCAGCATGATAATGCCGACAAACGACATCATATTCAGGGTGCTTCCGGTGATAAGGAATGCTAATATTACCCCGGAAACAGCGAATGGTACCGAGAACATGATGATAAATGGATAAGTCAATGATTCGAACTGAGATGCCATCACGATGAATACAAGTAAAACAATCAGCAATAGCAGGGTTCCCAAATCGGCAAATGATTCCTGTTGATCAACATAAGTCCCGGCTATCTGGGTATAGATGTTTGACGGGATATTCATCTCACCTAATTCCTTGTTGATGGCAGATACAGCTTTGTCGATGGTTGTTCCGGAAACAGTAGATGATACGGTTACTATACGCTGACGGTTCTTACGTTCAATAGTCGGAGGTGAAAACTCTTCTACTACTTTACCTACATCTTTTAACCGGATGGATTGTCCCTGACTATTATAAATCAGGATGTTTTCCATTGATTCGATTGATTGCCGGAATTCGGGAGCATAAGCTACCCTGATGTTATACTCTTCGCCATCTTCCCTGAACAAAGAGGCTGTCATCCCATTAATCCTGTTACGCAGATAGTTGGATGCCGTAGCCATATTCAATCCGTTCATGGCCAGTTTTTCTCGGTCAAACTGTACACGGAACTCAGGAATATAATCGCCCCGACTAACTTTTACGTTCACCAAACCAGGTATCTTCGACATCCTGTCCCTGATTTCAGCCGCGATTTTATCGGTTTCCTGAAAATCATAGCCGTAAACTTCAAGGTCCAATGTGGATTGTCCGCCCATCATTCCCATACCACCACCGGCAAGGATAGTTGATTTTTTGATTTCCGGGAGATTCTCAAGGTCTATACGCATGCTGTCGCAAATCTCGAACATGCTTCTGTCCCGGCTGTTCAAATCAATCATTCTGATGTTGAAGGAGATGATGTTGGATCCATTGTTTTGTAATGATCCCCAAACATTGGAACTGCTTGCCTGACCGATTGTGTAGTTGATCATGTCCAGTTCAGGATATTTCTCTTTCCATAATTCGTAAATTTCAGATGCAGTTTCTTTGGTAATTTCGACTCTTGTTCCAATCGGTAGTTCAACGGTTGCAGCAATTCTGCTGTTATCTTCAGCAGGAATAAACTCGGAACCAATAAAACCGGCAGGAATCAAACTGATGATGAAGAATGCAAAAACGCTTATAATCACAGTCTTTCGGTGACGGACCGACCAGTTTACCAATGCTGCATATTTTTCATCCAACTTGTTCAATGCTTTTTCAATCGGTGTAAAGATGAATTTGTATGCTTTGTTGTGTTTCGGATTCAACCGTAGCAATTGCGATGAAAGCATGGGAGTTAAGGTCAATGCACACACGGTTGAAACAACCATGATGATGGTCACCATCCACCCCAATTGCTCAAACATAACACCTGCCATACCCGAAATCATAGTCAACGGGAAGAATACGGCGAGTAGTGTCAATGTAGAAGCAATAACCGAAATGGCCACCTCGTTTGTCGCATGCACTGCGGCACTTTTCGGACGACTCCCTTTTTCAATGTGTGTAGTAATATTTTCTAATACCACGATGGCGTCGTCCACCACCATACCGATGGCAACCGATAAAGAGCTTAGGGATATGATGTTAAGCGATCCTCCGGTAAAACCAAGATATATAAACGCTGCTACCAACGAAATTGGAATTGTCAGTATAATGATGATGGTTGCTCTCCAGCGTCCGAGGAAAGCCAGTACCACTAACATCACGAAGATGAACGCGTACATAACCGTCTCAACCAAGCCGGATATGGTTTGTTTGATATTATCGGATGTATCCATGATGGGCTCTATCCTGACATCAGTTGGCAGGTTTTTCTGAAGCTCAGGTAACATTTTGTTAACCTCTTCTGCAATTTGTACGGTGTTAGAGCCGGATTGCTTCTGAACAACTATGGTTGCCCCCTGAACGGCATTGGTATAAACTTCCTGTGAACGCTCCTGTAGTGTATCCTTGATGACAGCTACATCCGACAGGTATATGTTTTTACCGGCATAAGAACCAACCACTAAACCGTTTAGTTCGTTTGGAGTAGAAAATTCTCCTTCTACCCGCAATGAATAAGTTTCGTTCCCTATATCCATCGTTCCCGCAGGGGTGTTGACGTTCTCCATCCGGATGGTTTGTGACAAACCTTCAATGGTTAAATGATATGCTTCGAGTTTTGATGGATCGATAAATACTTGTATCTCTCTTTCAGGCGCTCCGGCAATAGATACAGAACCTACTCCCGGAATACGGGCCAATGGATTCGCCACATTTTCTTCCAGGATTTTATATAAAGCGGGCAGACTCTGATCGGCTGTTGCAGAGATCATCATAACCGGAATCATGTCGGTGCTGAACTTGAAAATGATGGGTTCGGTTGTTCCTTCCGGTAAATAGGATTTAACCATGTCTAATTTCGAACGGACATCATTTGTCAATGCCTCAATATCCAACCCGTAATCAAATTCAAGTGTAATGATAGAGCGGTTTTCTCTCGAAGAAGAAGTAATCTTCTTCAGATTGGCAACGGTATTCAGCGAATTTTCCAGGGGTCTGGTCACATTCGTTTCCACATCGGCAGCACTCGCTCCCTGATAAGTCGTCAATACCATGATGGTATTGGTCTCAATATTCGGAAGTAAGTCGATGGGTAATTTATTGAGCGAAAATAGTCCTAAAACCACGACAGCCACAAAAACAAGGGCGGTCATAACCGGTTTTCTGACTGAGCCTTCGTATATACTCATTTTATGTTGAATTTTGTAGTAAAAAACTCTATGTTATTTTATCACTTCTACGGCAATGCCATCGGCTAATTTACCCTGACCTGAAACAACTACTTCAGCACCACTTTCAATGCCGGATATCAGTTCATATTCCGTGTCTATGCGGCGGCCAAGTTCAATTTGTTTGTAGCTGACTTTATCACCTTCGAGTAAATATACAAACCTGGCTCCCGAACCGGCCTGTTTGATGATGGCCTGGTCGGGTACAACAACCCGGTTGATGGCACCGAAATTAATGTTCACACGGGCAAACATACCAGGACGAACCTTCGAGTTAGGATTGTCAAGTTTGATTTCAACCCCGAATGTACGTGTGCGTTCATCAATTGTCGGGTAAACCAGACTTACCTTTCCTTTAAAAGATTCTTTTTCATATACATCTAATGTTACATCCACCTTCATTCCAGGCTTTACCATGCTGAAAAATGTTTCTGAAACATTGATTTTTAGTAATACCGGATTGATTTGCATCACAGTAAGAATGGGTTGTTGTCCGTTATACATATCACCGTCATCGTAATTACGCGCTGATACAATACCTGAAATCGGACTGAGCAACAGGGTGTTTTCCTGTAAAGTCTTCAGGTTTGTTTCGGCCAGGGTGAGTTGCAGGCGTGCATTGTCTAACTCCTGTTGTGAGGCGCCTCCTACGGCATATAATTCGGATACGCGGTTATAAATTCGTTTGAAGTTTTCAATCTGCGTTTCAGAATTAACCAGATTTACGGCGTCCATTTGCGCTAACCGTTGTCCTTTAACCACTTTATCACCTACTTCCACGAAAATCTGACGGATTCGCCCCGGAGTAGTAGGGTTGATGTTGTTTTTTACGATGGGTTCGACAGTGGCTGTAAATTCATATATTTGTTTCACATCACGTGCCACAACCTGTTGAACTTTTACTTTTGGTGCTTGTTCGGTCTCATTATTTTGAGCCTTTTCCGGTGCGCTTTCTCCTCCGCAGGCAGCCAGACCAATAACAAACAGGAATAAAATAGTTTTGTTTATTGCGTTCATATGTTAAATTATTAATTGATTGTTGTACCTAAAATTTTTTCTAAATCGGATTTGGCGGATATAAAATCATAAATGGATTGATTATATGATAAACCGGCCTGAATATAGCCCAATTCGGCATTTGTTACATCAAGGTAGGTGCCTGCACCTACTTCATACATTTTCTGAGAAATATCTAAAGCCTTTTCAGCCTGCGTTAATGCTTTTTTGCCGGATTCCATTTTTTCAATGGCTTTGATCATATTGTCTGTATAAGTGATTGCCTGTAATTCTAACGAGCGTTTCAGATTTTCACGTTGATCATCCATGGTCTTGATTTGTACCTGCAATTGCTTAGCCTTGTAATGCTTACTTCCACCCTGGAAGATTGGGACTGACAAGGTTAAACCTGCAGTTGATGTCGGAAACCAGTAATAATCCTTGAATGCAACTTCATCATTGGGCATCGACATGTATTGGTAGTTTATACTTGCAGATAGTGTCGGTAGCCACGTTGATTTCTGAATTTCCAATGATTGTTTTAACTGTTTTGCCTTCAAATCAAACTGATTCAGATCCGTGTTTTTATCCAGAGAATTATTGGATAATTGAATGGCTTGTTCAAATACCAATGATTCATAATCAGCTAATTTGCCGGTAGGTTGAATAGTGGTATGCATGTCAATGCCCATCAGCATCTTTAGTTGTAATGTGCTCAGGTTGATGGCGCTTTCAGCAGAAACTAAATTCGTCAGCGCGTTTCTAACCTGCACATCAGCACGAATCCATTCAAATTCAGAAACAGCACCCTGTTCGAATTTGTTCTGGATGATTCTGGCATTTTCAGCCGCATTCTGATAGGTTCTTTTAAAAACCTTGTAAGAATCCTGCGCCAGTAAAACACCATAAAATGCTTTTGTCACGGAATTGATTAGTGACAGCTTCGACGAACGGGCTGATTCCATGGTGAGCGCTGCATCCGTTTCGTTCATCTTTAAACTTGCCCAAAGGGTAGGAGAGATGATGGGCATGGATGCCGAAAGTACGCCTGCGAAGGTATTGTCCTGACCGACTTCAATACCATCCGGACTTGACGGAAATCCCGGGATGTCAAAAAACATTTTCTGTTTCTTTAATGTACGGGAGTAAGACGCAGAAGCATTGATAGCCGGAAATAACGCCGACATCTTTTCTTTGTTGGCATAATCAACTCTTTCTATATCCCGTTGCGCGATGCGAATCGTCGGACTCTCATCCATGGCAATGCTGATGCATTGCTGTAACGTAAGTGATAGCGTGTCTTGCTTTGCAATACTATCCTGTTGCGCATGGGTAAAGCCTGCCATCATCAGGAAAGATATTGCTAATAATAAAAATTTCATCTTTTTCATACCTGTTATTTTCGTTCAATTGTTGGTTTTATTTTTTCTCACTAAGGTTTTCTTCGATGTATTTTAATCCTTTTTCATTTACAATCAGGTGAATAATCATATCAATGAAAAAATCCGTTAGTCGTTTTGCCGAATACTTTTTTTGCGACTGCATCATCGTCTCAAAGATATTCCTTATCTGAATCGAATGGAAAAAGGAGATTAGCTCTATGTCTAAATTGTCACGATAATATCCTTCCTCAACTCCCTGCCGGATGTTTTCTTCGAAAGCAGATTGTATCCGTTCCGTTTTTATCTGATCATATTTCTGATGAAGAGCAGGATAGTACTTTTTTAAGTCATGCCAAAGCATGAAGGGAGTACACTCTGTCGACTTTTTGATTTCTTTAATTGTAAAAATAAATACTTCAATCGCATTTTTATCCTTGATTGATTTGTGCACCTTTGCCATGTGTTGCTCTTGTTCGTAAGCAATGACGGCGTCGATTAGCTCTTCCTTTTTATCAAAATACTGATAAAATGTTTTTTTAGATATCCTTAATTCTGCACATACATCATCAATCGACACATTTCTGATGCCAACCTGATGGAATTGTGTTGCGGCTACCTGAATGATATTTTCTTTGATACTCTCCATATAGGTCGCAAAAGTAATATTATGTTGTTAATATGCAATATTAAAAAACATTAATAATGTGTATGTGTCTGAATGTAAGATATGTATGATTTAAAATATGGAAACTTTAATAATTTAAAAGTTTTCTTGTGTCGAAAATTAGCTGTTTAAAGATCTGTTTTTATTGTCATCATTATTTCTGAATGATGATTTTATTGACCTGTAATAAATAATAATGTATACAATGATCATTGCCCCGATACCTGCAATCTCGTACATTAGGTTGTTCAGTAATCCTCTCATAAGCTGTTTGTTGAATGGTTCGTAATTTTTGATGCCGGCAATAAGCAAATATCATTCCTTATTTATAAGTACGGTGCAAAAATAGTCTTCATCCGGTCAGTATAAAAATGATATACGGTGAATAGCGGGATTTTTTCGATAAGTGCAGTTTTTTTGCTGATGAAAGGGTTAGCTCAATGCTGAAAAATATTATTAACTTTGTTCTTTATATTTTGTTACAGTTTTACAAATGGATGTTTAATATTATCATCGGAAATACTTTAATATGATAACAACACAAGCATATATCAATAAAAATCTTCCTGCTATTCTGGATGAATTATTCTCATTAATCCGAATTCCCAGCATTAGTGCGCATCAACATGCCAGGGAGGCCTTATATCAATGTGCGAACCAATGGGTGAACTTACTCCTGAAAGCCGGTGTGGATAAGGCTGAAGTAATGGAAACAAAAGGAAATCCGGTCGTGTATGCTGAAAAGTGTATTGATAAATCACTTCCGACAGTATTGGTGTACGGACATTATGATGTCATGCCGGCAGAACCACTTGAATTGTGGAAATCTCCTCCATTTGAACCTGAAGTCAGGGATGGGAGAATTTTTGCCCGGGGTGCAGATGACGATAAAGGTCAGTCCTTTATGCATGCCAAGGCTTTTGAGTATCTGGTGCTGACCGGTCAACTGAACTGCAATGTGAAGTTTTTGTTGGAAGGGGAAGAGGAGATTGGTTCGCCCAACCTGGAAGCGTTTTGTGAGGCTAATAAAGCATTGCTGGCTTGTGACACCATTCTGGTCTCAGATACTAGCATGCTGGCAGCCGACACGCCCAGTATTACAACGGGTTTGCGTGGCTTGGCGTACTGGCAGATAGAAGTCACCGGCGCAAACCGGGATTTGCATTCGGGTATATTCGGTGGAGCAGTTGCCAATCCGATTAATGAATTGAGTAAAATGCTCGCTCAGCTTACTGATGACAAGGGGCGTGTCACAATTCCGGGCTTTTATGATCGGGTGCAGGACGTATCTGCTGAAGAGAAAAAACTGATTGATCAGGTGCCTTTTGATGAAGAAGCATACAAAAAAGATCTCGGCATTTCTCATTTGTTTGGTGAAAAAGGGTATTCTACGATTGAACGTACCGGTGTCAGACCAACGTTAGATATTTGTGGCATTTGGGGTGGTTATACCGGCGAAGGCTCCAAAACAGTTTTACCCTCGAAAGCCTATGCCAAACTTTCTGCACGTCTGGTGCCGGATCAGGATTACCATGAGGTTATGCAATTGGTGGCAGATTACCTGCGTGCCATGGCTCCAGAGCATATTCAGATTGATGTAATTCCATTGCATGGCGCAGCCAGTTATGTTTGTCCGATTGATTCGCCTGCTTATCGGGCTGCAGAGCAAGCGTATGAAAAAGTCTTTGGTGTTCGTCCCTTGCCGGTCAGAAGAGGTGGCAGTATAGGTGTTGTGCCTGTCTTTGAGAAAGTGTTGGGTGTAAAGCCAATTTTAATGGGCTTTGGTCTTGAGTCCGACGCCATTCATTCTCCCAATGAAAACTTTCCGCTTGACATGTTTAAGAAAGGTATCGAAACCATTGTTGCTTTTTATTTAATATTTTGTCACCAGACTCCAGTCACCAGTCACCAGACCGTAGACCGTAGACCGATGATTTTTTATTTCCAAAAAAGTTATTAAAAAATTTGGTTGTATTAAAATAATGTATTACGTTTATAGCACTTAAAAATTACACATTCGTACTAACTTTCTAATACGTGGTATTATGACAAAAACGATAACTTTTAATGAGCTGCGGAGGATCAAGGATGCGCTCCCAAGCGGAAGTATGGCTAAGATCGCTGAAGAACTTGGCCTGGAAAAAGAATCAGTAAAAAACTATTTCGGAGGACACAATTACAAAGATGGTAAAAGTGTTGGGGTGCATATCGAACCAGGACCTGATGGTGGATTGGTGATGCTCGATGATACACAAATACTGGATCTCGCCCTTAGAATACTGGAAGAGGAGGCTTCATAATGTTGCGATATTAAATTCGCATGAAAAGCAGTGATAATTATCACTGCTTTTTTTGTAATTTTGAGCTTTTGATTCGAATAATTATAATTGTATGTATTGATGTTAGAACTTCCTGTCGATTTTGTAGAAAGAACAAAATTATTGTTGGGTGAAGAGTACCCTGCATTTGAGGAGGCATTAATTGAGAGGTCTCCTGTAAGTGTACGTGTGAACGATAAGTTTGTTGATTATAAACCTTCCGGTAAGGTTGTGCCCTGGTGTAATTCCGGATTCTATCTTGATGAAAGGCCTTTGTTTACGGCTGATCCTTTATTGCATGCCGGTGTTTACTATGTACAGGAAGCCAGTTCCATGTTTCTGAAACAAATCTGTGATGTGTATTTAAAGGATGCTGAACGCGTGTTGGATTTATGTGCGGCTCCGGGAGGTAAATCGACTCTGCTTTCACAGTCATTGTCTCCTGAAGCTTTATTAGTCAGCAACGAAATTGTACGATCCAGGGCAATGATTCTGGCTGAAAACCTTATCAAATGGGGAAATCCGAATGTTATTGTCACTAATAATACTCCTGAAGATTTTGGTAAATTTCCAGCTTTCTTCGATGCCATTGTAGTGGATGCACCCTGTTCCGGTGAAGGTATGTTTCGCAAAGATCCCGGATCTATTGCAGAATGGAGTCTGCAAAATGTACAACAGTGTGCAATTCGTCAAAAAGTTATACTGGAAGATGTTTGGCAGAGTTTGAAAGATGGTGGGATTTTGGTGTATAGTACCTGTACTTACAACAAAGAAGAAAACGAAGAAAATGTTGCCTGGGTTTGTGAAAAACTGGGGGCTGAATGCCTGATGCCGGATATAAGCAATTTTGAAGGCGTTGTCAGATCTGAATATGGCAGTCGTTTTTATCCGCATAAGATTAAAGGTGAAGGATTTTTTGTTTCTGTACTGAGAAAACAGTTCAGAGAAGAACAGACTCATGCAGGGAAATCAAAGAAAAGCAGACTATCGGATAAGTCAGCCGACAGATCAGATAATTTCAGAAAACAGATACTATTTTCGGATGATTTTATTATAAAGGAGATTGAAAACAGGGTTGTTGCATTTCAGCAAAAACACTTTGCAGACTGTATGGAACTGAATAGCAAACTGAATTGTTTGGTCAATGGCGTTCAGCTTGCCGAAATAAAAGGAAAAGATCTGATACCGACTCATCAATTTGCTTTGTCAAAAATAATCAATAAAGATGTTTTTATATCTGTTCAACTGGAACTGAAAGATGCCATTGCGTATTTGAAAAGAGAAAGCATTGTCATGCCCGAAAACACACCACGTGGTTATGTGTTGGTTCACTATCAGGGACAGGCGCTCGGTTGGGTAAAAAACATTGGAAACAGGTCTAATAATATGTATCCGCAACATTGGCGCATACGAATGCATCTTTAAAGGAAAAATTTTACAATATTAATTATATTTCATATTGCTTGCTGTGCAAAATGAAATAGTTTAGTTAATTTTGTAACCAATGAACCAGCTATAAAATTAGTTACTATCAGGATATGTTCAGACTGAATCATATATATAGAAATATTGCTTTTCTGGTATCTGCTGTTGTATTAAGTTCCTGTTCGGGAATGCTATATACGACCATTGATGTTTTGCGACCGGCCAGGGTTTCTTTTCCGGTTGACGTGAATCACCTGTTGATTGTTAATAATGCGGCTTCACAACCGAAAACCTACGGACATAAAACCGTTCAGTTCAATGAAAACCAGAAGAGTGCTACGGTTGATACAGATAGTCTGCCTGTTTTTGCCCTGGCTTCATTTGCCGAATCTATACTGGAAAAGGAATTTTTCAGCTCAGTGAATCTCGAACATAAATTCATTAATGAAGGCAATTTTTTCTCTGTTACATTGCCGGAAGCAACGAAACTAAAGGATTTGTCGGAAAAATACGGTGCCAATGGAATCGTTGCTTTAAACAGAATATTGGTTCATGATCAACTGGGAGAAACTTATGATGAGGAAAATGCTACTTTTATTGCCTACCTCGAAGCCCGTTATGAGTATAACTGGAGTATCCATTTTCCATCCAAAAATCATGTGTTTTCTTTAGTGACCAAAGATACCGTGTATTGGGAGTCAGAATCGTATTCGAGGCAACGTGCCATGAATGGATTGCCTGACAGAAGAGATGCATTGATAGATGGTGCTCTGATTACCGGAAAAAGAGCCGTTAATCAATTTATACCGTTTTGGGAGCAAGCAGATCGCTATTTGTTTGACATGTCAGATAAAGTGTTTAAGTCCGGTTTGGATTCGGTGTATGTGAAAAACTGGGACGGAGCCATTCAAATATGGGATGGATTGATGAAGTCGGTGAAGAATCAGACTAAAAAAAGTAAAATAGCACACAATCTATCTGTATTGTATGAAATAAAAGGTGATATCAAACAAGCTTACGATTATTCAAACAGGGCATTGGAAACCTTTCTGAATACAACCATAATTGATTACAGGCAAATGATGTTTGTTGTGGAGCAAAATGGAGTTTTGAAAGCCAGGCTGGAGGAACTTGACCTGTTGAATAAACAATTGGGCGAAAAATAAGACGAATTATAACTAACACCAAAGAGTCAGTCTATGAGTACAATCATATTAAACGAGTCAGATAATGATTTATTGAAACAGAAGGGAATAGCTGTTTCACAGGTAAATGAGCAAATAGAATCTTTTGTAAAGGGTTTTCCTTTTCTTTCAATCATCCGGTCGGCTGGACCTGATAATGGTCTTGTTCAGGTTACAAATGAAGAATTGTCTGAATATTTGAATAAATGGGATGTCTATCTGGAGAAAAAGAAAACGATTCTGAAATTTGTTCCTGCATCAGGAGCTGCCAGCAGGATGTTCAAAGATTTATTTGAGTTTCTGGATGGGGTTATTGATGTGCCGGAGAATGAAGCTGTAAAACAGTTCTTTGCAGAAATCAATCATTTTGCTTTTTACGACTTACTGAATGAATGTTGCTTGAAAAATGAGGGTAAAGATATACCTGCTTTAATACAGGATGCTCAATTTAAGAAGATAATTGACAACCTGTTGAATAAAAAAGGATTGAATTATGGCGCTTTGCCTAAAGGTTTGTTGTTGTTTCATGCCTACGAACAGGGTAAACGTACTCCATTGATGGAGCATTTAGCTGAAGGCGCTTTGTATACGATGAATAAACAAGGTGTTGTGAATATCCATTTTACGGTATCTGCGGAGCATCGTCAGCTCTTTGAGAATCATCTGAATGAGGTGGTAAGTGAATTTGAGGCCATGTATCAGGCCAAATTCGTGGTGACTTTTTCTGAACAAAAGCAGTCCACGGATACGATTGCTGCTGATGAAAAAAATCAACCTTTCAGGGACAACGGTGAACTGGTATTTCGTCCGGGTGGACATGGTGCGTTAATCGAAAATCTGAATGATTTAAAGGCAGATATTATCTTTATCAAGAATATCGATAATGTAGTACCGGATGCGCTCAAGAATCCAACTATCATTTATAAAAAAATGCTTGCTGGTTTGTTGGTCAAACTACAAGAGCAAACCTTTAAATACCTGCGTTTGATGGATAAAGGTTTGTTGAAAGATGAAAAGTTATGGGAAATTGCAGGTTTTTGTGAAGGTAGTCTCAATAATATACATCCCGGTATTGCTGATTTAACAGGCAGAGAATTGCAGGACTATCTGTATGCTAAGTTAAACAGACCGGTTCGTGTGTGTGGTATGGTAAAGAATACCGGTGAGCCGGGTGGGGGACCTTTCCTGACGGTTAATCAGGATGGTACTATCTCAACCCAGATCCTGGAAAGTTCGCAGATTAACCTGACTGATCCGGTTGAGAAGGAAAAAATGATGCAATCCACACATTTCAATCCGGTTGATTTGGTATGTGGAGTGAAAGATTATAAAGGGAGAAAGTTTGATTTGTTACAACATGTGGACAAAAATACCGGCTTTATCTCGCTGAAATCAAAAAACGGGAAAGCGTTAAAAGCTTTGGAGTTGCCGGGATTGTGGAACGGTGCTATGTCGGATTGGAATACGGTGTTTGTAGAGGTTCCGGTTGCTACCTTTAATCCGGTAAAAACTGTGAATGATTTGTTACGGGTTGAACATCAATAAATTGTATCGGGCGTAATGGATGGATTGTACCTGGCGTAATGGATGGAAAGAAAAGGGGCGTAATCATTACGCCCCTACGTTAATCTATCATGTTGTGAAAAACATTTTGTACATCCTCGTCGTCTTCAATCTTGTCGAGCAACTTTTGTACCTGCGCTTTTTGTTCCTCATTTAATTCCTTCATGTCGTTGGGTATCCTTTCAAACTCTGCTGAATGGATTTCAAACTCATTTTCTTCTAAGTACTTCTGAATAGAAGAATAGGATTGAAATTCACCATAAAGTATGATGTTTCCTTCGTCTTCACCCAATTCATCCACACCATAATCAATCAGTTCCAGTTCCAAATCATCCAGCGAAACCCCTTCTTTAGGTGATATTTTAAATACACACTTGTGGTCGAAAAGGAATTGCAGTGATCCGGTGGTGCCCAGAGAACCGCCATAACGGTTAAAATAGCTACGGATGTTGGCAACGGTGCGGGTAGGGTTATCTGTTGCCGTTTCCACTACGATAGCAATTCCATTCGGTCCGTAACCTTCATACACCATTTCCTTGTAATCCGCTTCGTCTTTTGAGGTAGCTTTCTTGATAGCCCTTTCCACATTATCCTTGGGCATGTTTTCTTTCTTCGACTGCTGAATCAACACGCGCAAACGGGGATTGGTCTCCGGATCAGAACCACCTTCTTTTACGGCAATGGTAATTTGTTTACCGAGTTTAGTGAATACACGGGCCATGTTGCCCCAACGTTTCATTTTGGTCGCTTTTCTATATTCAAACGCTCTTCCCATAGATTTATATGATTAAAAAAAGGGGTTGATAATTCAACACCCTTTTTAGTTATGTAATAATGAAACGACTAAGCGTTTTTTGCTTTCTGTACGATTGCACTGAATGCTTCCGGGTGATTCATGGCTAAATCAGCCAATACTTTACGGTTCATTTCAATGCCTGATTTGTGCAAAGCACCCATCAATCTTGAATAAGAATAACCTTCCAGGCGGGCGGCAGCATTGATACGCTGAATCCATAAGGCGCGGAAATTACGTTTTTTGTTTTTACGGTCACGGTAAGCATACTGCAAACCTTTTTCCCATGTGTTTTTGGCTACCGTCCATACATTACGGCGACCACCGAAATAGCCTCTCGTAAGGCTTAAAATTCTTTTTCTTCTTTTACGTGAAGCAACGTGATTTACTGATCTTGGCATAATTAAAAATGATTTGTGAATGTCAGCGTTCCTTTTCCGGAATCTTTGAGCTGTGCATCCTGATTTTTAAATTGGATAATGTTTAAAAGCTTTTTTGAAAAATTAGATACAAAGCATGTGTTTCACGTTCTTCTCGTCGCAGCTTGATACCAAACCGGTTTGAGTCAGATTGCGTTTTTGCTTGGTAGTTTTTTTAGTCAAAATGTGACTTTTAAAAGCATGTTTCCTTTTAATTTTCCCTGATCCGGTAAGGGCGAACCTCTTTTTGGCACCGGAGTTAGTTTTCATTTTTGGCATTTGTAATAATATTTAGTTGTTTGAAAAATTTTATACTTTTCCTTTTTTGGGAGCAATCGTGATAATCATGCGTTTGCCCTCCAGTTGCGGGATTTGTTCCGGTTTTCCGAGATCTTCCAATTCCTGGGCAAAACGCGCCAGCAATACTTCTCCCTGATCTTTAAATAAAATCGAACGTCCCTTGAAGAACACATAAGCTTTCACCTTGTTTCCTTCTTTCAGGAATTCCCTCGCATGCTTCAGTTTAAAATTGAAATCGTGGTCATCTGTTTGGGGTCCGAAACGAATTTCTTTTATCACTATCTTAGACGAGTTGGCCTTTTTTTCCTTCTCACGTTTTTTTAGTTGATAAAGAAATTTTGAATAATCAACAATCTTGCAAACAGGAGGTGCTGCATTTGGTGAAATTTCTACCAAATCCAACTCCAGGTTGTCTGCAATTTTCATGGCTTCGTCGAACGAGTATACACCCGTTTCTACATTATCACCGACCAGTCTGACCTGACTCACACCCTTGATAAGTTCGTTAATACGATTGGGCATTTCTTTAACTGGCGCCTTCCTTTGTCTGAGAATCAATTGTTTAGCTATTGCTTGTTTCCTCCCTAAATTAAATGATGAATACTAATTTTATTTTAGACTTTTGAGCGCGCAAATATACGAAATTTATTTTGAAATATCATTGATTTACAGTAAAAAAATACGAAGTGAACCTTTATTGAATGGATAAATGGTTTTATTCTGTCAATCATTTTTAGTAAGTTTGCAAAAAAATAATTTATATGCATATCATCAACAACCGGTTAAATAAATTACGGTCAGCCATGCAAAAGCAAGGTATTGCCGCTTACATCGTACCCGGAACCGATCCGCACGCCGGAGAGTATTTTGCAGATTACTGGAAAGAGAGAGATTGGATCAGCGGGTTTGACGGATCGGCGGGAACAGCGGTAGTTACACTTGATAAAGCCGGTGTCTGGGTGGATTCACGTTATTATATTCAGGCTGATGTACAATTAAAGGATACAGGTTTTGTTGCCATGAAAATGGGTTTGCCCGAAACTCCGGATATGCTGACCTGGATTGCTGCCGGACTGCAACCCGGTGACAGAGTAGGCGTGAATCCGCTGTTGTTTTCAGTGAATGCTTTTTTGTCCATGCGCAATCAATTTTCCCTCAACGGAATCGAACTGCTTCAGACTGATTTGATACAACCCATCTGGGAAGACAGACCGGCTTTACCGGAGCAAAAGATTTTTGTATATGATGTGGCTTTTGCCGGACAGACTTGTCTGGAAAAAATAGCACAACTCAGGCAGAAAATCAAAGAAGCCTATGCGGATGTGTTTGTGTTGAATACACTCGATGATATTGCCTGGTTGTTTAATATCAGAGGTAAAGATGTAACTTACAATCCGGTTGCCACTGCCTATGCATTGGTTGATGATACAGAAGCTGTTATTTATATTTCACCTGAAAAGTTGACAGAGGAAGTTCGCTCGTATTTTGCTTCTCAACAAGTATTGGTAAAGGAATATCAGCAGATTTATAAGGATTTGGGTTCAATTTCTAATGATAAAAGGGTATTGCTGGACGGCAGTAAAATAAATCAGTCCTTGTTTGAAGCAATTACTCCGGCATGTGCTGTAATCAATCGTATGTCGCCGGTTGCTATGCTGAAATCAATCAAAAATGAAACGGAAATCTCCGGCATGCGCCAAGCCATGATAAAAGACGGGGTAGCGTTGACAAAGTTTTTCATGTGGCTCGAAACAACTGTGAGTTCAGGTGAACTTACTGAAATTTCTATTGCTGAAAAATTATATGATTTCCGTGCTGAACAATCAAATTTCTTTGGTGAAAGTTTTGGTACCATCGCCGGATATGCCGGTCATGGCGCCATCGTGCATTACAAAGCCGATGAACAAAGCAACGCAAAGATACTTCCGGAAGGGATTCTGTTGCTCGATTCAGGTGGTCAGTTTTTCGAAGGGACTACCGATATTACCCGCACCATCACGCTTGGAAACCCGACATCACAACAGAAAACAGATTTCACCCTGGTGCTGAAAGGTCATATTGGTATTGCAACGGCTGTTTTTCCGGTTGGGACGAGGGGTTCGCAATTGGATATTCTTGCCCGCAAAGCAATGTGGGACAGACGATTAAATTATGGGCACGGAACCGGTCACGGCGTGGGACATTTTCTGAATGTACATGAAGGTCCGCAAAACATCCGCATGGATGAAAATCCGGTAACCCTGCAGCCGGGCATGTTTATTTCAAATGAACCGGGACTGTACCGCACCGATGAATATGGTATCCGTATTGAAAACCTGATTATGGTTGCGCCCAATCAGCAATCGGAATTCGGTCAGTTCCTCAGATTTGAAACCCTGACACTTTTCCCGATTGATGTGAATTTAATTGATAAAGACCTTTTGACCAAAGCCGAAACCGACTGGTTAAATGCTTATCATCAGCAGGTGTATGAAAAAATTGCTCCGCATTTGAATGAGATGGAAAGGGAGTGGTTGAGAGACAAAACGAAAGTGATTTAATAAGCTAATAGCTAATAATTAATAGTGTAAATTCTATTACTGCAAGCCACTAACCACTTATATACCTTTATCTGATCTTATAGTCACACTGCGCTTTGCCTTTGGCGATGTTATTCAGTTTCGACTTAATCATTTGGCGGCGCAGGGGGTTAACGTGGTCGGTGAATAAACTGCCTTCCAAGTGGTCGTATTCATGTTGAATTACCCGGGCAATATAATCTTCGAACTCTTCGGTATGTTGTTTGAAATCAGCATCGAAATATTGAATTTTAATCCATTCGGCGCGAAAAACCTTTTCGCTGATGCCCGGAATACTCAGACAACCTTCGCTGCCTTCCACTTCTTCTTCGCTCATTTCGAGCATCACCGGGTTAATCATGACAGTTTTAAAACTACCCAGTTCCGGATCTTCATCTTTCAACGGGGCTAAGTCGATAACCAATAGCCGGATGGGCAACCCGATTTGCGGAGCAGCGAGTCCAACCCCATCGGCATGGTACATGGTCTCGAACATGTCGTCAATCAGTTTTTTTAGTTCCGGATAATCGGGTCCTATTTCTTCTGCTTGCTTTCTTAGAACGGCGTTTCCGTATGTATAAATAGGTAAAATCATTGTGCTGATGCTAAATAAGTTTGTAAAATAATGGTCGCGGCCACCTTGTCGACTAAGGCTTTATTTTGCCTGTCTTTCTTTTTCAGGCCGGCCTCTAAAATGGTTCTCTGAGCAATAGAAGAAGTGAAGCGTTCGTCCACATAAATAATCTCCTTATCGGGAAAAGCGCGTTGCAGCCCTTTTACAAAAGGTTCTATATATTGCATGGATGCCGAGAACTCGCCACTCATTTGCCGGGGCAGACCCACCACGAACTTTTCAACATCTTCTTTTTCAAGATATTTTTTCAGATAATCAAAAAGCTCATGTACCAGCACTGTGTCCAATGCATTCGCGGTGATTTTCAGCGGGTCTGTTACCGCTAAACCTACCCGTTTCTGTCCGTAATCGATGGCTAATATTCTTCCCATGTTCAAAAAACTGGTGCAAAAATACAAAAATTAAGTCGGAATTTAAAAAAATATGTATCTTTGCAACCGAATCTGGTATCGGTATAATGTCGTTATGCTGATAAAAGGGAATACGGTGAGAATCCGTAACAGTACCCGCTGCTGTAAGCTCCGAATACAGGTTTTGAACAACTCTTTGCCACTGGGAAACCACCCTGATTATTTCTTAATCATTTGAAACAGGGTAGCCGGGAAGGCGTTCAAAACGGGAGCAAGTCAGAAGACCTGCCTGATTCAATACGACTTTTTTGCTTTCGGGAGTTACAGCAAACAGAGGAAAATCAAGCATTTTTCATCTATTTTCTTTATTCATTTTTCGGTTAGAAGAAGAGTCGTATGCACGTGTTTTGACTATTAACAATTTAAATGAATAAGAAAATGAAAAAAAGTTTCGTATTACTCTTTGCCGCGTTTTTATTTGTAGCCTGTGAGCCTGAAACAGGACATTTATTAGTGAATGATTTTGAAGATCTCGTGTTGGGTGAGTCGGGTTATTATAACGGTTCGGATACAACCGGGACCTTGATTGATGGACGATATTATAACCCCATATATTCAGGTTCTGTCACATTGTTAAACCGCTACAAGCCGGACTGGTACAGCTGGGATGGATTTGCCGTTTCATCGCTCATCGACAGTGTGACAGTCGGTTATGTAAACCAGTACAGTGTTATTGCCGGTCAGGGTGCCGGAGGTTCGGCCAAGTTTGCACTGGCTTACGATTCTGCTGAAATTCAGCTGCCCTATATCAACAGCTATCAGAAAGTAAAAAGTGTGATGCTTACCAATTCAACCTATGCTTATTATGATATGCTGGAAGGGAGCGACTACTCTAAAAAGTTTGAAGAAAACGATTGGTTTAAAGTTATTATCAGAGGATATTTGGGTAGTACGCTTACCGGAACGGTAGAATTTTATTTGGCTGATTTCAGAGATGGCAAATCACTGATTGTGCGTGAGTGGACAAAAGTGTCATTGAGTTCCCTTGGTGCTGCTGATAGATTGACGCTGACTTTTGATTCAAGTGACAAAGGCATTTTTGGTGTAAATACACCGAAATATGTTTGCTTAGATGATTTAGTGGTTGAGGTCGAAGAGGAATGTGATTGCTTAAAAGACTAAACTAAGGGCTAACAATACAAGCGGTTTGCAGGTAAACGCTGACATAATTTCACCGGCAGACAGTTTGACCGGACTTAATATTAGTCCGGTTTTTTATTTTTTTTAAATTTGAAAATGAGCGAGGTAGCTTAAAATGCAGGATATATTGCCGGATAATATTTGCAGATTCGTAAAAAAGCAGTACTTTTGCGCCGGGTAAGTCCCATACGACCAGCTCCCATTGAACTCCCCCAGGGCCTGACCGCAGCAAGGGTATTTGGTTGTAGCGGTGCGATGTGGGGTGCTTACCCACCTGCCTCTTTAGCTCAGCTG
>JAYFPG010000001.1:0-14945 GCA_034928085.1 Paludibacter sp.
TTAAATGCTTAATAGTAAATCGAAAAGAATATTAGCTTATATGTAACTTTTATGGCTTATATGGTTCAAAAATTTTCTTTTGTGATTTCTTAGTTTTTCTTTTGTGCCTTTTGTGGTTAAAAATATATATATGACATTGAATAAAAACATATTACTGATTATTTGGGCGATTATTTCCCCGGCTTTGCTGGCTCAGAGTTTATCACTTCGCGTGATATCGATGAACATGAAAGAAGGTGGAAAGCCGGCCAATTACGATGCGGATGCGTACAGCGACTTCATTCGTCAGTACAATCCCGACGTAGTAGTTTTTCAGGAGATGGATAATTTCACCACGCGCAACGGGAACAAGGATTTACTTTCGGAAATGGCGGTTAAGCTGGGCATGTTTCCTTATTTTGGAAAAGCATTCACCTATGCAGGCGGGGATTTCGGGAATGCCATCTTATCAAAATACCCCTTTTACAATGCACGTACTATTACAGCAAAACCAACAGGAGCTTCAGAAATGAGAGCCTGTTCGTGGATTGATGTGCTGATGCCCGATAAACGGAAAGTCAGGGTAGCCGTAACCCACCTCGATGTGACGAGCGACGACCAGGTGCGCATCAGCATGCTGGCAACCATCAATACGAATATACTGACGAACAACGAACTCCCGACCCTGTTGATTGGAGATTTCAACGCAACGCCGGAATCCGAAACCATGAATTATGCAAAATTCAAATGGCAGGATATAGGTGAAGGAACGGGCAACACCATTTCCAGTACTAACCCCACAAAACGCATTGATTATGTAATGGGATACCCTAAAACCTGGATGAAAAAGAGTTATGAAATCGTTTGTAATCCGGGCTTATCCGACCATTGTTTTATAGTGGCTGATGTCGAACACCCCTAATGAATAAGAAATGAAAAAACTGCAAATAAAATACATCGCTTTATTGCTTGTTGGCATCACCTGCTTTACTTTTTCATGCAAAGATCCGGTGGTGGTCGATGAAGGCTATGAAGCGCCGGCGCCTCCGGCAGAAGTCAACAGTCGCAATGTAATAACAATCGAATATTACACCCGGCTGAATGATGAAACGCTGTTTCAGGAAAGCGAAACCGACCTGATCGTCAATCGCATCAACAGCATCACGACTCCATTGGCCTATTTATTCGACCGTTCGGATGCACAAATTGGACAGACTTCTCCCGTGGTGGAAATCGGCTGGCGAACCAGGACCAAGTCATTCTTCATGCAAAACACCCTGAGTGAAACGCTGATACAGGGAACCGGCATGATTGTGAGACCCATCATCAACACCTTTGAAGGTGCTGCCATTCCCGACACCTTATTTGTAGGCGGATGCACCCTGATGGCGCCACTCGGCTATCCGGTGGTGGTTACGCTGATGACCTGCCGGCTTGATGATATCGTTCAGGTTCCGGCACTTGTTAAATTGTTGGGCGACGGACTCAAAACCAATAAAATATTGATTGGAACTATCAAACAAAACTTGAGCGATGAGATGAAAGCATACCTGAAATACAACCTGAAAGATTTCAGGCTATCGTTTCACGCGACCAATACAGCAGGTAAAACCCGTGAGATTTTCGTGCTGACACCGGTCAATTTTGTTGCAAGGGAAGTTATATCGAATAACATCGGCAACCTGCCCATGTATCAGTGTAAAATCGAATATATAAATTAGAATATTAAAATTTAACCATATAAGTCATATAAGTACATTTAGCTGTTTCCAGATGTGAATCAAGTGGTTTAACATCAAAACAAAAGTAGTTTTAATTTACAACATATTTAATAACAGTATTAACAAGATGAGATTAAGAAGTTTATTTTTAGTATTAACCATTGCGTGCTGCACGGTTTTATCTGCGCAAACCACCGAAATAAACGTGATGACCTTCAACCTGCGTTTCGGCGAACTGGCATCGCTGGAGGAGATGGCATCCTACATCAGCCAGCAACAACCCGACATCGTTGCGCTTCAGGAATGCGACTGGAAAACAAACCGCGAACGGGCACCCAAACAAGCAGGGAAAGCCTTTTTAAACGAATTGGCCTATCATACCGGTCTGTTCGGTATTTATGGTAAAGCCATTGATTACAGAGGCGGGTATTATGGGGTAGGCATCTTGTCGAAATATCCGGTTATCAAAAGTGAACGGGTTCTGCTCCCCAATCCCAATCCCAAAAACGAACAACGTGCGATGTTAATTGCTGAAATTGAAATGCCTGACCAATCGGTGCTCACTTTTATTTCCACGCACCTCGAAGTTTCATCAGCAGTTGCGAGAAAAGCACAAATTAATTTTATCAACGAAAGAATAAAGCAAATCAAGACACCCATTATCCTGGCCGGTGACTTTAACGCCACACCAACTTCTGATGAAATTCAGCAAGGTTTCGCGAAATGGTTCAATGCTACTGATACTGTCTTGACTTATTCGACCATGAAACCGGAAATCAAAATAGATTATATCTACGGATATCCGAAAGAAAAATTCAGTTTAGTTAAAACAGCGGTTGATACCGATTGTAAACTTTCCGACCATTTTCCGGTATCATCCGTCATCCGTATGAAAAAATAAACAGTTAATCATATAATATCAATCTCCAATAAAAATTATCATTATGAAAAAACTTAATTTTTTATTTCTGAGTATTTTAATCGCTACAACTACCCTGTTTGTAGCCTGTGACAAAGACGAGATCAAAGAAGCAAATGTACAGTTTGCACTGGATCAAGCCAGTTTTGAGGCGCTAACCTATGCCGATGCTGTTGAGATTACCGGAACAATTACCGCCGACAACCCCATAACAGGGATATTCTTCACCGGTGTAAAACAGGAAAACAACAGCTATACCGCCAAAGGAGAAGCACAGGAATACTTAGCCAAAGGCGCTTCAACGGTGAATCTGAACATGGAGTATTTTGTCGACAGCAAGGAAATCAGCCACATCGAAGTAAAAGTTTTGGTGGGTGATGCTTCCAAGAAAACCTACATCAGTGTAAATACAGTGGAGGGTGAAGCCAAAGGTTTAGCCTTCGTGGGACAGGTAATTTTGCGTGCCGACACCATGGTGTGGAATGCCGAAAATATGCCCGATGTGTACACCACGCCCAACACCGGCGCTTTAGCCAACACGCCTTCTTTCTTCTCTATTCACGGGACTGAAATTAACGGCGAGAAGAAACATGTCCTGACTGCAGATGAATTACGTTCGGTACAGGGACAAAATGGTAGTTTCTGTTTCCTGAATGTATTGCAGAATACTGCCAACAAAGCGTATATCGGAAGTCAGCGCGGTTATATGTTCTCCAATCTCTGGAAATCTCAGTTAGGTGGCGGAACCACCGGTCGTCAGTGTGACTTATATGAAATAGGAGGAAATGCCATCCGTCAGGAAAATGTTGATACTACACAATTTAAAATCATTGCCGGTTCGTGGATTGGCGGTGACTGGAACGAAGCCCGTTACAAATTCGTGGATTCACTCTTCCTGGTAATCAACAACGAGGCTACAACCGATGCAGCTAAAATGAGGGCTTATTATCAATTGGGAAAAATTCAGTCAACACTGGACAACTCAACCCTGGGCGAACAAAACAACCCAACGAGCCTGAGTCCGCAAAATTTTGCCCGTCGCAGAACGAATGCCGGAACTTCAGGTACAAGTCCTATGTCGGAAAACTATCGTGCCGGCGACTATATTATCCTGAAGAATACCAAAGGCGGTAAACTGTATTACGGCATCATGCAAATTGTGCAAATGTATGATGATGCGCAGACATTCGTAAATGTGGAAGGAGTAGGAGAAAAAATCGGGCAGGAAGAAGCCAAACAACTTTTCCACAAACCCCTGATTTTAAATATCAAAGTACAGACTCAGTTATAAAAAAGTTTCGTGTTTAGTTAACAAGTGCAGGTTCGTATCATTTTGATTTAATTCGTATGAGTATCATCACCATTTCTGTTCTGGTCATCGTAAGCATTGTGCTTATCATTCTGCTGACTTCAGTAGTCAGGCTGAATGCATTCGTGTCCTTATTCGCGGTATCGCTTTTACTGGCCGTCGTGACCTTACCCGAACAGGGTGTTATCGAAGTATTGAAACAGGGCTTTGGCAATACCATGGCATCCATTGGTTTTCTGATTATTTTCGGAGCTATCATTGCCGTGGTACTTGATCAGACCGGTGGCGCGGTAAGTATCGCCAACTTTATCCTGTCGAAAACTGGGGCCAAAAACGCCGCTTCGGCGATGGGACTGACCGGTTTTATTGCCGGGATGCCTATCTTCTGTGACTCAGGTTTTATCATCATGAGCGGGCTCGCGAGGTCATTCAGTACAAAAGCAAAAGTGGCATTGCCATTCGTTGCTTTTGTGCTGGCCACCTCACTCTATTCGGTTCACTGTCTTATCCCAACCCATCCGGGCGCACTGGCTGCCGCGGGAATCATGGAGGCGCATTTAGGGAATCTAATTTTATTGGGCACCTTAGCCGCGATACCGGGCGCATTGGCTGCTTTCTGGTGGATTAAATGGAAAACAAAAGGCAAAACGGAAGAACTTCACGAAAGTGTATCCAACGACAAGGATATCCAGAAATTAGTTGATTTACCTCCCGTAAGTCTGTCGTACCTGCCCGTGGTTGTACCGATTTTGCTGATTGCAGTTGGTTCTTTGTTAACGGTCTTCCGTGCTCCCGAAACCAATGTACTGGTGCATGCCCTTGTTTTTCTGGGACAGCCCATTATTGCCCTGCTCGCCGGTGTATTGTTGTCCTTACTGTTAATCCGCAAACCAAAAATCAGTTTGCTGAATAATTTAATCGAAGGAGCCATACAAAAAGCCGGACCGATATTGGTGGTTACCGCTGCCGGAGGTATGTTCGGATTGGTCATCAAAGAAACAGGAATCGGGGCGTATGCAGGTTCTTTATTGCTCGAAACGGGATTGGGACTGGCTGTGCCTTTCCTGATTGCCTTCCTGCTGAAAACTGCACAAGGCTCATCCACCGTAGCCATTATCACGGCGGCTTCGTTTGTAACACCCATGCTGCCCTCGCTCGGATTGGATTCTGAAACGGGAAAGCTGCTGACCATGCTGGCGATGGGAGCCGGTTCCATGATGGTATCGCATGCTAACGATTCCTATTTCTGGGTGGTATCGCGGTTCTCGGGTATCAGTATGAACACCACGCTGAAGGTCTATTCTTCAGCAACAGCAATCATGGGTATCACGGTTTTTGCCTGTGTATGGATTGCTTCCAAATTTATGTTAGGTTGATATGAGAAAGCTGGCTGAAAAAATATTCCTTGCAGGTGTCGACAGCGTGTTGCCCGACAAGTTGATTCGTGCTCAAATGATACTTTCAGATGATGTGCTGACCATTTGCGGAGAAAGCTATGACCTCCGTAACATCAACCATATCTATGTTATCGGAGCCGGGAAAGCCGCGGCACTGATGGCGCTGGAGACCGAACGGGTATTGGGCAACAGGATTAGGGCCGGGCATGTGGTGACAAAATATGACCATGGCTGCGCACTGCAATATATCGGTCTGACAGAAGCGGCACATCCCGTACCGGATGAAAATGGCGTGAAAGCTACCGAAAAGATTACAGCTATCGCCCGTAGGGCAAAAGAAAACGATTTGGTCATCTGCCTGATATCCGGTGGCGCTTCTGCCCTGCTCGCCGATACGCCCGAAGGCATCAGTCTGGAAGATCTTCGCATAACCAACGAGTTGTTGGTCAAATCGGGCGCGACGATTCGGGAAATCAACATCATCCGCAAACATCTATCGGACATCAA
Organism: Paludibacter sp.; assembly: GCA_034928085.1. GTDB lineage: Bacteria > Bacteroidota > Bacteroidia > Bacteroidales > Paludibacteraceae > Paludibacter. The sequence continues at coordinate 5,833 of JAYFPG010000001.1, forward strand.
AGGAGGACAGCTGGCCCGGCTCATTCATCCGGCAAACTGTGTCAGCCTCATTCTGTCCGACGTGGTTGGCGATCCGGTTGATATCATCGCCTCCGGACCGACGGCTCCCGATGCTTCGGAGTATTCCGATGCCTATGCCATCGTCAGAAAATACAAACTCGATAAGACATTGCCGGAAACGGTCACCAAACACTTGCTACTGGGCAGTGCCGGAGTCATTCCGGAAACACCGGATGCTTTTCATCCCTGTTTTCAGACCACACGAAACCGCCTGCTCGGAAGCAATAAGATTGCGCTCGAAGCCTGTGCGCAGGTTGCTGTTCAAAACGGCTTCGACACGCACATCATCACCGACAGTTTGCAGGAGGATTACACCCGTGTTGCCGGCTTCATACTCGAAAACATAGAAAACTTTCTCCTAATCAGAACGACTGCCCAACCGCTTTGTCTGTTATTCGGAGGAGAACCTACCGTGAAAGTCAACGGCAACGGATTGGGTGGAAGGAATCAGCATCTGGCGCTGTATCTGGCAACCAAACTCGCAGACAAGCCGGGCAGTACGATTTTGTGTGCCGGAACAGATGGCAGTGACGGTCCGACTGATGCCGCCGGTGCAGTGGTCGACAATACAACATTCGAAATCTCCAAATCAAAAGGTATCGATACTTTTCAATACCTGGAGCAAAGCGATTCATACCATTTCTTCCAACAGGTGGGTGGACATATCAGAACCGGTTCTACACAGACAAATGTGATGGACATTATTATCATATTAATAAATTAAAAATATCTCAAATCTGGTTATTACTAACGTTTAAAAATTACATCATTATGAAAACAAAATCTTTACTTTTTGTGCTTGCATTAGCAATGAGTTTTACGCTTTCTGCGGCCACTATCACGGTTACCAACGGGAATGCTTCAGGCGAAGGTTCATTTGCCCAGGCTTATACCGATGCTGTTGCCGGCGACGTTATCAATTTTAATTTCGATGGCACTGAAATTTCTCTCGCGGGAGCTGTTGTGATGAAAGGCATTACCATCAACGGGTTAAATGCTTTCAATGGACAAAAAATAATTCTGAAACAAACCACTGCTTCACAAGCTTTCTTTACTTTAGCCAGTGGAATTACCGCGACGTTTCAAAACATAGTGTTTGATGGTACCGGCATACTTGGAAACACAGCGATTACTGCTGCATTAGGTTCAACACTTACGGTTGAAGGCTGTACGGTTAAAAATATTAATGCACAAGCGAATAATGGTGGCGCGATGAGAATTCAGGGCGTTGCATCAATTACAAACAGTGTATTCGAAGGTAATACCTGTGCAGGTTCTTATGGCGGTGGAGCATTGTGTATTTACAATGATGCTGCTGTAAGCATCACAGGTTGTTCCTTTATTAACAATACCTCTGCAAGCACATCAGGTACTCCAAACAGGAGTGGGGGTGGCGCCATTGTCGTGAGAGGAACAGGTACTACCGGTAATCCCACTGAAGTAAGCATTACAAACTCAACTTTTGCAAACAACACTTCCAGCAACTTTGGTGGTGCTTTACTTGCTTCGGTACAAAGTGGTACCAATTACACTGTCAATGTCGACTTAATCAATTGTACCGTGACAGGGAATACCGGGAATGCCGGTGTTGAAGTTCACGCGAACTCGAATGGAACTTTAAATCTTGATCTTATTAATACAATCGTAACGAACAATGTTAATGCATCAGGATATAATGATTTACTGGAGAATAAAGAAGCTACTGCAACTGCTACCCTGACAAGCTCATTGTACAACAGCATGCTGTCAGTAAGTTCTGTAACTCCGGGTGTCGATAGAAATTGCATTATCATCAACGACCCGGCTACTGCCAATATCTTCAAAACGCTTGAAACTTTTGCCACCGACAAAAAACGTCCGGTATTAACCGACACGATGGGACACAAAGTGGCTGAGATTTCATCCACCAGTATCGCGAAAGAAGCCGGCGTAGCAACGCTTACCGGTTACACCATCCCGACAGTCGACCAGCTTGGCGCAACCCGTCCGGCTACTCCTGCTATCGGTGCAGTGGAATATGATTTTACCAACAACATCATTCCTAATCAGGATAATCAGTCGGTGAAGATAAGGATGGAAAACAGCACCATTTCTTTCAGTGGTTTGTCTGGCGAACAACAAATTAATGTATATGGTTTGACCGGCAACCTGCTTCACAAAGGTTTGATTAACAACAATGAAAATCTCTCCCTGGGTCATTTGAATGCTAATTTAGTAATCGTAAGGGTTCAGGATAAGAGTTTCAAAGTACTGCTGAAATAAATTAAATTTTAACCATATAAGTCATCTAAGAAAACATAAGTGTGTCAACTTACAAACACCTCTTTTATGACTTATATGGTTAAACAAAAATTAATATTACGATATGAACAGACTTGATTTTTTAAAACGATTTGCCTGGGCGCTGGGCGGCGCTACCGTGTTGGGAGTTGACCAATCGCTATTGCACGCAGCACCCAGCGACAAAAACATCATGCCCAAAGCGGGCGAAAAATTCGACATCTTTAACGCCAATGTACAGGGACTGGAAGCCAAGGTTACCAAACCCGTGACCGTCATCATCATCGGTGCCGGAGGCAGAGGCAACGCGTATGCTACCTATGCCAAACGATATCCCAATGCCATGCAGATCGTGGGCGTTTCCGATATCAACGAAGGCAGGCGCAACACCATGGCGGATGCTTTCAAGGTAAAGAAGGAAAACCGCTTTGGTGATTTTTCAGAAGTGTTCAAAAAAGGCAAATTAGCCGATGCGGTGGTCATCAGCACGCCCGATGATGTGCATTATGAACCCTGCATGATGGCGTTGGAAAAAGGATATCAGGTACTGCTCGAAAAACCCATCGCGCCCACTGAAAAGGAATGTACCGACATCCTGGCTGCAGCCAAAAAGCACAACCGGATTGTAGCCGTTTGTCATGTGCTGCGTTACGCGCCTTACTTTGTAGCCCTCAAACAGGCTGTTGATTCGGGTGTCATCGGGGATGTCATCAGCGTGCAGCACCTCGAACCCATCCTGTTCGACCACATGGCACATTCTTATGTCCGCGGTAACTGGCACAACTCGAAGAAAACCACACCGATTATCTTAGCGAAATCCTGTCACGACTTAGACATCATCCGCTGGATCGTTGGCAAACCCTGCACGCAGATTTCAGCCGACGGAAGCCTGACTTACTTCAAAGCTTCGCGGATGCCGGCAGGTGCACCGGCTTACTGTATCGATGGTTGTCCGCATGAATCCACCTGTCCGTTTTCGGCGGTTGACATCTACGTGCGCCGTAAACGCATGCTCAAAGTATTCGATTTACCGGAAGTAAAAGACGAGCTGATCATGGAAAAACTGCGCACGACCGATTACGGACGCTGCGTGTTCCGTTGCGATAACGACCAGCCCGATCATTACGTGGCCAACATGGTTTTCGAAGGCGACATTACCGCCTCCTTCAGCATGGAAGCGCTCACTTCCTATTCCGGTCGCCGCACCCGCATCATGGGTACCAAGGGCGACATCGTGGGCGATATGGCCGAGTTCGTAATTACCGATTTCCGTTCAAACAAGAAAACGGTGTGGAACAAGCAGGTTGAAGAACTGGAAGCCTACAAGGATGCAGGACACGGCGGAGGTGACCTCGGACTGGTACGCGATTTCATACAAGCCGTGGGCAACAACAATCCTTCTATTCTGTCGAGTACCATCGACGCTTCAGTCGAAAGTCATGTCATGGGATTCCGGGCAGAAGAAAGCCGCTTGTCGATGAGCAAGGTGAAAATCTCATGAGAAATTGTTTCACCTATATAATAATCCTGATGTTTCCGGCCTTATTAAGCGCCGGAAACATTACTTTCATGACCTATAACCTGCAAAACGACAACGGACTTAATTTCCAGTCCTTGCGTATTACCCGGCATGCGCAGGTGATTACAGCATCGAATGCCGATGTGGTTTCGGTGCAGGAAGTCAATGGCAACACCAATTTCAATAACCTGAAAAGCAGGTCGGGACTCGCGGGTTCGTGGTACGACATCGCCGGAAACGGTTATGGCATCGGGCTACTCTGGAAGTCCTCATTGGGAACGCCCATCATCACGAATGTAAAAATCAGCCCCACTCCCGGCTCAACCGACAAAGAAAGCCGGGCATACATCATTGCAGAATTTGCCGATTTCAGTTTTATCTCCACCCATTACAGTCTGAATGCTGTGGACCGCGACACCATGACGGCCAGGATTATCGCGTATGCCAACAGGGCCGGTAAAACCGTTTTCGTAGGGGGTGACTTCAACGCCCAGCCCACTTACCGGGCCATGGTCACGTTTAAAAACAACAATTTCCAAATACTCAACAACCTGTCCGAAAACACTTTTCCAAGCAGTGCGCCCACTTCGCTCATCGACATGGTTCTGGGTTTCCGGAAAAACACGACCGACAAGCAGTACAGCCTGGTTTCAGCAGGTATCCCCACTCCACCCGCGGGCGTGGTGCTGAAAGACATTTCGGACCACTTACCTTATTGTGTAACGGTTAACCTGACCGATGGACCCGGTACAGGAACGGATATCCCCGAAAACAACAACATCCGGGTTTACACAAAAGACCGCACCATCCTGATTGACGCTCCCGATACCCCGCTGGACATCAAAGTGTTTAATCTCCTGGGTAACATAGTCCGCAAGGAAACAGGCTTTGGTCAGCATGCGATTAGTTTGGAGGGGATAGCGGGGAATGTTTTTATTGTGAAGGTAAATGGGAGGGGTATCTTGTTGCAGTTATTGCATACACCATAGGGATTTTATCGTCCAACTGTTTTATTCTGAATTTATTCGGTTCAAATTCAATTGTCTTGTTGAAGCAATTGTATGGCGAATAGTCGAACTCATCAAAGGATTTTATTTCAAGCCGGTTCTTGATCAGACTATTCAGCACCTCGCTTATGCCATGATTCCACGCCACATAAGATAGTGATAAATCAGCATGCTTGTCGGCATAAGTCCCGTTTTCCGTTTCAACGATTGCGCCCGTATTAAAATAGCTGTAACCGATTTTCTCAAAGTCATCGTCAAACATCCACACAACCGGGTGAAACTCCACAAACACAAATTGTCCGTTCGGCTTTAAGAAATCGGCAATAACTTTAGCCCACTTGTCGAGGTCGGGCAACCAACCGATTGTGCCGTAACTTGTAAAAACGATATCAAATTTTTCGTCTAAGCGATTAGGCAAGTCATAAATATCGCAACAAATGAACTTTGCGTTCGAACCGGTTTCCTTTGCAATTTGCCGGGCACTTTCAATCGCTTTGTCCGAGAAATCAACACCTGTCACCTCCGCACCAAATCTGCTCAACGAAATCGTGTCTTGTCCAAAATGACACTGCAAATGCAATATACTCTTGCCTTTGATATCGCCGAGCAGGTTCAACTCAATGTCGTTTAAAGAACTTCTTCCTTTCAGAAAGCTATCGAGGTCGTAAAATTCCGACTTTATGTGCGTTTCGATCCTGCTGTTCCAGGATTGGCGGTTGATTTCTATGTAGTTGTGGGGGGTGGGCATCATCTCAATTGAGTTAGTTTCTAAATTAGCTTTTTGTCTATTGTAGCCATGTTTCTTCATAATTGTCATTCAATTGTGCTGCAAGTCTGTATTTTTCAAAACTTGCCACTGACGATTGAGGTGTGCGTATAGGAGCCGACCGTTGAGTCGTTATATAGTTGTCTTTTGTTTAACTTTAAGCGTAATCTCTCTAATTAGTTTTGCAATATCACAAAAAAATTCATTGACTACTAAAGGATCTCCATGTGGATTTTCATTCGCATTACGAACCATACACATTGTGCAAAATTCCTTGTCTACGCATTGAATACATTTAGGAAAGTCTTTTTTGCGTAAATTTCTTAAATATTGCACTTTCTTAGAAGTTTCCCAAATTTCATTGAGTGAGGTTTCTTTAATATTTCCTACAATATAATCTTGCCAACCTGCACAAGGGTAAACATTTCCGTTATCGGTTATACAAATTGAAGAGTGACAAACACTGCATACAAAATCGTTTTCAGACATATTTTTTTTCTTCTCAGCCTCACTTTCTAAATATTCAATATATTTTGAATCTTTTGAAACTTTACTTTCGATTAACTCATTAATTTCATTAATCGATAAACGACAATTCAAATTTTGAGTCGTATGATTATAGCTTCCTATAATAGTATAATCATCACCAACATGAATCTTAAGATTTTTTGCCCAATCAATAACTTCATTGTAACAGTGTTTGTTTTGTTTCAAAATTGGACAACTTATTTGCAATGGTATGTCATTTTCAACAAGTTTCAGTATCGCATTTTTAGTTTTAATAAAACTTCCTTTCATCTGAGTTATTTCATCGTGGATATTAGAGTCCATTGAGTACAATGAGACTTGAACTCCTAAAAGAGGATTTCCCTTCATCTCATCAATTATTTCATCATTGAGCAGTGTAAGGTTACTGAGTACATTTACAGAAAAATCATATTCTTTACACTTTCTCAAAAAATCAACAAAGTTTTTATGTAACATAGGTTCACCTCCACTAATCGTTAAATGAAGTAGCCTCATATTTTCACATTGTTCCAAAATCTCATAAAATAATTCAGGTTCTATGTAGCTTGTCTTGTAATCATGCGGGATATAACAATGAACACATCTTTCATTGCATAAGCTTGTAATTTCTATATGTAAATTTGTAAGTTGAGGTTTGCCGTTAAAGAATTCATCAAGAAAATCTTGTGTAGTTTTCTCTGGATAAAAACTCGTAGATATATTTTTATTTTGAGCAGTTTCAAATTCCAATAATTTGTATGAAAATTTAGTGTCTTTATTATCACATTCACTCACGGTTTCACCCGAAACAATAAATCCATCTTGTTCAAGTAAATAATAAAAATTAAGAGCATCTTTTTTTATAATTTCTACATCAACCTCCTTATAATGTTTCATTATTTTTTCAATAAGAACATCAAGTGTTTGTGGTTTCTTTGTTAGAACCGACATAAACAATGAACCACTGGCAGATAATATCTTGTCTCCAACGTAATTTTCATCCTCAGCTATTTGCTTATATTCAAAATTTCTATTATCTGTAATGTACCCAAATGACTCATAGTTTCTGAATAAAATATTAGATTTTTTCTTGATAAACATGTTTGTGATTCCTTTCTTTTAATAATCAGGCGACGTGTTTTTTAGAATACACGTCACCTAATTACATTGTCAATTAACGTCTTGGTCCTGGAGGATCACAAGGTCTTCCACTTGGTCTACTATTAGGATTGCAATTTGCCATCTTAACAGTACTTTGTGCCAGGATTGCAGGTTTTGAATAATTCATAATTCTACCTCCTTTTTTTAAGTTACTATTATTGTTAAATATAAATACAAAGTTAAATCAGTTTTTTGTTGATATAACATGTATCTTTTTTTTATTATTGATTCATTTAAAGTGCAACCTTATTCATCAATATCACTTTTGTTTTTTTCAGCTTGCCCCTAACGACCAAGGCTCTGGCCACAGGCGGTTTGCGGGCGTATTCGCTGTCGCACAGCGACAAAGTGAATGCGGGTGCAAAACCTGTTAAGTGCACGTCAGCCACCCTGTGACCATAGAGCGTGTGTATATGCAGTTTTTTTAAATAAGCGCTATTATCTCACTATCACTATTCTCGTTGTCGGTAATGCATTGTTTCAAAGATTGAATAATCCTGTCTCCATTATCTTTGAAATTCACAACCTTTTGTTTCATTAATTCAAAGTTCATAGTTGCTTTAATTTCGTCAGGTAAGCCTTTGGGAATCTCAAATTTATTTTGTCTTAGACCAAAAAACGTATATCTTATATTTTTGTCAATAACTTCCTCATGTGCTTCTATATGATTTGTCGAAGTCTTAAGTAGGATATAAAATGGCAATATAAGTTTACCATAATATTCGTATGCAACCTCATCAGTAATTTTAATTACATGCTTTAACTTTGAATGTAATGTTTCAATTAAAGGTATTGAAACATTTATGCTTAGATTGTTGTAATCCATCTCAGAAAGTAATCCATAAAAATGGTCTTTTGACATCAAGCACCCAAAATTATTTTCAATTTCCATTTTTAACTTATCGTAGAAAGTTTTTTTGTTCTCAGGACTTACTTTGCTAATATAAAGTGCTGCAAAATACTCTTGCAAAGAACGGTGTGGAAAAGTGTAATCAAGTCCTTCTTTATTTAAGATTCCAATGGCAACTTGTAGATCATCAATAAACTTGTCATTATCGAAGCTTAATGATTTTTTCTTTGATTTAATTATATTTAGTTTATCTGTTAGATAATTGCCTGGAAATAAGAATTTTTCTTCGAAATATGATAGGAATGAAAATAATTGTAGCACTTCTTCAAATTGCTCTTTTGATAAGCCTGAAACTTTTTCTCTTACATAAGCGAGTTTAGATACACTATCATGGATTGAGAAGAGAGTGTCAAAAACTTGATCGTAAAATTCACTTCTTTTTTGAGGTATGTCCGAATATGATTGGAATGTGAGAATAAACATTGACAAAAGTAATGGATTACTCAAAAATGAGCTATATGAACGATTTTCTGTTTTGTTGATAGCCTTAATAATTTTTTCGGCAAGTTCTAATTCACTCTTAGGTATTTGCTTTTTGACAAAAGCGCCAATTTCATTAGGCTCTAAGTTACAAACATGGAAATTTGTAAATAAAGGTAATAAATCTACACTAGTATATGGGCGTGAAGTTATTACATATTTATTTGAAGGATATTTTTGTACGAATGAGTCAATGTCTTTGGTGGTCTTTGATTTTATGGTAGAGCTAAGTTCGTCATAACCGTCAAAAAAGAAAGCAAAACTGTCAGAACTTAATAATCTATCACACTAGTGTCCCATTAAAAATTGGGACGAATTAAAAATTAAATAAATTTGGCTCATTAAGCCTAAAACGATCTTTGATATTTTGAAATTTAGTTCTATCGAAGAGGTCTCTAAGATGAGTTTTATCAGTTAATGATA
>JAYFPG010000005.1:0-40864 GCA_034928085.1 Paludibacter sp.
AATTATCTCACAGGCCGACAATTTAATGTCAAATTGATAGTGGATTTTAAATAATTTCACTAATTTTGCAGGCAAAACTAAAAAAAGCATGCCACAGACATCCCAACGCGGGAATTCAATGCCCGAATCGCCTATCCGTAAATTAGTTCCGCTGGCCGACAAAGCCAAAGCACGCGGAGTTAAAGTGTATCACCTGAATATCGGTCAGCCCGATTTGAAAACTCCTCAGGTGGCGATTGACGCGATTCGCAATATCGACAGAACAGTACTGGAATACAGTCCGAGTGACGGGATTAAAAGTCTACGTACCAAATTAGCCAGTTATTACCACCGCTTCAATATTGATGTAACGGAAGAAAACATCATCATTACCACCGGTGGTTCTGAAGCAGTAAACTTTGCCTTCATGAGTTGCTTAGACCCGGGCGATGAAATCATCGTTCCTGAACCTGCTTATGCAAATTATACCGCTTTCGCCATTGCAGCCGGAGCTGTTATTAAACCTATATTTTGCAGTATTGAAGATGGTTTTGCCCTGCCTCCGATAGAAAAGTTCGAAGAACTCATCACACCCAGAACCAAAGGCATCCTGATTTGCAACCCGAATAATCCGACCGGTTATCTCTATACCCGCGCCGAGATGAACAACATCAAGAAACTCGTAAAGAAATACGACTTGTATTTGTTCTCCGACGAGGTTTACCGTGAGTTTTGTTACACTGGCGCACCCTATATTTCTGCTTTTCATCTGGATGGAATCGAAGATAATGTCGTGTTGTTCGACTCAGTTTCAAAACGATACAGCGAATGTGGTATCCGGGTTGGTGCATTGGTAACAAAAAACAAAAAAGTCAGGGACAACGTGATGAAGTTTTGTCAGGCTCGTTTGAGTCCCCCGTTAATCGGGCAAATCGCTGCTGAGGCATCCATCGACACCCCGGAAGAGTACATGCTCGAAATGTACAATGAATATGTAGAAAGGCGTAAATACCTGATTGATGGATTAAATCGTATCCCGGGCGTGTATTCGCCTATACCGATGGGCGCTTTCTATACGGTTGCCAGACTTCCGGTTGATGATGCTGATAAATTCTGTGCCTGGTTGTTATCCGATTTTGACTTTGAAGGTCAGACTGTCATGATGGCTCCTGCATCGGGTTTTTATACGACTCCTGATATTGGCCGGAATGAAGTCCGCATCGCGTATGTACTGGAAAAAGAAGCTCTGAAAAAGGCCTTGATCGTACTCGAAAAAGCGCTGGCTGCCTACCCCGGTAACACCTTGAAAAAATGACATGAATTTAGAATACTTCATAGCAAAACGCATTCATTTCAGGCAGGACAGGAAACATGTTTCCCGTCCTGCTGTGCGTATAGCCATCCTGGGAATTGCCATCGGACTGGCTGTTATGTTGCTTGCTGTGAGTATTGTAACAGGATTTAAAAAAGAAATCAGGAATAAAACCATCGGTTTCGGAGGGCATATTCAAATTACCAATTTTGATAGTAACAATACCTACGAGCTAACTCCCATTGTGCTCAACGACACCCTGATAAATGAATTAGCAGCCATTCCCGGCGTGAAACACATTCAGGCCTTTGCTACCAAACCGGGCATCATAAAAACAAATGAGCAGTTCCAGGGTATGGTATTAAAAGGAATTGATGAACATTTCGACTGGGATTTCTTCAAAAGTAATCTGATTGAAGGTGATATTTTACATATCGGTGAAAGTCTGCAAAACCAGGCAGTCATATCCAAACATCAGGCCGATTTATTCAAATTGAAGCTGGGTGATACCTTTTTTGCGTATTTCATACAGGATCAGGTTAGGGCCAGAAAGTTCACCATCAGCGGAATATACTCCACTAATTTTATTGAGTATGATAAGCTGTTTATCCTGACTGATATGCGGCATATCAAACAATTGAACGACTGGCAGGATTGGGAAGTGAGCGGATATGAAATTCTCATTCAAGATTTCGATAAAATCGATGAGATAGGTGATCAGGTTTATTTCAAAACCGCCAACAAGGCACAAGCCAACGGCAATATGCTGTACACGCAAACCATCAGGGACATCAATCCGCAGATATTTTCCTGGCTGGATTTATTAGACATCAACGTATGGGTAATATTATTCCTGATGTTGGCAGTAGCAGGTTTCAACATGATTTCAGGATTGTTGATATTGATTCTGGAGCGTACTACCATGATCGGTATTCTCAAATCTATAGGCGCTACTAACTGGTCAGTCAGAAAGATATTTTTGTATCATTCTTTATTTCTGATAGGAAAAGGTATGTTGTGGGGAAACATCATCGGATTGAGTATCTGTGCTATCCAGTATTTCACGGGCATCGTTCCGCTCGATCCGGAAGCATATTACATTGCTACCGTACCAATTTTGTTCAACTGGCCATTGATTATCGGTCTGAACATCGGCACCTTAATAGCTTCCATTCTGATGATGATTGGTCCATCCTACCTGATAACCAAAATTCTTCCTGCGAAGATTATCCGGTACGAATAAAAACTATTCCTGCCTGACCCTATCGGTAAGCACCTGCCGAATCATATTGCGTAATTCCAGTTTCTTTGTATCAACCTCTGTTCTTTGGGCAGGACGATACATATTGGCATATTTGCATTTAACAGGACGGATTTTCATGTCGTCCAGATTACCTTTCACATCAACTCCAAGTTGCAGTGGCAACGGGCTATCAATAAGCGAAATATGGTAATCAAAATTCATATCCAGATTGTGACGACCCTCCACGATGGCTTTGTATTTATCCATCACAATCAGGAAAGGATACACGTACACATTGTTTTTGATAACCGTAAATTCGGCAGAAAGGCTATCGATTTTATTTTCAGTCTTTTTGTTGAAACGGAGCGTTTTGGCAATTTCTGTGAATGTTTCGCCATCAAGTAAAACAAGGTCTTGTCCGCGTACCGAAGCAGCACCTAATAAAGTTGATTTTTTCAGGTTGTAAGCAGAATCCAGATACGTTTCGATGGTCATGTGAAATTCACCCGTACCGGCAAACGACCGCAGCATCGGCATGATGGTGTCCACATCCGGAATCAGTTTCAGCAACTCAGGAATCTCTATTTCAAGTAAATGCAAGTCAATTCCCGTGAACAAATGATTTCTGCGCGGACTTTTATACATGCCTGTGAGTTGCATTTTGGCAGCTGAAGTGGTAAACAACATACTTTCAAGGATCATCACACCATCCTTAACAGTTACCGTACCCTGCACATTGCGGGCTGTGTCTTTTGAAACCAAAGCCTCGTTTACACTGGCGTACAAAGAAATATCTACCCCTTTGGGAACCATGAAAGGACCACTGCCCCCATTAGTTGCAGGAGTTTCTTCTTTTGCTTCCACTTCTTCCTGACCATACCCCATCCCACTGACCATATCCAACAATTGATTCACATCAGTAGTATGCGAACGGAAGTTAAAATCACCTTTCAATAAGCCTTCATCTCTGAGATACGGCCTCACATTCGTCAGTTGTCCCGTCAATTGAAAATCAGACTTATCGATTATCAAACGACTGTCCCGTATCAAATACTCATCCGGTGTAAAGTCGAAATCAATGGCAGGTATCTGAATATCAGCAGCCAATTGTGGTGTACTGATTCTTCCCTGATTCATTTTCACATAGCCTTTAGGGATCCACTGTAACAGAAAATTCTTTTGGGAACCGTCATACGCCACACCTGCATCCACACTGATGTTTTCAGTATCGATTTTAGTTTCACCCATTCGTGCGACAAGCTGGTCGCTGTAGTATTCCAACTGCATGTACGGGCGTTTCACATCGTGCGCATCCGGATGATAAAGTACCACGCCCCTCGGGTTTGTTATATCAACCTGAATTGTATCCATGTATGCAGCAAGCTTGGACATGTCAAAATCACAATCGAACACCGGAATGGCGGTGGAATCCTGCATATCCATGATCAGGTTGAAATTTCCTTTCGGGTTGCCCACAAAAGCAGTCATATTATCCATGCCTGCTGTCATATCCATTCCCCTGAAATCGCCTTTTACTGCCAGTGGAAGTTTTTCATTCATCATATTCGAAGTGGAAGTCACCAATCCAAGGTTTCGGATAACTGCTTTGGTATGTTTACCCATTTCCACCTCTACTTGTTTCGATGCGATGTCCAGTTCGATAAACGAAGTTTCTTTACTTTTGATGTTGGGCATCTGGAAGGCAAGTTCTGCCACTTTGCTGCGAAGAGAGATGGTGTCGTAATCAGTAATCAGATCCTTCACATTGAATTTACCCTGAATCAGCATTTTATCAAACTGATTCTCCATGAATTGGGAATAGAGGAATTTGATTTTGGCATTACCAATGGCCAGTCCACTGATATCAACAGGCAAATCGTTCGGAAGCATGGGTTTGGCATCTACCAGATTCAGTTGAGCTTTTGCATCTATATCGAAACGCATATCCCCCATCAGTTGATCGACTAATGCTTCACCAGAGAAAGAAGATTTACCGATTTTCCCTTCAAAATCATATACCTTTACATACCATTTTTCATTGTCGTTCATATCCATGGCAATATCTGCCTTACCCGACATATCAAAAAGTTCATAAGGCAACGATTCGTAGGCAAATTCAAGCTGGCGAAAATCAGCTTTCAAATCAAAAACAGGCAATATGGAATCACCGATGATGCCTTTTAATGTACCGTTGACAAAAGTTTTACCATCGACAGTCATTCCTTCCAGGTACTCACCGAAAGGAACATACAACAAGTCAAAAACCGGTTTAACCGGCAATTCAACCGAGTTAAAAGCAATATCCAGTAAAATTTCCTCCGGTTTATTCTGAATCAGCGCATTCACATCAAAGCTAAGATCATTCAAGGCAAACGTACCGGCTTCAAATTGCAGTTTCATTTCCTTCAAATCAAAAGAAAATGGCGTGTTAACTTCAAGCGGAATTTGTTTGATATAATCCGTTTCATCCCAATAGAAAGAAAAATCAGCTGCATCGCCCTGCAACTTACCGTTAATCACATCACCTTTCCAACTCATGTGGATTCCAGCATCCAGCTTGTTCAGCGACAACACCATATCCATGGGCGTATCATGATAAACAATGCGGGCATCCTCGAGCTGAATATTATCAAGCGCCAACCGTTTAAAAGGCAATTCAAAGGCTGTGGTATCCGGCTCTTCATCCGGTCGCATGATGTCGTAATTAGCACGGCCGGTACTGTCGATAAATGCCAAAATGAAAGGCTTTTCAATGAATAACTCATCCACAATCATCTCCCTGTTTTTCCACAAGGCCTTCAGATCAATGGTAGCTACCACTTTATCACTATTGAGTAGGGTGTCGGAAGGAGCTCCCGGCAGTGAGTTTTTCAGCAGGAATCCATTAATTTCCAGTCCGAATTCCGGGAAAGTACTGAAAAAAGTCAATTCCACATCACCGGTCTGATGTTCGCAAATCAACATCTTATCTAATTGGTTACGCACAATCGGGGTTAGTTTTTCAGGGGTGAAAATTACCCACGACAAAATGCCGACAGCAATCAGGCACACGGCCAGCAGCGACAGCAAACTAATCAGAAAGATGTTGAGCGCTTTTTTCATAATGTGGAATTTTTGAGTAAATTAAGTATAATCTTAATTTACTTTCGAATATGTTTTTGAATCAAAACCATCATCGAGTTTCAATGTTGTTGGCGTTAACTCAATTACAGTATATACATGCGGCACCCCATCACCGCCCATCGTTTGAATCCTGATGATAGTCAGGTCTGACTTAACAAGCGTCCAGGTAAAATCTCCACCCTCATCTTCTTCAGTACTATCCACAGTATCCCAGTTTTTACCTGTACCTGCTTCATCAAATCGATAATATTCTGTTCCCGATTTCCACCTGCCATACAGCAAAGTTTCATCAAAAACATCCTCTTCCGGCAAACAGGAAACCATTGCTATGGCTGTTATTACCAACGCGATGAGATAATTAAATGTTCGTTTCATGATGATTAAATTTATTATCGTTTTCCTGATATCAGGAAAACGATAAATAATAGCTTACAAAATAGCCTCTTTTTCAATATCTTTAAAATAATTGTACGTGCCAACTTTCAGCTCTGCACAAGCAGCTTCATCGCAAACAATGATAGCCTTAGGATGTAGTTGCAGGGCACTGATGGTCCACATGTGATTTACAGGTTCTTCAACAGCGTGACGCAAAGCACGAGCCTTACCGTGTCCGTTGACAATAATCAGGACTTCTTTTGCATCGCAAACAGTTCCTACACCTACTGTCAGTGCATTTTTAGGCACCTTATTCACATCATTGTCGAAGAAACGTGAGTTGGCAATGATGGTATCCTGGGTTAATGTTTTAATTCTGGTTTTTGAGGTTAACGAGGATCCCGGTTCGTTGAAGGCAATGTGTCCGTCAGGGCCAATACCGCCCATAAACAAGTCAATACCACCATAAGATTTAATTCTGGCTTCATACGATTCACATTCAGCCATTAAATCAGCAGCATTACCATTCAGGATATTTACCCGTTCCGGAAGAATATCAATATGACTAAAGAAATTAGTCCACATAAATGTATAATAACTTTGATCATGATCCTGAGGAATTCCCACGTACTCATCCATATTGAACGTCACGACGTTTTTAAATGAAACCTTACCCTTTTTGTACAATTCAATCAGATACTTGTAAGTGCCAAGTGGAGTTGAACCTGTAGGCAATCCAAGCACAAATGGTTTATCTGAATTCGCATTTGCAGCATTTATTTTATCTGCAATGTAGCTGGCCGTCCATTTTGAAATCAGGTCATAATTCTGCTGAATAATTAATCTCATAATTTTTTTAGTTTTATTTACCACATTAGTCACATCAGTAATACTTAAATTTTTATTAAAAAACAAATGACCTTAGTTTACCTACCAGAACTATTATGATTAAATTTTTGTAATTAATTGATAAAATGTTTAATAAAATTTTAGAGCAACAAAGATACAATTTTTTTCAATAGAATAAAAGACAAACAGGTGCTCCAATGTTGAAGCTTTTTCCGGTATCAGTAAGTTTTCCGGTTTTTATATCCCTTTTGAAAACAACAATATTATCTGTTCGCTGATTTCCCACAAAAAGGTATTTTCCATCAGGTGTCAGGGCAAAATTACGTGGCCCGACTCCTCCGGTAGAAACCTGCTGAACAAAACTTAATTTTCCACTCTTTTCGACGGCAAAACAGGTGATATCATTTGCAGTTCCACGGTTCGATGCATACAAAAATTTCCCGTCAGGTGAAAGATGGATGTCAGCTGCACCGATTTCAACATCGGCCTTTATCACGACTGATGTTTCCTGGATTATTTTCAATTTACCATTTTTCAAAGTCATTACACTGACCGTTCCATCAATTTCCTGAAGCAGATACACATATTTCCCGTTTTTGCTGATGGTCAGGTGTCTTGGACCACTTCCGGCCTTGACACCGATACTATCAAAAACAGTAAGAGGTTGAGTTTGACTATCAGCATCATACCTGTAAACCATAACCTTATCAGTCCCCAAATCACAGGAAAGCAGAAATTTTTGATCAGGCGTGAAAACCACCTGATGCGCATAAGGCTTGGTTTGTCTTTTAGGATGAACACTGCTTCCTGTATGTTGAAGCAACTGGATTAGTTCAGACACAGAGCCATCAGTTTTTCTTTGGAAAACTGAAAGATTTCCCCCACCATAATTGGCAGTTACAAGATGTTTATCAGTAACAGCAACATGGCACGGACCTTTTCCCTCAGTAAATGAGCTATTCAAAAACCTGAAAGAACCACTTTCCGCATCGAAGGCAAACGCTCCTGCTTTACTCTCTGTGCCGGATTCACTAATGGCATATACGTATTTCTTATCGGATGTAAGCGCCAGAAAACTGGGGTTAACCAACTCTTTCGCAACTTGTTTTTGATTGAAAACTCCCTTTTTCACATCAATTTCGTAACTGTAAATACCTTCACTCACTTTTGTACTTGTATATGTTCCAACCAACAAATGATATGCACAATCATCTGCAATCAGCTGAAATACTGATAAAAACAAAAATGCACCTACTAATAAAATATTTTTCATCCCTGCTAATGTTTACTTATGTGACTTATATGGTTATTATAAACAGCATCAAAAATAAGCAAAATCATTTGTTGTAACAACTTATCTGTCTTGTGAGTTATAAATAATTTTCTCATCTTTGTTTGCACACTGATTATACAAGAGAACAAACTCATGTCCGGATTTTCCTCTATCATAAAGAAATTTCTCAAAGTCATCCTGTGGACGATGGCCGGATTGATTTTTGTCTTCCTGCTATTCGCAGCTCTGATTCAGTTTCCTTCTATTCAAAACAAATTAGTTGATATTGCAACCAGTTATGTTAGCCGCACAACCAATACAAAAGCTGAAATTGGCAACATCAGCATTGCTTTTCCTCATACCATTGTTGTTAAAGACATCTTTTTAGAAGATAATCATCAGGATACGCTGCTTTTTGCCGGAAAAACAAGTCTTAATATAAGGTTTAAAGCATTGATGAAACAACGCCTGCATATTCATGACTTTTTGTTGCAGGATGTGTATTTGAATGTGTATAATTCAGAAACTGATTCACTTTTTAATTACCAGTTTTTGATTGATGCTTTCAGTGACACAACTTTGGTAAAAAAAGACACAACTGAAACGACAATCAACTGGACTGTTTATGCCGAAAAATTCAGACTGAAGAACATCCGTTTACGCTATGCTGATGAGTGGAATAAACTGAAAGCCACAACACAGTTACAGTTATTTGAACTGGGGGAAACAAACATCCGGTTTGATACCCTGACACTAGATATTAAAAATATTGTACTGAAGGCAAATAAGCTGCATTACCTTTCGGGAGAAGTAAAAACTGAATCAAATCAGTTTAATCCTGGTGATATTGGTTTGAATAGGCTCAACCTGAAAGCACGAAATTTATCTTTTGCACCGGGTAAAACGTATATCGAGATTCAGCAATTAGCAGTTGAAGAGCAACATGGTATGTCCATTCGCAAGTTCGCCATGCTATTTAACATGGACAATAAATTGACTAATATCAATAACTTAACCTTACAAACTCAACAATCATCCATCGAGGCAGATATCAGCTTACAATATCCTTCATTGGCTACTTTAACCGATTCACTATCCAAACTTTGGATAGAAGTCCATATCAGGCAGGCAAGTTTCAGCAAGGATGAAATAAAGCGGTTCGCGGGTTATGCAATTCCTGAAAATATAGATATTCCGAATCAACTGAACTTGAAGGCCAATTTTAGCGGAAGAATAGATGCTTTCGATGCATCATTGATACTGGACAGCGATTTCGGAGGTGCTACGCTGTTGGCTGTACTCCGGGAAAATGAGCAATACGACATCAACCTGGCTGTTTTAAACTTTGATGCCGGCAAAGTATTGAAAGATTCCCTCCTGTTCGGACCGGTTAGTCTTGTTGCTCAGGTTCAGGGAAAAGGCTTTGACATGCAAACGGCCCAACTTCAAATCATGACGGACGTATCACAGGCCTATTTCAATCAGTACAACTATCAAAGATTGTCCCTGAACGGAAATTATAGTCAGCAACTGCTCGAAGGTTCTGTCAGGATGCGGGATGAAAATATCAGGTTCGACTTGGATGGATTAGCCAATCTTGCCAAAGGAAAAGAAGCATTTCAGTTTGAGCTCGACTTGATTGGGATTGATTTTCAGGCACTCAAATTTATGGAAGACGACCTGCGGGTAGCATGCAAGGTAAAAGCCGATATCAACGGTCTCAATCCAGCGCAGATAAACGGCACACTCAACCTGCATGAATTGAGTATCGTGCAAAACAACAAAACTTATGCACTCGAATCACTCGCGCTGGAAACTAAAAATGCACCCGGAAAGAATGAATTTAATCTCCGGAGCGCATTGATTGACCTCAGTTATGATGGGAACATATCACCTGTATTGCTGCCGGAAATTCTTACACCATTTATTTCAAAATACTTATCCAACGAACAGCAGCTTGTCAACAACAAAGAAGATGCGGCTTTTGATTTCAAACTGAACATCCACGACCATCCGCTGTTAACCGAATTCCTTGTGCCCGGTCTCGACGTTTTTGTACCCGACAACATAACCGGCAATTTCGATAATAAGCAGCAGATATTCAACCTTCAAGCTGGCATCAGCAAAACAATTTACAACGGCATTCAAATAGAAGACCTTCAGTTTAATGTCAATGCTAATGCCGATTCGTTGTTGTATGCGTTAAATATTCGACATGCAGAAAACGAACAAATTCAATTAGACAACCTGTATCTGGGAGGCACCATGCAGGATCAATCAATTACGGCTTTGCTTTCAGCTATTGATGAGGATGGAAATAAGCATTTTGTTGTGGATAGTCGTTTGCAGATTGAACCAGATGTGTTTCGTCTACACTTCAATCCAGATAATTTTTTCGTGATGAATAAGCAGTGGAGCATAAATCCTGAACATTATATTGCATTTGGAAATCAGGGCTTTCTCGTTCATAATCTACAAATGCAACACGAAGAAGAACTGCTGAGCATTCATTCAGTCAACGAGAAATTCAACGACGACATTAGCATTCAGCTTCAACAATTCAGTCTGTATGAAATATCCCGCATAATCGACAATGAAAACACCCTGATTGGGGGAATGCTGAATGGTGATATCCTGTTGAAGAAGACGGCAGACAGTTATGGAATCATCGCGGATGCAAACATCGACAAGCTGGTACTGATGGACGTACCCATTGGCAATCTGAATATTGCAGCTAAAAATCCGGTTGCTAATCGCTTTGATGTACAAGGTAACATCGAAGGAGGTGAAAACAACCTGACACTTGCCGGTCATTACACGATGGAAGATGATAATCAGTCGATTGATTTGAAAGCAAACATTCAATCGCTTTCCATGAAAACTCTGGAAGCCTTTTCAGCAGGCCAGCTTGCAGCTTCTAAGGGAATACTTGCAGGTTATTTTGATGTTTCGGGCAAGCTGAACAAACCGAATATTGCAGGTGAACTTACCTTTCAGAATGTAGAAACCACACCTGCATTTCTCAACAACCGCATTGCGCTTAGCAACGAAACCATCCGCATGGATAACAAAGGGATTTATTTCGATGGATTCACGATAAAAGATGTGAATGACCAACCTGCCAGTATCCACGGAGCCCTTCGTATGCAGGACTTTGCTGATCTCAGTTTCGATTTACGGATTGATGCCAATCATTTTCAACTGTTTAACACAACTGCGAAGGATAATGATTTATTCTATGGACGTATGCTCATCGACAGTAAAATACACATCACAGGTCCGTTGGAATTACCTGTTGTGAATGCCACCCTGAAACTAAAACAAGGTTCGCATGTAAGCTTTATCGTTCCCCGTACAGAACTGAACACCTACAAAGGAGAAGATGTGGTGGTGTTTGAGACCAGGCAGGAGGAAATTTCTATTACAGAACGTGATAAGCAAAGTAACACAGGTAACATGCAGTTCAGAGGAGTTGATTTGACGGCTATATTAGAAGTCGATAAAAACGCAACCCTGCGCTTATTCATGGATCCTTCATCGAGCGATTCGTTAGTGGTTAAGGGTCAGGCCGATTTAAATCTCACGATGGACAGAAGCGGCAAAATGAGTCTGACCGGTTCCTATAACATAGAAGAAGGCAGTTATCAGCTAACTTTTGAATCCATTATTCGTAAGAAATTCGACATCGTGCAGGGTAGTACGATTGTCTGGAATGGGGACCCGATGGATGCCAATGTGAACATCAATGCGGCTTACAATGTGCGCACTGCACCCTATAATTTAGTTGCCGATCAGTTGGGCGGACTTACAGATATACAAAAAAGACCTTACCTGCAAGCATATCCTTTTATTTTACTGCTAAAGATGCGGGGTGAATTGTTGCAGCCCGAGATTGGGTTTGAAATTCAGCTTCCAACTGAAAATCAGCAGATATTAGGTGGAACTGTGCAACAAAAGCTGAATCAATTAAATGAAGACCCATCAGCCTTGAATAAACAGGTTTTCGCATTGTTATTGCTGAACCGTTTCGCGCAGGATAACCCCCTGCAAACCGAATCAGCAGGAACACCTGCCATGTTGCGCTCTACTGTAAGTAATTTTCTATCGGAACAGTTGAATAAACTCAGTGCCTCCTTTATACCCGGACTTGAAATGAATTTCAACCTGCAATCGTATGAAGAATACACAAGTGGAGATGCAGAAGGTAGAACTGAACTGACAGTAGGTGTTAAAAAAGAACTGTTTGATGAACGGCTGAGTGTGCAAGTTGGTGGCTCGGTCGATTTGGAAGGAGAAAAAGCCACTCAAAATCAGGCAAATGACATTGCAAGTGATGTGGTTATCGAGTATAAACTTACCAAAGACGGACGATATCGTCTGAAAGGTTTCCGCAAGAATCAGTACGAGGGGCTGATTGACGGACAACTGACAGAAACCGGTGTCGGGGCGGTTTTGGTGAGGGAGTTTAATCGGCTGAAGGAGTTGTTTAAGAAAGCGAATAACGAATAGTGGTTAGTGGTTAGTTGACTGTAAGACCGTAGACCGTAGACCGTAGACCGTAGACTGGAAACAAGAGACATATAAAATGATCAAAAAAACAACATATCTGATTCTCGTTATTATTCTGGTATCCTGCACAGGAACAAAGCGACTGGCTGAAGGTGAACTGCTTTACACCGGTGCGGAAATTAGGGTAGAAAGTACACAAACAGTTGATGATAACCGTATAAAGTCAACTGCTTCACGGGCATTGCGACCAAAACCTAACAGCAGTTTGCTGGGTATGCGACCCAAGTTATGGCTCTATCAGATTGCAGGTGAAAATCCTAAATCCAAATTAAAAAAATGGCTGAAAGAAAAAGGAGAACCACCGGTATTATTGGGCGATGTCAGAAAAGAGGCTGTTTCAGAAATTATTGACGCACAATTATTCAATATCGGGATATTTAACAGTCACACTACCAGCGAAGTGGCAGAAAAAAAGAAAACAGCCAAACTGATTTATACGGCTGAAGTACACGTTCCATACAAACTGAATGAATACAGCATTAATATTAGAGATAACAACATACAAAAACTACTTGCTGAAAACACGCAGGCATCACAGATTAAGCCCGGCATGGCTTATCAGCTTGATGTGCTAAAAAACGAAAGAATCCGTATAGATGCTTTATTAAAAGACAGAGGATATTTCTATTTTAACCCTGATTATTTGATATTTAGGATTGACACCTTAGTCTCCGGGATTAATACCTTTAACCTGCAATTAGTTTTAAAAGATGATGTTCCGGCAGAAGCGCTGAAGCCATTTTATATCGGAAAAGTTTCGATAGACCAGCATTATAGTTTACAGTTAAACTCATCAAAAGATACAACAAGATACGAACAGATAAACTTTATCAGCGATAGAAATGGTAAGCCGATTCGACCATCGGTTTTACAACGTGCCTTATTTTTAAATGAAAACGAGCTATATACCCGGCAGAACCACCAACTTACTTTGAACCGGTTGATGTCGATGGGCAATTTCAGGTTTGTACAGGTACATTTCACCGAAACCGACAGCAACCAGCTGGATGCGGACATTCGACTCACTCCCCTGCCCCTGAACACCTTACGTGCCGAAATGGATTTGGTAACCAAATCGAACAATTATACCGGTCCGCGCATGAATGTCAGCTTGCTGAACAGAAATACTTTCGGTGGTTCTGAATTACTCAAATTAAATCTGGCAGGATCGTTTGAAGCACAATTAAACAGATTAAACGAGAACCTCTTTTCCTACACTTTTAACCCGCAAATTGAGCTGATATTTCCCCGTTTACTGGTGCCATTTCGTGTTCCTTTAAATCGTCTCTACACACCACAAACACGGATGGCGCTGTCGTACAATTTCATGCGGAGGATGGATTATTTCGATCTGCGGAATGTACAGTTCAGTTATGGGTATAAATGGAGAAAGGACATCAAAAGCGATCACGAGTTGAATCCCGTGAGCATCAGCAATACCGAACTGATGAACGAATCGCAGGCTTTCCGGGACTTGCTTGCCACCAACCCCATCCTCAAAAAGAGCTACGAAGAGCAGTTTGTAGCCGGGATGAGCTATGCTTATACCTACAACGAACAAACCATCAGTAAGAAACCGACCCAATTTTATATCAACCTGACAGTCGAATCAGCAGGAAATGTTTTCTCGGCAATCAGTTCCATCAATGGGACACGACCTTCAAGTGACAATCCTGCAACGCTTTTTGGCTCCGTTTACTCGCAGTTTGTCAAGTTTGGTGTCGATGGACGGATGTATCAGCGTTTCAGCGACAAACACCTGCTTGCCCTGCGCTTCATTGGAGGTGTGGCAAAAGCGTATGGAAACTCAGCCACCCTGCCTTACAACAAGCAGTTCTTCAGTGGCGGACCGTCGAGCCTCCGGGCATTCACTATTAATTCTGTTGGTCCCGGCAATTACCAGCAAATCAACACGGCCGGTTTTACACAATTGGGTGGCGACATCAAACTGGAGTTAAACGCCGAATACCGTTTCGACATTTACAGTTTTCTGAAAGGAGCTCTGTTTATTGATGCTGGGAATGTTTGGTTACAACCTTCAAACCCATCTACCATCGGTTCACCGTTCAATATCAATACATTTGTAAATGAAATGGCTGTTGGCGCCGGCTTCGGATTACGGTTTGATGTTTCTTTCTTCGTGTTGCGCTTCGACCTTGCCACTCCCCTGCGAAAACCCTGGATTTCAACGGATAACCGCTGGGTGGTACAAGAATTTAATCCTTTTGCATCAGCCTGGAGGAAAGAAAATCTGATGCTGAATGTGGCAATTGGGTATCCGTTCTGATCAACAAATTTATTATTGAATTAACAACACCTCCCTCGTCAACCCATGCTGACAATGCACTTCAAAAGTTGTTTCTTCCGCTGAAGTTGATATAATCATGATATACTCCGATTGTTCAGCGAGTTGCCAGTTGCCGTTGAGGGTAAGTTTTATAACAGATGGTTTTGAGGGGTTGTTAATCCAGTTGCGTGAATAAACGCTTCGCTCGATGCGCTTGCCGTTTTCGTCGAATACTTCATCGGCCGGACCTTCATAAAAGCGCAGGTCGGGATCAGCTACACTGAGACGCAGTTGATTGCCGGCAAGCGTTTCGGTCATAACCAACGCGGGGATATTAACGTCAACCGAGCGACTATCATCCTGATACCTTCCGGCTTCGAAGAAAACATAAGCGGTAGTATTGGTTGCACGATCGTGTACAATGTGTGCCATAGAATCCTGCTGCAATACCTGATAAGGAAACTTGTTTTCTGAAGTAACAGATTTACGCATTGATTTCAGTGATTTAGCATCCGGCTGAATGAGTACCATGTATTCATAGCGGTCATCAGCAGCCATTTTGCCATGATTGATATAGGCCAATGAAAAGGGATTCTGCGTGGGGGCATCGGTTTCTTCGTGAAATGAATGCTGCACACTTCTTTTCAGCTGTAGTTCAGCATTTCTTACAAAGAAATGGTTGTTTAGTCCATCGGAAATTTTAGTTAGTTTTTTGCTGATGGATTTTTGAACCGGGAAAGTATTGTTCTTCTTTCCATTAAGCAACAGAGGTTTTATCTCGGCCGGCTGATACACCTGAAACAAGGTTGTGTGCACTTCATTTTCAGGTAATGCGGAACGAATATTACTTCCCAATGCAATGACCCGGTTGTCGAAAAAGAAAAACGATTTACGGGCACGTAAGGAACCATTGTACTTATCGTGTTCATGCAGTTTCATGGCATAGGCGCCATTTTTGTTCCCTATGCTGATGGGACCTGCAAAAGTTTCGTCGGATAAGAGTAACTCTTCATATCCGGAATCGGCATCTAAATTTTTTATATCTGCCCGGAGTTCTTTCATGGGAAGTTCAGTCGCAGTTGTACCGGGGAAATGATTCCAGTCCCAACCCTCCTGCTTGAAACCTGAACCAAAATTTGAGACTGGATTACCTGTTGCCATAATTTGCAGATTTCCGTGGTTCAGGTATCTGCCATATAGATTGGCCCCCTGATATGTTTCTGTAGCCCATACATAACGGCTGTGCCCCATGGCGGTAACCATCCAGTCGTTGCGCCGGTGAACCGACAAGGAAGCATAAGGAAAAGCCCGGTTTCCTTCCGGTGATTTTTCTGGAGAAACACCCATTTTGCGAAATTCCCGTGCATCCGGGGTCACCGAATCCTGAATAAGCCTGAGATAGGCAGCAGCCAGTTCCTTGTCGACAGCATCTTTGCCATCTGGTGTGCCCGACAAAGCTAAACGGGCGTAATGTCCCGGAATCAGCTGACCTTGTCCATCCGGGTGACGACCCGAAAGTGATAATGGCCAGGTTAGCAAGTTACAATAATAGCGCATGGCCAATAGCGCGTTTTTCAGGTTCTCATGACCGGATTGTTCAATGGCAAAAGTAGTATTATGCAGTATCCAGGTTGCATTCACAGCGCCTTCAAGTCCGCCGACTGCATACGCAGGATAGTTATGCCGGTGATGAAACATGGCGCCATCAACCTTGAATGTTCCCAGTGTACCGTCAGCATACTGAAGTCCGTTATTCACCCACCGGGTAAATGCTCTCAAGTATCGTGTTTTTTCAGGTGAATCTTCCATCATCAGGATACTGGCCAAACGACCAGTCAGCGATGTATTAAACGCATCTACATCCATACCTGGTACAACCGGTTCGGTTTTGACTTCTCCGGTACCGGCAAACCATTCCATTGCTTGTTGAACAGGCACATCCAATTTACTGTTAATCAACACATCGCGCATTAAAAAAGCAGACGCGTAATACAAGCGCATGCTGTAGCCCAGGTGATGCAGGGTACCCATGGCGCTGCCTGCTCTGAATCCCTGATCAAGCATGTGGCGTGTCAGCTTGGTATACATGCCGGCAATGGCTTCTTTGTCTTCTTTACCGGATGTATTTCGATATGTGACAGCCATATCAAACATCAGCTTATTCAGCTTACTCAGCCCCATCTCATTATCATAAAGCAGGTTATAGCGGATTGCTCCCATGCGCTCATAGGTTTCTCCATAGCGTTCAAAAAACACCGGTAATCCGCTGATACTGCTATCCTGAGCATAACGAATCTGATACAACTTATATTTTTTTGTCAGTTGAGCCAATGAAACTGGTTTAGTCTTGTTCATCAGAATGGTAACCAACCTGTTTTCAATTTCCCGTATAGCTGATATTTGTTCCGAAGTAATTTCATCCGGCAAAGGAAGGTCACATTTTTTCTGCCACGATTCCAGTAATATAAGCCAGTGATTGGTGGTACCTGCGTTAATAAATGGCACCTGAAAATCAGCCGTATGTTGACGGACATCCTGAAAGGAAGACAAAATAATGTGGTCGAAATACAATGTTCCATTTTCGACCCCTTCTACCCTAACACGCATTTCGTCCATACCTTCCTGCGGATTTCCCTGCATATCCCGGTCGAATGCTACCCAGGCACCACTCCATCCCCGGAAACCGAGTTTGTATTCAAACCAGGAGCAAAGTTCATTTTCTTTATAAAAACTAAAAATCAGCTTACCATCCGTATAAATCTGTGGGGCATAAACCCAAAAAACAAAAGTAGCAACCGAATTATCGTTGTGCGGATTAACCGGTGCATAGGGAACGACTTGTTTTATCCGCCATGAATCACCTGAATTGTTCCACTGCCAGAGCAGACTTTGTTTTCCATGTTTGAAATGTTTACCGGAAACAGATACAACTGAACCCGACTCAGCCAGAACAGGCTCAATGCCATCTTCGAACGACAATATGGATGGATGAGTAAATTCATTCACCTGAGAAAACAGTCCGCTGATGGACACAAAGCCCAGGACCAGCATTATGATGAAGGTAATACGGTTCATTATTTAGTGGTTGGTGGTCAGTGGTTAGTGGTTAGTGGTTAGTGGTTAGTGGTTAATTATTGGTTTAAAAGTTTAAAAGTTTAAAGGATTTAAGCTTTCCACTATCAACTAACCACTATTTTTCGATTGTTTGTTTACGGAGTAGCGCTTCTAAGAAATAATAATCGGCATAATTGAGTGGTACATCAATTTCGTGTCCGTGTGGAATACTGCCTACTGAGTGCATCAGCAGGAAATTACCATTTGTACCCAGGATGGCACGGTAAGCTGGTGAAGACAAGGATGCGATAATTTTATCAGCAGTCTCTTTGTATTCCGGACGGTCGAAGGTACTCAATTCATATAAAGCTGAAGCGATGATTGCAGCTGCAGAAGCATCACGGGGCTCGTTCGGAATATGGGGTGCATCAAAATCCCAATATGGAACAAGGTCTTCGGGCATGTTTTTATGCGTGAACAGATATTTGTAAATATTATCCGTAAGTGTTAGATAGCGTGGATCTTTTGTTTCACGATAACAAACGGCAAATCCATAAATTGCCCATGCCTGTCCCCTCGCCCATGCCGATTCGTGGGCGTATCCCTGCGCGGTGTGTTTATGACGAACACCACCTTTAATTTTATCATAATCAATGACATGGTACGAACTGTAATCACTTCTGAAATGATTTTCGAGTGTAACATCCGCATGACTGACTGCCATTTTATAAAAAGAAGAATCACCGGAAATGCGTGTTGCTTCGAATAAAAGTTCCAGGTTCATCATATTATCGATAATCACCGGACACATCCAGCCTCGTTTACCCTGCCAGCCCCGGTCTTCATCCCAGGATTGGATAACTCCGGGTATCGGGCGAAAACGGGTTGATAAAGATTTCGCAGCTTCTACAATCACTCCTTTATACAGTTCATTTTTTGTTAATCTGTATGCATTACCAAAACTGGTATTGATGATGAAGCCCACGTCGTGATGCCAGGTAAGGTATTTAGCAGAATCCAGACTTTCAGTATATTTGATACCCAGTCTTTTCCATTTATCATCTCCGGTTAGTTCATACATATACCACATGGTTCCCGGGAAGAAACCACTGGTCCAGTCTTCAATCTTTACATATTTAATTTTATCACATTTAACTGTGCGCGGATTGAGAATTTTCCCACTATCTTCTTCTATGATACTCACCTGTCGACCAATCTGTTGTGTCGCGAATTTAACATTATCGCTGATGATGTTTTCCTGATTACATCCTGCATCCTGCTTATGACAAGCACTGAATAGCATTACTCCGAGACCTAAAGTCAATAAACCCTGTTTCATATATTTATAAATTATTGATATTCAATTTTATTTGACCCATTTAAATGTTGCTGTTTTGTTTCCGGAGACCTGAACTTTACAGATATACATTCCTTTTCCAAGTTCTGATACTGGAATGGAATAAGATTCTCTGCCAGTATTGATTTTACTTTGGTACATGATTTCTCCAATCGAAGAATAAATGGTCACAATGGTATCCGCACCCAAATCTACTGAAGGAATCAGCCACAAATAATCATTGTTCCGTCCAAACCGTATCCAATCGTTTTGGGTCGTGATATCCAATCCGGTATCATCCGGTCGTTTCAGTGCAAAATAAAGCGGTTCGCCCTCTTTGAATGTCAACGTAAGCTGTGTTTCTCCATTCGAAGGTGCATGAAACTGCACTCCATCAGACTCGTGCAACGGCAACCATTCTCCTGTCATAGTCAGCGTGGCCTGAGAGCTGGATGATTTCCATCCATAAGCCGCATCATTTACCGGCTTTAGATTGGGATTTGAAGCCGCAAAATACTGACGACCTGTTACTTCGTCGGGACGGTGCATCAACAGATGTTCGCCCGTTGAAGATTTCACCAAACCGAATGTCAGGTTAAAACTTGCCCCGAAGAAGGTATATGCTGTTATATTTTGGGGTAAGTATGTCAGCGCATGCAGATATTGATCCTGTTTGTGAATTTGGTAAAGAGATCCACCATTATTTGCCATCTGAGCCGACAAACTCTGCATTGCTGCACCGGTAGTTCCCGGTACGACCACAAAACTGTACTTCTTCCCGGTAGGTTTTACACCATGATTGATATAAGCTTTCGCAGCATTGGCAGATGTTACAGGCGATGCATAGTCGCTCCCGGTTTCGTAAGGCGACTTTTGTGTATCGTGAATTAATTTGATTTCATCATTTCCCTGCGGAATGAAATAGCCGGTTCCCTGTGGCGTAAGCATCCAGTTATCCTGTCCCGATGGCAAAGTAACCGTATTCGGACGAGCAATCTCAGCACCGTTCAGTATCATGGCACCACTTACCGATGAGATTAGGTTTTGGAACAAATTGGTCGCAGTTATCATCGAGGTACTATATGTCCCCGACGAACTGATATCACTTCCAAGACAGATAATCATATTTTCAAAAGCATACATAGACTTTTTAAACACCAGATTGGTGGGCGTAAAGCGCTGACTTCCCCAGGTATCACCCTGATCAAAATCGGTCGCGAATATACCACAATCACCCCACGACAAAGCGCCTGAAAAATTCTTTGTTTTGGTATATTGGTCGAACCGGTCTGTTGTGTTTTTATTGGGCATCATTTCCTGCCAGGAAGTATAATGCACAGTTGTTGTTCCCGGAACCACATTCCAGTCCCACCCACCTCCGGTACTATTGCCGGGATAGCCGCTGTTTGCCACGGTGCCACTGTAAGTAATTTCTAACGCACCATGTCCCTGATATCGACCGAAACGGTTTTCTCCGCTGTATATTTCAGCACTCCAGAATTTGGTTGTCGGAGCGCGCATGGTAGCTACCCAGTTAGCTTTCCGGTAAATACCCATCGGACTGTAGTTAAACTGATGAAAACCTTCGTAACTGCTTTCAGGCACACTGTATTTCGTTGATTTAAAGAAATAGTTGTAAGCGCCAGCCAGTTCATCATCTATCGTTGTCCCCAAAATATCACCACCTGTTTCTATAAGGCTTTCAAACAAAGTACGTGAAAAGAACAACTGTATACCTGATGCAAATGGATTTCTGCCTGCCAATGTGTTGGCATAATGACGGGTATTATTCAAATCCAGTGTAGCCATGGTATATTTGGCCAACACCGCTTTTTTGAATCTTTCGTAGGCAGCCTGACTGATTCTGAATGGCGAACCTTTCAGGTAATTGATATATTCCGCCCAGGTTTGATAAGAGTACATGTAATTATTGTAATGCGTTCCGTGGTGAAAACCGGTTCCATCAGGTTTCAATACATCTCCTCCACCCGGCACATACTCGGTATTTCTTTCTAAAAATCTTTTAAAAGCTTTCAGTTCGCGTACTGCTATAGCATCATCCTGCTGAAAAAGCGCAACACCCATCATGTGAGGCAAATATAGATAGACTACATCAGAATTGAGTGATTGAAGATAGGTGCTTTCCGGTTCGTACAACATGCCATAGTATGAAATCCAACGGACCAGCTTTAATACTTCCTCCTGTTGATCAGGCATGCAAGCCGGAAGCAAGTTCAACAATTTTGAAGGGATATTGCGGGAAGCCGTATAATCATTCGAACGAATTGAAAAACTGACACCTTCTGCCAATCCCTGATCCATCAAATGATCGAGTAAATCGCGAAATAAGGACAGTGTAGGAGCATCTTTCAATCCTTCAGCAGCCAAAATTTCCAGCTTTGTTAGATAATCTGTTACTACCGATATAGTAAGTGCAGTAGCCGACATATCCACAATATTACCACGCACGGTCCCATCAGGATTACGTGTGATATTCATGCCTGTTGCAAAACTTTTAGCTAAATTCAGGTTGGTGGTAGTTCCCGGTGCAGGAGTTCGTTTCAGTTCATTTCTCAGTGCGGTCAGTGCTGTCAACTCCCCTGCATTCGGACTTACAGCCGATATATCAACCGGATTAGCAAAGAGGTTTAACTGATTGTTATTGGCCGTAAAAAACTGTTTATCAAGCAACCATTGACTGCCCATAATACGCGTAGCAGCAGTACTTTGATTGAAATTTATCTGATCAAAATATATTTTCCGGTTTCCTGCTGATGCCGGTTTCAGTGTCATACGTACTGAAGTTACTGTAAATGAAATACTGCTAACATATTCGGTATATGCCCTATTGAATTCACGCCAACCTTTATAGTTCAGCAAATAATTTGCAGTACGGCGTACATTGCTACTGTTTAAAAATTCAACTATCAACGTATCGTTAGTAAGCTGAGGTGTGTATATTTGCAGGAAAGCCGAATTACCGGTTGACGCCGTGTAAGCAGGAAAAGTTACCGTCAACATAGCTGCACCGGTGGCTTCCCAACACAAACTCCGTACTCCTTCCTTATAGTGTTCTGTTGAAAGAGATAAACTTCCACCACTGACGGCAGTCCATCCTGAAGGAACAGTTGTTTCCTCAAAATTGAATGTCTGTGCTGTTAATGCTGAAAAAGCTAACAGTGATACAAGCAGGTATATGGTTTTTATTTTTAACATGGTTTGCTATTTTCTGTTTACAAACTAAATTTATGGCTTATCAAACTGTTATCGGGCAGGTAAGCCAGCAACATATATAATTTCCCTTCATTCAAAAAGAATGTTTTTTTTTCTGATAAATTACTTTTAAAAGCCAGCAATTTACCTGTGACATCGAAAACAGATACAGCAGCTGTGAGGCCATTGATTTCAATATGGTTGTCACGGGTGATTATTTTCAAATCACTGTTAAGCATATTTTTAACTGATGTTTCCAGTTTTTTCAATTCAAATTCAACCGGAATTCCGAATTGGCAAGTCACCGACAGCACAGTCTGATTATTTTGCTGCGACACATTTACTTTTGAATTAGCCTGTTTCAACTGCCAATTGCCATCCAGCAGTATCTTGCGTGTAACAGGAACCCCATTCAGTGTAGTATTGTCACTGTTATTTGTTTTTACAGGAAACCTAAGGGAGGGGTCACAAACACTAAAAGCAATATTGCTTTCATCCTGATATTTAAACATCAACAATGTTTCTGCATCAATGCCACGTACTAATCCGGAACTGAAAGTTGTTGTTTCGAAACTGGCACAGGCTGTTACGCCGCTGATGGTATCATAAACAACATGTGCCTGATTATCTGCTTGTAAAATTCTGTAACCCGGATCATTACTCCAACGTCTTTGTTCCATGGGTGTAGGTTTCAGCATAATCATATATTCATAAGCTGCACCCGCCGGGCTTTTCCCATGATCAATGTGGGCAGCAAGAAAATTACCCCTTGTTTCTGTCCGGGTTTTATTGTGTTTGGAAACCTGTTCTTTACCTTCGATAATAACCCTGTTCTGTGCTGCCACCCGATAATAATTTCCACTCAGGTCACTCAGTACTGTTGGTGTAGCTGTTACCTGACTGTCGAAACTAAAACCTAATGCATCAGAGAATGTTCCATTAACTGCCATTCTTTCGGTCGACGCATTGATTGATTGCTGATACAAGGTCGTTTCAGTAGGATAATTCACATTGGAATTGCTGATGCCGGTACCTATACAAACCATTCTTTTATCAAAAGCAAAGACCGACTTGCGGGCGACAAAATTTCGCGTGTAATTGGTATTGTTTATCAAGTTTTCTTCCCTGAGTTTCATGGCGAAAATGCCATACTGACCTAATAAAGAAGAAGACCCTGCAAAATCCTCCTTCGAACGCGCCATCAGGGTGGATGTAATCGGACTTTCCAATAAATTTAATGGTAAGTGAATGGTTGTTGTCCCCGGCAAGCGGTTCCAGTCCCAACCGGCTTCATTAAAACGACTGTTAGTTCGGCTGACAGGTAAACCTTCATTGAAAATCTCCACAGCGCCATAGCTTTGGTAACGTCCGTAGCGATTGTCGTTGGTGTATATTTCAGAACCCCACACATCGCTGTTATATCCTTTGATGGTCACCATGTTATTACCATAGCGATGCACCCCGGCTGCAGCATGGTTGAAAACGAAGAAACCTGAAGGCATGGCTCCTGTTGTAATCGAAGATAGCTGTTGTTTCAGAGTTGTATCTTCAGTCTCTAACCGTAAATACTCTCCGGCTAATTTAGAGTCAACACTTTCACTGGTATTATACACCCCTCCGAGTAACGACAACAAACCAAAAGCTTCAATTACATTTGATGACATACCGCCATCGAGTGGGTGACGACCCGACATGCCAATCGACCAATCAGTCAGATGCGTATAGCGAGACATGGCAAAAAGTGCATTAGCCAGATTTTGGCGTGCAGAGAGCGTAAGATTGAATTCAGATCCGGGCAGGGTGGATATAAAATCACCCAATCCACTAAAACCGCCTATTCCATAAGCCGGATAATGTCCCGCATGATGAAAAATGGTACCATCAGGTTTCAGTCCACCCATATTGCCCGGTGTAAATGCCAGAGAAGTATCCACCCAACGCACCAGGGATTGAACAGCACGGTAGCGCTGCGGCAAATCCGGTATAAGCATGGCAGAAATCAACCGCGCAAACAACAAGGTATTCCAGGAATCCACCACACCTTCACGGGTTTGATCAAAAACCCTTCTGCTTTCAGGAAGTCCGCTCCAGAAAGAAAGCGTTGCTGCTACCTCATTGATTCTACCAGATGAATTTAATGTTTCTCTCATCAAATATGCAGAAACAAAAATCTGCCTGGTATCGTAACCATAATGGTGATTATTCCCCATGGCACTGCCATAAGCAAAGCCCTGATCATGCGCAAAATCCCATAAGTCAATGTATTGTTGAGCTGAAGTCAGGTTACCGTTATATACAGCATCGAGTGCCAATCCATACATCATGGAACCCAGTTCAGCAAAAGAAATATCCGATGAAGTCTGATCCGGTTTAACCACCAGAGGCGTACCAACCCAAAAACTTCCGGTTTTACTTATACCGGAATTGGTGAATTTGGTTTTTGCATTTGTAACAACAGAGCTGATAGCCGCTTGCGGGAGTCTTTTAACGACTCCCTGTTCAAGGGCTTGTAAAGTTGCAAGTTGGGTTGCATTCAATGCTGTCGGCAACGGTAAATCGTAAGTCAGTTGACTCTCCCATTTCCACAACGAATTCCAATGTGTAATATTGGCAGCTTCATTATTATTGGGTTGTTGTGCATCCGGTGCATTCTGATAGTTTACATCAGCAACGAAAGAAAAACGGTCGATGAATAAGCGTCCCTGACTAACACCGGAAGGAGTTTGCAAGCGTAATTTTAAATTGGTACTGACCGATTTATTGCCTTCCATGTACCTGCTACCAATGCGACAAATCCGCCATCCCTTGAAATTAAGACCAAAATTAAAATAATATCTGACATTGTTTGAAGCATCGCGGAATTCACCAACGAGTGGTGTTGTCCGCGGTGTTTCATTATAAACCCAGAAAATAACACCATTTCTGAAATTATTAAGCGTAAACTGATAATCAATCAGCATAGAAGTTGGTGCTGACCAGCTCCATTGCAAAGCAGCATTTCCATCCTTATACGGTACATTAACCAGTGACAACTGCGATTTACCAGATTCAACAGCCTGAAAGGGCGAATAGGTTCCCGAGTCGAAACTGAATTGCTGTGCAAATAAAACCGGAGAAAGAAACACAAACAATATACATATATAGCTTTTTAACTTCATGGTGATAAATTTGCGTTAATCAGTAATGATTAATCTAATCGTTTTTGTAGCTGAGTCGTGAAATTTAAAATTATAATTGGAAGCTTTAAATGTAACCACATATTCGCCTATATTACTAAATGTATGTGTATAATTATCAACCAACAAGGTTGTGTTTTTAATCCCTATCGGAACTGAGTTTTCGGTCAGGCCGAGTGGTACCTCTATAGGTTTTGATATTAACCAGTCCTCATTTAGCGCATTCCCTTTTGATGTCTGACGAATTTGCATCGCTGCAGTATTGGATGTATTCCAGCTGCCCGAAACATATTCGTTACGATAAGCATTTGTTCTGTTTAAAACATCGAACGGTGTAAAGCCCATGGTTGCAGCAAGATAAGTACTCACATTAGTTCCATTAGTTATACGTGTATTTTCAATTTCCAAATCAGAAACAGTCCATGACGGTTGCCAATCAGCAGCAAATTCAGTTTTATACCTGAAAGCGATAATCATTTTTTTACCTCTATATTCATTGATAGGAATAACTGCTGCCTGTTTTTGATTCGATACAGTTGGTAAATTTGATAAAGATGTTATATCAGTCCAGGGATGATTTACTACATTAACAGAATCCAAATCGAAATCAAAAACAGGTACATCAATGGAATCCTGGTTATTATTTACTAATTTGTATGATAGTCCTTCGTAACTATCTGAAACCAGCACCTGCAAAGTATTCGCAATGTGAGTTCCCCAGGCAGCCTGAGTCGCGAATTTCAAGGTAGCATCGGTTGGCAAAAAACGTTCGTAGGAGAAAGAAATAAAATCAGGTTCGCCTTCAAAATCAAAGGTTATTTTGCTTCCTACCGGTGCAATGATAGCTGAGTCAGTGAACTGTAAATAATCTGCTGACGCCACTTGTACTTTAAAATCGACCTTTTGTTCCATCACATCCTCGCAGGCAAAGAGAGCGGACAAAACGATTATGGTCAGAATGAATTTATATGTTTTCATAATTTTCATGATTTTTCAAACCTTGTTACCAACCCGGGTTATTATTTGTAATCAATTTGTTAACCGACATTTCAATATCCGGTATCGGGAAATAGTTATAAGCTTCTGATACATTGTAGTAATTAGCAGCATATTTATAATTATTACCCCACCCATCCTGATTTACGTAGGATTGCATGTTACTCATGGCAGTATTGAAATCGCCCCAGCGAATCAAGTCCCATCGGCGAATGGCTTCGAAACAAAGTTCCATGGCACGCTCTTTTTTGATGGCATCGCGGAACTGTTCTTTAGTCAGGTTACTACCCGCCAGCGTTGCAATGCCGGCACGGGTTCTGACCGCATCGAGACATTCATACGCCAGGTCAGAGGGCACAGCTGTAAGTTCATTATCAGCTTCTGCAATCATCAGCAACACATCGCTGTAACGCAGAATAGGGAAGTTAATCGGCGTATAGTTTTTATTCTTTGGCCCAACTACTTCATGTTCCCTGCGGTATTTGGCAGCGCAACGTGTTTTATTTCTATCGCTGGTGACCTGAGTCTCCTCGATATAAGTAAAACCGTCAGGAGCGGTGATTTCCGGTCTCAATTTGCCGAAATAATACTTTTTACCCGTCACTTTTTTATCTCCGGTAGATTCAAAAGTATATTCATAATTGGTTACATTCCAGTCACCGCGAGCTGTATCACCTTCGGACTCAAACATCTCGTACAATTTTAAAGATCCGAATGCGAATTTGTAACTATAGCCCGGATTGGTCAATCCCATTTGATTTTTAAACTGAGTACTGGACGAATAATCATTCTGGCTCCCAAAACCAACCGTATTACCAATACGTCCGGCAGCTTGTTCAACAGTCCCCCTGTTACCGGCTTCTTCAGCTTCCCATATACTTTCCAACACACCTGTACTGTTGTATTTATCTTCACTTAAATCCATAAACACCCTGCTGTAAGGAGTTACCAGACCGTGAATAGTACTTTCTTTCACCTCGAGTGCCCATCGTTTGGCCTCAGAGAAATAAAACTGCCGGTTTGGGTCCGGACTTGTTTTATCACGGAAATGTTCACCGGCACGGAAAAGGTAAATACGTGCCAAAATCCCTTTTGCCGCCGATTGTGTTACCCTTCCTGTATAAGGTATGTCAGTTGATTTATAAAGATATGGAATTGAATTTACAATATCGGTAATCAATGTGTCGTATATCAGCTGTTTATCAGTTCTTGCAGCACTTAAGCCGACCACGGTTTTGGTAGATTCCAGTCTGAGTGGCACATCTCCCCATCCCTGAATCAGGTTGAAATAATAGAAAGAACGCAAAAACTTAGCTTCAGCACGGACCCTGTCCCGGTAAGTCTGATCAATAGATAAATTTTTATCAACATTTTCCAACAGGATATTTGCCCGGTTAATGCCTTCGTATAATATTCGCCAGAATGTACTGATATATGTATTGCTGCTGCTTGCATTAGCACAAATCATACTCGGGGTGGAATTGGCGCGTTGGAAAAACGTCAAATCGTCACCACCTGCATTGTACAGGGGATAATTATTTCCGTAAAAATGCTCCTGCATTATGGGACTGTATACACCTGTTAGAAATGATTCCAGTTCTGATTCGTTATTGAAATATGTTTCAGGAGTCAGGGTATGAGGTGTTTTATCCAAAAAATCTGAACATGACGACAAGTGCAATAAAAACCCTATAAGCAATAGAGCTATTGCTCCGGTTTTAATATTCTGTTTCACTTTGATATAGATTGTTTTCATACTTTCTGAATTTTAAAAATTAAGATTTAGACCCATGTTAACCGACATTGCTCTCGGATATGCCGAAAAGTCGAGTCCCGGTGTTAGCGCTGAATTCCGGATGGAAACTTCAGGATCATACCCACTGTATCTGGTAAGGGTCAGTAAATTCTGTCCCGAAATATAAATCCTGGCATTTTTCAATTTCAGTTTCTTTAATAATTTTTTGTCAAATGTATAACCAACTGAAAGCGTTTTCAACCTCAAATAAGAACCATCTTCGATGAGTCTGGTCGAGAATAAATTATTTGATGGAGACGCACTCACCCTTGGAATATCACTATCCTGATTATCAAAAGTCCATCTGTCGATAAAAGAAGCATACTGATTCAAATCTCTTCTCTTATTATAACCCGACTCAAACATGAGTTTATTGGCATTCAGAATATCAGAACCAGATGACCATTGGAAGAAAATACTCAAATCAAAAGCTTTGTATGTAAAATTGTTGGTAAAACCACCTACATGAACAGGTTCTCCCTGTCCAATAAAAGTTTGGTCGTTAGTATCAATTTTGCCATCTTCATTGATATCTGCATATCGCGGATAACCGGGTTGGGTATTATTTTCAGCTGTATAATACGGGATACCCGGTTTAAGATAATAATTACTACCGTCAGTGGTAAAATCATCCAGTTTATAGGTGCCTTCATATACATAACCATACATCATTCCAATGGGATAACCAATTTTTGCAATATAGTTTGGTGAAGTATAGTTCTGGTCAAAATATCCGTTTGTCAACATGGACAACTGATTTTCCGTCAATTCAAGTACGCTGTTATCATTGAACCCTATATTGAAGTTTGTTGACCAACTAAAATCACGTGTTTTGATATTCGTTGTATTAAGCGTAAATTCAACACCCTGATTTCTGACTTTTCCGATATTTTTCATTGCACTTCCATAACCTGATGAAGTAGGCAAAGTTGCCCGTAACAACAAATCCGATGTAATTTTATCATACCAGTCGAAAGTAAAATTGATTCTGTCTTTCAGGAAAGAAAGGTCGAACCCAATGTTGGATTGTGTTGTCGTTTCCCATTTCAAATCTCTGTTCGCGAGACTGGTAGGTACAGCTCCCACAGAAGATACGTTGTTATTGAAAGGATAAACTCCGTGTACTACATCATCAATGCCACTGAAATTCCCTCTTGAAGCCTGCAATAACTCAAGTTGAGCATAAGTATCATAATCTCCTACCCTGTTATTTCCTGTTGCACCCCAGCTTAAACGCAATTTCCCTGAATTAATAAGATAACTGTAGTCTTTCAGAAACTCTTCTTCTGTAAAATTCCAGGCAACTGATGTGGAAGGAAAATACCCATAACGATTCTTTTTGGCAAACTTCGAAGAACCATCGGCACGGAAGGAAGCTGTAAAATAGTATTTTGACTGATAATTATAATTAATACGAGCTAAATATGAAAGCATGCTCCATTCTGATTTCGACGAAAGTAATAAATTAGGCGTACCCTGCCACATACCCGCCATACCCAGTGATTCGTTCGGGATATTGATGGTTTTCATGCTGTTGAATTCATAAACCGATTCCTGCATGGTCACACCAATAAGTGCATTAATGAAGTGCTTTCTGTCCAGATTCACCTGGTAGGTCATGATATTCTCGTTTAACCAGGTTTTACGTTCAGAAGTAGCAAAGGTTGCATTTACCTTATCGTTAGAAATTGGAGACCCATAACGGGTTTTTGAATTGTTGAAATTTTCATTTCTTCGATTGTCTATGGTGTAACCACCAGAAACTTTCAATTTAAGTCCTTTAATAAACTCATATTCCAGAAAGCCATTATACTGATTATAAGCTGTGATATTCTTACGATGCTCGTTATTCAACGACATAATAGGATTGAAGCGATAATCATTGGTTTGATCTACCCCATCATCGGTGGCATTGTCCAACAAGGTACTAATATCTACACCCGGTTGGGTAATCGGTCGATAACCCCACACGCTATAAAAAAGGTTATTCATCCCGCTGTATTGCGATTGCGATGGCGAACTACCCTGTTGAGTCGCGCGGGAATAATTTGTTGTCAGGTTGATATTCAGTTTATCCCGGCGAATGGTAGTCCCCAAACGTCCCTGAATTCTGTTGTAATTTGACGCCAACACAATACCATCCTGATCATAATAAGAAAAAGAAGCATTATAACGGTTACCGGCAGTTCCTCCAGTAAGTGAAAGACTGTGATTTTGTTGAAAAGCATCCCGCAGAATCATATCCTGCCAGTTGTATTGCTCTACATCCCGGTAATCTTCCAGACTATATGTTTTACCTTCGTAGGTTTTGAAATAACCAAAGTCACCCGACATCTGTTCCGGAGTCCAGACTTCAGTTTGCAATTTTACAAATTCATAAGCATCCATCATCGGGATGGTACGAATCACGCGTTGCACACCAAACGAACCGTCATAACTGATAGAAGGTTCGCCTACAGTCCCTTTTTTGGTTGTGATGATGATTACGCCATTGGCGCCACGTGCTCCGTAAATTGCAGTAGCCGATGCATCTTTCAATACATCAATCGATTCGATGTCGTTTGGATTAACAGAACTACCAGCAGCAGGGTCTTCCACGGGAAAACCATCAATGATAAACAAAGGTGAGTTATCCTGTGTCAGCGAGTTTTTACCACGAATCACGATATTCATGGTTCCACCCGGAGTACCTTCGCCTGAACTAACATTCACACCGGCGATACGTCCCGAAAGCGCCTGATCGAAGCTCGCAACGGGTGCCTTGAGCATATCCTCAATATTGGCTTTTGCGACTGATCCGGTAAGGTCACGCTTCCTGACATCCTGATAACCGATTACCATCACTTCGCTGAGCGATTTGGTTTCTTCCACCATTTTCACCACCATCGGTTTCGTACGGTCTACTTTAATTTCAACCGTTTGATAACCTAAGTATGAAAAAACAAGGATAGCATTCGCATTCGGTACGCTGATTCCGAATTTGCCGTCGAAATCAGAAATCGTTCCCTTATCCTGACCTTTCAGCAAAATATTCACACCCGGAAGGGTCTCACCTGCTTCATCGAAGATGGTACCGGTGATGTTTATCTGACTTTGAGCCGATATCCCGAAGGTTAATATCAGTAAAAGCGTGATAATGCTTGCTTTTGAAAATAAATATTGCATGATTTTTTTGTATTTCGTTATGGAAAAACATCTGGTCAATTAGAGACGCACTATAGTGCGTCTCTACATTATACCACTATTTTACGACCACCTTTTGTACTCCGTCAGCAACACGAACCACATACATTCCCTGTTGTAAAGAAATAATTGCTTGCTCACCTGAAGCATTCAGTTCTTTCACTAACATACCGGTAGTATTGTACACGCGGATGATATCTCCACTTTTAATACCCTGTATCTGAATTCCGTCACCTGTACTAAAACATTTAACATCACTTTGATTTAGATTTTTCAGGGCAGTCAGTGATTCCCACACCACCATCACTTTGAAAGAAGCGTTCACCTGCGTTGTCCAAAATAAATCCTGATCCAGTTCATTCAGAAAATCAACCTCTTCACCTGTAAACGTGAGACCACCGTCGTTTGACACAACATAATATGCCCTACCAATTTTAAATCCTTCAGCAGGTTCGAAGAACAACTCCATCGTGCTGCCTTTGGCAAAGCCCTGCGTAAAGTTTTCAGCCAATAATTCGCCCATGGCAGAGTAAATATACCCATTGGCAGTTTCAGCTTCACCTGCTACAACTGTATAATAAGGTAATTCATAAGCACCGATATCGAATTTCGCCGTTTCAAGCGGGAAACCCTGTGGTCTGTTTGAACCATAGAAATCAGCAATAACCACTTCTACCGGCGCACCCGCATTAACACATGGGGATAAAGTATTGAATTCCCAATTGGCACTATCCAGGTTGGCTATATTTTCCTCTGTTTGTGGAACACCGATGAAATTTGTTGTTTTGGTAAACTTCGGACCGCTACCTACCGTTCCGGGAGCGGGATCTATAACGTCTCCGTTTGACATATTGGATGAGAACTGAATATTTTCATCAATAATCCAACTTTTATCTGTTGGAACCGGGTTATAAGTAGCATTGTTTTTTACCTGCCAGCTACTGTTGGCAACACCGGTAATACTGGTAGGTGTGGTACCGGTTGCATCAGTTGCACATCCCCATACAATATTATTGATTGCATTCACTGTATT
Source organism: Paludibacter sp. (assembly GCA_034928085.1). Classification (GTDB taxonomy): domain Bacteria; phylum Bacteroidota; class Bacteroidia; order Bacteroidales; family Paludibacteraceae; genus Paludibacter. Next base: position 32,797 of record JAYFPG010000005.1, read on the forward strand.
TCCCGCCAGATATACACCTCCTACGTTTTTAACAATGGTGTTGTTATACAAGTTACCACCATTGTAATAAATAGCTGTTCCACCGGTATTGTTATAAATCAAGCAATTGGTCACAACGTTATTGGCGCTGTTCGAATAAATACCGGCTCCGGGTTTGAAGGTAGTGCCATCAATCGAGGTGTTATTATAGATATCATTATTGGCAATATATGTTTTTTCCACCCCCTGAACACCTATTCCGGCACCACGAATTGTCGAAGAATTTCCACGAATGACACAAGATTGTATATAAGATGGATATCCGGCAGGTGGGTTGGAAAAAATACCACCCCCACCATTACCACCGGTTGTATGGGTATTGTTTTCAATTAATGTATGACGAATCGCACCTCCGGTCATGATGGCAGCACCACCAGCTCCGATAGCAGCATTATTTTTCATAATACAATTTTGATATACCACTTTACCACGTACTACAACGGCACCACCCGAATTGCTGAGTGCAGATCCGGTACCGTTACCATTCTGCATGGTAAAACCATCAATCACGGTTTCCATATCGAGGTGACCTGTAGCCTGCATCAACCTGGAACCATTGCCTGTCAATACAGTTGGATTTACAAACTCCCAGGGTTTCGCATTTTCAGGTCGTGCCCTTTCTGCAACAGCAGTTTCAGTCCCGGCAAAACTACCATACACATTCACACTATCAATAATATTAATAGCAACCGTAATTTCGTATTCACCACCGGCAACCCACACATCTTTACGTGCTGTCGGTTCCTGTGATCTGGCTAAAGAAATTGCTTCCTGAATATTACCCAGCGCATCTGTCCACGAAGCACCGGTTCCAGTGCCATTGGGCACCACATAAATTACTCCATGCTGAGGCTCTGCAATAAGTTGCAAAGCAATTAACATGGCAAAAAATAAAGTCAGTTTTTTCATGATTATATGTTTTATTGAATTTATATCGATTTTTTTTAAACCATATTAGTCACATAAGTACATGTTAGCTATCCGAAAAGCTTATGTTTCTTATGTGACTAATGAGGTTTACTCGTGTTAATCTACAACAACTTTTTTAACCTGATTGGCAGCTTTAACAAGGTAGATACCTCTACTTAGGTTGTTAACTAATAAATTATTTTCTGAGGATATTTTACTGTATACTACATTTCCAGTAAGATCGTAGATTGCGATTTTTGTATCAGCTTTAATATTTTGTATATGTAAAGTATTCTTCTCTGAGAATATTGTAAAATTTGAAACAACGTTATTGTAACCTGTCAGCATACTTTCATCAACAAGTTCAATATTATCAATCAAAATTGATGAATAGTTTGTTTTGGTTGGATCATCATTCAAACCATAAGTAGTACTGATACCAAAACCTAAAATAACATTATTGCAATCTGCACCTGCACCTCCTCCTGAAACCCATGCTGGTAAATCAAAAATACGTGAATATTCAGTCCATTCATTTGTAGTCACACTAATTGTCTGAGTGGTTTGAAGATTGTTTGTAATGTCTCTTATTACTACGACTACTTTATCACAAACATTTGTTAAGGTCGGACTGGTTTCATTATCAATTTTTGCTTTAAACTTCACTGCATATTTTTTTGTTACATTCAACCCTCCTGCTATTCGTTGTTGAGCAACTGTTTGATACCAGTTTGTAAGCCCTGTTGTAGTTGCATTTTGATTAATACGTAAATTTAAACAAGAGTTTGGATTTACTGAACCATCCGGATTAGTCAGATCTGTTCTGATAACACCTTTAATATAACCACTATTAGGTGACTTTCTAACCCACATACCATCAGTAATTGCTGTAGCAGGTGCAGTTGGAGAAGCTGTCTGAGTAATTGCGTCCTGATGATTAGCAACTCTCATCAATACATTAAGTGAACTTTCGACAACTGTGTACCCGGAAGGTTCAGCTTCGAATCCTGGATTTGTGACAAGGTTTGTACTGATAACGTTTACAGTAATCATCACAATTGATACTAATAAAGTAATTTTTTTCATAATACATTTTTTTTAAAAAAGTTGATTTTAATAATAATCTGTCTTTAATTTAACTTTCTGCTTCACTTAAGCGTACTTGTACGATGCAAAAATAAGGTGGTTAAAATCGTTATAGGGCGTAAAATAATGCGAAAATATCCTTTTTTTGTACGCGAATAATTATTTCCTAACAACATATCACACTGATATTATGACAATTAAAAGATACGAGCTCAAATATTGATCATGACATTGTTAATATTAGAACAAACAAGTGACAGAAATGATTGCAATAAAAGATGAATCCATATCCTGAACAACTAATACAAACATCAATATAAACTATTGTGAAAATCCAGTTTCATTAAAATCCAAATCAGGAAGTATTAGCGCTACCATATATATGGTAACCTACTCAGGGTATATATGGTAAGATACTTAGGGTATATATGGTAGAGATAGTTATTAATGAAGTATGTAATAGCTTAACCTGATTTCCGGATTAATAGATCCTGTTTTATCTGTTAAGAGATCAGTATTTCTGTTGAATAAGAACAGGTAGTTAATTATCGTATGAAATAATTGCCGGTAAAACTTTCTCCCTGTACCAGGGATCATCTGCTTTTTTCAGCAATTTAGCCATCTCTTTCGTAAGCTGTTTAAAAATCTTTTTGTTTTTATCTGCATCTAAAGGTTGCATCTGATAAGGGTCCTTTTTATCATCAAAAAGCAAAATCTCTTTTAATTGTTTTTCTTTATCGATGGTGATTGCCATGGTGTAACGATGGGTTTTTATCCCACGTGCAATGGGAAAATAACTTTGCACCTTGCCTGCTGCATCTTTTTCACCATCCACATTGCGGATGTATAGCACTCCTTTTGGAGCATCGCGTTTACAGCTTGCTGCCTTTAAAAATGGTGTCAGGCTTTGTCCCTGAACCGATGCCGGAATTTCTTTTTCCAATCCGGCAAGCGACAACAAGGTCGGCATGATGTCGGGTGTTCCCAGCAACACATCATTCACCTGTGGTTTCAGTTTTCCGGGATAACGTATCAGGAAAGGCACATTCATCGACTCGGTATAGGGTGAGTTTTTGGGATCCTGAAGCTGACTGGCCATCGTTTCGCCATGATCGGATGTAAAAACAACTATGGTATTATCATCTAAACCGAGTTCTTTTACCTTGTCCAATATTCTCCCGAATTCACGGTCGACGCCGGTTACTGAAGCAAAATAATAGGATGCACTTTTTTGTTTTTTAGCCAAGTCGGCACGGACATTCGGCCGGATTAACAACTCGTTCAGCGGAATGTCTTTATACAAATTGTAATCCTCCTCCATCACATCGTCGAGCGAGTAATACGGACTGTGCGGGGGATTCATACTGACAACCAGGTAAAATGGTTTCTGAGGGTCTCTATCTTTCGTGAGATATTCAATCGCTTTATCTGCTTCGTGTTTGGGCGACCATTCCCTGATTTCATGGCGCTTGCCATCGGTATCCCAATAATGGGGTTTCTTGTGTTCATCAAAAGTCCCGTATGAATACCAGTAATTGAATCCATGTCTCCTTTCCGGTGGTGTATAGGCATCCCAAACCGGATTCCTTTCTTCTACATAAGTTCCGGGATTTTGCGGGTTGTTTTTAGTCGGATAATCGAGATGTAATTTACCTATATAGGCACAATCGTAGCCGTTTTGCGACAACACATCACTAATCGTAACAGCATCTTCCCGCAGATTACTGATGGGACGGGTATTGTTGCAATTAAGCGGCACTCCACTGCCATCTGGGTACATACCGGTGAGCATCATGCCGCGGTGCGGACTACTCAACGGACAGTTACTGTGCGCCGACGTAAGCACCACCGACTCCTTTGCAAAACGACTCAGCACCGGCGTATGCACCGGGTCGGCTTTGAAATTAACATGTTCACAAAAACCTGCTTCATTCCAAAACTGCATGGCGTGATTCCGGAATTGATCGGGAAATACGTAAATAATATTGGGGCGTTTGGTTTCCTGTGCCTGTAATAGCGTACAAGCTGTCAGGCCTAATGCAATATATGTTTGTTTTTTGTTGATATTCATTGTTAATATTTTTTGGGTTGGTTGGTGGTAGAGACGCGCTATTAGCGCGTCTCTACGTTTTCCGTTTTCCGTTATTCGCTAATTATTTTAAACGCGTATTCCCCTCTCGCGGATTTCTTTTTCGCTTTCAACGTAAGACAATAAATTTGCTCTCCCCATACGCGTGACAAGCGCACATCAGGCAACGGAATGGTTTCGATGTTTGCTTCAAATGTGTTTTTATCAAATAGCAAGGCCACATTTTTACCATCAACTTGAATAGCTACTTTTCCTTCCTTAATATTAATATCACCCCACAGCATGAAATGGATTTCGTTGGATTGCAGCGCATTTTTCAACGTGAATTTATCTTTTACAATCAATTCATTGGTTTTTAACTGATAAGAACGAATCCATTGTTTCACAGCAGCTTCTTCTGGATATGCCGATGCGATATTGAGTGACAGTGTTTTCTTTTTCTCATCTACAAGTATATCATTTGCTTTATACTGCTTTCCAAATTCTTGCTCAACACCGTTTACCGAAGGCAGATTGTGATAATTGCTGCGCATGGTCCAGATACTGTAACGTTCCGGTCCGAAAGTCTGGCGGGTATAGGTTCCCACACCGGCATCAATGAATATGGGAGTTTTATCAATCCAGAGAGAAAAAGTCCCGGCATCGTTGTGGTTGTGACTTTCGGCATTATAACCGCCTTTCGTTGCCAGAAAAAATTTGTTGTTGTTTTTGAAATAATAAAACTGTGTTTCAGGATATACGGTAACATCAGGTGTAATGTGGGATGCAGTATAGCCTTTTAATTCCTGATTGTAGGTAAGAGATTCCAGCACCCTGAAGAAATCAATCCCGTAATCGATAGTCGAACTTTTCTGCTGTGCAAGATACGAAGCAAATCCCATCATTTCGTTGCTTTTTACCGCTTTTCCGTAACGATAAATCAGGCTTTCAGGTGCAGAAAACTTCGCGGATGCATCTGCGAAATTAACCACCCAATTGTTTCCAACATAACTACGAGAAATATATTCTCCCATATCTTTAATCATCGGATGATCAAACAGCGATACACCTCCGGCAGTCATATAATGAACCAGCTGCAGGTAGTCGTAAAGTTTTCCGGCTGCATGTCCCCAGTAAGACGGTCCCTCTTCGCAGGCGCCATCTTCGTTTACATAATTAATAAACTTATCGACCGACAACATGCTGCGATACAAATCCTTGCTGAGTTGTTCGCGATTATCTTCGAGCAAAGCAATGGATTGCAGACAATTGAAGTTAGTCCAGGGATTCCAGTTATTCACCATGCCATCGGAACGGGGAATAAAGCCCATCCACCAGAAACGGTCGACATGCCGGTAAGGATCGATGATTTTATGTTTGATTTCATCATATAGTCGTTGGGATATAATCGGATTGACTTTATCAAACTCTGCATGAAAGAAATAATACACCCAACTCAGAAATGAGCCAAGTTCCCCGGATCCCAGGTCAATCACCTGTTCGGTATGATCAGGCAAGGTGCGTTTCGACAATTGTGCAGTAAGGTGGGCCGACAAAACCCAGGAAGTGCGCTCACAATTATAATATACCCCGTTGATGATTTGATCCAAAAAACGCCCCTTTCCTTCTGCCAACTCAGCCAATACCAAATCCGACAAGGCATTGTTGTTATCAGAATTGGGGTTTTGCATGATATTCCGGTCACCCGAACGTTCATACTCTAAGTAATCAGTTGCTTTGATTACCTGCCACTGATAAGTTAGTTGTTTTTCTCCTCTTTTAATTAAAACATCCTTGTTGTCACCAAGTAATTTGTCCCAACCCGCACGGTCGTAATAGTCAGGATACGGCACCCACGCACGATCCATCACCAGCATGCCGGCCAGTTTTTCAGGACTGTTGTTTTGTGCCAGCAAATTGCGTTCGGCAGAAGCATGTGCGAAAAGGCTGAGGCAGAGAAATGAGATGACTAATAATAAGTTTTTCATGTGATATTATTTGTACTTAATAATTTTCGAATGTAAAATTAAGGTAAATAATTCAGCTTATGGATAAATTATCATCAGAAAAGAGGGTAAAATTGTACACGGGGCAATAAAAAAGCAGGTCAAACACCCTATCTGTCTGACCTGCTTCAACACTTTAACTAAAAACACCAAATATTATTCTACGGTCTCATACGTATACACATAATTTTCATACCAATCACTCCCTGAACGGATTACTTTCTTAACCCTGCCATCTTCATAGAATTCAAACGATATGGCTGAAAAATCTTCCTTATCAGACCATTGAACCTTTGTGTTCAGATTCTTACAGGCTTTCCCGAATAATCCGGTATGAGCTTGCCAGTCATTAACAAAGCTATCATTGAATACCTGATAGATATTACCGATATTATCACCGCTGGAGAAAGTGAAATTCTTAACCCTGTCGCCTCTTGTAAAAGCTGTGATATTGCCATTTAAAACTGTAAATGTAGATTTGAGTTCCGGAGTGCCGTAATCTTCATAAGCTTTCGACATCAGGCCATTGGCATCATATTCAAAAGTAACATCGCCTCCGTCACCCCAGATATTTTCAATCTTCGAAACATAACCGGCAGCATTCAATATCCAGGTTCTGTTTTTTTCAGTTTCCTGACGAATGAGGTTCACTTTTCCGGGCTGACTCCAATCCAGATTAAACTCATCAGTCCAGTCTTCACCTGTTTCCACAACCTTGATAACGCGTCCCTGAGCGTCGTAGGTGTAGGCATAGCTTGTACTTCCGGGACCACTACCCCAGTCATACTCAAATGTCATTGTTTTAATACGCATTTTCGTTGTTTCATCCGGTTCATCAACAGGATCTTTAGAATCACAGGATGTAAAACTGATTAAACTTACGCAGGCCATAATAAACAGCCAATAAAAATTCTTTTTCATGATTTCAAATTATTTAAAGTTCAACATTAGAGATATTTATAATTAAAATTAATTTCCACCTGATGTAATGATAAATGCAAGTCCTGCAATAAACAATAAAAACATCAATGCCAACAAGACATTCGTTTGTTTATTTGAGCCTTTAAATTCCTTCCACACAAAAACGCCCCAGATTGCTGCTATCATTGGCGCTCCCTGTCCCAATGCATATGAAATAGCTGCTCCGGCTTTTCCAGCGGCGATGTAACTCAACGCAGTTCCCAATGCCCAGATCAGACCTCCCAGCACACCAACCAAATGGGTTTTCATGTTGCCGTTGAAATAGGCTTTATAGGTCACAGGTTCTCCCTGGAAAGGTTTTTTCATTACCAGTGTATTAAATAAAAAGTTGCTGATAAAAATACCCACTGAGAAAATAAAGAATGCAGTATAAGCAGTCATCATACCTGCTGCCGGAGACTCGAAATCATTCAAATCCATCGCAGCAGCGACAAAACGATAAAAGAACGACATCAACACACCGGCCAACACCGCCAGCCAGATACCTTTTCTGTTTGATTTTACCGCGTCATCTTTTTTAATTTTCCCGGCAGCCACACCATTGAAGATAACAGCAAGCATTACCAGTGCAACCCCTATAAACAGCAACACAGGATCACCTTTAGGAGCAGAAAAATAGTTTACAAAAACACCCAGCACCAAAGCTATTCCCACACCCAGCGGAAAAGCGACAGCCAATCCGGCTAAAGACACCGAAGCTGAAAGCAGAATATTGGCTGCATTAAAAACCGCCCCTCCGAGCAATGCACTACCGACATTAGAGAGTTCGGCCTGTTTCAGATCGGGAATAAAAGAACGTCCGCCTTCACCAAAACTTCCGAGTGTAAAGCCGAGAATAACACTGAACAATAATATACCGATAACATAATCCCAATAAAACAACTCGTAACGCCAGTTTTTAGCTGCAAGTTTCTGTGTGTTTCCCCACGAACCCCAGCAAAACATGGTAATAAAGCAGAGTAATACTGCAAGTGAATAA
>JAYFPG010000067.1:0-23592 GCA_034928085.1 Paludibacter sp.
TGGCCGCAAGGCTGTGCAGGTTCGAGTCCTGTTCTGGGCACACTTTAACTTCATGCGCAGGTGGTGAAATTGGTATACACGCTACTTTGAGGGGGTAGTGCCGGTTACGGCGTGTGAGTTCGAGTCTCATCCTGCGCACCAATCATTTCTTTACATACGGTTCCGTATGAATACTTGTTACCGTTTTTTCTCCGAATTTTTCTCTTAATTTTACTTCAATCTCGGTAGCTACATCATGGGATTTCACAAAGCTGATGTTTTTATCTAATTTAATGTGCACATCAATCGCGAAGATATTACCTATTTTGCGCGTTTTCAGATTATGTTGAAAGATAACATCCGGGTGTGACTCAATTACATCGATAATCGACTTCTCTGTTTCCTTAGGCAATGACTTCTCAAGTAATTCATGTACACTGGGCATCCCGAGTTCAAAAGCAACTTTGAGAATAAAAAAACTGACAATTACCCCGGCAATGGGGTCGAGTATCCGCCACGATTCACCTAAAAATATGGCACCGGAAATACCGAGGGCAGTCCCGATGGATGAAAAAGCATCTGAACGATGATGCCATGCATTGGCTATTACAGCATTACTTTTAATTTTATCACCCACAATCTTCGTGTACCAGAATAACGCTTCTTTGAAGATAATCGATATAACTGCTGCAAATAATGCCAGGTAGGTAGGTTGTTCCAGTACTCCACCATCGACAACCTGTATTATTTTGGATAAACCACTCCAGAAAATACCAATCCCCACCAATATCAAAGCCAGACTAATCAACAATGTGGCAAAAGTTTCATACTTACCATGACCATACCGGTGATCTTCATCTTTTTCTTTTCCGGATATTCCAATGAAAACAATCACAAACAGGTCAGTAATAAAATCAGACAACGAATGAATACCATCCGCTATCATGGCCGTACTTTTACCTAAAAAACCGGCAATAATCTTTAATATGGTTAAAACCATATTAACTGCAAATCCAACCCAGGTAACTTTCCTGGCTTCCTTTACTCTATTCATAATTATCATTTATTGTGAACAATTTTCGAAGTAGCAAATCTCATTTTTTGTTTCGAATTCTATGGTTGCATGTTGAATATTCAAGGCATTCAATTCGTCCCTGATTTTGTTCTTTAATATGGATATTTCATCCAGTGTAAGCGGTTTATTTAAAACAATGTGGGTGGTTACCACATTATATTCGCCATCAACTGACCAACTGTGAAAATCATGCATGGATTCAACATCTTCAAATGAAGTAATCCGTTCCATTATTTCATCCATGTCAATTTCAACGGGAGTTCCCTGAAGAATGATGTGCATGCTTGATTTGATATTCCGAAATACATGTATGAGGATGTATATTGAAATTAACACCGACAAAATAGGATCAATTACAGGCACGTCAAAAAAATACATGATAACAGAACCAATCAGGATAGCCCCCCACCCCAACACATCCTCCCACAGATGCAATGAGACTACCTTTTCATTCAGAGAACTACCCTTCCTTAAGCGCAACACAGCTACTCCGTTAATAACTATTCCCAAAATCGCCAATAAAAACATTCCTTCCACATTTGTTTTCTGAGGATAGAATATACGGGGAACCGTTTCGACCATAATCAGGATGCTACCTACCAGTAAAACGACTGAATTGATGATTGCCCCCAACAGGGAAAAACGCCTGTAACCATAAGAATACTTCTCATCACTACCTTTTTTCGATAATTTTTGAAAATACCAGGCTAATCCGAGCGAAATACTATCGCCAAAATCATGTACGGCATCCGAAAGAATGGCGACACTATTCGTCAGCAATCCGCCTATGATTTCAATGATAGTAAAACCAAAATTTAAGAAAAATGCTATCCCAATATTTTTCTCACTGTTGTGGTGGTGATGATCTGAGCTTTTAATTTGATGCATGATGCGTGATATATATGAAACAAAACAAATTAATCTGGTCCTTGTTCAGACGGGAATTAATTTCAGACAAAAATAGAATTAAATAATTAATTTTTTTATTCCTTTGCATAATTTATTATAGTTCTTAATGCTTTATCCCGGAACTTCTGTACAGTATTATATGAATGATTAATATTTCAAAAAAGCCAGCAAATAGACAAGAGATTTGCAATAAAAAACGTACTTTTGTGGAAATGAGTTTAAATACTGTTTTCAATGAGAATTCGCCTTTTATTAATTACACTACTCTTTATTACTAATACTTTTGCGCAGTCACCTGCTGAGGCTGACGCATTATTTAACGATAGAAAATACGAAGAATCAGGACGACTCTATGCTGCTTTATTAGAAAAGCGCCCAACAGACGCGCTGTACAATTACCGCTATGCCCGTTGTCGTTACGAAACAGGCGATTACGATTCAGCTATCAGGCATTTTCTGGCTGGTGGTAACCGTTATCCCTTACGCGATTATTATCTGGCTGACAGTTATTTTCAGGAGTACAGGTTTTCAGAAGCTATAGAGTATTTCAACAATTACACCAACAGCACAACAGCTAATCAGTCGTTTTTGCCGGATGTATATGATAAACTCAGAAGAGCCCGTATTGGAGCAAGGTTGATAAACCGGGTAGAAGATGTTGAAATTATTGACAGTACGGTAGTCGAAAAAAAAGACTTTCTGAAGTATTACCGGTTAAGCAGGGAAACCGGGAAATTTTCTGTACAGACGGTTAATACCACAGAAAAAGAGACCATCGACCTGGTTACATTTATCACACAGCGGGGAGATCGCAAGATATTCTCAGACCTGTCAGGCAAACGTACCGACCTCTACACAGCAAATAAATTGCTGGATGGCTGGTCGAAACCCGAAAGACTGTCCCAGAATGTAAATACTGTTGACGATGAAAACTATCCCTTCTTAATGCTTGATGGTATAACCCTCTATTTTGCGTCGAACAATGAAAACTCTATAGGCGGCTATGATATTTTCATAACCCGTTTTACTGCAAACACAAATGATTATCTGAATCCCGATAACATAGGCATGCCTTTTAATTCCATTTTCAATGATTACATGTATGTGATTGATGAAACACTCGGAACAGGATGGTTTGTTACCGATCGTTATCAACCAGCCAACAAGGTAATTATCTATCAATTCAGGAACAGAGAAGAAAAGCAATATGTTTCAGGTGATGATATTTCGTATCTTACCAGGGTAGCCAGATTGAAAACTTACAGAAAGGGTAAACACAAAGCAAAAAATCCGGTTGATGACCTGATCAGTATTCCAGAAGAAACAGCCACACCACATGCAATATTATTTATGGTCAACGATTCTGTTTCATATACCAATACCAGTCAGTTTAAAAGCGCCCAGGCACTCAAATTATGGAACGAATGGTACAGAATATCCGAAGATCTGACGCAGAAAGAAGCCTTACTCAGATCATTACGCGAAGCATTTCAAACATCCGAAGATGAAATTGACAAAAAAGACCTGACTGCAGAAATCATGGAACTTGAAGTACAGGTATTGAAAAACAGGCAACTATTGAATGAAAAAATCATAAATGTTCGGAACGAAGAAATAAAATATTTACAAAACCTGCATTTGAAATAAATTTTCGATATATTTACACAATTTTTTAATCCTATGGAAATTGTAGTTGTCTTAATTCTCCTGTTTGTGGCAGTCGGACTGTTATTAGTGGAAATGTTTCTGATTCCTGGTATATCAATCGCGGGAATAGGTGGACTGCTGTTTCTGGGAGGCGCTGTGTATTATGCATACGCCTTTATCAGTCCCGAAGCAGGTCATCTTACCCTGATTGCTGCATTTGTGATGATGACTATCGCGATTATTCTGTTTATTCGTTCTAAAACGCTGGAAAAGATGTCTCTAAAAACAGAAATAGAGGGAAAAAACGACCCGATGGAAGGCGTTGTTGTACACGCAGGTGATCAGGGCATCACAATTTCTCGCCTGGCTCCTATGGGTAAAATCAGGGTAAATGGCCATATAGTAGAAGCAAAGGCATTGGATGATTTTATTGATCAGGAAGAAAAAGTGGTTATTATTAAGGTACAATCGACCAACGTATTAGTTGAAAGAAGTCCAGAAAAAAAATAGATGTTTAATTAAAAATAGAAAATTATGGCGATTATTGAAATTATCGGATTTGGTATATTAGGTATCCTCATCCTGCTTTTCTTTTATTACGTTCCATTCCTGCTCTGGTTATCTGCCAAGGTATCCGGGGTTAGTATTTCACTGATTCAATTATTTCTGATGCGCATCAGAAAAGTTCCACCTCATACCATTGTAGCTTGTATGATTGAAGCACATAAAGCTGATATACACGAGATAACCCGTGACGGACTGGAAGCGCATTACCTGGCCGGCGGTCATATTGAAAGGGTAACTCACTCTCTTGTATCTGCTTCGAAAGCGAACATTGATTTATCTTTTAAAATGGCAACAGCCATTGACCTGGCTGGTCGTGATGTGTTTCAGGCGGTACAGATGTCGGTAAATCCGAAAGTAATTGACACACCTCCGGTAGCAGCCGTGGCCAAAGATGGTATTCAGTTGATTGCCAAGGCACGTGTAACAGTGAGAGCCAATATCAAACAATTGGTTGGTGGAGCCGGAGAAGAGACAATATTGGCTCGTGTAGGTGAAGGTATTGTATCTTCAATCGGTTCATCTGAATCACATAAAACAGTGCTGGAAAATCCAGATTCAATTTCCAAATTAGTATTGAAAAAAGGATTGGATGCAGGAACTGCTTTTGAGATTCTATCCATTGACATCGCAGATATCGACATTGGTAAGAATATCGGAGCCCAACTGCAAATGGATCAGGCAGAAGCAGATAAAAACATTGCTCAGGCCAAAGCCGAGGAACGTCGTGCCATGGCAGTTGCACAGGAACAGGAAATGAAAGCCAAAACTCAGGAACAAAGAGCCAAGGTTATTGAAGCTGAAGCTCAAATACCTAAAGCAATGGCTGAAGCTTTCCGGAGCGGTAACCTGGGTATCATGGATTATTACAAGATGAAAAATATCGAAGCGGACACATCCATGCGTGAGAATATTGGCAAACCGTCTTCTGATAAAGGAAGTAAAGGTCAGAAATAAAGACCGTTTTCTGAATCAATATAATAAAAAAGTGCGCAGTTTGAGATTGCGCACTTTTTTTATTATTTAATTCTAACTACCATCCATTTAATGAGATTCTTGCTCCCCTGCATAAGAAACTCATACAGCCACTCCACATAATGAGCCGACCAGCGTTGCGGATGGGTGGTTATCATCATTTTCTGAGGTAACAAACCTTTTCCGGCAGCATCAATCAGTTCGTAGGTTGATTTATAATCGAGCAATTGATTTACAGCTACCTTATCCCGGATGCTGAAACGATCGCCATTCCACATCCTGCCCGTATCCGTCAGGTAAAAGATATCTTGAACAGCTTCATTGCATCCGGCGCCGAAAATGTCGAAATATGGTTCTCCAATGATGCCAAACGAACGGTAATCGTATCGAAACCACATATCCAGATTGTTGTATTTACTCCAGGGACAACCATCCATGGCCATGGTTTTAATAGGTGTCAGTGCCTGCATCTTAGCCATATTTAGCTGAAACAGTCCGAGTGCTTTTTCTGCATCTCCCTGCGCATCGACCCAATCCCGGTAATGATAACCGATTTCATGCCCCATGGAAGCAATTTTATTAATTATACCCGGATGAAAAACCGGTTTGCGGGTCAACCAATAATAAGTAGCCCTAATTTTCATTGCCGATTCGACTCGGGCAATTTGTAATGCATGACCGGGCAATTTATCAATATCATGTCTTAATATGATATACTTCTCTGCTTCTGCTGCTTTTCCTTCACACCAGTCAGCAAAAGTAAAGAATTCATATCCGGCAGATTGTAAATTCAGTAACAACTCCCGGTAAACTTTGATTGTAAAATCAGCTTTCAATATTAGTTGAATTGATGTTGATATTCAGGATTTTGCTTCATAATATTTACACTCTCAGGATAATGTTCTATAAACCAAACCATAAATGCAGTAACATCTATTTTATCGGACAACATTTGCGTACGGTATTGTTGAAACTGGGAACGTATATCCCGGTTTTCAAGCAGCTCCGATGTTAAACCAATTAATCTATCCGGATCATTGGTTTTAACTCCATAGGTCAACCTGTAATGTTGTTCCAGTTCCTCCAACACGCTGATTCGTCCGCTGAAATCACTGAAACGCAATGACGGTACACCCAACATGGCTGCCTCAACCGACATACTTTGACTGTCGGAAATTAGCAAAGAAGCAAAGGCTAATATATGATGTATGTCGTTTTGGTTGATTTTCAGTTGATAGGCTGATAATTCAGGGGCAATTTCTCCTTCAACACTGATATAAACCTGATAGCCTTTATTTTCAATAACACGGATCAGATTTTTGACCAATTGATTATCCAGTCCCCTTATTCCCGCATCATGATGTGCAGTAAGCTGTGCAAGTCTGATCAGACAATAACGATCAGATTGAATATAGGTGTTTTTAACAGCAGCATCGGGAGTAAAACGATTGGGATGCAAATATGCAAGTTTCATATACCCATCATATCCTACCTTTTTACGACTCCATTTACCAACCTTGCAAACCTCCGGCACCAAAATGGTTTTTGTATACGGATAGGTCAGGTCGGCCAGTTTCCTGATCACATCATAATCATCCTCCAGAGTTGTAATGGCCTGTTTGCGGGTCAGATAACCTGCTTGTGCTATCGACGAGTCCGTACCAATGAGCATATCAATCTGATGGTTCTTCACAATGTTCACGACTTTCCATGTTCTGATGAATGAAGCCAATAAAATAGCAACCGGATTGTTCTTCCTGGTCTTTGGCTGAATATTGACGAATGAAAATCCATCCTCTTGAATAAGCTTCTCAAGTACATCTTTGGTTTTTATCAACAACAGGACTTCATTTCCATGATCTTTCAATATCTTTATCATGTGTTTGAAGAAATGGTATTGCGCCGGATGTGCTGTATAAATCAGAATCTTCATCAGTATTTTATTTTTTGAATGATGCGTAAAATATTTTTTGAAAAACGATACAACCCTGGTTTACAAAGATAAAGAAACCTTCCCTGTTCCAACACCCTACCACCAAATTGTGCTTTAAAATCTCTTACACCATAATGTTCGTCCGGTTTTCCGGCACCCATAAAATCAAAGTAAGCAAAACCATGGTTAGCCGCATATTCGATGGCTTTCCAGGTAGCAAAAACCGAAGGATAAATACCCTTTCCCGAATTTTCATCTCCGCAAATAAACCATTCATAAAGCACCTGACCATTGGTTACACATAAGATTCCGCCGATTACCCGTTTATCTTTCTTTATAACAAAGAAACGTGTAAAATCCTGTTTAACAATTTTCAGAAAGAATTCAGCCGGAAACAAGGGCTTTTTTACTTTTTGCTTATATGTTCTTTTCAGAATTTGATAAAAACCCAATATATCTTCCTGTTCAACTGACAAGGTACAAATTACACCTGATTTTTCAGTCTGACGAACCTGTCTTTGCTTCGTGCTGTTCAATTGATTAAATGCACTATTTTCACCGGAAAACAGAACCTGAATGTTTAGATGAGGCAGGTAATCAAAACCCTGTTGCTCAAAGCCATCCTTAAATGGAGCATAATCACCATAATTTCTGATTTCAAGATAAATAGCCTGCGTTGACAAATCACTTTTTAATACAGAAAGTAATGAATTCAAAGCATCTTTACTGATATCATCAGCAAGCAATAATCCTCCGGGTATGATAGCCCTGCGACTGAAAAAGCGCTTCACTACTCCCCCATCAGCAATCAGGTAACCACAGGCTAATCCGACCAGTTTATCATCTTCAGTTACACCATATAAAAATGGTTTCAGAAAATTCAGATTGGAGTAAAAGTCAAAACATGCTTTCGTTTGAAAAAACGAAGAGACTGACGAACAGGAAAGCAAATTTTCCCATAGTTCTACATGAATATTGTCTTGATTTACGATGCGGATCATACTTTCTTATTCCAATAAATGGCAATATATATCATGTAACCTACTGGCTATGTATTGATTATCAAATTTCAGGTATATTAATCGTTCTCTTCCTCCGGATACTCTCTCAATTTTTAAAGCCTGGTTCAATTTACCAGCGATATCAACGGGATCGTAATCAGCAATAAAACAACCATCTATGTTACTTATTACCTCAGAAACATCTCCCACATTTACAGATACAATCGGACAATTACAAGCCAACGCTTCTTTAATAAATTGAGGAGAACCTTCAGAATAGCTTGTCATAATACAAGCATCAACAGCATTCATTAACCACCAAACCTCCTCTCGAGAATAATTCTTCAGTTCAACGAGGTGAGCTCCATCTACTAATTCAATAGCCTGTTGTGCGAGAGAAGCATTTTTAACAAAATTATTAAAAGAACTGGAGAACAGTACATATTTTTCGTTCAAAAGAAGATTCATACGTTTTCTCGCGATTTCTTTTTGTACAGGCTTAAAAAAATCCATATCGACTCCACAAGGTAACAATGAAAATCGTTTACTCACCTTAGCCTTTACAAGATTTCTCTCCGAAACAAAAATATTATGCTTTGAGAATAACATTGACAATTTTGATAGCCAAAATACTTTTGAATCATTAATATCACTACCATGGTAAGTTGTTACAACCGGAATTTTTCTTTGCATATTCGCAAATAAGCCAGAAAGACCATAATGAGCATGAATCAAATGAGGTTCAAACTCCTCAATTTTTTTCAACATCATTTTTCTATTGCTAAGGTAACCTCGCAACCCTTTACCTTTTATTCCATAATATTCCAGTTTAACCCCTTCCTTTATCAGAGCTTCAGCTTGTTCGATAATAAATGGAGCAATTTTCCCGGAGTTATTACTGCAAACAATTAATATACGTATTTGATTAGATTTACTATGTATCATGTTAAGTCATACCTCTACCAGCCAGTTTAAACCAATTCCATGCAACAAAAATAATAAACATAAGGATAAGATAAGCATTAAATATTTTTTTCTCTTTGTTTGAAATCATACTAATTCCATAAGCAGCAATTATTAACATAAAAGGTAAAGCTGGCAAATGAAAACGCTCTGACTGCGCAAAAGCACTTAGCGCAATAATCAACAAATAACCAATTGTAAACGAAGTAATTAAAATATTGTCCCGCCATTTTTTATCTTTAATTATAATAAACAAAGCGAATAACACAAAGAAAGCCATAATATTCTTTACCACATATCCCCCATGCAATAATTGTTGATTCTGTTGATGGATTACATCCACCATAGTTGGAAATGGTATTATAAAGATAAATGGAATAAACACTGACTTGGATGCATATTTAGCCAATGTATTTCCGCCTTCTCTGGTTGCCCTGAATTCGAGTGATGTTTCTTGGTTTTCAACACGTGATTCCCAAATCTCTTCCATCTCATTTACAATTGTACTACCTGCAAAAAACACTAACGCAAGCACTAACCATCCGGTAATAACTACCTTTCGGCTCATTGACATAACCCTACGGGATGAAAAAATCAAAGCTGTAAATAATGCAAACATAGCAATTGCCCCTAAGACTGTCCTGAAAAAAAATAAAGAAGCTCCAATCAACAGTGTTGGCAAGACTGCCAATATCGTATATTTATGAACCCTGATCAATGAGTCAGCCCTTTCCATAAATAGTACGACTAAAAATACCATCTCCGCTTCTTTCATATGTAAACCAGTATAATAAATCAAATTGGGCATCAACATACAAAAAATTGCTGCCATACGACCAACTTCCTCACCAAAATTCCGGGTACCTAATTTATATACGAGAACACACATCCACGCTCCAAGAACAGCTTTTATTAAACGTGCAATTAGGATATTATTACCAATGATCATATACAGGACACCTAAATAGGTTCCATAGCCACGATCTGAAACCGGCATTCCCAGAAATACATTTTCATAATTCCCAAATCCTGTTTCAGCAAGTGCCTCACCAATTCTTTGGTACATTTTTGCATCTCCTACACTGAATTCATAAGGTTCCCCGGTCATGATGGTATACAATACATAACTGAATAATACCCATAAGACACGAATAATTAATGCAGTTGTAAATATTTTTTTTGAAAATGTAGAAGGATAGATGTTACTCCATTTGCGAGTGCTGATAGTTGAAAAATAGAAAAAACCAATTACAGCCACTATTCCTAATACCCACCATATCAATGACATGATATGTGAAAAAAACAAGAGGCTGATTAACATCAATGATACTAAATAGAGGATTATTGCCTTGTTTGTAAAGTATTTTGGAAAGTAATCTAACACTGGTTTTTATTTTATTTGTAAAACAATTATCTGCTGTTTCAATAATTTATATTCACTATTTAAAGAATCTGAATGTTTGTTTAAGCTGAAATAACAACCATTGCCTCAGGTTAGGCAAGGTATATACTTTGCCATATTCATTAATTTTTTCCGGAACATATTGCCCGGTTTCAATCTTTTTCAAGGCGTTGTACAACATAATCTCACTTTGCTGCATAGCCCTTGTCCCGAGTTTTTTGAGCGTATCCCTGTGCATAATCGGGATGGTGATTTCTTCTACCGGCATTCCCCTGTCGAGTCCTGCTGATAACAGCTGAACGGTTACGCCCATTTCCTTTTCGTTGTTATACAATTCCCAAAAAGCAGGTGGCATCCCCCTATATTTACGCATGTTACCATGGTGATACGACAAAACTCCCATTGGCGTAACCTCCAGTAAAGGCTTTTTGACGATGCCAAAGCCTCCTGTAAGCACGAGAATATCCAGCTTATATGATTCTATCTTATCAATGGTTTCAGCAGCATAATGATTGCTCGTCTCGATAAATTCAAATCCATTGTCGACACAAAACTGTTTGGTATCTTTGGAAGGCAGTTGTTTATTGAAATAGCTTTGCACAGCCATCACCAACATGTAACCTCCCCTGCCCCTTTTGAAGTTCTTTTTGATTTTTTGCTTCAAAGTTAACCTCGGTCTGGAATCGATGATTACCAGCGCAACTTGCAGGTGCTTGTCTTCCAATACCGGTTTCAGGGTATTTAAAACAAAATCACTCATTTGTGTACTGGCCAATAATCCGATTCGCATAACGTTTAATTCAACAATAAAAAATCACTTTAAACCATATAAGGCATGTAAGTTACATATAAGTTATATATAAACAATTTACTAACCACTATCCACTAACCACTATCCACTAACCACTATCCACTAACCACTAACCACTATCCACTAACCACTATCCACTAACTCTCGAAAACCCATAAGGTTGTTTATTCCCGTTACTTGTTTTCAGAAAAGCCCATACCCCACTTGCTTTTACTGCCAGTTCATTGATATCACCGGTATCATTCACCGACAGCCTTTTCAACCGGAATAAATCTGTAGTCAGCGTATTATAACCATAGTCAACCGTTATTCCACAAATATATCCTGCAGTTTTGGCTAATTCAATATCTCTTTCCGAATAATCTCCATTGGGGTACGATAATGTATTGATATTTAGCTGAAAATCATTCTCGAGTATCTGTTTTGAACCTATGATTTCATCAACAGCTTCAGCATGAGTACATTGAGGCAGAATCGGGTGATATTTGGTGTGTGACTGAAAATCAACCCATTCTTTCATTTCATCAAGCTCTGTCTTATCTAACGCCTCCCGGATTTCATACTCTTTTTCCTGCTCGAAACCATGCTCTTCCAGTTTTTTCAATCGGAGCTGATTTGGAATTTTCTTCCAGTCTTCAACCCTGGATGCGATAGGCTCATGCAAAAACCAAAAATGACGCTTCGTGTTGATGATGGATGCACATAAGAAAATGGTAACCGGAATTTGGTATTTCTTAATAACCGGCAGCAAAGCATAATTTGAAATATGTCCATCATCGAAGGTAATGATAAGTGCCTTTTTCGGTAATTTTGTGCTATTTTGAACAGCATCAATATATTGTTGCAGGGAGATGATCTTGTATTTTCTCTTTATATAAGCGAAAGCTCTTGCAGCATCTTCTTTTTTGATATCGTGAAACAGGAGTATGCTGACCTTATTCTTCTGGATAAATTCTCTGAAGAAAAAAGGCAATCCGGAATATCGTAGTATCTTAAATATCAGGTTCTTCATTCGCATGCAGACTAAAAATCATATTGTTGCATCAGATTCGAAATGTGACTTTCAATGCTGTAAGTCTCTCTGACAAATTGCTGTGCAAACTGAGCCTTGCTTATATAATCGTTTTTATGTCTCAAAAATAACATAAATTTCTCAACTAAATCCCTTTCATCTTTAGTTTTGTAGAGGGTTGCATATTTTCCCTGTACCGTAATTTCCGTCATAACTTCCCAATCGTTGACAAAAACAGGGATTCCGGTTGCCATTGCTTCAGCCACTGCTATACCAAACGTGTCATAATCAGTGGCATATACAAATGCATCCGAGAGTGCCAGTATTTGAGGAACATCAGTACGCATCCCCAAAAAATGTACATGATGCAACAAATCATTTTCCCGGCAATAGTTTACACAATCATCATATTGAGAGGCAACAAAATCCAAACGTTTTCCAATTAACAGCAACTGAAAATCAACACCCTGATTTTTCAACAACTTTGCAAACCTGCACAAAGTCATCTGATCGCGGACCGGTATAAAGTTACCCACACTGCTTAACAACAAGGTGTCAGGAGATAAATTTAATTCCTTTTTTATGTTTTGCTTAC
This sequence comes from Paludibacter sp., assembly GCA_034928085.1. Classification (GTDB taxonomy): domain Bacteria; phylum Bacteroidota; class Bacteroidia; order Bacteroidales; family Paludibacteraceae; genus Paludibacter. Next base: position 12,867 of record JAYFPG010000067.1, read on the forward strand.
CCTGCAATGCATCAATTGCCTTATTATCGAAAGCATCAATGATTTTTGAAAATGAGATGCCGTTATACACAACATGTTGTTTTACAGGATTCAGATTAAATTGCTTAATATAAAAGTCTGATTGAGATTTGCTCACAAAGATATTTTTATCGGTACGGCTGATGATGAATTTTAAAACAGACTTCGAAGCTTTGCTATCGTTAAAATCATAGCCATGCAGCGTAAGCATAATCCTGATTTTGGTTCCCATACATGCAATGTGAGCATAAAAAGCATCAACTGGCTGTTGCGCATGTACAATATCCACCTGATTCGTCAACAACAGCTTACGCAACCTAAGCAAATAAGTCAGTTTATTGCCCCCGGGAGCTAATTTGAACATGGGCACGCCGCTATTCAGATAGTCCTGTTCATATTCTCCTGTTTTCCTGTATACGCCCATGGCATCCAGCCCGTGTTCAGGCGCATGGCGAAAAACATCCAACATGAGTGTTTCTGTCCCCCCACGGGTCAATGAACCAAATAAATAGGCTATCTTCATAAACAATTGATTATATGTATATTCAGCGTATTCTTTTCAAAATCGTTTTAATCTTAGAACCTGTTTTTATAAATACAAACCAGTATTTCACTAACCATTTTGGTAAAATCAGATAATATAAGCAATATTTCTTTTCGTGTTGCGACCAGTTAACCGATGCCAGTATATTCTTTATTTCAGTTTTATGCTTTCCGGCCAGATAATAAGGTAACAACCCGTACAAAGCCAGTCTTTCGTACAAGTACCTGAAGTCTTTGTCCAGCATCAAATGGCCATAGTCAACAAATAGCATGTGTTCGTGTGTCTCGTATAATCGGGCGCTGACGGCCCTACCTGATAATACCACATCCTGATTATAATATGCTAAAGGTTTGTTTACAAATGCCACCGGATACTTTGTTGCTATGCGCACCCACAAATCAAAATCTTCTCCAAGTTTCAGAGCCGGTTTAAATCCCTGTTCGGTTTCAAAAACTACTTTCGGTAACACGACAGAGATTGACGTCAGCGGCATACACAAGGTTTTGGCATACACCTGCAAATAATTGATTAATCCTTCTTCAAATCCGGCATCCAATCCCAATGGTGCAAGCCTAAATGACTTGTTTTTCACGAAAAAGTAGTTGCAACCATAAATTCCGGCTTCCGGATAATCTTCAATGAGTTTTTTCATTTGCTCCAGAAAATCCGGTTTCCACCAATCATCAGCATCCAAAAAAGCGATGTAGTTGTATTTTGCAGCTTTTACCCCATTGTTGCGGGCTGTAGAAACGCCTGAATTGGATTGGATTGTGATGCTCCAGCCACCAAAAGGGGCTACGAGTTCCTTAAATAATTTCTCAACTATTGCCACCCCATCGTCCATTGAACCATCATCCACCACGATTAGTTCAAACTCCTGCCATGTTTGAGCAGCGACCGAACGAATGGCTTTTTCGATGTATAAAGACTTGTTATATAATGGAATAATAACTGAGAACATATATTTATTTACGCGTTTATGTAATTCGTTTTATCATTATCACCCAAGCTATTTCAAACATTTTTCAATCCAAAGATAAAACCTGAAGAGCATCGGATGAATTTTCAGTAGTTGATATATTCTTTTGTGACGCGGAAAGATACTGATTTTTTTATAAAGATGCCAGTTTATTTTGCTGCGAAGTTTACTGTCGTTATTTCCGAACACTTTAATATCTTCCGGCATAAAACCCCTGAAATAAGACCCTGCAATTTCACGATAAATGTTTTTCTTATCAATATTATCTTTTGAAACAAAAAACTCAGCCAGGGTGTTGGCAATGAGTATAATGTCAAAAAGCCGCTTGATATTAGCATGTTGCGTGATGCTACCTTTCCTGATGCGATAGATGTATAAGCAATCCGGAATAATTTTTACCTTTTGGGCATAATAGCAGGCAATGGGTGTAAACAGGTTATCTTCGTGGAAAATACCTTCCTGAAAATGCAATTGATGCTGTAACAGAAATTCACGTCGATACAGCCTCAGCACAGTGCATACAAAATGGAATTTCCGGTTAACCAGCGCGAATTGATTATAATAATCCCATCCTGATTCAAACTCAGCTGAAATCCCTTCATCAGGAATATCGTCTGTATTGGTTTGTTCAAAATAACGTTTACCATTGAAACAAATCAAATCTTCGCCATTGGATTTGGCAGCCAGCGTTTCCAAAGCATGATTCTCAATTTTATCATCACTATCAAGCAGAAACACATAATCCCCTTTGGCAATAGCAATTCCGGCATTACGGGCAGCGCTTAACCCTTTGTTTTCCTGATTGATTACCTGTATTTTATCATACTTTGCAGCGTAAAGATCCAGTATTGCCCGACTACCATCTGTTGAACCATCGTTCACACAAATCATCTCATAATGCGGATATGTTTGTGCCAACACACTATCGAGACATTCAGCCAGATAAAGCTCTACATTGTAAACCGGTATGATAACTGATATCAACATTTTCAGTTTTTAGAGGTTAATTTCTTTTTTATCTTCACAAGCGCCTTGATGGTTTCAAGAAAATTCAGCTTTACACATGAATTAAACTGGTCTTTCACAGATGGTTTATAAAACCTGCGACTCAATTTACCACATTCCCTCACAACTGCATTGATTCTTTTCGTGTGAAAGCGGTCGGTATTGAAGAACCGCGAGTACCAGGTATGTATCAGAAATGGCTCCTGATTGTGGTTATATAATATCGTTGATTCACCATCGGGGTGTGTATCAGCGTTCAGGTATAAAGTCTTGAACTCCTGACTCAGCCACACGAAGAAATGACAATAAGGTTCATTATTGATAAATTTATATTCACCTTTCAGGATATGCATGGGATATTGATCCATATACGTCTCCTGATGCAAAGGATAATTTGCAATAACGTCCTCAGAAAATTTCTTTCTGATTTCCCTTACATTGAGAATGTTGAAAAACGGATTGGTTACCAGCGGGTTGAATTTCCGGATATCCACCATGCCACCATCGGGCATTCCACAATTTACATACCCATTCTCAACAACATATTCCAATAAGGAATTCAAACGTTCCAGATCATATACGAAAGCATCTTCATCAATATTGATGATGATATCAGCCTCTTCATCACGAATCATTTGATACAGGTAACCATCAGCAGTCGTATTCAGCAAACGAACTTTCTCATAAGGCAAATCCATGAAAAACATGGATCTTTTATACAACGCATCGTTCATCGAACGGGTGTAAATCTTTATTTTTAATTTGTTTGTATTCATAAACCGGCTGATTTTATTTTATCTATCAGTGTTGCAGAGTTGATTTTATCAAACTTGCGGGCAAAGAAGCAGTCAGATTCAAGGATGCGATCATAATCTTTTTCTGTCAATGTAACCGGATTTGCACCATCCTCTCCCCAATCGATATAACGCAGGTAATTATTGGTTACCGGCACATCCAGATTCAGTAACACCGTCTGCAAAAAAATCTCCTCCCCGATACTTGTACACCTGAATCGCCTGATATAGCCGGGATTTTCATCAACAAAACGGATGAATGTCTCAATAGCTTTCTGTGATAAGCTCCAGTAAGTTCCTCCGGCCCATAGCTTGCCATCAAAATACCGAAACTTGCGATTTATTTTCAGTTTCTTCTGTATCCTCAGGCTCAGGCGAATGAGTTCCCAAAAACGGCCTCTGACATCCACGCGGTTCAGTCCAACCCAATAATACCGGATGCGTTTTAATCCTCCGTCCTCTCCCCAGCTTTCACGTGGAAGTGGAAAATACTCCATGAAATTTTCGTTTTTGTGCTTTTCAAAAAACACCTTGAATTCAGCAAGTGGTTTAACCGGAAAGTCACTACCGGTAATGAGGTGAAAATACGCGTATTCATTTCGCTTGTAAGCTTCCCTCATCAACAACAAAATGGCCATCAGGTGATTGCTTCCACCCCATTCAATATGGTAGTTATTAAAGAGATAAACATTATTTATTTGCGAAAGACCAGTAATGTCTTCTTTACATTTCTTATCAATGTGGATAAAAAATGTAAAATCATCATCAAAAAAATCTACGATTTCTTTCAGAAAATCCAGATCTTTATAGGCAGTGATGAGTATGGCTTGTTTCATGGTACGAATATGCTTTATCTGGTAAATAATTTTACAACCAACTGAGGCCTTAATTCCATGATAGCACCCCAATATTGAATCAGGTCACTAAAACTTCGGATTTTATATTGTTGCAAGAATGTAAAAATCTGTTGCTGAAAGTATTTTTTTAATCTGGTTTTCAATAGCTTCTGATCAAAAAATAAAACGGAAGCATTTGCTTTGACAATCTTCAGATAGTGATTTTTTGCCCCTTTTATTTCAGTTATATCGCTGATTCTATGAGTAATAAAACCATCAACAAAACCAATCACCTCTTCTTCACTTAATACCGGTAACGCTTCACTCAGGTAACGGATTTGAATTTCCCTGCATTTCTCAGCAGACCTCGGATCGGTTGAGGTAACCTGTGTCCGGTGCATTCGATACAAATACATCACATCGGGTAAATTTACCATCCTGCAATAAAATGCAGCCCTCGCCCATAGATCATAATCCTCTGCCGGAAAAGTTTCCTGATTATAAATGAGATTATTTCGTTCAAAAACATCCTTTCTGAAAACAGATGAAGCATGTAATACAGCAGAATAAAACATCATGGTAATTTTCACCTGTTCCGGATCACGGTCTCTTATCCACAATTGATTATCAGCGCCAAACATTTGCATGGCACAGGAACATAAATCAATATCCGGATGAGATTCCAAAAAATCGACCTGCGTTTGCAGGCGGTGTGGTAAAGAAATATCATCCCCATCCATACGGGCGATGTATTTGCTTTTAGCGAGTTTCAAACCAGTGTTCAGGTTATTGGCCAGACCGCTATTCACTTCATTCCGGTGATATACAATCCTTACATCAGTGTAAGTATGAACCACTTCAGCCGAACGATCTGTAGAGCAATCATCCAGTATAATCAGCTCAAAATCGGTATAAGTCTGGTTAAGCATACTCTGTATGGCCTCAGACAAATACGGTTCCGCGTTATATACAGGCATCAGGATACTTACAGAGGGCATTATGTTATTTTTTTATTTTAAAAAAGTAATAAATATTATATACATAGTACATCAGAATAATCAGTAAGTGTCTGGGGTACATTTTTTTAAAAATCTTCCGGTTTATTTCCCTGCTGATTTTAAATTTCGCACGATATTTAACCCATTGTTTAGCCCAAAAATAGGCATAATCCAGCCTCTTTATTTTTCGGTCATATTGAATGATGTAATTCAGTATATCAACACCTTCCAAGAAACTTTTGCCCAGTTTTTCTGCTTTCGAGGAAGTATTGCTGTCATGCATCCTGTAATTACTCAGGATTCTGTCATAAGCCAGTACATCTGTTTTCTGACACAGTAACACATAGAAAAACCAATCGCCGCACAAATGCATTTTCTCATACAAGGTATGCTGAATATTTAAAAACACATCCCGTCTGAAAACCGTCATACTCACGTTATATACAACGTTCGTGAATAACAATTTCTCTCGAATAAACTGATCTCCGGAAAATACCTGAACTTTGTCACTTGGTTTTAAATCCCAGGGTTCCGTATCATTTAACTGATAACGTGCCAGCGCATAAGCTAATCCAACATTAGGGTATTTTTCCATCTCCGAAATCATACATTCCAGAAACTCCGGTTCCGCCCAGTCATCACTTTCGGCTATCCATACATATTCCCCGCGTGCCATGGCAATCCCTTTGTTCCACTGTTTAAAGGGACTTCCACTGTTTTTGGTATTTATCACACAATGACTTACTTTCGAATTATGCTGATAAGACATGAGCACCTCACGGCTATTATCCGTGGAACAATCATCTAGCAAGATCAATTCAAAATCCTGATAGGTCTGATTCAGAATGCTATCAATGCGCTGCTTGAGATAAGGCGCATGATTATAATTGGGAACTATGACAGATACAGTAGGCATATTTTATATTGATCGATAATCTACATCAAAAAGGACATTCCCCCAGCGACTGTTCCAAACTGAATAACCGATTAATTCTTTGGAATCAAATCCTACAATATTGAACTTGGCAACCTGATGCACAACATCGTAATCTAACATTCCTTCCGCAAAGTTACCTTTTCCGACAGATAAACTAACAAGGTAACCTCCAATTGTCAGCTTGTGATTTTTAAGTCGAATCCGGATTGTTTTTTCTTCATTCTCATTGATATCAAACAAATCACTGCCAAACCAACCTCCAATCGCTTGTTCTTCGTTGTTGAAAATTGTCCCGTTGATGCGTATATTCTCTGTTTTGCGGTTTCCTTTGAATTTACACACCAACACAATTTCATCATTGGTATAAAAACTATCACTATCCTGCTCAAAACCAACGCTTTGAAACGCCACATCCATTCCATAACCTTTTACGCGCGATTTGGCAACTAATTCAGCTGCTGAAATTTGATTGTATGATTCCAGTTTGTTGTTTAAATAAAATGAAATGCCTTGTTCAGTTTCACCTTCAAACGCGACACTTCCATCGACCAGTACAACTGCTTTATTACATAAATTACGAACAGCTCCCATATTATGACTCACAAACAGCACTGTCCTGCCATCCCCTTTGCTGACATCCTGCATTTTGCCGATGGCTTTTTTCTGAAACTCGGCATCTCCCACAGCTAATACCTCATCTACAACCAAAATTTCAGGTTCCAGATGAGCAGCAATAGAAAATCCCAAACGTACGGTCATACCACTCGAATAACGTTTGACAGGCGTATCAATATAGCGTTCAACGCCTGCAAATTCAATGATCTCATCTAATTTGGCGTTAATTTCAGCTTTTGTCATGCCCATGATAGCGCCATTCATAAAGATATTTTCACGGCCGGTCATCTCCGGATGAAAACCTGTTCCTACTTCGAGCAGGGAGGCTATACGTCCTTTGGCGCGAATAGTACCGGTAGTTGGCGTAGTAACTTTCGAAAGAATTTTCAGCAATGTAGATTTTCCAGCGCCATTTTTACCGATGATGCCAATGACATCACCTTGTTTAACCTTGAAATTAATATCTTTAAGCGCCCAGACATACTCACTCGTTCCTTTGTGAGCCCGGTCGTTCACCTCTCCAATTTTCAAATAGGGATCTTCTTTTCCGAGGATGTTCATTTTCCACCACCGGTTTAAATCGTGACTCAGGGTACGGGTAGAAACGAGTCCTAATCTGTATTGTTTGGAGATATTATCAAATTCAATTGCTGTCATTAATTCTTCTAAATGTGATTTATATCATTAAATGATTCTTTATCTGCATTTTGGGTTTTGCAAATCAAAATTAGACCGTATCCATGAAACTACGTTGCACCTTATTGAAAACCACAATTCCTATTCCCATTAGCACCACCATAAAAACAAAACTATAAGCCAGCATGCCCCAACTGAAAGTACCCACTCCCATCATGCCAAACTTAAATGTTTCGAGTATGGAAGTAACCGGATTAATAGCCATAATCCACTGCTTATCAGGAGACATGGTGCTTAACGGATAAATTACCGGTGTTGCGTACATCCAAAGCTGTACAATAAAAGTGAATAGTATGGTTAAGTCACGGTATTTCGTTGTGAGGGAGGATATGATGACACCAAAGCCAAGTGACAATCCGGCAAGCATCAGCACCAATAACGGAAGTAATAAAATATGGATATTCGGCGCAACCTGAACTCCCGAAAGTAAGTAGTAAACATATACACCAATAAATAATAAAAACTGAATGCCCATCCTTACTAAATTGGATGTTACAGTCGACAATGGAACAATCATCCTGGGAAAATACACTTTTCCGAAGATGTGTTGATTGGTTGTAAATGTGGAAGCTGTTTTGTTGAGACAATCAGAGAAATACTGCCAGCAAACAATTCCGGCTAAGTAAAACAGAGGCTGTGGTAACCCATCTGTTGATATTTTGGCTATACCGCCAAAAACCACCATGTACATGATGGTGGTTAAAGCCGGTTGTATGAAATACCATGCTGGTCCGAGAATAGTTTGTTTGTATTGTGTGATGATGTCCTTCTTAACAAACATCGAAAACAAATCCCGGTATTGCCAGATTTCTCTAAGATCAACCTCAAACAAACGATTCTTGGGTTTAATGACCGTGGTGTACTCCATATAATTGTATCAAATTTAAAATTCAATCCCCGGGGCTTTTTATATCCCTATTCCCCCGGGTTAAAACCCGGGGCTATTGACATATAATGCTCCGCCAATTAACCACTTCGTCATTGCGAGTAGGCAAAGCCTACGAAGTAACCTATTTTTTATATAAAATACTCGCCGATGACGGTGCGACTACAAAGATACTATCTTTTACCGTTCCCATACCATTCAAATCAATTTTTCCATCATGCATAACCACATTCCAGTTATTTTGAGGTATTGATATTGTTGCAGGAATTCTGTTACCGTTATAAATTACCATTATATCTCGCCAACTGTCACCATTCACATTGCCATTGAGGGTATATGCCACCACATTGGGGAATTCGATATCCAGAAATTTAAGATACTGCTGCACCATGACTTCAGTAGGCATTCGGAATGCCGGATGCTCTTTGCGAAGTTTGATTAGTCCCTGATAATAATCAAAAACATCCCGGTATGTGGTTTTGTTGTCCCAATTGATTTTATTTATTGAATCCGGTGATTGATAGGTGTTATGTACGCCTTTCTTGTTTCTGTAAACTTCCTCACCAGCGTAAATAAAAGGGACCCCCTGCGCAGTAAACACTACTGTCTGAGCCAATTTGTTAAATTTCATCAATTCCTCGTCGGTTGCACCCGGAGGACTCGCTTTTTTGAGTTTATCAACCAGACACATATCATCGTGGCATGAAACATAATTAATCACCTGTGTAGGATTTTTCACATAAGATTCTTTTGAATAAATGGGTTTACTGTAATCTATTTGTGGGTGGTAAGTTGCACCCACCACGCCGAATTTGACAGATTCTTCGAGTCCCTCCACTCCGGAAACAAAGCCCGGCACGTCGGGATTTGCCCAGCTACCTTTCAATGCATCCCGGATGTCATCACTGAAAACCGCGATACCATCAAATTGTTTTGCATGTTGTTTTAAGGCCCTGTTCTCATAAGCCAATGGCGAATCACCGGCTGTCCAACCTTCACCGTAAACAAATATGGTAGGGTCGATTCTATCCATTGTAGCACGCACTTCATTCATGGTTTCAATATCATGAATACCCATCAGGTCGAATCGGAAACCATCGATATGATATTCTCTGGCCCAGTAACTAACGGATTCGACGATAAATTTGCGCATCATAGGTCGGTCGGATGCCGTTTCGTTTCCACAACCGGAAGCATTCGACCAGGTCGAATCGGCATTGAAACGATAAAAATATCCCGGGGCCAATAAATTCAGGTGTGAATCTTCTCCGGTATAGGTGTGATTATAAACCACATCCATGATGACCCTGATACCGGCTTTGTGTAAAGCCTGCACCATCTGTTTAAATTCCCTGATTCGTACCTCAGGATCATACGGATTAGTAGCATAACTACCTTCTGGCACGTTGTAATTCAACGGATCATATCCCCAGTTATACTTGTTTTCTGCTAATTTTGTTTCGTCAATTGATGCAAAATCATACGACGGTAGTAAGTGTACATGCGTTACACCGAGTTCTTTCAAGTGATCTATACCGGTTTTATCTCCTGCCGTATTCTTTGTTCCGTTTTCAGTAAAAGCCAAAAACTTTCCTTTATTTTTAATTCCCGAATTCTCAGCAACTGAAAAATCGCGCATGTGCACTTCATATATGACAATATCGGTAAAACTCTGCAATTCGGGACGTTTATCCAATTCCCATCCTTCAGGATTTGTTTCTTTCATATCGATGATGGCTGCCCGTTTCCCGTTTACCCCAACTGCTTTTGCCCACATACCGGGAGTTTCTTTCAGCCAAACTTCATTTATCTTAACCTGAAAGGTGTAAAATTTCCCTTTCAGATCTTCCTGAATCTTAATCCTCCAGGTACCTTTTTCTCCCCTTTTCATATCTTCAGATCGATAAGCCATACCTTCCTGTCCATTGTCATAAAGCAATAGCTTTACCTCCGATGCAGTCGGTGCCCATACCCTGAAACTGGAGGCATGTGGTGAATAGATTAGTTCCAGATCAGTGCCATCATACACCGGATATTCGTCAAAAGAGGCGTACTTTGGAGGCGTGTAGGTGCAGGAGACGATGGAAAGCAGTATAATAGCGGAAAACGGAAAGCGGAAAGCGGAAAACTTCCTCAATAAACTTGATTTATTTGATTTGTTAATAATTTTCTTCATTGTCTATTCGTTGTTAGTTTCATTGTTCCTTTAGCTGTAATAATACTGGATGATAACATTTTATTCAATTGGTTTGCATCATTTAATATACTTTCATATTCTAACTCTGAAATATAATCTGAACGAAACAATAATTCAATCCAATATATAGTTTCATTACATTCTTTCAATGCAATCGCATATTTATGAACAAAATCAGCTTTACTTTCAGCTTGTTTTCCTTCAATAATCAACGCTCCAAC
>JAYFPG010000057.1:0-3658 GCA_034928085.1 Paludibacter sp.
TGTAGAAGACGCTTCTTATCTGAAAATGGATAATCTTTCAGTAGGTTATAACCTGAAAAATGTTTCGACCTATATTTCCAATATGAGGATATATGCGGCAGCACAGGATCTGTTTTGTATTACCGGCTATAAAGGGGTCAATCCGGAAGTGTCGCTGAGCGGATTACAACCGGGTATCGAATACATGAGCTACTATCCGGTTACCACGGGGGTTACTATCGGAGTTAATATTACATTCTAATTCAATTGAGATGAACACAACTATGCTAACAAAATGCAAGCTATTTGCGATATCGGTTATTTCGACTGCATTATTTTCAGCTTGTACAGATTTGACAGAAACGGTTTATTCCGATATACCAATGGATCAGTTTTTTACCAGTGAACAGGCGCTCCTGATGAATGCCGGAAGGGCTTACACGAAATTGCAACCATATCCTGAAGAACAGAGGCTTTGGTCATTGGTTACAGTGAGTTCCGATGAGTGTGTTATTCCTTCCAGAGAAGATGGTGAATGGTGGGATAACGGCAGGTGGGATGAGATGCAAAAACACAATGTGTCGCCTGCTAATAAAATAAATCGTCAGGCATGGGAATTTGTTTTCGGAGGAATCAGCGCCTGTAATGAGGTCCTCTATGAAACCGGAAGTTCTTCATTTGACTTTGCCGGAAAAGATAAAATTATGGCTGAAATAAAGATTCTCCGTGCGTTGTTCTATTATTGGGGGATGGACACCTGGGGCGATATTCCCTTTACAATAGACTTTACAGATAAAAACTTGCCTCCCAAAAAATCCAGGGCGTTTATTTACGATTTTGTTGAAAACGAAATTAAAAACAACATCGACTTTCTGGATGAAGTCCCGACTGCTCAGAATTATGGACGGGTAACCAAAGCACTTGCCTATACATTACTTGCTAAGTTATATCTGAATGCTGAAGTCTGGAAGGGAGAAGCCAGATGGAAAGATGCGGAGGATATGTGCGACAATGTAATGGATATGGGGCACTATCAGCTGGAAAATAACTATTTCGATAATTTTAAAATTCACAACGAAGCTTCCCGGGAAAATATTTTTGTTATCGTTTATAATTCAACATTGACAACCGAATATTTCTATTGGTACGATCTTACGCTTAATTCCATGAGCCGTTATACCTATAATCTGAATGATACGCCATGGGATGGATTTATGACATCTCCGGAATTCTTTAGTACTTACAGTGACACTGATTTGCGCAAGAAATCATGGCTCTATGGTCAACAATACGACATGAACGGCAAAAAGCTATATGAGATATCAGGAGCAGGTGATACATTGTGGTTTAAATATAATCCTGTATTTCCGGAATCAAAATACCGGTCGAGACACAAGTGGGATGGCGCCCGTTGTTGTAAATATGAATTTCAAACGAATGGCTTACAGTACGACGTTGTAGATATGGAAAATGATTTTGTATTGTTCCGCTATGCCGATGTTGTGATGATGAAAGCAGAAGCGATGATGAGGCAGGGGAAAACGAGTCAGGTTGTCGATATTCCTGAGTTTAAAATGCTCAGAACACGTGTGGGACTGACTCCCTATACTGCCGGAGAATTGACCTTAGATGAAGTGCTGGCTGAGCGTGGAAGGGAATTCGCATGGGAAGGTCATAGGCGCCAGGATTTAATCCGGTTCGGTAAATGGCACAACGCCTGGTGGGCAAAACCGGTAACCAATACACAACTTGTATTTCCCATACCACAAACAGCTATTGATACGAACCCTAATCTGGCAGGAGATCCTCAGTGATTTAAATCTGGTTTATTAATCCAAACATACACGTTATGCTTAGAAAAACATTCTTTATTTTAGTGCTGCTTCCACTGTGTCTGCAAGCTCAACAACTGAAAAAAATTTCAAAAGAAGTCGTGGAAGATAAAATTGCCGGTGCCTGGCTGGGACAGCTGATCGGGAACTTCTACGGATTGCCTTTTGAAAATAAATTTGTTGAAAATCCGGGACCTGACGCCAATTGGCCTTATGGTTATACAAAAAATCTGGACAGGCTTGAACGTACTGGCGGTGCTTTCTCTGATGATGATACCGATTTTGAATATATCTATCTCCTGCAAATGGAAAAGTATGGTTGTGAACCGACTTATGCTCAATTGCGTGAAGCCTGGATGTATCATGTGCGCGACAGGGTGTGGTTGGCTAACCGCGCCGCACTTGGTCTGATGCATCATGGTTTTACGCCTCCGTTTACCGGGATGAAAGATAATAATCCGCATTGGTACCAGATAGACCCTCAGTTAATTAACGAGATTTGGGCTTATACAGCTCCGGGAATGGTGAACTATGCAGCACAGAAATCAGACTGGGCAGCCAGAATTACCAGTGATGACTGGGCTGCTGATCCAACTGTTCATTACGGAGCGATGTATGCCAATGCGTTCTTTGAAAAAGACATAGAGAAGTTGGTGTTGAATGCTTTGCAGCAATTACCTGCCGACAGCAGATATGCACAAACTGTACGTGAAATGGTGGGTTTATATAAAAAGTACCCAAATGACTGGAAGAAAGCCCGTCAAATTATGGCTGAGAAATATTATGTGAATGAGAACGCCATGACAAAAACCATCTGGAATGCCAATCTCAACGGGGCTTGTGGAATCTTATCATTTTTGTATGGAAAAGGTGATTTCCAGCTCACGATGGACCTGGGTTGCGCGATGGGATTCGATGCAGATAATCAGACTGCAACTATTGGAGGGCTGCTGGGAGTAATGTATGGTGCAAGCGCACTGCCTGAAAATCTGCTTTACCCAATCAAAGACTGGACTAAACCATTTAACGATAAATACATTAATGTTACGCGCCATGATATGCCGGATGCAACTATTTCAGATCTTATTGCAAGAACAGTGAAACAGGCTGAAAATGTTATCCTGAAAAACGGAGGTAAGAAAAGTACGAGCCGTGGAAAAGGATATTATCATATTAATACGAAAGCAACATTTAATGCACCTCTTGAATTTTATGTAGGTCCGGCTCCGGTAATGCATGCCGGACAAGCTGTCGAGTATGTTTTTTATACGAATTCCAATCAAAATTATGAGTGGAAGTTGGTTGGCGGAGCTTTACCGGAAGGTGTCATGTTTGACAAGGGGAAAATTTCCGGAACTCCTCAGAAGGCTGGTAAATACATTATTAAGCTAAGCCTTGGAGATGGTAAAAAAGTAGTTGAGAAAACTTTCGAATTGCTCGTAAGATCTCAAAATATAGCTTCCCAGGCAGATACTATCTATGCCAATGTGAATACCCTGAATATACAGGTACTCGATTCTACCTGGTACACGTTTGGCAAACCGATGTATGCGCAAACCGTCGATATACTTAACGATGGTATTGTATCGGGAGAAGGTTCGGTATTTTACAGTCTGGCAGCAAGAGCAAACATTCCCAAAGTCGATTATTTCGGATATGGATGGAATGAAGAAAAAGAAATCGGAATGATTGCTTTGCATCTCGGGTGTATGGAAGAGTTTGGCGGATGGTGGAGTTCATTCAATATCCAGTATCAGGATGAAAAAGGGAAATGGGTTCCTGTTCCGTCTTTTAAAAGCTATCCCCGGTTGCCGGAAACAGATATCGTGTTCTTTCAACCTCATTTT
>JAYFPG010000080.1:0-2733 GCA_034928085.1 Paludibacter sp.
CATTTTTATTTGTCTGATGTGAATTAATATTGCCGGGCGTTTGAGCAGTAAACCTGACCGGAACGATAGCGAGTATAACTAATAACAACACAATTTTTTTCATACCTTCAATATTTAAAATTCAACAACAAGCATGTTCCAATACTGTAATTCGGGGAGCCTAAAGCTTACTTTGTCGCCCACTTGTTTAAAATTCAGTGAGCGGGAAATTCCCCCTGCAACATCCGGAGAAGCGATCCATATTTTTTTCACCTGTTGAGTGAACGATAAGGATATTTTCGCATCTTTTACAACTACCGGGGGAGGTTGTACTCCCTCATTGTCCCTCCATTCCAACGAAACGGCACTTGTCAGGTTAATAAGATGGATCACCTGTTTATCAGGGAATAATTTGCCAAAATAAGCAACCTTGCCTGTGCTTGCCGGCCAGGGTTCAAGACCTAACTTATTATCAATTGAATTTAAGGTGATCGTATTAAAGTTTCCTCCATCGCGCAACAGGTTTTGATAGGCAGTCAGGAAATCATAATATTTGATTAGCGCTGTTTTCAGTTCCTGTTTCATCTGAAGGTTATTGTTGGGGAAATATTCTTTTCCCAACATGTGCTCTCCCAATTCAATGTGTGAGCCCCCGAAAGCAAAAATCACCGCATTCGTCATCAAAACCGAAGCCGTATTGAAGTAACCCTTGTTATTGGCGAGGTTGTAGTTCATATAAGCAGCCAGTACGGTATTTTTTTGATGGTTTGAAAGGGCATTGTTTTGTTTAATGATGGTCGCCAGATCGTTGTAACGATCGTAGGGAGTCCAGACTTCTGTATATAAGAACGGAACAGGAGCAACAGCAATGCCCTGCTGACCGTATTGGGAAACAGCATTCAATACATTGACTTTATCCGGAATGGCCATCTGAACTACTTCAATAAAAGGCAGATAAGTATTTGCCAGATTCAGTGAATTGCCCTGATAAGTATAGCGGGCGCCTCTGTTTCCCAACTGATCCATGTGGAAGCCATCAAAACCGAGGAACTGATACACTTTCTTTGTTTCATTAATGGCATAAGTCTGCCACTCGGGATTCGATGGATCAAGCAAATAAATATTGCTCAAAAAAGGAGAACCGAGAGGATGATAATCGCGGTTGATGTGCGTATTGTCGTTGAAAACATACCATTCCTTTTTTACCCCGTCATTTTCAGCATTTTCCCAGGCGCCATATATCAGGTTATAAAACATCGAACGCATATTGCGTTTGTGTCCGCTTTTGATGTACTTATCCACCGTGGTGAAATACACTTCTTTATTGCTGATTTCCCGCCAGCTTGTTGCCGGAATATCACCGTTCATTGTAAGAGGCTGATGATGTTTTCCCAGCCAGTCGTAATACTGCAAGCCATTGATATGGTATTTAGTCAGTTGATCAAGTACCTCATCAATTTTTTCTTGTGATAAATTTCCGAAATCTGTCAGAAAGCCATAACGGGGAAATTTAGTCCAGTCGGACGAAACATCTATTGCAGTTGTCGCATGAATTCTCTCAACACCATTAACCACACTGTACACTTCTGCCATATATCCCCTGAAATCAGTTGATGGAGGTGTCCATTGCCAGTTGGTCGCGGTTAACTCCGTTGTTTCAGTTACAGCTCCTGAGTATTTATACCTTACTTTGGCCCCTGAAGGCAGTGAAACTGTTTCGAGCGAAAAGAGTACAGTTTCTCCGGGCTTGTAGGCTGCTTTATCAGTTGAAAGCAGCAGATTCTGAAAGTTGGGAGTTGCCGTATTTTCCGGTGCATCCGGGAACTCTTCAACAGTTCCCGGATTACAACCTGAAAGGAATAAAGAGAGCAACAAAAACGATAAGATGTTTCTTCTCAACATAGATAATTATTGCATTAACTTTCGTTACTATTGTTTCACAATGCTGATATCCAGCGTTTCCAGATTCGCGGTAATCACATAATCGCCTGCGGCAGTGAGAGTCCATTTTTCGTCATCCGAAGCACCTCCTTTGTGACGGTACATTTTGGTATCGCTGGTGCGCATGTACATATCCTGACTCCAGGTGCTGTTGCGATTCACCGGGAGCTTAAAATCGCCTGCCACCATCGGTCCTGAATAGGTAAATACACATCCGTTAGTTGCATCTTCAGTCAATTCTATTGCATCTCCGATACTCCAACCGATTGGTGTAGCGCTACCCACCATGTATAATTTCTCACGGTGAATGTCAATTGAAAGATCAAGCAGGTTCAGTGTGATGACATAAAATCCTTTTTTCGTGATGGTCCATTTTTCGTCGTCTGAAGCACCGCCGTGGTGCAGGTACATCTTAGTCTCAGATTCGCGCATGAACATATCCTGTCCCCAGTCGCTGTTGCGGTTTACCGGGAATTTGAAATCTCCTGCATTCATCACCCCTATATAGGTAAATATAAACGGATCGGTAGCACTCTGTACCAGTTTTGTTGCGTTGGAGATATCCCACCCATTGGGTGAAGCATCGCCTACCATATAAATTTCACTGTAGGCAGGTAAATTAATCTTTTCGTATGTTATCGACAAATCAAGCAAACTCACTGTTACTTTGTAAACCGCTGCTTCCGTGATGCTGAATTGTTCATCCGGATCAGCATTATCTGAGCGTAAAACAATCTTTGTATCATCAGCGCCTTTATTATACGATGGCAGAAATTGTCCTTTTGTTGTGATAAATTTAAATGTTCCAACTCC
>JAYFPG010000083.1:0-5123 GCA_034928085.1 Paludibacter sp.
TGCCACCTCCTTTATTAGTCTGGAGCAGGCTGTACAAAATTTATCTATTGAAATTCCGGACTGGAATTTCGATAAACTGACGCAGAAAACACGTGATGTATGGCAGGAAAATCTGAGCCGGATAAAGGTGAGCGGATGTACGGAAGATCAAAAAAGTATTTTTTATACCGCGATGTTCCATACCATGTTGTTTCCCCGTGAGTTCTCCGAGTATGGTCGCTATTACAGTGCATTTGATGATAAGGTTCATGAAGGAGTTTCCTATAATGATTTTTCATTGTGGGATACCTTCAGGGCTTTACATCCGTTGTTGCAACTGATACAGCCGGAACGGGTCAGTCCAATGGTACAGTCTTTACTGCAGATGTACCAAGAGGGAGGGTGGTTACCCAAATGGCCAAATCCCACTTATTCCAACATCATGATTGGGACCCATGCCGATGCAGTTATTGCGGATGCTTATGTCAACGGATTCCGGGAATATGATATCAATCTGGCATACGAGGCTTTGCTAAAAGATGCCATGGTTCCTCCCATGGGAGATGAGTTGAAGAAGTGGGGCGATCGTGATCTGTGGACATCCTATGAGGCACGGGCAGGTTTGACTTATTATCATTCTCTTGGTTACATTCCTGTGGACAAGACAAGTGAATCGGTTTCGCGCACCATCGAGTTTGGTGTTGATGACTATTGTGTTGCTCAAATAGCCAAAGCAACAGGTAGAAAGGAAGATTATGCAAAACTAATGAACTATAGTAATAATTATAAGAATTTGTATAACCCTGAAACTGGTTTTTTCTCTCCCAGATTATATAATGGAGCGTGGTATGCTGATTCGACGGCCGGGTTTACCGAGGGAAGTAAGTGGACTTACTTGTTCGGAGCCATGCACGACCCGAAAGGGATGATTGAACTGATGGGTGGACAGAAGTGTTTTGCAAAAAAACTCACAGAAAATTTTGAAGGGAATCACTACAGGCACGATAATGAACCCGGACACCATTATGCCTACTTGTTCAATTATTGTGGTGAACCCTGGAAAACACAACAGTTAATCAGAAAACATACTTCGGTTGAGAACTTCAGGAATCAGCAGATTGGTATTAATGGGAATGATGACTGTGGACAGATGTCGGCCTGGTATATTTTCGGGGTAATGGGTTTTTATCCGGTAGTGCCGGCTTCGGGGGTGTATTCCATCGGAGCTCCGCAGTTTCCAAAAATAGTACTCAGGCATAAGATCAATGGAACACCCGGAAAACTTGAAATTATTGCAGGTAATCTCTCTGAAGAGAATAAATATGTTCAAAGTGTGACACTGGATGGTAAATCAATTAGTACCCCTTTCATTAGCTATCACGATCTCATCAATGGTCGTAAATTAGTTTTTGAGATGGGGCCAAAACCAAGTTATAAATTCCGTTAAAATGAAATTAATTAAATATTTTGTTGTTTTCGTAATCATTTTGCAGTTAGCTGCATGTCATTATTCCTTAAAAAATAATATTAAGATTAACTGGGAGCAATGGTCGTTCAGTAAACCTGAAGAAAATCCAATTATTACAGCAGATACTACAAAAAAGTTCTTCGATCCGATTAAAAGAGATACAGTAAGATGGCAAAAAGCCGATGTGTTTAACCCCGCCGCCATTGTGAAAAATGGGAAAGTTTATCTTTTTACCCGTTGTGAGGACAATCCGGCCGCCATCATTGGTGGCAGAACCTCCAGAATAGGCTTGGCTGAAAGTGAGGATGGAATTCATTTTACACATTTTGATACTCCCGTTTTATATCCTGATAATGATGAATTCAGGAAATATGATTATCCTGGAGGATGTGAAGATCCTCGTGTCGTTGAATTGAATGACAGTATGTATGTGATGACATATACCAGTTGGAACTACGACGTTCCTCGTTTGTCAATCGCTTTTTCGCACGATTTATATCGGTGGGAGAAAAAAGGCCCTGCTTTTACAAAAGCTTATGATGGTAAATTCTTAAATATAGCCTCCAAGTCAGCTTCCATTGTTACAAAGATTAAGGATAACAGACCGGTTGTGGCTACAATAAACGGTAAATACTGGATGTATTGGGGTGAAAAATTTGTGAACCTCGCATGGTCTGAAAATTTGATCGATTGGTATCCGTTATTGGATGAAAATGGAAGTTTAAGGGAGCTAATATCACCCCGTGCAGGCTTCTTTGATAGTAATTTAACTGAATGTGGACCTCCTGCACTAATTGTCGACAACGGAATACTGCTTTTATATAATGGGAAAAACGCTACTGATAGTAGAACAGATCCAAAGTTGCCACAAGGAACGTATTCGGTAGGTTGGGTACTGTTTGACCTTATTAATCCCGAAAAAATGATCAATCGCACAGATACCTGTATTCTGAAACCAGGTTTACCACACGAATTATCCGGACAGTATCAGGCCGGGACTACATTTGCTGAAGGTTTGGTTTATTTTAAAGAAAAATGGTTTTTGTATTATGGAACTGCTGATTCTTATATAGGAGTGGCTGTAACAAAGTAATTTTGCGGATATATGTACCTAATGCATGGCTCCTGATGGCTAACGGAGACAACTGACTATAAACTTATCTGGCACCTGATGGGGAATTGGTTACACAAGTCAGAAAGTTTTATGATTTCAGATGTTCTGATAAATAATTATTCTGTCCAGATTTAGAAATTAATTTCTCACTATTTTATAGTACATTATAAGGCATTTTGCCTCGTTGTTAGGGCTTATATGATATGTTTATTTTGTAAAATATATATTACCGAAAGCAATGGATGAAATGTTCTTGTCATTTATATGAAAAAAATGCAACTGTTATAAAATATTAGTTATGATAAAAACACATATATATTATTATTTCTTCGTCTTCTTTTTCTTCTTATTATTATTTGTACCCCTTATCAGCAATTCTCAGACTCTGCCAAAGGTTAACATCGTAATAGCCCAGGATAGCTTTAATGTGTTGGAAGCAAATCCATTTACAGCTGAAGATGTTCACGGTAAATTTATTGGTGACACAGGTGTTGTTCCCGTACCGCAGGTTGTTGAAAATGTTGAATTAAATTACAGAGGTGCATATGCCTTATTAAGCCTTATTTACGACTCGACTCCATCTCTCAAACGAAGAAACTGGAAAGTTAAGACGCCCAAGGATCAACAATACATGAACAGACGGGAATTGAATTTTAATTATCAGAATCATGTTCGTGAGTTTATGGCTGATTATCTGATGAATCAGGCAAAAGTGCCATTGGCGCAGAGCCGTTTTGTGTTACTATCGGTCAACGGAGTTTCACATGGTTTGTATTTTCAGATAGAAGACGTTGATAATAAAAATTTCCTGCTTGAAGCTTTTGGCAATAAAAATGGCGATTTATACAAGTCGGCTTACGATACTCCAGCCGATCCTGATAATCGTTACTGGGCCGATTTCAGCTATCTGGGTCCTAATGATTCAGATTATTTCTATCATTATGATAAAAAAACCAATAACAACGGGGAAAAAGAAACGGATTACAGTTCTATCCGGAAATTTACCGAGATGATAAATTTTACCCCCGATGAGACTTTCGAAGATACACTGAAAAATAACTTTGCCTGGGAAAACTTTATCAGATATTTAGTCGTAAGCAATTTCATTTCGAATTGGGATGGTTACCCGCAACGTCCAAAGAATAGTTGGTTGTATCAAAATCCTGCGGATGGCAAATGGAATTTTATCCCCTGGGATTTGGATGCCACTTTTGATCCGATAACTGTTGGCGCAGACATTTGGATGAATATGATGGGGCAGTATTGCAGTATTTTTCATTACATGGATCAATATGAACCTTACCAGCCCGGAGCTGCAAGTGAAACAAAAGAACGCCCTTTAGTGTGGAGAATGATGAAAGTACCATTTTTCAGAAATTATTATGTTGAAGAATATAAAAGGGCGTTAGACAGCTATTTGTCAAAAACAATGATTAATAATGTGCTTGATTCAATTTCAGCTGTTATCAAAAAGAACGTATCAAATAGTAACTGGAATACATTTGCTGGGACTGTAAATCAAACAAAAACTTTTGTCAACAACAAAACCACTTTTGTGAAAAATGAAATCGCTGAATTACCAAATGCCCTGATACCAATAGCCGGAAATGAGCCTGAAATAAATATTTATCCTATGCCTGCCCGTGATTACTTCACCCTTGGAATTAATGTTGAGTCGGCAACGTATCTGAGTGTCGATCTTTATGACCTTGCTGGCAGGTTGGTGGAAACGTTGTACCAGCAACCGCTTTCTCAGGGAAAACATGCATTAGAATTTACCACTGAATATCTTGCTTCAGGGAACTATTTGTTGAGGATCAAGGACGGAAAGACGGTTTATCTTAAGAAGCTGCTTATAAATAAATAATTATACCAATGAAGTTGATAACTAATTTTTGATTTTAATCTGAATGAAAGTTGTTGTTTGAATTGATAATTAAATAGATATGAGATATTTTAGTTAACCACAAAAATCACATGAAGCGAATTCTTTTATTTCTTCTCTTTCCCTTGTTCCTTTGTTCCTGTCTCAATCAGGAAGGTGAAGGAGGTACTTCCACCGTTCAGGGTTATGTAAATAAAGTTTTACATCATGATGATGTATTAAACTTTGACACGGATACATTCCCTGCCGCCAAAACAGATGTTTATATCATATATGGCGATGATGCAGTCTACAGCGATAAAATGGAAGCTACCCATGATGGTTTCTTCCAGTTTCGTTATCTTACCAAAGGAACTTACACAATTTATGCTTTCAATAGTTACCCCGATGGAAGAAAAGAAGCTGTTTCTGACACAGTATTTGTTAGTCGCGGTGGCATTGCTACCACAGATGACATCTACATCCATGAAGGTAAGATGCTTGATAAGTCCTATATCAAAGGAACCTTGCAGGCACGTTATTACAACAAGGACATTCCTGTAAGCGATTATGTCCCCGCATACGGCGAGCGTGTATACATCAGGAAAAAAGGGGCTCCTTTTCATTTTGAAGATGTACGCGCAGGGCTGGAAGGTACATTTATGTTCCAAAAACTGGATATAGGGATATACGAGGTG
>JAYFPG010000070.1:0-17761 GCA_034928085.1 Paludibacter sp.
ATATTGATATCAACATCAGATATCAACAAAAATGCTTACTTTTGTGTTTTCTCACATAAAATCTTTTGTGCCTTTTGTGGTTTAATTTTTTAATTAGATAATTATGAATCAAAACGAATTTCACAAATACGCCACCAAACACCTCGGGATGAATGGGTTGGCTTTAGAAAAATACATAGGTATCACCAGTAGCTATATTTCTCCATCAATTCTGGAAGAAAGACAACTGAATGTAACCCAGATGGATGTATTTTCACGCTTGATGATGGATCGCATCATCTTTTTGGGAACACAAATCGACGACTACACTGCCAACGTAATTCAGGCGCAGTTGCTGTTTTTGGATTCTTCTGATCCGGGAAAAGACATCTCTATTTACCTGAACTCCCCCGGTGGTTCGGTTTATGCCGGACTTGGAATTTATGACACGATGCAGTTTATCGGCTCCGATGTCGCAACCATTTGTACCGGCATGGCTGCTTCGATGGCCGCCGTGTTATTAGTTGCCGGAACAAAAAATAAACGTTCTGCACTGAGACACTCCCGCGTGATGATTCATCAGCCGATGGGTGGCGCTCAGGGACAGGCATCTGATATTGAAATCACAGCCCGCGAAATCCAAAAACTGAAAAAAGAGCTGTATACAATCATCGCCGACCATTCAGGAAATCCTTTTGATAGAATTGAAAAAGACTCGGACCGGGATTACTGGATGACTTCACAGGAAGCTCTTGAATATGGGATGATCGACAGAATCTTGATTAATGAGAAGAAAAACAAATAATGGCTAAACAACTCAGACGATGCTCTTTCTGCGGACGAACCGAATCTCAGGTGGATTTTTTCATCATGGGGCAGGACAACACGCAAATTTGTAATGAATGCGCGATACAGGCCGCTGAAATAGTAAAGGAAAATACCGAAAGCAAATCCAAATTACCGCATTTACAGAAAGAGGATATCCCCAAACCAGTGGAAATAAAGAAGTACCTCGATCAATATGTAATCGGACAGGATGAAGCCAAGAAGTTCCTCTCGGTGGCTGTTTACAACCACTACAAACGTCTCATGCAGGAAAAAACAAATGACGATGTGGAGATTGAAAAATCAAACATCATCATGGTGGGTTCCACCGGCACCGGAAAAACCCTGCTTGCCAGAACCATTGCCAAAAAACTGCACGTGCCGTTTACCATTGTCGATGCCACGGTACTTACCGAAGCCGGCTACGTGGGTGAAGATATCGAAAGTATCCTGACCAGGCTGCTACAGGTGGCTGATTATGACGTAAAAGCAGCTGAAAGAGGTATTGTATTTATTGACGAAATTGATAAAATTGCCCGTAAGGGTGATAACCCGAGCATCACCCGTGATGTGAGCGGGGAAGGTGTGCAACAGGGGCTTCTCAAATTATTAGAAGGATCCGTTGTGAATGTTCCACCACAGGGAGGCAGAAAACATCCCGATCAGAAGATGATTCCGGTTAATACCCAGAATATTTTATTTATCTGCGGAGGCGCATTCGATGGTATCGAGAAAAAGATAGCGGCCCGGCTTAACACCCGTGTGGTGGGTTACAGTGCAACACTGGAGACAGACTTCATCGACAAGAAGAATATGTTGCAGTATATCGCCCCGCAGGATTTGAAATCCTTTGGACTGATTCCTGAAATCATCGGTCGTTTACCTATTCTGACTTATTTGGAACCTCTCGACCGTAATGCATTGCGAAAAATCCTCACGGAACCTAAAAATTCCATCATCAAACAATATATTAAACTGTTTAAGATGGATCACATCGAACTTGTTTTCGAGGAGGAAGTACTGGAATACGTCGTTGATAAAGCCATCGAGTTTAAATTAGGCGCCCGTGGATTAAGGTCAATTACTGAAACCATCATCATGGACAAGATGTATGAAATGCCATCAAAGAACGAAACCAAATTAGTCATCGAGCTGGATTATGCCCGTACGAAAATAGAGAAAGCGAATATCAACAGGTTGAAAATCGCTTAAATATTCAGAAAATAATCATTGTCAGCGACATAATTACAAAAAAACAGGTTATTTGCAAAAAAAAATGCATTTAACCTGTTTTTTTTTCGAAAAGTACTTGGATATTAAAAATCTGTTTTTAAATTTGCTTTACCTAATCTTACGCAAAGGGTTAAAAAAAAAGAGAAAATGAAGTAAAAAAGATTGATAATCTTGCAAATACTTCGGGAAATAATACTAACTTCGCCATCCGGTTTTGAATTGTATTAGATATGATAACTCATTCAGAATTAACCACCCATTTGAAAGAAAATTTTGGTTTCGATACCTTTAAGGGAAATCAGGAAGCCATTATTCAGAATGTGCTGGATAAGAACGACACTTTTGTTCTGATGCCCACCGGCGGTGGAAAATCATTATGCTACCAACTTCCCTCTATACTGATGGAAGGTACGGCTATTGTCATATCTCCCCTGATCGCGCTGATGAAGAATCAGGTTGATGCCATGCGCAATTTCAGTGAAGAAGACGGGGTTGCTCATTTTCTGAATTCATCTCTTACAAGACAAGCCATTGACGCTGTAAAGGCTGATATTCTTTCGGGTAAAACCAAGTTGTTGTATGTTGCTCCTGAGTCACTTACAAAAGAGGAGAATATAGAATTCCTGAAACAGATAACAATTTCGTTTTACGCGGTTGATGAAGCACACTGTATATCAGAATGGGGACATGATTTCCGACCTGAATACAGGAGAATACGACCGATAATCAATGAAATAGGTGTTGCTCCGCTCATTGCACTGACAGCGACGGCAACTCCCAAGGTACAGCACGACATCCAGAAAAACTTAGGCATGCTGGATGCAAAAGTGTTTAAGTCTTCTTTCAACCGGGAAAACCTGTATTACGAGGTTCGAAGTAAAAACAAAGATGTTGACAAGGAAATTATCAAATACATCCGCATTCAAAAGGATAAATCAGGTATTATCTATTGTCTGAGTCGTAAGAAAGTAGAGGAACTTGCCGAGACATTAAAGGTAAACGGGATCTCTGCACTTCCCTACCATGCCGGTATGGATTCAGCAGTCAGAACTGAAAACCAGGATAAATTCCTGATGGAAAAAGTGCAGGTTATCGTGGCTACCATTGCTTTCGGCATGGGAATCGATAAGCCCGACGTTCGTTATGTTATTCATTACGACATGCCCAAGAGCCTGGAGGGTTACTACCAGGAAACCGGTCGTGGGGGCAGAGACGGTGGAGAAGGTCAGTGTATTGCATTCTATGCATACAAAGATCTTGATAAGTTAAGAAAATTTATGCAAGGCAAACCGGTTGCCGAACAGGAAATAGGAAACCAATTATTATTAGAAACGCAAGCATACGCAGAATCTTCCATTTGTAGGAGAAAACTCTTACTCCATTATTTTGGAGAAGAATACAAACACGATAACTGCGGTAGTTGTGATAACTGTATGAAACCAAAGAAAACAATTGAAGGACAGGAACTTTTAATCCTGATTTTAGAAACAATTATTGCAGTAAGGGAAAAATTCAAAGCTGAACATATTGTTGATATCCTGAAAGGGAATAGTACATCGGACATCAAGTCCTATCAACACGATGAACTGGAGAACTTCGAAGCAGCATCCGATGAGGATGAAAAGTTACTGCACGCGATTATCAGACAAGCCATGATTGCCGGGTACATCTCAAAAGACATAGAAAACTACGGTTTGCTAAAAATTACACCTGCCGGTAAAGCATACATGAAGAAACCCGGCGCGTTCCCGGTGGTAAAGGACAATGAATTTGATGAAGATGAAGAAGAAACGGCAGTAAAATCTGTAGGTGGTACTTGCGCTGCCGATGATGTGCTTTTCTCTATCCTGAAAGATCTGAGAAAGAAAATGTCGAAAAAATTAGAAGTGCCACCCTTTGTAATTTTCCAGGATCCTTCGCTCGAAGCCATGGCTACCACCTACCCGATTACAATGGATGAACTACAGAACATCCCGGGCGTGGGGGCAGGCAAGGCAAAAAGATACGGTGATGAGTTCCTCAAGGTAATCAAGGAACATGTCAAAGAAAATGAAATTACCCGTCCTGAAGACCTCAGGGTGCGGACTGTCGCCAATAAATCCAAACTTAAAGTTTCTATTATCCAGGCTATTGACCGAAAAATAGCTTTAGATGACATCGCTGAATCGAAAGGACTCGACATGCTTGAGTTACTGGATGAAATTGAAGCTATCGTTTACTCGGGAACGAAAATCAACATCGATTATTTCCTGCAAGAAGTCATGGAGCCCGATCATGTAGATGAAATCTTCGAATACTTCAGCACCGCAGAAACCGATAAAATTCCGCCGGCATTAAAAGAACTGGGAGAAGACGATTTCAGCGAGATTGAAGTAAGGCTGGTTAGAATCAAATTCTTATCGGAGATTGGGAATTAAATCCGCTTCTTCAATGCTTCCTTTTTAATTGCTGACACTGTTTTTATGGGAGGAATACTGTCTTCCGTTTTTATTGAATCGACTGTTTGATTGATAAGCGGTATGGTATCCAGCTTCATACGCAAACTATCCTGTAAGGCAGGTATGTATTTCCTGAACAACATAATACTGTCGACCACAAAACTAATGGTATCCTGTCGTGTTGGACTGGCATAAAAGACTCCAGAAAGAGAATCTATTTTGATGTTTCGCGCAGCCTTAAAACGGAATTTATACCTGCGCAACACGCTGTCGTTTTTCACTTTATGCCACAAACTATCCACATTTCCGTCGGCATAATGAATCCGGAATGTTGTGTATCCGCTTTTTACAGAATCGTGTGGCAAAGCCCGCATCCTAAATGAGAAGCTGTAAATATCTTTCGTCAGGAGGCCACTATTTACCAAACTAAAGCCGGATTGATTTTTTGTTGAGTCATCCGGATAAGTAAAAGTTGTATCCCGATTCCAGATATTAATTTCCAATGGTTTAAGCCTGATTGAGTCAGGCAGAACCGGCGTGTATTTTCCGGCCTCCACCTCAGCCCTCAATCCTTCAAGATTTTTATTCACACCAGTATAAATTCGTTCAAACACCTTGGGATTCCGGGTATAATAAACGAGTGAAGAATCGAATTGAGCTTTGGAAATACCGTGTTTCTGAAAAAGTGCCTGATAGTAAAGAATCTTGTCATCTTCACTGATCGTCACATCCGACAAAAAAACACCTTCCAGCAAGTGAAGATCAGTCAGAAACGACTTCATCTCACTCCTGCTGAGAATATCGTCGGGTCGGTTGCTACAGGCAAACTGAAGCAAGACCACACAGCAAAATAACCATTTTATTGCTTTTTTAAGCATTTTCTTCCTTCGGTTTCTTTTCTTTTTTTGATTCCAGGTGTTCATTCAAATCCTTCCGGAAAAATATCAGAATGATACCGGCAGCAACTGAAATAGCTGAATCTGCAATATTAAATACCGGGCTGAAGAACAGCGTTTCACCAGCACTGTTTTTGATAATCGGGAAATAAAGCATATCCACCACTTTACCATAGAACAAGGGCGCATAACCACCACCCTCTGGTAAGAATGTAGCCAAATGGCCAAAGCTATCGGAAAACAATACCCCATAAAATACCGAATCGAGAATATTGCCCGCAGCTCCGGCAAGTAACAAGGCAACTGAGAGAATAAAACCCTGACGTGCCTGTTTTTTTACTAAATAATGGATAAAGTACGCCAAACCACCCACAGCAATAATCCTGAAAATAGTGAGGAATAACTTGCCTATGATTTCCATACCAAAAGCCATCCCGTTGTTTTCAATAAAATAAATGCGGAACCAGTCGAAAACATACACCGACTCTCCCAATACAAAATTGAGTTTGATATAGACCTTGCTTACCTGGTCAATGAGCAGGACAAGGAAAATCAACAATACAGATTTTTGTGTTACTGACATGCTTACTTATTAAACAACAAATCGGCAAAAAGTCACTATCCTGAGCCTTTTGCCGAAATGCCTATGTGATCATTTTGATTATTTCTGTTGCGTTTTAGCCTCAATGCTCAGCGTTGCATGCGGTACGGCGCGCAAACGTTCTTTGGGAATCAGCTTGCCAGTCTCACGGCAAATGCCATAAGTCTTATTTTCAATGCGAATCAACGCAGCCTGCAAGTGCTGAATAAATTTCATCTGACGTTGAGCCAAACGACCCGACTCTTCTTTCGAAAGCGTAGCTGCACCTTCTTCCAACACCTTGAATGTAGGTGAAGTATCCATCACGTCATTTCCGTCCAGATTGGTCAGACCATTCTTCAACATCTCATAATCCTTCTGTGCCTTTTCGAGTTTCTCGATGATAATCTGACGAAACTCCTCCAATTCGGCGTCGGAGTATCTTGTTCTCTCTTCCATAACCACTACTTTTAAAATTAACGAAAATGTTTCCCGTGTACGATAAAAATTTGTGCGAATATACGACTTTTGTTTCAGTTGGACAACATATTTCAGTCTCCCGGCTTTTTTTTATTCTATCACTGATTAGTATACCGCTTGTGCCACTCTTTTAACACTTTGCGTAGCCATCATACTGTAAAAATGAATACTCGGTACGCCATGCGCTATCAAATCTTTAGCCTGTTGAATACACCACTCCACTCCTACCTCAACAGCATCCGCATCGGATTTACATTTGCGCAATTCAGCCGCGAATGCTTCGGGAATATCGGTGTGGAAAATCTTGGGTAAAACGGTCATCTGATTTTGCAGCGTAATGGGCTTGATCCCCGGAATAATTGGCACATGAATGCCGTTCTCCTTGCATTTGACGACAAAATCAAAATACTTTTGGTTGTCAAAAAACATTTGTGTAACTAAATATTCAGCCCCGGCTTCCACTTTTTGTTTGGCATATTGCAAGTCTGATTCCAGGTTGGGTGCTTCCTCATGTTTCTCCGGATAGCATGCCATACCATAAGAAAACGGTGTAATTTTCGACTTCATCTGAGAGCCGTCTAAAAAGTATCCCTGGTTGAACTTATTGACCTGTTGCTGTAGCTCGGTGGCGTAGCGGTGACCGGTGGGACTAAACTCTTTTTCGTGTTTTCCCTTATCTCCTCTGAGCAGTAAAAGATCGGTTATACCCAGAAACTGCAAATCAATAAGCGCATATTCGGTTTCCTCTTTGGTAAAACCACTGCAAATGATGTGCGGAACCACCGGAATCTTGTATTTGTTTTGTACAGCAGCAGCAATTGCAACCGTACCGGGACGGTGGCGTTCAGCCACCCTCTCAAATAAACCTCCCGGTTTTTCTCTGAAAACGAGTTCACTTCTGTGGGTCGTAATGTTGATATACTTTGGATCAAATTCACGCAAAGTATCAATTGTACGATACACTGTTTCGATACCATTTCCTTTCAAAGGCGGCAACAACTCGAACGAAAAAGCTGTTTTCCCTCCTGCTGATTGTATTTTTTCTATCACACTCATGAAGATTTGAATCTAAAAGTCTGCAAAAATACAAAATATAATTTTATTAATTGAATCGGGGAATAAATACTCTCATCAGATAATATCCGGATTTAGTAAATTTCTTACGAAATAATTGCTCATTTCAAATAAAATAATTTAATTTGCGTTCAATTAATAGGTCTATTAAATTTAATTATTAAACAAGCTAATCAATGGTGGAAGAAAAAATAAATCAACCCACAGAACAAGCTATTCTTGAGGCGGCCGAAAAACTGTTTCTTGAAAAAGGATTTGAGGCTACGTCCACCACACAGATTGCGAAAGAAGTTGGTTGCAATCAGGCACTCATTCATTATTATTTCCGCACAAAGGATAATCTCTTCAATACAATCTTCGAGCAAAAGTTCAGACTCTTCTTTCAACAGTTGTTTAATATCGAAGGGGTTAAATCAATGGGGTTTGAAGATAAAATCCGCCACTTAATCAGCTCTCACTTTGCTCTGCTGGAGCATAATCCTCAGATTCCTCTTTTAATTATCAGGGAGTTATCGCGGAAACCTGAACAAGTGGCTCTGTTGCGGGAAAAACTACGGGAATTACCTGAGAAGCTTTTCGCGGCACTGAACGATGATTTACAGGCAGAAATAAAAGCCGGCAGGGTTCGCCCGGTCAGTTTGATCGACATCATGATACCTGCTATTTCGATGAATGTGGCTTTGTTCGTCATGATGCCCGTGGTGGAACAGGTGATGCAAATGGACGAGGAACAAAAGAAAAATATGATTGAGTACAGGAGAAATGCGAATGTGGATTTTATTTTACATAGCATCCGCGCATGAACGCTTGAGATACGCAATTATTAGTGGTTAGTGGACAGTGGTTAGTGGTTAGTTTAAGAGTTTAAGAGTTTAAGGGTTTAAGGGTTTAAGGGTTTAAGGCTAATTTTACTTGAAGTTATGAAAAGAAAAGTTTGGATAGGAAGTATTTTTCTGATGCTTTGTTTTACCCAATTGAGCGGCATTACCCTCGATAGTTGCAGCATCAGGGCAAGAAATAATTATCCCTTGATAAAACAATATGGATTGATAGAGAAAACACGCGATTATAATCTGTCAACCGTATCGAAAGCCTGGCTACCTCAGGTTAGTCTTGGTGTGAAGGCAACGTACCAGTCGGATGTAACCGAGATTCCGGCTGCGCTCAGCAATGCCATTTCTGCTATTACCGGACAACCTTTTAGTATGCCTTCTCTGAGTAAAGACCAGTATCAGGCGGTTGTGGAAGTCAATCAATTAATCTGGGATGGCGGCGTTATCAGCTCTCAAAAAAGAAACCTGGAAGCATCAGCCGAAATTGACAAGCAAAAAACCGAAGTTGATTTGTATACGTTGAATGAAAGAATACACCAGCTTTATTTTGGTATCATGCTATTAAACGAACAAATTATTCTTCAGAATATTTTGCTGGACGAACTGACAGCCAATCACAAAAAGGTACTTTCACTTGTTGAAAATGGAGTTGCTTTACCATCCGATGGGGATGCCATCAAAGTTGAAATGATTCAGACCAGACAACGAATGTATGATTTGCGCACTACGCAAAAGAACTATTACCTTATTTTGTCGGCATTTACCGGACTTGTAATCAACGAAAAAACACCATTGGAGAAACCGTTTGCAGCAGAACCGGCTGAAGCAATCAACTACCGCCCGGAGTTAAAACTTTTTGCAGCGCAACAATTGCTTTTATCCAATCAGGAAAAAGCCCTGCATGCTTCGAATCTGCCAAAGATCAGTGCTTTCGTACAAGGGGGTTATGGCCGACCGGGTTTAAACATGTTTACGACAGATTTTTCTCCCTTTTATATCGGGGGAATCCGGCTGTCGTGGAACCTGAGCAACTTTTACTCCCTGAAATCAAATCTTGGAAAAATTGAGTTGAACAGGCAGCAAATAGAGGTCATGAAAGAAACCTTCCTGTTTAATAACACACTGGAAAGAAATCAACATCAGACTGAAATAAACAAACTCAGGGAAAATCTGAAAAGTGATGATGAAATTATATCCCTCAGGAAGAACATAAAGACAACTGCAGAAGCCCGCTTGTCTAACGGCACCATCACGGTCACCGACTTGATCAGGGAAATCAATGCAGAACACATGGCCCGCCAGCAAAAAGCATTGCACGAGATTCAACTCCTGATGGCCATTTATCAGTTAAAAACAAATACAAATAATCTGTAAACATACTGGATATGAAAAGGTATAAAATTTATGTTTTGCTTATCCTGATCGCGGGGTTTTCTTCTTGCAGAAATACTGATTCCGACTTCGATGCTTCGGGGACTTTTGAAACAACCGAAGTAATCGTTTCGGCAGAAGCAGCAGGTAAAATCAGGGCATTTGATGTAGTCGAAGGTCAATCGCTAAAAGAAAATGAAACAGTCGGTTACATCGACAGCACGCAACTGCACCTGAAAAAACGTCAATTACTGGCATCTGTTGACGCCTTACTCAGCCGTCGACCCGATTTAAAGAAACAACTCGGGACACTGGAACAGCAACTTACAACAGCACGCAACGAAAAGAAGCGGGTCGAAAGTTTGCTCAAATCAAATGCGGCTACCACGAAACAACTTGACGACCTGAATGCGCAAATTGCGATGCTGGAGCGACAACTAACCGCGACTAAATCAACACTTGAATCATCGCTGCAAAGTATTTCAGGTGAAAAGGAAGCCCTTGAAATTCAGGTTTTGCAATTAGAAGACCAGCTTCAGAAGTGCCATATTACCAGTCCGATTACCGGCACTGTACTCGTTAAGTATGCAGAAAAAGGAGAGTTGGCTTCACCCGGTAAGGCCCTTTTCAAAATCGGAGATACCAACAACATGATTTTCAGGGCATACATCACTGCAGATCAACTTACCAAGATAAAAAATGGTCAGCAGGTTCAGGTTTGTGCTGATTTCGGAAAAGAGGAGTACAAATGCTATGAGGGCGCAATAAGCTGGATATCAACAAAATCTGAATTTACACCCAAAACCATCCAAACAAGAAACGAAAGAGCGAATCTGGTATATGCCGTGAAAGTGATGGTAAAAAACGACGGATACCTGAAAATCGGGCAGTATGGTTTCTTAAAGATTAAATAATCATGATCAGCTGCAAGAATATCAGCAAAAAGTATAAAAAAGTCCAGGCACTCAGCGACATCAGTTTTGAAGTGAAGCCGGGTGAGATTTTCGGACTGATTGGTCCGGATGGTGCAGGAAAAACCACGCTTTTCCGAATATTAACCACCTTGATACTGGCTGATGAGGGCGTTGCATCTGTTGATGGTTTAGATGTCGTCAAAGACTATAAGCTGATACGGGAACGGGTTGGATATATGCCCGGCCGGTTTTCATTGTATCAGGATTTGTCGGTCGAAGAGAATCTGAATTTCTTTGCTACTGTCTTTAATACAACAGTTGAGGAGAACTATGCATTAGTCAGGGATATTTATCAGCAAATAGAACCATTTAAAACCAGAAAAGCAGGAAAACTATCGGGTGGTATGAAACAAAAACTGGCGCTGAGTTGCGCGTTAATCCATAAGCCGACCGTGCTTTTTTTAGATGAACCGACGACGGGAGTTGACCCTGTTTCGAGAAAAGAGTTTTGGGGCATGTTGAAGAATCTTCAGCAACAGGGAATCACCATCCTGGTTTCAACGCCTTACATGGATGAAGCCAGTCTGTGCGACCGGATAGCGCTGATACAAAAAGGAAAACTGCTAACCATTGATAGTCCCGCGAAGATTGCTGACGGTTTTAATAATACCTTACTTTCCGTTTCAGCTGAAAACATGTCACTGCTATTAACCGATTTAAGAACAATTCCTGAAGTAGAAAACTGTTATGCTTTTGGCGACAGTCATCATATTACATTGAAAAACAGGAATTCAAATTATAAACAAGAGCATTCGGATTCAAAGGGGAAGAAGGTTAACGATATAGAGTTTATCATTAATGATTTGAAGGTGACGCTTGATGCAAAAAACCACCTCAATATTGTTATAAAAGAAATAAAACCCGGAATTGAAGATTGCTTCATGGAACTGTCCAAAAATAATTTATAAGGGATGGAAAAGGTCATCGTAGTGGAAAATCTGACGAAAGCATTCGGCCGCTTCAAGGCAGTTGATCAAATCTCCTTTGAAGTAGAGAAAGGTGAGATTTTTGGTTTTCTGGGTGCAAACGGAGCCGGGAAAACAACTGCCATGCGGATGTTGTGCGGACTGAGCATCCCTACATCAGGAAAAGCACTTGTAGCTGGTTATGATATTCGCACGCAACCGGAGATGATAAAAAAGAACATCGGGTACATGAGCCAGAAATTCGCTCTTTACGAAGACCTGACTGTCGCAGAAAACATCCGGTTTTATGCCGGTATTTACCAGGTGCCTGAAAAAGAAATTGCGCCACGTACTCAGAAACTACTCGAAAGATTAGGATTAGAGCAGGAGAAGGACAGTTTGGTTAAGGCACTCCCGCTGGGCTGGAAACAGAAATTAGCCTTTTCGGTGGCAGTTTTCCACCATCCTGGAATTGTATTTTTGGATGAACCTACCGGAGGCGTCGACCCGGTCACCCGCCGCCAATTCTGGGAAATGATTTACGAAGCAACCGACAGCGGAATTACCGTATTCGTGACGACTCATTATATGGATGAAGCCGAGTACTGCGATCGTGTTTCTATTATGGTGGATGGTAAAATTGCCGCTTTAGACACTCCCGCTAATCTGAAAAAGGAATTTGAAGCCAACAACATGGATGAGGTATTTTACCGCTTAGCGCGTAATGCATCCAGAAAAGCCGATTGAGATGAAACAGTTTATATCATTTGTCAGGAAAGAATTTCATCATATCTTCAGGGACAGGACCACCATGGCGATCCTGCTCATCCTGCCTGTACTGATGCTATTACTGTTCGGTTACGCCATCAATACAGAAGTGAAAAACTCCAAAATCGCGGTGTACGACCCGTCCAATGACACTTATACCCGGGCTATCATCGAAAAGATGCAGGCAAGTGAGTATTTCTCTGTTGTAAAGATGCTGAAAAATGAACAGGAAATGAGCGAACAATTTAAAAGTGGCGAGGTGAAAATGGTTATTGCTTTCAGTGAAAACTTCCATGAGAATCTGTTGCACACCGGCAACGCCCAAATTGCCCTGATTGCTGATGCTACCGACCCGAATTCGGCCAAATCGGTGGTAAATTATGCAACGGCCATCATTGGCGGATACCAGCTGGAAGCTCAACAACTGCAACAAATCCCGTTTCAAATAGATACGCAGATAAAACTGCTCTATAATCCGCAAATGAAGGGAGCCTACAATTTCGTACCGGGTGTTATGGGTATGATATTGATGTTGATTTGCGCCATGATGACTTCCATCTCCATCGCACGGGAGAAGGAAATGGGTACGATGGAGGTTTTGTTAGTATCCCCTGTGAAACCTGCTATGCTGATTATCGCGAAAACAATTCCCTATTTTTTCATTTCGCTTATCAACCTGACCACCATCCTGCTGATTTCAGTATTCATTTTGGGTGTGCCCGTGGCCGGTAGCTTGCTGTGGTTGCTGATACTTTCATTGGTCTATATTTTTGTAAACCTGTCTCTCGGGTTAGTCATATCATCGGTTGTGAATAACCAGCAAACCGCACTACTCATCTCAGGAATGGTATTAATGCTCCCGGTCATCATGTTATCGGGAATGATG
Organism: Paludibacter sp.; assembly: GCA_034928085.1. GTDB lineage: Bacteria > Bacteroidota > Bacteroidia > Bacteroidales > Paludibacteraceae > Paludibacter. Next base: position 13,243 of record JAYFPG010000070.1, read on the forward strand.
TTCCCCATTGAAAATATGCCTGTATTCTTTCAGTGGATATCACAGATAATTCCGGCAAAATGGTATATCATTGGCGTTAAGAAAATCATGATCAAGGGACTGGGCTTTTCAGCCATCATGCCACAACTGGCTGTGTTGTCTGGTATGGCCGTTTTGTTAATCGCCATCAGTATAAAAAAATTCAAATACAGACTGGAGTAAGCTTATGACACTGAAATATCTGTTAGAAAAAGAATTCCTTCAAATCAAAAGGAATAAGTTCATGCCAAGGATGATTTTCATATTACCCTTCGTCGCGCTTGCTCTGTTTCCCTTAGTCGCCAATTTCGAAGTTAAAAACATCAATTTGGCCGTGGTGGATAATGATCACAGTAGTTTCTCGGCCCGCCTGATACAAAAAACCGCCTCCTCAGGATACTTTCACCTGACCAGAGCCACAGCCGACTACCAAACCGCCCTTCATCATATCGAGCAGGATGATGCAGATGTTATCCTCGAAATAGCGCCCGGGTTTGAGAAAAACCTGATGAATTATCAACCAGCTGAAGTCTTAATTTCAACCAATACTGTCAACGGCATGAAAGGCGGACTCAGCAGCATGTATCTTTCAGGAATCATCAGCGATTTTTCAGCTGAAATCAGAGCGGAGCACCTGCAAAGCAACAGCAAATTAAAGGCAAACTCCCTCGAAATCATTCCCCGTTACGATTACAATCCACATTTAGAGTACAAATACACCATGGTTCCGGCTATCCTGATGATGATGCTTGCCATGTTGAGCGGCTTTCTGCCGGCACTAAACATAGTTGGTGAAAAAGAAAAAGGCACCATCGAGCAATTAAACGTAACGCCGGTAAGCAAATTCACCCTGATTTTATCCAAACTGATTCCCTACTGGGTGATTGGTTTTATTGTTTTGACCATCTGCTTCTTAGTTGCCTGGATGTTCTATGGGATGATTTCAGCAGGTGGCTATTTGCAGATCTATCTTTTTGCAGCCGTATTTGTCCTCGCGTTTTCCGGACTCGGGCTCGTCATCTCAAACTACGCCAACACGGTGCAACAAGCCATGTTCATGATGTTCTTCTTCGTAATCACCTTCATTTTCCTGAGCGGTCTCTACACCCCCGTAAGCAGCATGCCCGGGTGGACACAGACATTAAGCCGTATCAGTCCGTTGCGCTACATGGTCGAAGTCCTGAGATTCATCTTCCTCAAAGGCAGTAACTTCTTCGATTTGAAATGGCACTTTGCAGCGCTGTGCGGGTTCGCGGTGTTGTTTAATGGCTGGGCGGTGTTGAGTTACAGGAAGACGAATTGATTATCTGTTTATTTTTTCTTCAACAATTCAAAAACTTTGTAAATATTGGAGTAGGATTGTCCTACTTCTCCAAAAGAAACTGCCCGTTCAATTGCATTTTCCAATTTGCCGTCTTTACTTAAATCTAAGACCCATTTTTCTTTTTCTAAGAAATCTTTTTTCTTTTCGAATTGAGTAATAAATCTACGCAATGCTCGCTCAACCGATTTTGAATCATTGAAGTACTTATTTGTATTACAATAATGTAATAAAAACCAATATTCTATTGAAGGCAAACTATCACAAAACAGCACATTTTTCTTTTTGCTATATTTTTTACGAAGCTTTTCAAGTTTTATCTTTTCTGCTTCATCACGATTAGAAACATCAAGATCAAATACACATACAGCAATACCTTTATTCTCAATCACTTCACTAATTTTTGAATCAATTTCTTTTATCGAAGTCGTGCCGAAAAAATAAGGTTTTACTGTATAACGAAAATTATACAAAGAACGAAGATGAAAAAAATAGAACTGCTCTGTTAAACCTTCTCCTATAATGTAAATTGGTGACGATTTAAATGATCGACTATTTTCAGATTTCCTTGCCATAATTACAGATTTATGTTAGGGAATGCACCAAACCTTCTATAATTATATGCCTTTTGAATCGAAGTTAGTCTGTTTAACCCTTTAAAGTCTATTAATGAATAAACTTCAGTATGACCTGAACTCGTTTTTTCAGTAAACCAAACACTGTCTTTTCTGAAAATCTCATCAATTTCATCCAATAGAGGATCGTAATGTGTCGTAATCAGTAATTGCGCTCTTGATTTCTTTCTCAAAAAATTAAGTAAAAGAAATCTCAGGAGTTGTGGGTGCAATGATGTTTCAATTTCATCTATTGACAATAAACCTTCTTTCTGAAGTAGCTTATAAATTGCAGCTTCTATACCAAAAATTCTTTTTGTACCTTCAGATTGCAATTCTTCGGGTAATACGTATGTTTCTTCACCTCTGTTATTTTGAACTTTATGAATAAAATTTGTTTTTGGAGTTGAAACAAAACGATCTTTTGTAAGATCTTCCTTTTCTTTATCTGTTAAGTCATTTCTACTTAAAAACAAATCAATAACATCTTGTGGTATTTCTTCTTTTTCAGTTTGTGTGTTCACATCAACTATATTGAAATCCGCTTCACGCACAAAATCTAATAAATACGATTTTATATCCTGCTCTATCAACATTTGATTTTCTGCAAAGTTGAACATTCTTGACTGAGGTTCAACAATGGGCATGAATTTATTCTTAATCCAGTCTTTCGCTGCATCAATAATAGGAATGCTTACATTGACCTTATCTCTTGCAGCAAAGAATGACATATTCTTTAAACATTCAAGGGATATTTTCTCTTTTGCCACAGAACTGATTTTTACAGCAGCAGGATTAAATGTAATGATTGATTGCGAATTTTTCAATTCACGTTCAAACAACATAGTAGGCTGAACACTTTTATAGAATGACAACTTTTCATAATATACTTGTTTATTATCCAGTACCAATTGATACCAATATTTTATGCTATCAACATAAAAGATCAATTCAAAGCTTGAAGGCTCTTTAGCAGTATCATTATCCAATTTAAATGGAACCACCCCGGTTTCTTCATCAATATCATCAGGTTTATCGAACCAAAAACCCTGAAGAAAGGCAAATGCATTTAATAAATTAGACTTTCCTGAAGCATTAGCACCATAAACCATAGCAAAGCGTAATAAACGCACACCTTCTGCCACTTCTACCACCTGAACATCTTCGGCAAATGTATCTTTGTTAGCCTCAAAACTAAAAGCAACTTCTTCTTTAAAAGAAAGAAAATTCTTAATCTTTAGTTCTTGTATCATATCATGCCATTTTAAGTTATGGTCTGCAAAAGTACAAATAAAAACGGGAAAAACTAATATTTTATATTCAATATTTGTGTTTATTGTGCAAATATCAGATATAAAATAAGATTAACCATACTGTAAGTCCTTTTTTCCTACTGAAAACCGGATAGTGTTATTGGATTTGTCCCATTTCGACCATAAATTGGGTCAGAAACCCCATTAATTTCCCAATTAATAATATTATTTTTGCCCTGTCAAACGCATTACACCAATCAGTAATTGCCGACACCAAACCTGATTATTCATTTTTTAATTTGTATGTTTATGATAAAGTATGCCTTAGCCAAGAATCAATTGGCCAAAAACAAGCCAAATTACATTGCCAATGTAAGTTGCATGGACAATACAACCTTCGACGACCTGCTAAACATTATGGTAGAAGAAGGTAGCGGTATAACCCGTCCACAGGCAATAGCCGTCATGGAGCGACTGATACAATCCGTCAACAGACTTTTGGAAGAAGGTTGCACCGTCAACACACCACTTTTCAAAGTAAGACCTACCATCAAGGGCGTATTCGAAACAGAAGACGACTATTTTGATCCCGGGAAACAAAAAATAAGTTACACCATGTGTGCCGGTCAACGCCTGAAACCGGTTACTGCCAACATTGTGTTGAAGAAAGTCAAATCAACTTTACCGGAAATCAAGACATACTTTGATGGCATAAGCCAGGAAACAAACAACATCATCACACCGGGAGGAAATGCAATAATTAAAGGAGAAAACCTGCAGTTTGACCCCGAAGATCCGGAGCAGGGAGTCTTCTTTTGTGATGTGCATCATCCCAAGAAGGCAATCAGGGCATTAGACTTTATGAAATACAGTTTCAATCAAAGTATTTTTACGAATCCCCGGTTAGAACCAGGCAATTACATCCTGAGACTAAAAACCAGCAACAGCGATCAAAGCATCAAATGCAGTGGGGCCTTAAAGCAGGTTTTAACCGTCGTTGAATAAAAGTAGCAGATAACCAACCTATTCAGTCCTGCTTGTAACACAAGATTATGGCCTGTCTCCAACAAAAAGCTCTGAGGTTTTCATAAAAAGCCCAGAGGTTTCTATAAAAAGCGCTGAGGTTTCTGCAAAAAGCTCAGGGCTTTTTCTTTATCCCTTCCCTGTGAAACAAAAAAGCTCTGAGCTTTTTGCAATGTCTTCCCGTCAAAGCATGTTTACCTGACGATGTTAAGCCGTAAAGTAAGGCTTACTTTCCTTTGTTCTGCCTGATGCTTGTGTTTAATAAGCCTTGGGTAAGTTGTTGTACAGGG
>JAYFPG010000038.1:0-50584 GCA_034928085.1 Paludibacter sp.
AAATTTAACTTCGTGAAATATCGAGCATCAAAAAAGAAATCCTAACTCAGTAAACTATGCTAATTTGTTTGTTTAACAATTCGTCTGCCTAAAAAGTTTATATTTCTTTCATGATTATGCGGACAAAAATAGAGGATTGGAATAAATAAGCAATCTCACTTTCGGGGATTTGAGTTAAAAACGGTCGCAAACGTTTGCATTTTAAAATAAATTTATATCTTTGGCTTTCACTTTGCTGATATTCATCTATCTATATCTTTGTGTTATGAAAAAACCACCTATCACCATCAAAGATATCGCCCGGGAGTTAAATATCTCTCCTTCAACGGTTTCCCGTGCGTTGCAAAATCATCCCGACATCAGTGTGGCTACCCGTGAACGGGTGCAGGAATACGCGAAAGCGCATCATTACAAGCCAAACGGACTGGCGCTTAGCCTGCGGACCAACAAAAACAAAACCATAGGGGTTATTATTCCCGAAATTATCCATCACTTCTTCTCGTCTGTTTTATCAGGTATCGAGGAGGTTTCGGATGAGGAAGGTTATAATGTAATCGTTTGTCAGTCGGGAGAGAAATATGAAAAGGAGGTTCGAAATACCGAAGCGCTTATTTCAAGTCGTGTGTCGGGGGTGTTGGCCAGTCTTTCTAAAAATACGACTAACTACAATCATTTTCAGGAAATTGTCGACAGCGATATCCCGCTTGTGTTTTTTGACCGGATATGCATTGGCATCCTGACGGATAAAGTGGTGGTGGACGATTATAACGGGGCGTTTTCTGTGACTGAATACCTGATTCAAACCGGTTGTCGCCGGATCGCTTTCTTCAGTTCACCGCCTCATCTGGAGATTTCTAAAAACAGAAAGAACGGTTATTTAGATGCCCTCAGAAAATACAAGATTCCTGTTGACGAAAGCTTGATTAGAATATGTGATACCCGGGAAGATGCCATCGTGGTGACTCCGGAATTTCTGCAAATGGAAGATCGGCCGGATGCTTTTTTTGCCATTAACGATGAGAGTGCGGTAGGAATATTATATGCTGTTAAACAAGCCGGACTCAAAGTGCCGGATGATGTTTCAATATTTGGTTTTTCAAATGGCAGGTTTGCACTGGCATCCGACCCAATGTTGAGCACAGTAGAACAGCATGGTTTCGAAATGGGAAAGCATGCCGCCAAGTTGTTAATATCCAAGATTAAAGGAGAAACGCAGGGACAGTTTACCAATAAAATCATCAAAACGAATTTGGTGTTGCGGGGAACAACGAAACAACGAATAGTGAATAACGAATAACATAAATAGCCAAATGCGAGTTCGAAGGGGTTGCTTCGTCGACAAAGCCGACTCGCAATGACGGATTGCAATTGTATGGGAGATTGCCACGTCGCTACGCTCCTCGCAATGACGGATTGCACATCACGGACAATAAAATTAATATATGAAACCCAAATTGTCATTTTTTCAAATTCTTTCCATGTCGATGGGATTCCTCGGCATCCAGTTCGGTTTTGCACTGCAGAACTCCAACGCCAGTCGTATTTTGCAGACCTTTGGCGCTGACATGGAACATCTTTCCTGGTTTTGGCTGGCTGCACCGCTTACGGGATTAATCATTCAACCAATCATCGGTCACTATTCGGATAAAACATGGACGAGGCTCGGACGTAGAAGGCCTTTCTTTCTCGCAGGTGCCATTCTTGCTTCCATTGCCCTGATATTGATGCCCAATGCAGGTGTTTTCGCGCATTACCTGCCACCCATGTTTGTTGGCGCGGGCTTTCTGATGATGATGGATGCGTCTATCAATATAGCGATGGAACCTTTCAGGGCGTTGGTTGGGGATATGCTGCCTGCTGACCAGACAACGCTGGGTTTTTCGGTGCAGACTTTCCTGATTGGGGTGGGCGCTGTTGTGGGGTCCTGGTTGCCTTATATCCTGGCTGAATGGTTGGGTATTTCTAAGATTTCCACTGATGGGGGTATTCCGGATAATGTGATTTTTTCTTTTTATATAGGGGCGGCTGTTCTGCTGATATCAATCATATGGACGGTTGTCACTACTAAAGAATATTCTCCGGAGGAACTGGTAAAATATAATAAAGAGGAAATTGAGCATGTAGAATCGAAAGCAAAATTCTCCGATATTTTCAGGGATATCATCAGGATGCCTAGGACCATGCGCCAACTCAGCATCGTGCAGTTTTTCTCCTGGATAGCGCTTTTCGGTATGTGGGTCTTTTCGACCCCTGCCATTGCCCAACATATTTATGGTGTGGCGGTAAATGATACACAATCGCTTGCCTACCAAAACGCCGGCAACTGGGTAGGGGTGATATTTGGCGTTTATAATGGGGTAGCCATGATTTATGCTTTGTTTTTACCTGCCATTGCCCATAAGATTGGCCGGAAATGGACACACAGTCTTTCGTTGGCTGCCGGTAGTGCCGGTCTGATTTCGATATATTTTATTTCGAGTCCGGGAATGTTGGTGTTTTCTATGGTTGGGGTGGGCATTGCCTGGGGAAGCATCCTGGCCATGCCGTATGCTATTCTTGCACCGGCTTTGCCTGCGCATAAAATGGGGGTGTACATGGGGATATTCAATATCTTTATTACGGTTCCACAAATTATTAACGGCATTTTCGGCGGGCCGATTGTCAAAAGGGTGTTCGACTCACATGCCATTTATGCATTGATTATGTCGGGTGTGTTCTTGCTGATTGCTGCTTTTAGTGTGCTGTTTGTGCAGGATAAAACGGAAAAATTGTAACCATATGATAAAAAAATATTTTTCATTGTTTTTCATTGTCTTCCTGTCTGTTCATATCTACGGGAATGATATGTTGCAAAGGGTAGAACCGCTATTCTGGTGGACTGGCATGCAGCAGCAGGAACTGCAACTGATGCTTTATGGTAAAGGAATTGCATCAGCAAAGCTTACTGTAAAATATCCGGGAGTAAAGGTTTTGCGTACGGAGTTGACTGACAATCCGAATTACCTGTTTGTATACCTTCAGATTGGTAAACGAACGAAACCCGGAGAAATGCAGTTGAAAATTAAACAAGGCGATGATATACAATATTATAAGTATGAACTAAAGCGCCGCGAACCTAACTCTGCCTTTCGGGAAACCTTTACCGCTGCTGATGCGGTATACCTGATTATGCCTGATCGCTTTGTGAACGGAAATCCGGATAATGATTCCGTTCCGGGTTATCATCAGGGCGTGAATAGAAAGGATCCGGGAAAACGGCACGGAGGTGATCTGGAGGGTATCATTTCGAAAATTCCTTATCTGGCTGATTTGGGTATTACAACCATTTGGACTACGCCTGTCTTTGATAACAACGATGTGCAGTATTCTTATCATCATTATGGATGTTCTGATTATTATAAGGTTGACCCACGCCTGGGGACAAATGAGGATTACCTGCGACTTTCAACAGAAGCTAAAAGTCATGGCATAAAAATGATTTTGGATGTTGTGCCAAACCATTGCAGTGCTGCACATTGGTGGCTGAAGGATTTACCGGCAAAGGACTGGTTCAATAGGTGGGATACATTTACTTCTTCAAACTACCGCATGATGGCGTGGACAGACCCGCATGCGGCTGAATCGGATTTACACAGGCTGACACATGGCTGGTTTGCCCCGAATATGCCGGATTTCAACCTGCAAAATAAATTATTGTTCGATTACCTGCGTCAGGTCTATGTTTTCTGGATTGAATATGGAAATGTGGCTGGTTTGCGTATTGATACTTATCCTTATAATGATATCCGGACTGCTGCCCGGTTTATCCGGGAAATCAGAAGGGAATATCCCAAAATGAACGTAGTGGGAGAGTGCTGGATGAATACAGCTCAGGAAATTGCTTATTATCAGTCGGGTAACAATAATAAGGATGGGTTCGACTCGCAAATGCAAAGTGTGATGGACTTTCCGCTTGGGGTGGTATTCAGACAAACATTCAATGAGGAAGAAGGTTGGAATAGTGGCATGGCACGATTATACATGCACTACGCGCTTGATTTTGCTTATCCGAATCCCGGTTTACTGATGAATTTTTTGGATAATCATGATGTCGACCGATATTCATTGGCTGTTGAGAGGGATGTCCGGAAGTACAAGATGGCGTTGGCTATGCTCCTGACTACGAGGGGTTATCCGCAAATTTATTATGGAACTGAAATCATGCTCGATGGTACGCCGGGCACCTATGAAGGTAATCGATTCAATATTCCCGGTGGATGGAAAGAGGATGAAAGGGATGCTTTCTCAGCTGAAGGGCGTACTGCTGAAGAAAATGAAATTTTTAACTACCTGAAAACATTATTACACTACCGAAAAAATAATCCGGTGTTGCATCTGGGGCAAATGAAGCATTTTATTCCGGAAAACGGAGTTTATGTATATTTCAGATATAATGATGATAAAACTGTTATGGTAGTCGCTAATAACAATGAAAATGAAAGTGTCGTGAGTTTGGAAAGGTACAGTGAAATGTTAGCCGGAAAAGTTTCAGCAAGAGATATCGTAACAAACAAAAATTTAAGTCTGAAAGAATCACTCAGCGTTTCTGCTAAAACGGTTCTTATACTGGAATTGTAAATCGTGTAAATTGTAAATAGTCAAATTGTAAATTCTTTGAATCATGCATAAAATATATTTATTACTGATAGTTCCGTTTTTGTTCATTGCTTGCCAACCAGCTTTGAATACACCCCCGGCTGCTGTCGATAATCAAAAATTAAACTCGCTGATGACACTGGAGGTTGGTAGTAATCAGTTTAATTTGCAGGATTTTATCCTGAATATTCGTGCCGTTGATTCGGTTACATCCACTTCAGAGTTTCTGAAAATTCAGTTAAGTGGTGATAAGCAAATCGTACAATTAGATGTTTTGCCTGCCATGGAGCATTTTGTCGATTTAAAGATTTGGGTGAAAGGGGTGGTGTTTTCGGTTCCCTGCCGTAAATCGGACAAGGCTCCCTATGTTTTTACTTTTCATCCGCAGGGAAAAAAGTACAACAGGGTACAGATAGCCGGGCAGATGAACGACTGGACACCCGGCAATTCGCCTGATTTGCAGTTGAATGAGGCTGGTTTGTATGAAGTGACATTGAATTTAAGTCCGGGAACCTATTTATACCAGATGAACCTGGATGGCGAACAAAACCACGATGACAATAATCCGGTCAAGGTTGACAATGGATACGGGAAGTATAACTCTGTTTTGCAAATAGAAGGGGTTCAGGAGTTCTTGCCGGTATTGTTAGCAAAAAATCCGGATAACAGAAAAATCACGGTGCAGGTCTTTAACAATGCAGAAAAGGTTTACGTGTACTGGCAGAACTACCTCTTACCGGATCATTTCATCAGAAATGGAGAAGAAGAAATCACCTTTGATGTGCCGGCAGAGGCTTATGAGATGCAACGATCATTTTTTCGTGTATGGGCTGTAAACAGCTATGGTGTAAGCAATGATTTGCTCATTCCTTTGCAAAACGGAAATGTATTGCAGGATGCAAGATACCTGAGTCGCCGTGATAAACATGCGCAAATCATGTATTTCATGCTGGTCGACAGGTTTATGAACGGGAATCCGGATAATGATAAACCGATGAATCGACCGGATGTACATCCCAAAGCAGATTATCAGGGTGGAGATTTGGATGGTTTACTGCAAAAAATTGAAGATGGATATTTCAGTAAACTGGGAGTTAATACCCTCTGGATATCACCACTGAATCAGAATCCCGAAGAACCATACGGATTTTATGCTCCGATGAATACGAAGTTTTCGGGTTATCATGGCTATTGGCCGGTTTCATCCTCTCAGGTTGATTATCGCTTTGGTAGTAATGATTTGTTAAAGAAACTGGTTCGAAATGCTCACCATAAAAATATCAATGTATTACTCGATTATGTGGCCAATCACGTGCATGAACTTCACCCACTTTATCAACAACATCCTGAGTTTGCAACCAACCTGTATCTACCTGATGGCACCATGAATGTAGAGAAATGGGATGAACAAAGACTGACAACCTGGTTTGATACTTTCATGCCTTCGTTGGATTTCTCTAATCCAAAAGTAGTAGATATGATGACTGATTCTGCTATTTACTGGTTGCGGGAATTTAACCTCGATGGATTTCGTCACGATGCCTGTAAACATGTCGATGAGACTTTCTGGAGGATGCTTACCTTGAAAATCAAACAGAATTTCCCGGGCAAACAACCTTATCAGATCGGTGAAACTTATGGCAGTCCCCGCTTAATCGCGAGTTACCTGACTTCAGGTATGCTCGACGGACAGTTTGATTTCAACGTGTACGACATCGCCAATACGACTTTTGCCGGGGTTGGCGGTGACTTAACCCGCGTATGGGAAGTGTTGCAGTCGAGTTTGCAGACTTACGGTCACCACAACCTGATGGGTTATATTTCAGGGAATCACGACAAGGCAAGGTTTATGGGCTATGCTTCCGGCGATATAAAATATGGAGAAGATGCAAAGGCAGCGGGATGGAGTAGAGATATCGGGATTACTGATTCGACTGCTTATGATAAATTTGCGTTGTTTCATACCTTCAACCTCACGATTCCGGGCGTACCCGTTTTATATTACGGAGATGAGATTGGAATGACAGGTGGGAACGATCCTGATAGCAGACGTATGATGCGTTTTGAAGGTTGGAATAACCGGGAGGAAGCCTTATGGAATAAAGTATCGATTTTGTCACACCTGAGAGCCAACAATCCGGTGTTTATGTATGGAAGCTTAATTAACCTGAATAATACACCGGATACGTGGGTATATGCCAGGAAATACTTTGCTGATGAAGCCATTGTGCTGATTAATAACAGTGCAGAAAGTAAAAAAATAGAGGTAGTACTACCAGATTATTTTGATAAAACAGCATATAAAGCCGTTTTCAATTCAAACTTCAAATTGTCAGGAAATAAATTAATTGTTGAATTACCAGCTTATGCCGCAGAGGTATTGATATAAGTCACCAGACTCCAGTCTCCAGTCTCCAGTCTCCAGACATCAGACTGTAGACCGTAGACCGTAGACAGGCGCCTGGCGTCCGGTGACATGAAAAAACAAAAAGTATGAAAATATTCACCACATCCCAAATCCGTCAACTCGATCAATATACCATCGAGCGTGAACCGATTGCTTCGATTGACCTGATGGAACGAGCAGCAGATGCGTTACTGGACGCGTTATTTACATTTTATTCTGATACCGAAATGCAATTTTGTGTTTTTGCCGGCCCGGGTAATAATGGTGGCGATGCGCTGGCTCTGGCCCGAAAACTGAAAGATTTACATTATAATGTTCAGGTGCATTTATATGCTGCAGGCAGGCTCTCAGATGATTGTGAAATCAACAAAAACAGGCTCCGGGAAAAATATCCGGAAATATTGACGGAGCACTTCAATAAATTTATCGCCCCTGTAATTGAAAAGGACGACATAATAATAGACGGTCTCTTTGGTTCAGGTTTGAGCCGGCCTCTGTCTGGATTCTTTGCCGAGATAGTTGATTTTATCAATGAAACAGGCAATGCGGTTGTTGCGATCGACGTGCCTTCGGGCTTGAATGCGGATAGCTGTCACCAGATGCATGAACCAACAGTAAAGGCAACACACACCTTTACTTTTGAGTTTCCCAAAATAGCCTTCTTCTTTTGTGAGAACGAAAGGTTTTTAGGAGAGTGGGTCGAACTGGATATTGGATTACATCAACCCAGTATCGACGAAATGCCGGCTGATTACCATTATCTTACTCATGAAGATATGGCCAGGATCATTAGAAAACGAAAAAGATTTACACACAAAGGCTCGTACGGACATTTGGTACTGTTAGCCGGAAGTAAGGGCATGGCTGGTGCCAGTATTCTGGCAGCAAAAGCAGCGCTCAGATCAGGTGTGGGTTTACTTACCGTGCATGGTCCGGAAGGTAACCGTTGTATTTTACAGACAAAAACACCAGAAGTGATTTATGAGGCTGATCGTGATCCTGATTGTATTTCACAGTTTTACCATCCTGATAAATACGATGCTTTGGCAATCGGACCCGGTATCGGGATTCAAAGTCTGACCGTGAAGATGTTACAGGACTTGTTGCCTGTTTTGCGGATTCCCTGTGTACTTGATGCAGATGCACTCAATATTATTGCAGCTCAGAAGAATCTGTTGGACGCTATCCCTGCCGGAAGTATCTTAACTCCTCACCCGAAGGAATTTGAACGGCTTGCCTGTGGCTCTAAAGGGAATTCGTTTGATTGTCTGATGAAAGCCCGCGAAATGGCAGCCAAACATCAGTTGATAATCGTATTAAAGGGTGCTTTTACCAGAATAGTATTGCCCGATGGCAAGGTTTATTTTAATAGCACCGGTAATCCGGGCATGGCAACTGCCGGTTCGGGAGATGTGCTGACCGGTATGCTGGGCGCGCTATTGGCGCAGGGTTATAATGCCGAACATGCTGCAAAACTGGGAGTTTATCTGCATGGATTGGCGGCAGATCTGGCGCTGGAAAGCGAATCCGAAGAATCACTGATGGCAGGCGACATTATTGCTTCGCTGGGAAAAGCATTTAAATGGATAAAAGGAGAATAGTTGCGGAACTTTACAAACTTCACAGCATCTCAGAATCAGCTATGAAATTGAATTAGTCCTGTTACCGGATTGTCCAAAACCTGACTGATGACAATATTTCTTTCTGAAGCTGCAATTTCCAGCGGATCTTTCAATATAAATGCGACAGATCCGACAAACCCTACTGGCATGTCGGTCAAATCATAATGCATCACATTACGGGTGAAAAAAGCATCAAAACTGTCGTATACTAAATTGAAAATAGTAGCCTCCTCAATATGTTCTGCAATGAAAGAGGTGAATGTCGCCAGAAACTTACTGGGGAAAGGGTGGGTATATACCTTGTCCATTATTTGCTCCTGTGTCAAATCAAATTCATCATACAATTTTTCACAGATCCATTCAGGTAGTTGTTTTTTCATACAATCTGCAAGCAATTGTTTTCCAAGAAAGGCACCGCTGCCTTCATCGCCTAAAATAAAACCTAATGGAGATATGTTACTTACAACCCGGTTGCCATCGTAATGACAGGAGTTAGAGCCGGTTCCAAGTATACAGGCAATACCTTGCTCATGTTGAAAGAGACCACGGGCAGCACCCAGCAAATCACTTTCTATTTGAATGGTTGCATCCGGGAAGTAGTATTTCAGGGCATCTTCAACGGTTGCTATTTTTTCCGGAAATGAACATCCGGCACCATAAAAAAACAGTTCTTTTATAGATAAACATTCAAGGTAAGGAAGTAATGAAGAGAGCATTAATTCCTGTATTTCACCGGTTGATTGATAAAAAGGATTGATTCCGGGCGTGATAATCTGCCTGGTTAATTTAGCATTTTCAGTTATACTCCAGATTGTATCCGACGAGCCGGTGTAGGCAATCAATTTCATTTGATTATGGATTAGATATTTTTCAAAATTGTTTGCAAAGTTAATGCTTTTTAATAATCTGTAAAATTTGAACAGGGAACATATTTCAGTTTTTTTTGTACTTTTGGCAAATAATCGTTCAAAAAGACATCAATATGTGTACTGTGTCTTAAAAAAATCAATAAAGCGTAAATTTTAAATTATTTTTTATGAAACGAATACTCCTGTTTTGTTCTGTGTTTTTTGTGGCAATTTCTGCACAATCTCAATATAATAATAGTATTCTTGTTGAAAAAATTTTAAAGTCTGATACCACCTCAATCGGACAAAAAATTATGTACCCCAAAGTCTCAGATGCAGAGGTGACTATAGCCAAAATAACTTTTCCTCCCGGAAGTGAGACCGGGTGGCATAAACATGATATACCTGTTTTTGCCTATGTGATGGAAGGTGAACTGACTGTTGAGCTGGACAACGGTAAATCCGTTCAGTTTAAGCAGGGAAGCTCCTTTGCTGAGGTGTTTAATACCTGGCACAATGGAAAAAACAATGAAAAGGAGAATTTAGTCCTGATTGCCTTTTACCTGGGTGAAAAGGGAAAAGTTCTTTCTCAATCTAAGTAATAACCTGATGGGGTCTCAATAGAGAAAGATAAGCTTAGGTTATGACTTTTCTATACTATTGTGCAATAACAATTATAATACACATGAAAAAACTCAACTTAATTCTTTTGCTGACCATTGTGTCAGCTATCAGTGTGAAATCTCAGGTTAACGGAGTTATTGCTGGTGTGGTAGGGAATCTCACTGTGGTTAAAACCTGGGGAACAAACGACGAACGTGGCTTCGCGTATGGGAATCTAATAGGGGATAAAATATCAGTTGTGTTTAAGGATTATGTGTTACCTCAATTTGGAGGATATTATACCTATGCTAGAAATATAGTTCAGAGTGACTTACATTTGAAATTTGACTCGGTTTATGTGGAGGAAGCAAAAGCAATTATAAGTGGCATGAACCAAGCAAACAACAATATTGAAAATATGGATTATATTGATATGCTGGTATGTAACTCCATGCTGGATATCTACAAGTTGCTAACGATCCCATCCCCGGTTTCCTGCTCTGCCTTGCTGAGTTGGGGTGCAGCTACCGCGGGAAGCGATTTGAATGCTACGCCAGTGATAACGAGGCATCTTGACTGGGCTACTGTTCCTCCTCTCTGCAACAATCAGGTAATATGGGTCAACTTCCCTTCTTCAGATGCAGAACAACCCTGGGTGAATGTGGGATTTGCCGGCATGTTTTCTGTGTTATCAGGCTTTAATAATAATATTGGAGTATTCCAGAACATGATGGATGATTTCTCCGGAAATGCACGTTATGGAATGAAGTATGAACCCATTTGGTTTGCATTGAGAAAAGCATTGGAGAGACGTGACTTTAATAACGATGGAAAAAATAATGTAGATGATGTGAAGACTGCTCTGAATGTAAATACAAATGGATATGCGAACGGTTACCTCATCAGTGCGATTGCACGCTCTACAGGCAACCTGCCTCAGGATGTCGCCATGATTGCTGAAATTGCGCCAACTGCTCCTTATTTGACATTCAGAGCAAAAGAATATGAAGATAAAATTCCGAGCGATAATTTATATACTGCAAATTACCAGATTGCACGAAATAATTCAAAGAACTACTGTGCTAGATACAATGCAGTTGTTGAAAGAATAGAAGACGGGACAAATATGAGTACAACACGTAGTTGGGAAATGATGCGCGATTATTCTCATCTCGCTCACAATATCCAATTGATGCAATATGCACCGGAAATGGATATGTTTAAGATTTCTGTTTTCGGAAGTGGAAAGCCGGCGTATGAGAATGTCCCTGCTTTGTTCTCAATCAGTAATTTACTGAACAGGTATTCAGCATTAGAAAATCTTGATATTGCCGGTTCAGTTCAACTTTATCCTAATCCTGCCGCTGATTATATCCGCATTAAAGGTCTTCCTCTGCATAACTCACTTCTTGAATTGACGGTTTACGATATCGCGGGTAAAATGCTTTATCACGAATCCGGGAATAGCACTGCAACAGTTTATGAAATGAATGTGTCATTTCTTCAGCATGGATTATATGTCTTAAAAATAAAACAAGGTAATGAATCATCTTTTATCAATCTGATCAAAGGATTGTGAAATTAAAAAGTAAAAGTTTGTAGGTTAATGAGAAAGAGTTTTGTTTTTGTAATTTCCCTGTTGTTTAGTTTAACAGCATTTACGCAGGGTGATACACCAAAAAGTCTGTACAGTGGCGGTATGTTGATATTGCAACCCGGTTACACCATCACAGGTAATGAACATCAGGATATCCGGGATATGAGTTCATCCATCGGTGGCATTCTGCGAATGTATTTCGGTCGCTGTTTTACAGCCGGTATTTATGGGGGGAGTCAGAAAACACATTATAAAACAACAGGTTCCGGTAACTCCTATTTGAATCTGGGATATGGTGGCCCATTTGTGGGTTTCAGTCAAAAATCGAATAATTTCCGTTTTACAGTTTCTGCATTTGCCGGTATGGGTGCATTCCGCAATTTGCACATTGAGAATCAAACTGGAAATTACCTGTCCGATGCCAATTTATATAAGGCCTCAACGATAGTCTATTCACCCATTCTGAGTGTTGATTATGCCATCACAAAAAGAATCTACCTTACAGCTCAAACCCTTTGTTTGATGAGTGAATTTCAAAATAAGTCTTTCTATAATCCAACTTTACAGCTCGGTATTTTGTTTAGTAGATAATTAATTGTAATTTACAATCAATGTATCTTCTGTAAAAAACTAATTTCAGAATGAAAGTAGCAGTATTCAACACAAAATCTTATGACCGTGAATATCTGAATAAGTATAATCAGACGAGCGGACATCGGTTGGTGTATTTTGAAGCACCACTAAACAGTAATACCGTAAACCTGACACAAGGTTACGAAGCTGTATGTGTGTTTGTCAACGACAAAATTGATAGAGAAACAATAAACGGACTTGCTGAACACGGGGTGAAAATAATTGCATTGCGTTGTGCCGGTTTTAATAATGTTGATTTAGAGGCTGCCAATGAACAAAATATCAAGGTTGTACGGGTGCCGGCTTATTCACCTCAGGCCGTTGCTGAACATGCTGTTGCTCTGATTCTCACATTAAACAGAAAAACTCACAAAGCTTATAACAGGGTAAGAGAAAATAATTTTTCATTGGAACGGTTGGTCGGTTTTGATTTATATGGAAAATCAGTCGGCGTGATTGGTACCGGACAAATTGGTGTCGCTTTTTGTAAAATTATGCTGGGTTTTGGGTGTAAAGTGTATGCCAGTGATTTGTATGAGTCAGCAGAATTAAAGCAACTTGGAGTTGTTTACCATACTTTTGAAGAGGTGTTAAAGGTAGCTGATATAATTTCATTACACTGCCCGTTAACTCCCGAAACTAATCATTTGATCAATCAGAAAGCCTTATCTCAAATGAAAGATGGGGTCATGGTGATCAATACGAGCAGGGGAGCCCTTATAGAAACGAAAGATGCAATCTCTGCTTTGAAAAAAGGGAAATTAGGTTATCTGGGCATCGACGTATATGAAGAAGAAGAAAAGTTGTTCTTCAACGATTTATCTGAAAGTATCATTCAGGATGACCAAATATCCAGACTCATGACTTTTCCTAATGTGTTGATTACTGCACATCAGGCTTTTTTTACCAAAGAAGCTTTGGGGAAAATTGCGTCCACTACCATGCAAAATCTGATTGATTTTGAAAAGGGTGCCCCATTAATCCATGAAATTAAACACAAAACTCTCTAGCTCCTATAATTTCATGATTATTAGTTCGCTGAATTAACATTTGTAGTAAGTATGTTAAAAAACCATATTATTCACATTTGTTGTTTCTGGCTATCTGTATTCTGACTCCGTTTAATCTCTTAATTATATATAATCCAGTATGACAGGCGTTTATGTAGGTTGTCGCTGGTCTGTGTTGATTTGAGAAAATGATGGTTTTTAACGGGAATATTGGAGTTGATCATTTGTCGTGTTGAATATTGATTCTTATATTTGGCAGTGTAGTGAATAAATATCGGACAATAAAAGTATATATATTCAAAATATTATTAATAAATATTCCAATAAGATTATTATGAAAGAGAAACTTTTAAGCTGGTCTGAAGCCATTGTTCCCTGGTTATTGTCCCATGGAGTTAAGATTGTATTAATTGCAGTTATAGCTTATGTGTTAAAGAGGATTATTCACGGTGTCATTGTCCGTGCAGTAAGAATAGCCGTCAGGAGTGAAGACTACCAGTCGAAAGAAGCGGAAGAGAAACGTGAAAACACCCTGATTAGTTTATTTACCGTAACCCTCCAAACTGTTATCATACTCATTGCAGGTATGATGATTTTGGAAGAACTCGGTATAGAAATAGGTCCGATGATTGCTGCGGCCGGGATAGTCGGACTGGCTTTTGGTTTTGGGGGACAGTATCTTATAAGAGATATTATAACAGGCTTGTTTATCATCATGGAAAATCAGTACAGGATTGGTGATGTAATTAATGTAAATGAAATTGGTGGCTTGGTAGAAAATATTACACTAAGAAAAACGACCTTACGTGATTTAAATGGAACTGTACATCACATTCCTCATGGTGAGATTAAAGTGGTTTCCAATCTTACCAAAGATTTTGCAAGAGTAAATATAAATTTGGGTATATCCTATAATTCAAACCTGGAACATGTCATAAAGGTTGTAAATAAAGTAGGAGACGAATTGGCAAATGATCCGCTGTTTAAAGATTCAATATTGAAACCCATTCAATTTGTCAGAGTCGATAATTTTGCTGATTCAGCAATTGAAATTAAAATGCTTGGTGATACCAAAGTGCTCAAACAATGGGAGGTTGCCGGCGAATTTCGTAAGCGTCTCAAAATTGCATTTGATAATGAAGGCATTGAGATTCCATTTCCGCAAAGGGTAATACATTATGCTAAGCCAAATGAAACCGAAATCCCTGTTGAAAAGGGAAATACTGTAAAAACGAGGAAAAAATCAAGTAATTAATGGAGCAAATATATACGAAACATCAGGAGAAGATTTTAAAGAAAATAGAAGTTGAGTCAGACATCAGTAAATGGAAGGACTGGAAATGGCAGGTTAGAAATGCTGTCAGGAGCATAGAAGCATTTGAACATCTGACCGGGATAAAGTTTTCTGAAGAAGAAAAAGAATCATTAAAAATTACACAAGGAAAATTTCCTCTTTCCATTACGCCTTATTATTTATCCTTAATAAAAAAAGATAATTACAAAAATGATCCGGTATACAAACAATCATTTCTGGATAACAGGGAATTAATTGTGTCGTCGAGTGAAATGGGAGACCCATTGTCGGAAGATCACGATAGTCCGGTTCCGGGCATTACACACCGCTATCCCGACAGGGTGTTGTTTTTGGTTAGTAATGTCTGTGCCATGTATTGTCGCCACTGTACACGGAAAAGAAAGGTTGGAGATATTGACTCTATACCGGATAAAAACCAAATTAGGCAAGGTATTGAATATATTCGGAATACCCCACAGGTGAGAGATGTGTTGTTGTCAGGTGGCGATCCTTTTTTGTTGTCAGATGACTATCTTGACTGGATCTTGACAGAGTTACGTTCTATTCCTCATGTGCAGGTTATTAGAATTGGCACCAGAACGCCGGTTGTTTTACCATACCGCATTACAGACGGTTTGGTCAATATGTTGAAAAAGCATCATCCTGTGTGGATCAACACCCACTTCAACCACCCAAGAGAAGTCACCGCTTCTGCAAAAGAGGCACTTGCAAAACTTGCTGATGCCGGTATTCCGCTGGGTAATCAGTCTGTTTTGCTTGCTGATGTAAATGATTGCCCCCGGGTAATGAAGGAGCTGGTTCATAAACTGGTGATGAATAGAGTTCGACCGTATTATTTGTATCAATGCGATTTATCAGAAGGGTTGTCTCATTTCAGAACTCCTGTTGGCAAAGGAATCGAAATCATGGAAAGTTTAATCGGGCATACCAGTGGTTTTGCTGTCCCAACTTATGTGATTGATGCACCGGGCGGTGGAGGAAAAATCCCGGTCATGCCTAATTATATCATTTCCTGGAGTACTAATAAAGTAATTCTACGTAATTACGAAGGAGTTATTACGTCTTACCAGGAACCGGATAAATATGAGCAAACTTTGTGTGCCAGAGATTGTAAAAACTGCAATCTGGAACTTGAGCTGAATGAGGGAGAGGAAATGGACGCAGTCGGTATTGAGAAATTATTGGCTGATTATGATGATACCATTTCCTTAGTTCCACAGAATAACGAACGTTATGAACGGAGGCAGGAGTTGAACGAACCGGGTGAGGTGTGATGATGATTGAAACAGAAAAAATAAAATCAAGGTTATCCACTGACTCAGCTGGTAAAAGAGTTTATCTGATGTCTTTACATCAGGATGATTTACCTGTCATAACAGGATATTTGGATGATTTGAGTGAAACATACGGTTTTACAAAAATATTTGTAAAAGTAAAATCAATATATACTCCTGAATTTTATCGGTCTGGTTATCATATGGAAGCATTGGTTCCAGGATATTTCAATGGACAGGATGATGCTTTCTTTATGGCAAAATATTTCGATGAAGAAAGGCGTTTGCCGGAAAAAAAAGCACTTAGCTTGTTTGAAAATATGTTGCTGGATGGTACAAAGCGTAGTATGTTGAAGCAAACAAAAACATCATTCAATGTTAAACTCTTGAGTGAAAACAATGCTGATGCAATTGCAACTGTTTTTAGATCCGTCTTTGAAACTTATCCATTTCCCGTATTTGATCCCGGGTTTCTTACTCAGACAATGCAGGAAGGAACCCGATATTACGGCATCTTTGAAAAGAATGAACTGATTGCAGTTAGTTCTGCTGAGTGTGATGAAAAACATCAAAGCTCCGAAATGACTGACTTTGCAGTTTTGCCAACTTACAGAGGCAAAAGATTGGCGCTTATATTGCTTGATTTTATGGAAAATGATTTACGGAGACTCGGGTATGTGACACTTTTTACAATTGCCAGATTACATGAACTTTCCATGAATAAAACGTTTATGAATGCCGGATATAGGTTCTCAGGCACATTGACGAGAAATACGCAGATAGCAGGAAAAATCGAAAGTATGAATGTTTGGTACAAGCAGTTGAACTCCGGAAATAGGTTACAATAGAAATTTTAATTAACTTTGCCGCGTGAAACAAACGGTCAGAATATTTATACTCAATATAATGGCCATGGTTTACTGTCTGACAGTAGGCATGGCCATTTTCATTGCTTCCGATTCAGCATTTGGCAGACAATATGATGCATTGGATAAGCAGGGAGTTATTTCTGAATTTGTACCTGAGTTTTACCACCACATAAACAGATCTGAGAACCATGTTATTGCCGGTGAACAGCACGATACACCATCGCAGTTTAAGCCATTCAGTGCTTATGTTCATGCAATCAGGCACCTGAAACTACAATCAGTTCTCAGCTTACTGCAAAGAAAACAATTATTAGTCAACATCTGCATCAGATACCGTAAAGCAGATGGGATCTTTCCTTATCACTACTTCTGGTGACATTCTTCTTTTAGTTCAAATTTATTTTTTACGGGAAGCACTTCTTCCCGCACGAGGTCATGTATTGTTATGTGATCTGTTTCTTATTTATTTATAATTTAACAACTAAAAGATATGGATGCTGTTTCAATAATTATAGGATTAATTGTTGTAGGTTTTTTTTTAATGATTTTTATTTTACCTGCAATGAACACAAAGAAAAGAGAGAAGAAAATGTTGCTGGCTCTAAACAAACTGGCGGAGAAATATAAATCAAAAATTGATCAAAAGGAAATGATTGCTGATGTCATGATTGGACTTGACCAATTAAAAGGCATATTATATTTCTACAAACCTCAAAAAGATCAGGATATCTCTGATAGCTTATTGCTCAGTGATGTAAGCCGTTGTAAGCTGTTGATGCAGATGAAACAAATGAAGAGTAATAATGAGAATTTTAATCCATACGAAAAACTCGGACTGAAATTTAATATGAAAGAAAAAGATAAACCAACAGTTACCTGGTTGTTTTATCATGTCGAAGAATATTCTCATTTGAATCTGGATTTGAAGCAACTTGAAAAATGGGAAAAATTAATTCAGGATATAATTTCCAGAAATTCAATTCCAAAGTAATTTTTAGTAGGGATTACTGCAAATACGGAAATAGGGGGGAATAATGTCTCCCTTATTTTTTTTATTTAAAATATATTTTTATTTTTGAACAGATTTTTACATTTTAATTTTTCAATTATAGTAACTGGTACAATAGGCAATAAGCTAAAAGAGTATTAACTTAAAATTTAAAGGTATGAGAACATTTTCAATTTTATTGATTTTCATCGGTATATCTTGTTATACGATTGGACAGGTTACTGAGGGTGAAGCAAAACTGCGGAAGCAGGATGCAGATACCTTGAGTGGGTGGAAAAAAGGCGCTGTCGTTGGCGTCAATATGAGTCAGGCATCACTAACAAACTGGGCTGCGGGGGGACAAAACTCATTTGGTATTAACGGTTTGACCAGTTTGTTTGCCAACTACAAAAAAGGTAAGATGTCATGGGATAACTCGCTGGATATTGGTTATGGTGTTTTACAACAAGGTGTTAATGCTGATTTTATCAAAACGGATGACCGTTTCGATTTTCTATCGAAATACGGACAACAGGCAAGTAAATCACTTTATTATGCAGCTTTATTCAACTTTAAAACGCAGATGACAGAAGGAAAGAAAGATACAACCAAAATATCAAATTTGTTTGCTCCAGCTTATGTGTTGACAGCAATTGGGTTGGATTATAAGCCGAATAGTTATTTTACAGCATTTCTTGCACCATTGACCGGAAAAGTTACCATTGTGAATGATCCGGATTTGAATAGTGTAGGTGCATTCGGAGTCACACCGGGCGAGAAGTTCAAAGGTGAATTTGGTGGATACATGCGGGCGGCTTTCTCAAAAAATGATTTTAAGAGTGAAGCGCTTAAGAATCTTTCATTGACGACCAAG
Source organism: Paludibacter sp. (assembly GCA_034928085.1). Lineage (GTDB taxonomy): Bacteria > Bacteroidota > Bacteroidia > Bacteroidales > Paludibacteraceae > Paludibacter. Next base: position 18,676 of record JAYFPG010000038.1, read on the forward strand.
GTCGATTTATTTTCTAATTATCTGAAAGAGCCACAAAATATTGACGTAAGCTGGGAAACTTTGTTTGTTTTTAAAGTTAATAAATACATTTCAGTCAACCTGAATACACATTTAATCTATGATGCCGATATTTTGTTTGATACCAATAATGATGGACAAATCCTCAATGATGGAACAGATAAATCTCTTGTACAGTTTAAAGAGATCTTGGGTGTTGGGTTTATGTATAAATTCTAACAGAAGTTGAAAAATTATAAACTGCTATCTGTTTCTGACATTGTTACAGTGTTTTGACAAATTGACACCATATATCTTGTATTTTTGTGCCTAAATGTCAGACTGTCAGAGGTTAATAGTGTATAATGCCGTTGTTTTTGCAACGGCATTTTATTTGTAATTTACCGGTTGTCAACAAACATGTTTAATTAATAAATGGAGGAATTAATTATGTCACTCGTAAGATTCAGAAGGAATTATCCATCTTTGTTCGACCGTTTCATGGAAAATGATTTATTTGACTGGTCGAACCGAAATTTTTCTACTACCAATACAACTTTACCATCAGTTAATATTAAAGATGGAAAAGAAAATTTTGAAGTAGAAGTAGCTGCACCTGGTCTCAACAAAGAAGACTTTAAAATTGAGCTGAACAATGATCTGTTAACAATCTCTTCAGAAAAGCAAGTGGAGAATGAAGTGAAAGAGGGTGAGTGCTACACATGCAGAGAATTTAGCTATCAATCTTTCAGTCGTTCATTTACATTGCCCAATATCGCCGATGGTGAGAAAGTTGTGGCTAAATATGACAACGGCATTTTAACGGTAACCATTCCCAAGAAGGAAGAAGCAAAAGCTAAACCAAGCAGAATGATTGAAATCTTGTAATTTGCCAAATTCCTGAGGTTTTAATGACGGAGAAAATATCAGATTTTCTCCGTCATTTTTTTTATGTTTTTTATCTCGCATCTGTTTTTGGCAGATTAATAACGATAAACTACTCAATAGGTATAAAGTTTCTGATGTTTTTACTTTTTGCTTACTCATCAAATAGTTTATAGACTATTTTTGTCAGGAAATTTTATCGACCAAAACCAGAAAGGAGGAGTAACAATGGATACCAGTTAGTTTGAGAACGAGCTTATTTAGTTTGCGAAGTATGTATAGTAGCGAATATAATACGGCAGAGCAGGCATAATCTGTCGAAAACCTTATTACAAGGAAATAGTTGCTGAATTTATATTATTTTAAACTGAAATTCAACATGAAAAAAATATCTTATCTATTTGTTCTTTCGGTAATTACTCTTATTTCGTGTGAGCGGAATGAAATTGCCAGATCAGAGGATTACGCTGTGATTGAAAGTATTAAATCAAAGGCAAAAGAATTGTCAAACAAGCATGATTCTTTGGTGATCGAGATGCTCAAGCTGGAGAAATGCAAAAGGTATCAGAAAGCTAAAAGTACAAGCAACCAGGAAGCCAAACTGAATCTCAACGAAATGCTTGATGTAATTGAAGAGGTAACAGGTGTAACGCCGGTTATGTTAAATACAGATGATCCTGATAATATGGAACTGAACAAGGTTAGAAGTAGTATTACCGGTAGTACTCCGGTTATTAATCTGGACAGTGAATTTGTCAGCCTGAGCGATTACGCTAATTCTGTCTTATCAAAAGAGTATCTTGAACGTGTTGACCAATTATTGCAGCATTCAGAATCCAAATCTTACGAGCACATTGTTTCGGAGATTACAGCAGTTCAGAGTGCAATTTTAGCAGATGTAAACGCCTCGAATGAGGATATTCAATTGGTGATGAATGCAACAGAAGTGTTAAAAGGCTCTTTGAAGATTTGGGAGAGCGTGTTGCCAAGCGGTAATAATCAGGCAGTAAACTCCAGATCTTTAGTTAGCAGCGCATTAAATTGGCCACGCTGGTTGAAATGGGTTTTCATTGGAGCTGCGGATGCAGTTGGTGGTTCCATTGCTTGGTTTTCCGGTGCAACAATAACAATTATGAATGTTCCGATATATTTACCTCCAGGTCCTGTAGGGGCGGCAGGTGGTGCAGCAGCAGTTTCTGTTTTAGCAACAATTATAGCATTTCAATAAGTAAACTTTCCCTGCATCTGCTAAAGATGCAGGGAGTAATATAAATAACAACATAAATAACGAAAAATGAAGAATCAAAAGTTTAAAACAAAAGTGATTGTAAACATTGTAATTACATTAATTGTGACTATGTCAATGAGTCTTTATTCGCAGGACGCTAACCAAAAGTCCCGTATTAGTCTTGGTTTTAATGCAGCTTCGATGAATAGTTTTACTAATAATATTTTAAATTCAGGATATTCTAATGACCTGTATGTTTCTTATGCTTTTAATTCTGCAGTGGCTTTAAATTTGGGTTACAATACAAGTGCATATTCAAAGAAGACATTAAATGTTAATCAATCAGTTATACATTCAGGTTTGCTAATAGGTGTGGATTATCTTCTGAAACCAAGACATGAGTTTTTGTCTTCATCCTTTAATTTCTCTTTGGTAAACTCATTTACTTCGTTTGAGGATTTTAAGAATTCACATGTTGATCTGTCGTATCGGTTGAATTTCTACAAAACATTTTATTTAGGGTTAGGTGTAAATTATGCGCACAATAATATTCCGGAATTTTCAGCGAATAAACTTGATAATGTGAATCTTGTGCTTCAAATTGGTATTCGTGGTATAGGTTTCAAATTTGGGAGAAAATAATTAACTATCGTAAGGAATTTTTGTTAATCTTGATTTAGTGGATTAAATCATTTTTTTTTTAGTTTTCATGATAATTTTCTGTTTGTTTATTTATTATCAACCTGAAGAACAACTAATTTAAAATTTAATGTCTTCGGGTTGATATTTTTCCTAATACTGTCTGACAGTTTCTTCTCCCCTTAATACACGAAGTCCGGCTTCCGCCAGTGCCTGCATTTCATCTTCTCCGGGATAGACAACTACCTTGCACATGGGTTGTATCATCCTGATTATGTAGTTTACAATTAATTCGTTGTGAGCCATCCCGCCGGTAAGGATAACGGCATCGGCTTTACCTTCGAGAACGGCGAGCATGGAACCAATTTCTTTGGCAACGCCATAGGACATGGCTTCCAAAATCAGCCGGGCGTGTAAATCTCCATTTTGTGCCAGTTTATAAGCGGCATTGAGATCGTTTGTGCCAAGGTGAGCGACTAATCCTCCTTTGCCCACAAGCAAATGCTGAATTTCTTCCTGTTCATATATGCCGGCAAAGATAACCCGGATTAAAGCCCCGGCATCCATGGTACCTGCCCGTTCAGCCGAAAAGGGTCCGAAACCATCAAGCGCCTGGTTGGTGTCTATGACTCGGCCCTGTTTATGCGCAGCTACAGAGATGCCACCCCCTAAATGGGCAATTACGAGGTTGAGTTTGTCGTATTTGGTACCACAATCTACAGCGTATTTTCTGCCAATGGCTTTATGGTTCAAAGCATGGAAAGCGGATCTTCTTGGGAATTGAGGCAGTCCACTGATGCGGGCAACTTCCTGCAATTCATCCACGACAACCGGATCGGCAATATATGCCCGGCAATCACAAATCCTGGATGCAAACTCATTTGCCAACACTGCGCCCAGGTTGCTGGCATGTTCGCCGTTCAGACACTGTCGCAGGTCGTTTAACATGGTTTCGTTGACCGCATAAATACCTGAAGGCAAGGGACGAAGGAAGCCACCCCGTCCAACAACTGCATGAATACTATTCAGGTCAACTTTTTCTTCCGCAAGATAGTTGAGTATGTGCTCTAACCTGAACTCATACTGCTCAATCACATGTTTATAAGCATGCAATAATTTAGCCGGGTGTTTAATTGCATAGGAAATCAAAGGCATATCGTCTTCGTAAACCGCAACTTTGGTTGAAGTCGAGCCCGGGTTTATAACCAGAATTTTGTGCATAGTTGTGTCAATTTAAGGTAAATCAACTATTTAGGAGCCGTATGATAAAGATAGACCCCTATCCCCAGGAACAGAAAATTAGGCAACCACACAGCCAGAAATGGTGACATGGCGCCACTTACTGAAAATGAGGTTGATAAAGTAGAAAACAAAATGTATATTGAACTCAATGCCAGTCCGATACCCAAATGAAGTCCGATACCTCCTCTTACTTTTCTGGACGCCAGTGAAACGCCCATCAATGTCATGATGAATGCTGCCAACGGCATGGAGAATCGTTTGTAATATTCATCTTCAAATGCCTGTGTGCTTCCTATTCCTCTGTTTTTCAGCCTGTCGAGATGTTGTTTTAGCTGGGTGTTATTCAATTGAGCGCTTTCCTTAGCTGTTATGAAAAACTCACGGGGCTGAACCATAATTGTTGTGTCTAATGTAGTGCCTTTAACAATGCTTTCACGCATGCCGTCAAAGTTTCGCAACAGATAATCGGTAATTTTCCATTGGTACAGTGAGTCCCAGGTAATGGATTCAGCTGTTAAGCGGGAAGTAAGGATCTTATCATCGAATTTCTCCAGAGAAAAACGATAACCCTTATTTTGTGCAATTTCAAATCTTTCGATGTATAGAATCACACCGGGTTCAACTTCCATCTGAATATTACGGGCGTAATTGGTTTTGAATTTTTTGATGTAAGCATCTTCAAACTCAAGCAATTTTTCATTGGAAGGCGGAATGATATAACCTCCCAGTATAAACGACATAATGCTGATGATGGTGGCAGAAATGAAATAGGGTTTCATGATGCGCCTGAAACTGATACCGCTGGCAAGCATGGCAATGATTTCCGTGTTGGATGCAAGTTTCGAGGTGAAGAATATTACCGAGATAAAAGTGAACAAGGGGGTAAACATGTTCATGTAGAACGGGATAAAGTTCAGGTAATAGTCAAATATGATGGCTTCTAATGGTGCATTGTTATCGAAGAAATTGTCTAATTTTTCAGTCAGGTCGAAAATGACAGCGATACTTAAAATCAGAATGATAGAAAAGAAAAACGTACCAAGAAACTTCCTGATGATGTAAATATCCAGCTTGCTGAGACCTATTTTCCGGTAATCAATCTTCATGAATAAAATGAAAGCTTATTTTATTGTTATATGTTTATTTAGGAGTTAAAAAAATAGGTCTAATGTCTTTCCACTCTCTTAAATTTTTAAACTCTTAAACCACATTAGTCTTTAAACAACCACTAACCACTATCCACTATCAAAGTAAAGTTAGAAATTTTTATGAAATTTCTCCGGAAACCGTGGAGTTACATTTTTGTAATATTCTCTGATGTGCAACATATCAGCAGTTTCATCACCCGTGGGCATGAAAACTTCTTTTATACCCATCTCTTTTTTCTTATAATCAATATAGGCAAGTTCTATGGGCACTCCGGCTTTCATAGCAATGTGATAAAATCCCATTTTCCATTTTTTACGTAGACTTCTGGTTCCTTCCGGCGTAATGGCCAGGTGAAAATGAGTCCTTTTGTTAAATTCTTTTGCCATTTGTTCGGTTACAGAACTTGCTTTGCTGCGGTCGACCGGAACTCCTCCCATCGAATGAAACATGTAATTGAAAGGAAAAATAAACCAGGATTTTTTAATTAAAAATGATGATTTGCGGTTCGCAGCCCAATAGGATAATTTTCCGATGATAAAATCCCAATTACTTGTATGAGGTGCAACACAAACGATACTTTTAGGTGGTTCTTCGGTGGTCAGTATCATTTTCCAACCGGCAATGCGCAGTATCCAGCGACTTAATTTCTGCATATTAATTTTGTTTTTTTGAGAATGCAAAGCTACAATATTTTTTTGAGATAAAAACAGTGGCTAAACGTCCTGTGGATTATGGAATGATATATTGAAGGCGTTCAACGGTGTGAGGATTGAAGAACCCGAGTGTTGCACCCTTCAAATTGGTATAAGGATTGGCCGGACTTGATGAACCTCCAGGTCCCCCGGAAGAACCACCCATGCTTTTGAAGTACTCATACACAGATTTGCTGATGCACTGCACCTCAACTGAAATGCTATCTCCGGCTTTCAGTTCCGGATTATAGACCACCAACAGATTCTCTACCTGGTTGCCGTTAGTCAGCCGGTCGTCGTATACGTAATTGTTTCCTGATATTGTGCCGTTTACTGTTAAAACTATCCGATAATAGTTTTGTTTGTCTACCGGATCGGTATAGGTGACATAAACTTCATAGAAGTCGGCCGTTTGATTGGGTAAAACCGCAGGGCCACCTCCCGGATAGATGGAGTTTACAACACGAAAGCTATCAACAGGAACATATTCCGGAATCCTGCCGGACGATGAAATTGTTTCTGCTTCATTTTCAACGTTTAGAAAATAGGTTTGACCCGATTTTCCCTTCAAATTAACCGAAGTATAAATGCCTGGATTTATTTCAGTTAAAATCTCGCTGTTGCCTTCTTTGTCTGAAATAGTAATGACAGCACCGCTTACCGGAGGAAATGATCCGGTATGATACAGATTCACCGAACGCGTCAATACGACCACTGCTGGTTCACCTCTCCCGATACTTGCTTCCACAACCAGTTGAGGATGAGAATCGTTGATATTGATCTCGATGATCTCAGAACAGGATGCTGAGAGCATAGCTGCCATGAGTATAATCAGTTTGCTATATGTTTTAATTTTTAACAACATCTTAAAATTTAAAATTATAGGTTATCGATGGAACATAAGTAAATAAATAGGTTTTTACCGCGTTGATGACTTCCGGATTATTTTCATCAGGTTCAAAATCAATGGTAAATGGATTTTTCTGACCATAAGCATTGTAAACGGAGAAGTTCAGGCTGCTTTCATATTTACTGGTTTTTTTGAGTATGCGTGTTGCTCCCAAGTCAAGCCGATGGTAATCAGGCATTCTGTAGCCGTTGCGTTCGGTGTAATAATAGCGTACGTTGCCGTTCACGAGGTACTTGCCACTCGGGAAGGTGACGGCATTTCCGGTGTTGTAAACCCAGGTTGCTGAGACCGACCATTTTTTGTTGATGTCGTAAATGCCGACAACTGATACATCATGGGTTATGTCCTGTCTGGCCGGGTACCAGTTGCCATTGTTGATGCCATCAATCAGCCTTTCTGTCCTTGACCAGGTATAGCCAATCCATCCAGTTAGTTTGCCTTTTTTCTTACGGAGCAAAACCTCCGCTCCATAAGCCCTTCCCACACCGAAAAGCAGTTCACCTTCAATGTGTTCGTTCGCGTTGATGTCGGCGCCATTCTTCAAATCGATTTGGTTTTGCATCCAACGGTAATATATTTCGGTGCTTAGCTGATACATATCCTCTTTGAAATTGGTGAAATAACCCAACGAAAACTGGTCGCCGATTTCCGGTTTTACGTTATTACTCGATGATAACCAGATGTCTGTCGGTAAGGTAGAAGTGGCATTCGAAATCAAATGCAGGTTTTGTGTGTTTCTGGTGAAACTCGCTTTGACAGAATTTTTTTCATTAAAAATATAGGCGATGTTCAGTCGGGGTTCAATTTGATAATAGGATTGTACAATCTGATTTTTTGCGTAAGTTGTGGTGTCTGTTATAGCTCCATCGCGGTAGGTGTAAAAATCACCGGGACCAAATAAATGATAAGCAGAGAATCTCAACCCATAATTGATATTGAGGTTATAAGTCGGTTTCCAGGTGTTGCTGATGTAAACGCCATTATCGACAGCGAATTTTTCCTGTAGGCGGGTAGGTGTAAAATCAGAATCTTCCGTGGTGTCGAGTTGTCCGGGAATGATGGTGTGGTAAATGGAATTTACACCGAAGGTCAGTGTGTTTTTACTATCAGGATAATACTGGAATTCATGTTTGAAGTTCCAGTTTTTGATGATGGATGTCAGGCTGAAGCCTGCGTCCTGCAGGATATTTACCTTATAGTCGTAATTCGAATAAATAATGGAAGTATTACTGAATAATTTGGCGTTCCATAAATGATTCCACCGGAGCGTACCAGTGATGTTACCCCAATCTAAACCAAATCTTTCCTGAAATTCAAATACATCGCGACCAAAATAACCCGATAAGAAAATGCGGTTTCTTTCATCAATCCGGTAGTTTGCTTTCAGGTTGAGATCATAGAAATACAGTTGGTTATTATTGATTAATTCATCAGGAGAAAGTTTTAAAAACAAATCAGCATAGGTTCTTCGTGCAGTTACAAGATAGGAGCCTTTTTCTTTTACTATAGGGCCTTCCAGATTCAGGCGCGAGGAAATTAAACCGATACCTCCTCCTATATGGTGTGTTTGGTTGTTACCATCATTCATTTTCACATCCAGCACCGAAGAAATTCTACCGCCGTACTCAGCAGGAGCGGTACCTTTAAACATCTGGATATCCTTGATGGCATCGCTGTTGAAAGTAGAGAAGAATCCCAGCAGGTGATCGGCATTATAGACAGTCGCCTCATCCAATAAAATCAGGTTTTGTGAGCTGTTGCCACCACGCACATAAAATCCGCCACTGGCTTCACCAACCGATTTGATGCCCGGAGTAAGTTTCAGGGTTTTCAGGATATCGGCTTCTCCAAAAATCACCGGAACTTTGGCAATTTCTTTCACTTGCACCCTTTCAACACCGATTTCAGTTGACAGGATATTGTCGTTGGTTCGACGTGCAGTCACTTCTACTTCGTCTAACTGTCGGGTGTCGGGCTCCAGTTTGAAGTTAATCATCCGGTTTTCTTTGATGTTTATTGTCTGTACGATAGATTTGTAACCCAGGTATGAAACAATCAATGTATATTGGCTGTCGTTGAGTGTCAGGGAAAAATATCCATAGGCGTTGGTGGAAGCTCCGGTGCCGGGTATTTCATCAACGAGAATTGTGGCCCCGATCAGACTTTCACCCGATGAAGCATCAGAAACTGTTCCACTGATAGTATGTTTTTGTGCTGCAAAAATGGAAACAGATATGAGTATGAATAAATGAAGCAGATGTATTTTCATAAACTGATTTTTCAACATGTAAATCAAATGGCTAAAGTAATAGCTTTGTTCAAACTGACCTCCGTTTTTTCACTTTTTTTATCAGCTGATGTTTTTATTTGGCTTGCAGTGTTCATAAATTCCGGAAATTACATATTGACTGCTCCTGTTTTATTTGTACTTTTGTCCACTATTATCAGCATTTATTTCTCTTTTCATGAAGTTTTTAGACGAACTAAACGAGAGTCAGCGCAAAGCTGTGGAGTTTTCCGACGGAGCATCGCTTATCATCGCGGGTGCCGGATCGGGTAAAACACGGGTGCTCACTTACAAAATTGCCTATCTGCTGAAAAAAGGACTGGCGCCATCATCTATATTAGCCCTTACATTCACCAACAAAGCCGCCCGCGAAATGAAGAACAGGATAGCCGAACTGGTGGGGGAGCGGATTGCCCGTTATTTGTGGATGGGGACTTTTCACTCGGTTTTCTCCCGGATTTTAAGGGCGGAAGCGGATAAACTCGGCTTCACGAAAAACTTCACGATTTACGATTCTTCGGATTCTAATTCGCTGATCAAGTCTATTATCAAGGGAATGAAATTGGATGATAAAATTTACAAGCCCGGTTTTGTGTACAGTCGTATTTCATCAGCCAAGAACAATTTGATAACCCCGGGTGCTTATGCCGGAAATTCCGACATGGTTCGTTCGGATATGCATGCCAGGGTACCGCGCCTGCATGAGGTGTATAAAATCTATACAGAAAAATGCAAACAGGCTGATGCCATGGATTTTGACGATTTGCTATTGCAAACGAATATATTATTTCGTGATTTTCCGGAGGTGCTGCAAAAATACCGGGAGCATTTCAACTACATTTTAGTAGATGAATATCAGGATACCAACTATGCACAATACCTGATAATCAAAAAACTGTCGGAGCAACACGAACGGATTTGCGTGGTGGGTGACGATGCACAGAGCATTTATTCCTTCCGGGGAGCGAATATCGACAACATCCTGCAGTTTAAAAACAATTATCAATCCACACAGGTTTTTAAACTGGAGCGCAATTACCGTTCCACGCAGACCATCGTGAATGCAGCGAACAGTCTGATTGATAAAAACGAGCACTGTATCCCTAAAACCGTTTATTCAGAAAAGGCAGAAGGGGAGAAAATTAAGGTCATGCAACTGTATTCTGATTTTGAAGAAGGTGCAGTTGTTGCGGAATATATTAAAGACCTGAAAGAATCTGAGGACTATCTTTATCAGCAAATAGCGGTGTTATATCGTACCAACGCCCAATCGCGGGTATTGGAGGATCAACTCCGTAAAAGCCAGATTCCTTACCGGATATATGGCGGCTTGTCTTTCTATCAGCGCAAGGAAATCAAGGATGTAATTGCCTACTGCCGGCTTGTTTGTAATCCTTCGGATGAAGAAGCGCTGAAGCGCATCATTAACACACCTGCCCGGGGAATCGGGGATACAACGGTGGGTAAATTACTGGAATGTGCCTTGCTGCATGGAGTTACCGCCTGGGAAGTGCTGGGTGATATCCTGAAATATAATTTGCCTGTAAATGCTGGAACGGCGACCAAACTGACTAAATTCAGGGAGATGATTCGGGTATTTGCCGAACAGCGGGAAGTCTTGGACGCTTATCAGTTGGTGGATACAATTATCAAAACAACCGGTATCATCAGCGATACTTATACAGATAACTCTCCTGAAAGCATGAGCAGAAGGGAGAATGTACAGGAATTGCTGAATGCCATCCATGAATTTTGCGAGATAAAAACCAATAATAATGAACCTTCGCTGCTGGTTGATTTTTTGGCGGAAGTTTCTTTACTTACCGATCAGGATACAGATAAAAATATAGATGAAGATAAAGTTACGATGATGACAGTTCATGCCGCGAAAGGACTGGAATTCAAGGTGGTGTTTGTGGTTGGTATGGAAGAAGAGTTGTTCCCATCAACTTTCGCGATGGACAGCGCCAGGGAATTGGAAGAGGAACGCAGGTTGTTTTATGTGGCCATTACCCGGGCTGAAGAGCGTTGTTTTATTACCTATGCCAAGTCACGCTTCAAAAACGGACAGGTTAACTTTGCCAATCCGAGCCGTTTTATCAAGGATATTGATCCGGCATACCTCGATCATCCGGCTGATGTCCAGGTGAAAAGTAAATCCTCATTTTTTGATGATGATGATTTTCAGGGAGGTTTCCGGAATTTCGGTCGCCGCACGCAACGTTCGTATACTCCAAAACAAAGCTATCAACAACCGGAATTACCTTCGATGCCACCTTCATCTCCTAAGAAATTAACCAAAATCCGAACAAGTGAACATACAGTTTCGGAAGAAAACTTTACACCAACCATACCTGTTGGTAAATTTGTAAAGCATCAGCTTTTTGGTATCGGGAAGGTGCTGTCGGTCAGTATGACCGGCGCCAACGAAAAAGCCGACATCGATTTTGGCGAAAAAGGCGTGAAATCGTTGTTGTTGAAGTTCGCGAAATTGGAATTATTGGAATGATATTAATTCCTGCGTCACCAACCCCGCGATGGTCATGCCAAATATCGCCGGCATGTAGCTTACCGTACCATTAATGCTGGCTTTTTTGCTATCCCAGTTTTGACCGGTCATAATAGGTTTTTGCTGTATCCTGCTTTGAGAAGAATTTACTTCTTCAGCCGGAACAGTTTCTGTTTTGCTTTCACGATTTGCTGATTCTCCTTTGTTTGGGAATACTTCGTCGCTGTACACACAAAGAAATTTTTTGCCAGTGCCACCTAATTTGCGGATACGGCTACGCAAGGCAGCTGCAAGCGGACAACCACTCACATTCCAGAATTCAGTCACTTTGATGCGGGTAGGGTCTGTTTTCAGGGCCGCGCCCATCGAAGAAAAGAAAACCGCGTTGGTTTTGGTTGCTTGTTGTATCAGGTGGACTTTATTCGATAGACTGTCGATGGCATCGATGATGAAATCGTAGGTGTTAAGTGCAAATGATTCGCAGGTTTCCGGATTGTAAATTTCCTGCAATCCGATAATGTTGGCATCAGGATTGATTTCTGATAATCTTTCTTTTAATACCTCAATTTTGGGTTTTCCAACCGTTCTTGTCGTGGCAGGCAATTGCCGGTTGATGTTCGTAACACTAACCACATCCGAATCAACCATTGTCAGGTGTCCAATGCCTGACCGAATAAGGGCTTCGGCACACCAGCTACCCACGCCGCCGATACCAAAAAGAATTACCTTCGTGTTAGATGCTTTCTCAAGATAGGGTTGCCCTAATAGTAAAGCTGTTCGTTGAAAGATTTCCATATATTTGTTCAGCCGTTCTGACTGATAAGTTCTAATGATTTTTTGTTGACGATTTCCATTTGTTTGCCTGTCGTGCGGATGATGCCATCTTTTTCAAATTCGGATAACATGCGGCTGACACTTTCACGGCTGGTGTCGATTAAATTCCCGATTTCAGTCTGGGAGATGGGTACGGTAAATACATCAGACTGAAAAATATTATTGGCAAAATCAAGCAAAACATCCGCCAGATTTCCACGGGTGAGTTTTTGTGTACGATTTGCGCATCTTCTGAAGGATTCTATTTCGTAGCGACACAAGGCCTGAATAATTTCAAAAGAGAAATGCTCGCTCTCTTTCAGTAGGTTACGAAATACGGTGATGTCGATGAAACAGACTTCGCAGTCCTCAAGGGCTGTAATCGAATATTGATTGACCTTTGCTCCGAAGGTGGTCGGCAGTCCGAGATAAGTTGGCGGTTTAGCTAATTTTACGATTTGCTCACTGTACGGACCGGTGATGTGTATCTTCACCAACCCCTTCCGCAGGAAGATAATATTGGTAGAGTAGGTACCTTGTTTGATAATGGAATCACCTTTCTTGAAACCTACCACAATGTGATTCTCACTCAGTTGTTTCAGCTGGCAGCCATCTAATTTGGCTTCCGCGACTGATATATAGGGACATAAACTGCAATCTGATTCCATACAACTAATTTTTTCTGCAAATATATACAATGTGACGAATATCACAAAGCTATGTATGTACTCCCACAGCACTTTTACATTTTTTCAACATAAAACCGCCTACATTTGTATCGTACAACAACCCATTAAATACATACATCATGGAAAACGAAACGACCATTACAATGGAACAGCTGCAGAAAGACCTTGAAAAGCTGCAAAAGAAAGTAAGTAAAATAGAGAACAACCGCAAAGATCAGCTTTCAATTGCCCTGATATCCGGCGATATGGATAAAATACTGGCTGCCATGATTATTTCATTGGCTGCTGCTGCCATGGATACTAAAGTGAAAATTTTCTTTTCCTTCTGGGCTTTATCTGCTTTACGGGATAAAAAGAAAAAAGCTGCCGGTAAAGATTTTATTTCGAAGATGTTTGGCATGATGCTTCCGAAAGGAAAGAACAAACTGAAGCTTTCGAACATGAATATGGCAGGCATGGGACCCATGATGATTAAGATGCTCATGAAAAAGAAAAATGTGCTTTCATTAGATGAAATGTTCCAACAAGCTGGTGAATTAGGTGTCGAAATTACGGTATGTGAGATGTCAATGGATTTGATGGGCTTCAAGCGCGAAGAGTTTATCGATTATCCTAATTTACGGTATGCCGGTGCAGGAACTTTTGTGGCTGATGCCGGTGAAAGTGCCATGCAGTTGTTTATTTAAAGTCTCCAGACTCCAGACTCCAGACTCCAGACAATATAAATACCAATATTAATCATCAAAGTAAAAATAAAATTATGTCAGAAGTATTAAAAAACCTCCAATCAGATTTAGTAGTAGATGCCCGTGGAACTGCTTGTCCCGGTCCGTTGTTGGCAGCAAAAAAAGCCATTGGCGATATAGAATCAGGTGAAATTATGGAAATACTTTCGGCCGACGAAGGTACGAAAAACGATATTCCCCGCTGGTGCGAAAAGGTAGGCCATGAGTACCTTGGTTTTGTGGATGAAGATAGCTTCAGCCGTTTGTTTTTACGGAAAGAGTAAATTTTATTTACCATATGAGTCGTATAAGTTTCATATAAGCTGTAGTCAATTGAATTAAAAAAGTTTTATTCATTACAGAAAACTTATATGACTTATATGGTTTAAAAGAATTAGAACCATGGACAACAAACAAGCTCCCAAAATTCTCGTCTTTTCCACGGAAAAAATCTCTGACCCGGGCATTGATCAGGCGGGATTAAAGAAAATGCATTATGCACCATCGGTGTATGTGATTAGTCTTCCTTGCTCATCAGGCATCAAGCCCCGCTGGATTTTACATGCGCTTGAAAGTGGTTTTGATGGAGTTTTCATCGCGGCCGATGGACATGAATGTTCTTACAGCAGTCGATGTGCCGAGCATACCAATACCATTGTTGAAAGCTCACAGGAACTGATGAAAGCCAAAAATATCAGTCCAAAACGGGTGCGCATGGCTGCTTTATGCTCCGTTTGTGCCGAACCCTTTATGAATCACATGGAGAATTTTGGCAAAATCCTCGCTGCCATTGAAGAATAATTACCCTTCCCCGGTTAAATCCGGGAATTTTGTACAGTTGACAATATGAAGAATCAAGAAATAACGTATGATGCGATGGTCATCGGGGGTGGCATTGCCGGACAGGAAACGGCATTGAACCTCGCTGACATGGGCAAAAAGGTGTTGCTGGTAGAGAAAGGTCTTTCTATCGGAGGCAAGATGATTCAGTTGAGTAAGGTTTTCCCGACGCTCGACTGTGCGGCTTGTATAACGACACCTAAGATGTCAGAAACCGCCCGTCACCCCAATATTACGCTGATGCTCAACAGTGAGGTGAACAGCGTGGTAAAAGCGCAGGAGGAATTCGATGTCGAAATTACCCAACAACCCCGGTATGTAATTCAGAAGGATTGTACGGGCTGCGGAGAGTGTGAGATAGTTTGTCCCGAAGTACGCAGTGATGAATATAATACGCATCTTGCCGGTCGGAAAGTTGCCTACATCCCGTTCAATTTAGCCAATCCCCGGATTGCCACCATCGACCGTCAGGGACATTCAGCTCCTTGTATCAATGAATGTCCGGGTGGCGTGAAACCGTATGGTTACATCACGCTGGCACGCAACGGTCAGTATGAAGAGGCCATGAAACTGCACCTCGAAGATATTCCTTTCCCGGGCAGCCTGGGACGTGCCTGTTATGCTCCCTGTGAAAATGCATGTAGTCGTGCTTCGCTTGAAGGTGGCGTGGATATCCGTCGCATCAAAAGATATTTCGCGGATTGGTATTATGAAAAATATCCTGAAGCGCCTGCAGTTGAGATCAAAGAAAAATCAGGAAAGAAAGTTGCCGTGGTTGGTTCAGGTCCGGCCGGATTAACATGTGCCTATCATTTAGCGCTGAAAGGACATCAGGTTACTATTTTTGAAGCAGCGCCCGGGGCAGGAGGTATGTTGCGACTGGCACTTCCGGAGTATCGTGCACCAAAAGATGTCGTAGATCGTGATGTGCAAAATGTAACTGCGGTAGGGGTTGAAATTCAGTGTAATCGTAAAATTGATGATTTGCATGGTCTGAAAGCAGCTGGTTTCGACTTGGTTTTCGTCGGAGTCGGTACCCATGTAAGCACAAAATCCAATATCGAAGGTTGCGATCTTGAAGGTGTTGTAGGTTGTATGGATTTTCTTCGGGAAGCGAATATTGGAGAAAAAGAAGACCTAACCGGCAAGAAAGTTATGGTAATCGGTGGTGGAAATACCGCTATTGATGCGGCGCGCACAGCCTTGCGTTGTGGTGCAGCTTCCGTTTCTGTTATTTACAGAAGAAGCCGGGAAGAAATGCCATGTTTTGAACCAGAAATACGGGAAGCGGAAGAAGAAGGTGTTGAAATACGGGTATTACGCAATCCGGTGAAGTACATCGGAACGAATGGTCGGATATCAGCAGTTCAGCTTACCAAGATGCAGTTGGGCGAGAAAGGAAGTGATGGACGCAGAACCACAGAAGCTGTGACCGGTTCGGAGTTTTTCGAAGCGGTTGATTACGTAATCGAAGCAATCGGGTTGAAACCCACCACTGCACCTTTTGCGGGTCAGGTAGAAATGAATAAAAACGGTACCATCAAAGCTGATGCGAAAACACTGCAAACAAATGTGGATTATATTTTTGCAGGTGGTGATTCAACTACCGGTGCTACAACACTCATCGAAGCAGCCGGTCAGGGACGCAAAGCTGCGTTCTACATGGATAAGTTGTTGCGTGGTTTTGATATGAATGGTTTTGATGATGGTGATAAATTACCAGCTATCAACAAAGAACCCATCATCAAAAAATACAAGGGAGGACTAAAAGTCCCTGTTGAACCAGTGTTACTGGATGCCCGTGCCCGGGGCAAACAGTGGGAGGAAGTGGAAAAAGTATATACAGAAGCACAACTCAAAGAAGCGACCAATCGCTGTTTGGATTGCAGCAACTGCCGGGAGTGCCATCAATGTGTGTCCGCTTGTCCTTCGAATGCCATAGATTTCAGTCAGAAAATTGTAAAACAGCAACTAAAAGCGCGTACTGTCGTGCTGGCAACGGGTTACAGTCTGTTTCCGCCAAGTGGCAAACCGCAATATGGCTACAATAAATACCCCAACGTGATTGATTCCATGCAAATGGATCGCCTCATTGCTCCGACACGGCCATTCAATAGTCTGCTGCGACCGGGTGATGGCAAGGCGCCGGATAATATTGCTTATGTGCTTTGTACAGGCTCTCGTGATTCATCCATTGAGAATGGAGGTTGCGGAAGCGATTGCGCCAACAATCCCATTTGTTCGCAGATTTGCTGCATGTATTCCATCAAGCAGGCTCAATTGCTGATGGGGGCACTACCCATGGCTGATATCACAATTTATTATATTGATATCCGCGCGTTTGGCAAAGGTTACGAAGAGTTTTTCCGTGAATCCAAATCCATGGGAGTCAATTTTGTTAAAGGTAAAGTAGCTTCCATCCGTGAAAATGAAAACGGTTCTGGCGATTTGATTTTACGCTACGAAGACATCACTAAAGGAATTGTGAAAGAATCGAAACATGATTTGGTGGTACTTTCGACCGGGGTTGTTCCTAATAAAAAAATACCAGATATGTTCACGGCTCAGCGACTGGAACTCGACCGTTTTAGTTTCGTGATGCAGCCGGATGAACTGACAAATCCGGCACAGACCAATATCCCGGGAGTTTTTGTTGCAGGCGCTGCATCAGGACCAAAGGATATTCCGGATTCAATCCTATCTGCCGGTTGTGCTGCAGCTGAAGTGGCATCTTACCTGCATGGTGATGTGTCTGTTGAAACAGTTTCTGCAACTCCCCGCAGTTCAGTTAAAACCTTTAAAGTAATCCGTTGATATGAAGAAGAGAATAGGTGTATATATTTGTCATTGTGGCGGCAATATTTCAGATTACGTGGATGTTGCGGAACTTGGGAAGATGTTTCACAAGGAAGAAAACATCGTGGTTTCGAAGGATGTGATGTTTGCCTGTGCTGATTCCAACCAGAAAGACATGATAGCCGATATTCAGGCAAATCAGCTGGATGGCATCGTAGTGGCTTCCTGTTCCCCTAAACTGCATTTGCATACCTTTCGCAATGTGGCTATCCGGGCCGGACTGAATCCCATGAACTATGTGCAGGTGAACGTGCGGGAACAATGTTCCTGGCCTCATTCCGATAAACCCAGAGAAGCTACTGTGAAAGCTGCCGGTCTTATCCGTGCAGGTATCAACAGGGTAATTCATTCCGAATCGTTGGACAATATCGAAGTTGAAATCAAAAAATCAGTATTGGTTATCGGCGCCGGTGTGTCGGGAATGAAAGCAGCTATTGAGCTTGCCAACAATGGTCACGAAGTTTTCCTGATTGAAAAGGAATTTAGCGTGGGCGGTCATGTCGGTCAAACCGGAAAAGTTTTTATGACCGGACAGGATGGAAAAGCAATCGTTGATAAGCTGTATCAGCAAATTAAATCCCGAAATAACATCACTCTTTTCACAGGCGCAGTATTAGATAAGGTTTCAGGAAGTTTGGGTAATTTTCAGGTGGAAATTAAAGTTAAACCCCGCCATTTGAATGCTGCGAATGTCAGTCAGGTAAAAGAAGATGAGCGCATGACTTTCATCGTGGGTTCGGTTTTGGTGGCAACGGGTTTCGACCATTATCAACCGAAAGAGGGGGAGTATGGCTACGGACACTTTCCACAGGTCATCACTCTTCCCGAATTCAACCAGTTGATGGATAAGAGCAAGGGCGAACTGATGTATCAGGATAAACCGGTCGGGAGTGTCGCGTTTATCTATTGCGTGGGAAGTCGTCAGACCAAAGGAGAAAATAAATATTGTTCACGTACCTGCTGTAACGCTGCAGTGCATACTTCCCTTCAGCTGAAAGAGAAATTTGGCAACATCCGTGCATATCATTTGTTCAGGGATATTCGTACTTATGGCAAACACGAGGTGATGTATGAAGCATCGTGCCGTCAGGGTGATGTTTACCTGAAATACGAAGAAAAAGAGATGCCGGTGGTATCGGCAGAGGGAAAAAAAATGCTGGTGAAGGTGAAAGATTATCTGACCGCCAAAAAAGAAATTGAAATTCCGGTGGATATGGTGGTGCTGGTAACGGGTATGGTAGCCCGTGAGGACTCAGCCCGGATATCAGAACACCTGAAAATACCGGTTGGTAATGATAAGTTTTTCAACGAGATACATCCGAAACTGAAACCGGTTGAGACCGTCATCAAAGGGGTTTATATCGGCGGAAGCTGTCAGGGACCACGTAACATCAGCGAGTCGGTGCAGTCGGCTTTATCGGCGGCCGCCAAGGTCAATACTTTGTTGTCGAAGGATACCATTTCGGTTGATCCGGTTATCGCGCGCATCAATCCCGATGCCTGTATCTGGTGCGGGAAATGTGCCGATGTTTGTGATTATACAGCGCTGAAAGAAGTGGAAGTGGATGGGAAGCGTATCGCAGCAGTCAATAAAGCGGTTTGTACGGGCTGTGGTATTTGTGCCCCAGTTTGTCCGGAAAATGCCATCGAGGTGGCGCAGTTTACCGACAAGGAAATTGAATCTATGATAGATGGTTTTACGACTCAGTTTGATATTCCGGAACGTCAGCAAGAAGCAGAAGAATCGGAACAAGATGCTGTGACACAGATGAAAGAATATCCTCAGGTCTGGAAAGAGATTCTGGCGGGCATGACCAACGAACAGAATACCATTCCGCAAATAGCTGAAAATTCAAAACTCAGCAAAGAGTTGGTTACCTGGCATTTGATGACGATGAATAAATATGGCATCGTGCAACCTGCGGGGATGGATGAAAAAGAACTCTATTTTTATTACAAAGTTAAAAATCATTGATGTATGGCAAGAGTGAATCCCGATTTTGTGTCGGAACTATATAAATACGGAGAAAAAGATTTCAGTGCTTGTTACAATTGTGGCAACTGTACGGCAATTTGTTCGCTTTCCACGGCAGAGAGTTCTTTCCCGAGGGAGATGGTGCGATATACAACGCTCGGGCTGGAAGATGAAATAAAATCATCGCTGAAGCCCTGGCAGTGTTATGCTTGTGGCGAATGTACCACGGATTGTCCGCGGCAGGCCGATCCAAGTGAGTTGATGATGAGTCTCCGCCGCTGGCTAATGGCGCAGTACGACTGGACCGGACTGTCAGGTTTGCTTTACAAGTCGCTGCCATTCACGATTGCAGCATTTGTATTGACCTTGTTGGGCGTACTGTTGTATGCCATCCGGCAGGATTTCAACTTAGCGCATCTGATGGAAGTCGGGCATGTGTTCGAAAAAGTTGCCATCGGGACGGTGGGTGTAGTTATATTGTTGCCCAACCTCATCCGGATGTGGTATTTCACCATCCTGAAACCGAACGTGAAAGTGCCATTTGTGAAATATGTGACCTCACTTGGCGAGTTATTTGTGCACATGTTCACCCAGAAACGCTCGTTGGGTTGCGATAGCAACCGCCTGCGCTGGTTTGAGCATTTTATCCTCGTGATTGCTTATTTGTCGCTGCTGTTCACCACCGTTTTTCTCAACTGGTTCTCGACTGAAAGTCTGTTCGTGCACATTTTGGGTTACGTGCTCAGTGCGGTAGTATTTATCGTGACCATAGATTTCGTGTCGCATCGTGTTCGCAAGACCTCCACGTTGACAAAAAAATCGCAGCCTGCCGACTGGCTTTTCGTGGTATGGTTGCTACTTATGGGGCTGACGGCTTTTTTGGTGAAATTCTTTCAGGATATGTCGTGGTTAGAAGCTAATAAATGGCTGTATATTGTTCATTTTACAGTATTGGTACAATGGGCGTTAATTATTGTTCCGTTTGGTAAATGGAGTCATTTTTTGTACCGGTCGTTTGCTATGTATTTTGGTAAATTGTAATTGTAGAGACGCAATGCATTGCGTCTCTACGGGTTCTATACAACGTTTCAATACACAATTTTTCCAGTCAATAATTCCAGATTTTCAGTAATTTTATCCATATCCAAATACCGCCATTGCATTTCTTCAGTGTCTTGAGTCGCCTGTCTCCTGCACCCTGAACTTCACCATACGCACAATCAAATCATAAGGTATTGGCTGATCAAGCGGGAACTGTACTGATCCCTTGCCTTGCTTATATTTTGAAAGTTCCTCTTGGAATGCTTCATGTCCCGAAGGTGTTGCATAAAATCCAATGTGGGTTTTATAAGCTGCGAAATAGACCAGTGGCTTTTTATTGAGTTTATAAGCAGGCATCCCATAGGCAATAGATTCAATAGCATCAGGTGCATGTTCTTTGATTAATGCCCTGATTTTGTTCAGGATATCATGGGTTTCTTCAGGGAACTGCAAAATATATTGATCGATTTCGTTCATAATAGCGTGTTTAATAAATTTTTTGATTCATGCTACTTGCTTTGATTGTTTTATCCAATCTTTGTTGCCTGGTTTTTTCCTGCTTAGCACTCATAATCCAGTTTATTATTGCCTTTCTATAGGATGGGGCTTGTTTTGTGAAGAATTCCCATGCCGCCTTATCGTCTTTGAATTGTTTCTCATAATCCGGATTAAGTGTTAGTATCTCATTTTCATAGGAATAATTTGCTGATTTTTTATCTTTCCATTCATTAAAGATTTTTAGTCCGGCAGGTTTCATCAGCCCTGCTTTTGTGAGTTCTTCCACTTTCCTTATGTTGACGGCACTCCAGATGCTTTTAGTTCTTCTGGGGGTAAAGCGTATGCAATAACTTTCCTCGTCGATGGATCTCCGAACCCCGTCAATCCAGCCAAAGCAAAGTGCCTGGTCAACCGATTCCGACCAGGTCATCGAAGGTTTTCCGGTTCCTACTTTATAATACCCAACAATCAGTTCTGTCTCTTTTTCGTGGTGTTGCTCTAGCCAGGTTCTGAATTGATCTTGTGTTTCGAAAAAGATCACAGTTCTTTCCATCTGATATTGTTTTTTATTTCAGGTTTATTTATTTATTATTTTTTTGAAAGCGTTTCAATTGCATCCTCAACGTTTGCCACAAAGCAGATATGTTTCCCCTTGTTGCTTTCGTAGATAAAATCCCGCAGGCTTTTGCTGGTGTATTTTGAAAAATCACCCACTATCGCTAATCGTACACGGTAGGTGGAAAACTTTTGCAGTATTTCACCGGCAATCCCGGTACTAAGAACAAAAAAAACCGGCGTGATGTTTTCTTCATGTAGGATAATTTCATCAAATCCCTGATAATAGAGGTTTCCTAATAAATCTACGCCGTCTTCAATTTTATTGATGACAGGAGTTTCAGAGATTACTTCGGCAATATTGGTGTTGTGGGGGGTGATTGTCATTAGTTTTTTTATGTTCGACAATTTCTAATCTCACTTTATACTTGATTTTTCAGAAAATGCATCAATAGATTCTTTCTTATAAACTTTAAGGTCAAGATTTATAACTGTATCCCTACTAAAAATTATATCCTTGTAAATTGCTAATTTTGGTTCCTCCTTTCCTTCGATAAAGCCTATTAATGTAGTTCTTATGTCCTTTTCCAGATATAAAATACCTTTTTTCTTAGCAGGAGAAAAGTTTGGTTTAATTTCCCAATTGTCCCAGTATATGATACCTCTTTCTTTCGCTGGTATATAATAAAGTACGCTGGGTTTATCAGGATGATAAATGATAAAACTTATACTGTCTTTGATATCATTATTCAAGACGATCTTTATGCAGTTTCTCTTTTTGGGTCTGGGATATTCCAAATTGTAAACATATGTGCCGTCATCACTTAATTTATCGGCTAAGTATTTGTTGAAAAATGTAAACTCGTTTATGATTTTGTGCGAACTATCTGAATTGATAAAATTAAAATACGTTTCTCTCAAAGAATATTCATCTGCCGAAGCAGTAAAATAATCAGCAATATTTGTTAGCCTTGATTTAAACTCATTGTCGAAATAAAATGGAAAAATGTAAGATATGTCGACAAATCTACTCCTCATTAAACCAGGTAACCAGTCTTTAAATCCATCCACATAATAAAAAGCGATTGAGTCACAAACCGGACCTCCAGATTTTATAATTTTCGTGTTTTTTAGTTTTCCATTTCTCCCAAATACTGTTGACACGATCACTCTTTTATCTTTGCAATCAATGTCGTTCAAATCAATTGTTTTCAAATAATTCAATGTTTGAGTTTTAAGGTCTTTAAATATGAAAGCTTTCTCCCAATAAAGTCCACCAAATACAATATCATCTTCATTATACATATCAGGGATTGTATCGTAAACAATTTGTGCCGAAAGGGTAGTCACTATGGTTAAAAGTGACAGCAATAATATAGGAGTGGTTTTTTTCATATTGTTGGCAGAATGATTTCAGGTGTTTATTACCCATTTAACCAGTTCTAATACCTTTCAAGAAAGTGTGTAAATGTTTTCAAATATTTTATTGTTAAATAACTTTACTTATTAATTGCCTTTAAAATCCTGTCCTCTTTAATCAATACATCTTTCATAAGTAGCTGATACGGGAAAACTTTTAGTTTTGAATTTTTGAACCCGTCTAATATGTTTTTTAATGCTCCAGCAGTAATCAATGATAAATTGATTTCAAACTCTAAATCACACTCGTTAATGAAATCATCACTAAAATCAGGAGCAACGAGAAGAGATTTGACAACATTAAAACCGCTATTTTGTGCCAACTTTACATATGATTTAATCTGACGGGAAACAGAGCTGAATTTGTTATATCCATTTTCCTTTACCGTTTTACATTCGACAATAATCACATCGTTATTCCCAAGATTTATAATGATATCTGCTTTATCTTTTGCTGTATTTAAGTTGTTTTTTAATTTTTCATCTACATTGAACCCCAGTTTCTCGAATATTGACTTTGTAATCTCTTCAAACTTAAGTCCGATTTCACTCTCTTTTAAGATAATTCCATTTTCCTTTAAAGATGAAAGATTTCTAAATCCAATTGCTTCATAGTTTTCAATCATTAAATTCTCTGCATCCTTGTAAGCATCAAGGATGTTTTGAACCAAGTCTCCTCTGGTTTTAATCCCTTTTGCAGATGCAAATATTTTTAATTCCTCAGTTGGAATCACATCAAGTATATCTCGTGGCTTAAGATTATACTCCATTAAAGAAGCATTGTCAATGATTACCTCTTCAGAAAGTTCAAATTCCTCAGAAATGTATTGTTTAAATGATTTCAACACTTCATTCAAATCAACTAATAATTTTTCGTATCCTTCTACTGAAATTCCAAGCTTTTCATCTTTTTCTAACTCTTCAAAAAATAAGATAATGTTTTCAATCTTCTCGTCAAGAGTACTCCCTCGTAAAGGAGAAGATATTTTTAAACCATTATCCCATAACTCAGTCACTAATTTTTTTCTATCAGTTAAGTTGGTGTTTTCTTTGTGTATTTCATTTGCCAGAAGATTTGTAAATGAAATACCATCTTTAATGATTTGTTTAATTTTCGAATCGTAATCGAGTTCTTTTATATCAATGTTGTGTTTTTTGCAAATAAGGTTAATTTGTGGTTCTTTGAATGTTTTAAGTACACGTCTCAGGTACTTATCTGCTAAATCTTTATTTCTTATTTTCCTAAGAACAGAAACAATTTCATCAGCAACATAGACCAGGTTGTTTTTCTTTGAATAGAAAATAACTCCAATGTTTTTCAAAAAAGTTATAACATTATCAATGTTTTGTTTTTCGGGTGGGATTATCAGATAATTTATTAGTTTAACTTCTTCTTGTGATAGTTCTAATTTATTTGATAATGTCAAAAGTATGGAGAGTTCATCGTTGGATATTTTTGAATCCCGGTTATTTTCTAAGTCGTTTGTATAAGCAGTTTCAATACATGCCTTATAAATATTGTAGTCTCTAATCCGGAATTCATCAATCCCCGGCTTCTCTGCTGTTAGTATTGTTTTCAACAGCTGCGTTTTCTTTTTAATCTTATAAAGTTCAACCTGATATAGCTGAGCAAGCCAATTTTGACTCATAATGCAATTTCCGTCTTTTGTCAGAATATCGATAAAGATGTCTAATTGAGAAGTAGTGTTAACAAATTCCGCTCTGACAGTTTCGGCAAACTCGTTTTTAACAAGATTAAAAACCTTGGTAATATTGATGCTATCTACACTTTTTAAATCATTGCTGTTTTCAGAAAGAATCTTGTCAATCTCCTTACTGTTTTTTGGATTACATGATTTAATGTTGTCGATAATTTTTAAAAATGCGTTTTTTTCCAGTGAATTTACACTATCCAGAATTTTTTCAAGTTTCATTTTCCTTATTTTAGTTAATATGTCAATTTTTTTGCCGTCAGTTAATTCAACTGTTCTTATTGATGACTATTATAATATTACAACCTGTAATATATTGATAAGTCGTTAATTATCAGATGTTTTTACGATTGCTATGTGATTAGATTGAGAAGACAAAATAACGTACAGGTTATTTTGGATAGTACATGATAATTGGGGTTAATATGCATATTTTAAAGTTAACTTGCTTTTCCCCCACAAAGCTAAATAAAATTATTTAAAAAATTAACAAATCAGTATAAATATTGAATGTCCTACAGCAACTTGGGCAATATCCCAACTATGAGCTACCAACTCAAAAACACCAGCGACCCAATTGCAGTAACAATCCACAGCACGATGCCATAAGCAAAACTTTTAGCACCCGATTGCCTTATTTGCCGGATGGTGATGTTGGAACCAATGAGGAACAGAGCGATGACCATGCCGCGTTTCCCCAACCAGTTGAGATGAAGGTAACTTTGTTCGAACGTTGGGAAGAAATTGGCAAAGAGGATGGCCAACACAAAAAACAGGATAAACCAGGGGAATTTAATGGCATGATTTCCGTCGCGTTTGTTTAACAGTGCTATCACCAACGAAAGCGGGATAATCCATAAGGCACGGATCAGTTTTACGGTGGTGGCTATTTGCAGGGCTTTTTCGCCATAAATGGCGCCTGCACCAACTACGGAACTGGTGTCGTGAATGGCGATGGCCGCCCAGTTGCCAAAGACTTCCTGACTCAATCCCAGTTTATGCCCGATGAATGGGAAAAGCAACAACGCGATCGCATTGAGAACGAATACGACAATCAGGGCGAATGAGTTTTGGTAATTTTTACTTTTGAGGATGGGTGCGACTGCGGCAATGGCACTGCCACCGCAAATGGCTGTCCCGGTGGAAATCAACAGCGCAATATTTTTTTCTATTTTGAAGAGTTTCCCTAATAGAATACCCAGGATCATGACAGTCGTAACAGAGACCAGCGTTTCAATAAAACCACTTTTGGAAGCATGAATGACATCGTCGAGATTCATCCCGAAACCCAATAAGACGATGGAAAGTTGCAGGATTATAGCCGTGTGCCGATGAAAGTAGTCATGCCTGATACCAATCAGGGATAAAAGCAAACCGGCAGTCAGGGATATGGCAGGAGAAACAAAGGGGAAAAAACACATCAATATGCCGGCCAGGTATATCCAACCGGAATATTTACCTGAGTCATTTGGGCTTTTAAATTTATCTGATACCTTATTTATTTTCACCGCTGCTGAATAAAGGCTGCAAATGTATCGGGATATGTTGAGATAAACAAATGTATCATTGTTAAAATTGTTTAATGGTTTTAACGGAAATGCATAGCATCTTTATCTTACTTCAGGCAGTAGCTGGTTAACCTTAGACTAATTTTCCCGTTGTTCATTTCAACAAATAATTGTACCTTTGTTGCTCAAAAAAATAAACTGTCAGTATGAGCCACACCGACAAACAATTCGATCAGGTTGCCACCATTTGCCGTGATATTTTTACCAAGAAAATGAAGGATTACGGCGCTTCCTGGCGCATTCTCCGCCCGAAATCAGTAACCGATCAGATTTATATCAAAGCCAACCGTATCCGTAGTATCGAAACCAAAGGTGTGGCTAAAGTAGATGAAGGTATCCGTTCTGAATTAATCGCGATTGTGAATTATGGTGTAATTGGATTAATTCAGTTGGAACTGGGTGTTTCGGAAGCGGATGACCTGAGTTATGATAACGGACTGGCACTTTACAATAAATATATACAACAGGCCAAAGAACTAATGATGGCTAAAAACCATGATTACGATGAAGCCTGGCGTTCGATGCGCATGGAATCATACACGGATTTAATCCTGATGAAAATAAACCGCACCAAACAGATTGAAGATAACCAGGGTGTAACCATTATTTCCGAAGGCATCGATGCCAACTACTTCGATATGATTAACTACGCGGTCTTCGGTTTGATAAAAATGGAGGAAAATTCTTGAAAAGAAGGCGCAGACATATCAGGACTTCCGGATCGGGTAAGCTGCTCGGTACGCTTCCGGTTTTGCTGCATGCCAACCGCCTGCTCATTGGATTGGTATTTATCTTTTCCGGATTTGTGAAGGCGGTGGATCCACTGGGTACAGTCTATAAAATTGAGGATTACCTTACAGCTTTCGATGGATTTTGGGCAGGACTGACTTTCATGGCTTTCCCGGCTGCTTTTCTGCTGATTGCCCTGGAATTACTCATCGGACTGAATCTCGTTTTTCAGGTTAAATTCAAATTTTCGTCGTGGCTGGCTTTCGTGTTTATGCTGGTTATGATGCCGCTGACTTTGTATATTGCCCTGTATAACCCGGTTACGGATTGTGGGTGTTTCGGCGATGCCCTGAAAATAAGTAACTGGATGACTTTCTATAAAAATGTTTTCTTTTTCATCCTGACTTTATTACTCCTGATTTTTCAGAGAAAATACAGCAAGATTTTCCTGCCGAATGTCGAATGGGGATTTATTATCGTCTTTTTTGTGGCATCTTTCGGTTTCATGATTTATAACCTGACACACCTGCCCGTATTGGATTTTCGTCCGTATAAAGTTGGTGTAAATATTCCCGATGCGATGAAAGTCCCCGATGACGCACCGGGAGATGTGTATGAATATAACTTTGTATACGAAAAGGAAGGATCCAGAAAAATATTCTCTATCGACCAGTTACCGGATTCCAGCTGGACTTTTGTCAGCCAGGAAACCAAACTGATTTCGGAAGGATACAAACCGCCTATCCACGATTTGGTGATTTTGACGGCTGAATTCGAAGATGTAACGGAGGACGTGCTGAATTATGAAGGGACAACCTATTTAATCGTGATGTATGATCTGCAAAAAACATCAGAGAAAGGTGTCGAAAAAGTAAAGGATTTTGTCGCATACAAGCTGAATGAACATCCGGAGGTGAAAGTTTATGCCCTGACGGCTTCTTCCACCCAGGATATTCAGGAATTTAAAACGAAATACGGACTCACATTCCCCTTTTATAAAACCGATCCGATTACCCTTAAAACCATGATACGGGCCAATCCCGGGGTGATGAAATTGGTGGATGGTACGGTGAAGGGGAAATGGAATGGAAAACGATTGTGATAAAACATTGTCAAACATAAAATATCAAACAAAAAAATGAGAAAAAACATTGTAGCAGGTAACTGGAAAATGAATAAAACCCTGCAGGAAGGGTTGGCGTTGGCTGAAGAATTGAATGGCGCGCTGAAAGGGGTAACACCAAATTGTGATGTGGTAATCGGTACGCCGTTTATCCACCTTGCCAGCGTGGTTGCTGCCATCGATACCAACAAAATCGGGGTAGCTGCTCAAAACTGTGCTGATAAGGAATCAGGCGCATATACAGGTGAAATTTCAGCTTCGATGGTGAAATCTACCGGTGCTAATTATGTTATTTTAGGTCACTCTGAAAGACGTGCTTACTATGGTGAAACAGCAGAAACGCTGAAAACCAAAGTTGAGTTGGCGCTTAAAAACGAACTGACTCCTATCTTCTGTATTGGTGAAGTATTGGCTGAGAGAGAAGCTGAAAAACATTTCGATGTGGTTAAATCTCAAATCGTGGATTCATTATTCGAATTATCTGCTGAAGATTTCGGTAAAATTGTACTGGCTTATGAACCGGTATGGGCTATCGGAACCGGAAAAACGGCTTCTGCTGCGCAGGCACAGGAAATACACGCGTTTATTCGTCAGACTTTAGCTGCTAAATATGGTCAGGAAGTAGCTGATAACTGCTCTATTTTGTACGGAGGAAGTTGCAATGCCGGTAATGCCAAAGAATTATTCTCTAATCCAGATGTGGATGGTGGACTGATTGGTGGCGCTTCGTTGAAAGTGGCTGATTTCAAAGCGATTATTGACGCGTTTTAAATATTTAAACCACAAAAGGCACAAAAGGAAGACTAAGAAATCACAAAAGAATAATTCAAAAAACAATAAGAATTATTGAATGTTAAAGAATTAAGACGTTAGACACTTAAACTTTTTCAACTGAAAATTATACACTATTCATTATTGATTCTTTTGTGATTTCTTAGTCTTCCTTTTGTGCCTTTTGTGGTTAATAAACAATAAAGAATGGCAAAAACCAAGAGCGTATACGTCTGCCAAAACTGCGGCAACGATTCTCCGAAGTGGATAGGAAAATGTCCGTCCTGCGGGGAATGGAACACCTATGTCGAAGAAATCATCAGCAAGGAGAGCAAACAAAGCATCCGGTTGGCGGGTATTCAGGTGACAAAGGAGAAGCCGGTGTTGATTTCTCAGGTTGAAACAACAGAGGAAAGCAGAATCGATACGCATTCGGGTGAGCTGAACAGGGTACTGGGTGGGGGATTGGTTCCCGGATCACTCGTGCTCATTGGTGGCGAACCGGGTATTGGTAAGTCAACACTCGTGTTGCAGGTGGTGCTGAACATCCGCAATCGTAAAGTACTCTATGTTTCAGGCGAAGAAAGTGTTAAGCAAATCAAGCTGCGTGCGGAACGCTTAAGTCCCGATGCGGCCAATTGTTATGTAGTCAGCGAGACCTCCCTCGAACAGATTTTCGTACACATCAGCAACATCAACCCCGACTTGGTG
The DNA here is from genome assembly GCA_034928085.1 of Paludibacter sp. GTDB lineage: Bacteria > Bacteroidota > Bacteroidia > Bacteroidales > Paludibacteraceae > Paludibacter. The sequence continues at coordinate 48,239 of JAYFPG010000038.1, forward strand.
GTGGTCGATTCCATACAGACAGTGTCGACAGAAACCATCGAATCCTCTCCCGGTTCTGTGTCGCAGGTGCGTGAATGTGCCGCAGCTTTACTGAAATACTGTAAAAGTTCCGGAACGCCTGTTTTGCTCATCGGGCACATCAACAAAGAAGGCAGCATTGCCGGTCCGAAGGTGCTGGAGCACATCGTGGATACGGTGTTGCAGTTCGAAGGTGACCAGCATTACATGTACCGTATTTTAAGAGCCATCAAGAATCGCTTCGGAAGTACTGCCGAATTGGGCATTTTTGAAATGCAGCACAACGGCTTGCGGGAAGTAAACAACCCGTCAGAATTATTGTTGTCGCAAAACCATGAAGGACTCAGCGGTGTAGCGATTGCTTCTGCCGTAGAAGGTATCCGGCCGTTTCTGATTGAAGTACAATCACTTGTTAGCTCGGCAGCCTACGGTACCCCTCAGCGTTCCTCCACCGGTTTCGACCTCCGCCGTCTGAATATGTTACTCGCGGTACTTGAAAAAAGAGTAGGTTTCAAGTTGGCACAAAAAGATGTTTTCCTGAACATTGCCGGCGGTATCAAAGTCAATGATCCGGCTATCGATCTGGCTGTCATCTCTGCTATCCTTTCTTCCAATGTGGATATCGCCATCGAAAAGCATGTGTGCATGGCCGGTGAGGTCGGTCTTTCCGGCGAAATCCGTCCCATCAACCGCATCGAGCAACGTATCCGTGAAGCCGAAAAACTCGGTTTTACCAAAATGATCATTCCCAACTTCGACCTCAAGGGCCTCAACCTCGACAAAATAAACATGGAAATCATCCGGGTGAAGAAAGTGGAAGAGGCATTCCGCGTATTATTTAAAAAATAAATATTTGTTGAATATTCAATAATATTTTTTACTTTTGAAGGTTCGATTAGAATCTTTTAAGAAACAAAAGCTAAAGAAATATTATATGGAAGTAACGCGTATATTTGATTTGCTGGATAATTATCTGGAAAATTATCCAAATCAGGATGCTGCATTGGCCAGCAAGAAAAATGGAACATGGAAGAAAATCAGTATTCAGGAGTATGTTGAGGCGGTGAATCAAATTAGCTATGGCTTGTTGAAGCTGGGGGTAAAAGCCGGAGATAATATCGGTATTGTCAGCAGTAACCGACCTGAATGGAATATGCTCGATATGGCTATCATGCAGTCGGGCGCTATTTCAATTCCAATTTATCCGACCATCAGTCAGGATGATTATCGTTATATCCTGAACCATGCCGAGATGAAGGTGATTTTTATCGATGGCAGATCATTGCTCAAAAAATTAGAGCCAGTTATGCCAGAAGTTAAAACACTGAAAGAGATTTTTCTGTTCGATGAAGAAGACGGGGATTACAAATACTTAGATCAACTCATTCAGCTGGGAAAAGAGAATCAGGTACCGGATGAACTGGCAAAAATCAAAGCTGCCATCAAAACGGAGGATATGGCAACGATTATCTATACGTCTGGTACCACCGGAAATCCCAAAGGGGTGATGTTGTCGCACAGCAATATAGTAAATCAGGTTATGAATCTGAGAACAACACCATCGAGCTGGAGTAAAACCGCCCTGAGTTTCCTCCCGCTTTGCCATGCTTACGAACGTATGTTGGTTTACCTCTATCAATATCTGGGAATGTCGGTTTATTATGCTGAAAGTCTGGCGACAATTGCAGATAATATCAAAGAAATTAAGCCTACAATGATGTCGGCTGTGCCCCGTTTACTTGAGAAAATTTATGATAAACTCTATCTGGCCGGTAAGAAACAACCTTTCATCAAACGTAAATTGTATTATTGGGCCTTTAATTTAGCCACAAAATATCAGTTGGAAGGCAATAGCTGGTGCATGAAGCAACAGCTTAAATTGGCCGATAAACTGATTTTCTCCAAATGGAGGGAAGCTATTGGCGGAAATTTCGATATCGTAGTGTCGGGAGGCTCGGCTTTGCAGCCGCACATGGGTTCATTCTTTTCCGCGATAGGTATGCCGGTGTTTGAAGGCTATGGCTTGAGTGAAACATCTCCCGTTATCGCGGTAAGTCAGCGCGGCAAACATGGCCGCAAATTCGGAACGGTAGGGCTGCCATTGCCGGGTGTTGAAGTGAAACTGGGCGAGAGAGACGAAATCATGTGCCGCGGTCACAATGTGATGCTGGGTTATTACCGTGCTCCGGAGCTGACTTCACAGGTAATTGATGCCGATGGTTGGTTCCATACCGGCGATACCGGAAAATTTACCCCCGAAGGTCAGTTGATTATTACTGGTCGTTTGAAAAGTATTTTCAAAACATCCTTTGGTAAATATGTGAATCC
>JAYFPG010000064.1:0-10351 GCA_034928085.1 Paludibacter sp.
ATAGGGATATACGAGGTGTTTGCACTTACCGAAGATAGCAAAGAAGTTGTATCTCCTGTTGTAAGGGAAGTTTCGGTTACAGAAAAAGGGGTAGTGATAGAAATAGAAGAACCGATAAAAGTCAGAATCAATACATAAGAGATTTCATGAGAAATTGTATAACCCCAAATCAAAAGGCAGATATGAATATAAAGATTAGCTTGATATTCAAATTTTCCATTCTGCTTTTTCTTATCACAGCAGTACATGTTGTTTATGCCCAATCTTCATCACCAGAGTCTTTATCAGACGACAAGAGGCTACAGAAGAAGAATCTTATCATTCGCGAGTTTAACACCGATGCAAAGGGGAAAAACAACTGGATGGATCATCTAACCGTATACAATGAAAATGGATACAAAGTACAGGAAATAGAATATGCCGTGTATGGTATGCGTTCAAAAGTACTTTTTGAATATGATGAGAATAATCGTTGCATAAAAGAAATAGTTTATGATGACAGAAATAAAATTACACGAATCCGGAAAATCTCCTATAACGCTGATGGAACAAGAAAGGCGCAATATAATTATTTGCCCAATGGCCGACTATTTTCCACCAAACGCTATGAATATTCCATTGGTGGCGGGATCAGACCGAGATAAAATACAGAAAATAAATTTATTAGAAGAGCAACTCAAAGCGTTCGAGCCAATTTCGCTGGTTGAAATGGATCGCGTGAAGCTGATGAACCGAATTGATACAAAATATATTATCGGTTACCACCAACTACCTGATATATTGGCAAAAGCTTCGTCAGCGTACAGAATTCTTGAAATTGATGGTTCGCGGGTTTCACCTTATTCAAGTATCTATTTAGATACCACTGATGTTCAGATGTATACGATGCATCATAACGGGAAGCTCAATCGATACAAAGTACGCATGCGTTTATACCTTCAGTCGGGCGATACCTATCTTGAAATTAAAAAAAAGAATAATAAAGGCCGAACTTCTAAAAAAAGAATCAGCATCTCCCGTGAGCATTTTGAATCACTTAATCTGGATGAAATTGAAAGAGTATTTATCAGAGATAAAACTCCTTATGAACTTGATAATTTAAAGCCACAACTTCAAAACGTTTTTCATCGCATTACACTTGTTGATTATAATGAGACTGAGCGGGTTACCTTGGATGTTGAACTCAATTTTAGAAAAATTGGCGTTAATGCCTATATTCCAATGGACAAAATTGTAATAGTAGAAATTAAGCAGGATGGAGCTGCATCTTCTTCTTTCAAAAAATTGCTTGATGAAGCATCTGTCCCTCCTAAAAGTATCAGTAAATATTGTCTTGGGATGATGCTCACGAATCCCGGGATAAAATACAACCGTTTTAAAGAAAAGATTCGTTTAATAAACAAAATAGCAATATGATTCAGTCTGAACTTCCTGAATATGACCCTGCCATTGCTGCAGAATACGGATCACAAGGTTTTGCCGGTCCCGACTTAATGGGCATCCCGCTACTTGAAGCCTCATCACTCATAGAATTGCTGCTGCGATTTAGCTTCAATTTGATTGTATGTTTGGTTATCATCAAATATTTCTATTATAAGAAAAGTGGACGGCGTGATTTCTATTTTACTTTTATTCTGTTTTCGGTAACCGTCTTTTTGTTAATATTTCTGCTGGATTCTGTTCGATTAGAGATAGGAATGGCCTTGGGCTTGTTTGCCATCTTCGGTATTATTCGTTACCGGACTGAACAGGTGTCTATCCGTGAAATGACCTATCTTTTTGTAATTATCGGCATTTCGGTCATCAATGGATTGGCCAAATCACTCACAATATCAGAGATGATAGTCACAAACGGATTATTCGTAGGAGCAATTGCCATTATGGAAAGCTCGAGAATAGTGAAGCATGTGGAAACAAAAATTATACTCTGTGAGAAGATTGAACTTGTAAAACCGGAAAAGTATGAAGAATTAAAACAAGATCTTGAAACACGAACCGGGTTGAAAATTCTTAAAATGGAAATTGGCCATATTGACCTGCTACGCGATGTGGCTTACATCAAAATATTCTATAATTCAATCTCAAACGAGCCGAACTCAATCGGGAATATAACCAAATTTGATAAATTTTTTTAATGAGAAAGCTGTTGCGCATATTGGCTCACTGTGTGTTGGTAAGCTTGTCAACTGTGTCATTATGCGCTCAGCTTTCTGATGTCGGGACGTTGGGTTCTATCTCGCTTTCAAAAGATTTTAACAGATACATGGGGGCAACCATCGAGCAGGAACTGCGTTTCGATCAGCTTTCAACTTCACTGAATCGTTCAGCAACAAGCATTGGAGCAGAAATAAGTATGATAAGAAGAATCTTAAGAGCAGAGTTTGGTTATGACCTTTTGTATCGCAAAAACAAGGATACAAGTTATGAATTCCGGCATCGGTCATCCATAGGATTATTGGCTCAGTATAAGTTTAATCGATTAAATTACAGATTGAGAACACGTATGCAGGCTACTTTCAGAGATGAAAACAGGGGCGATTATAGGTATAACCCGGTATATGTGTGGCGTAACAGATTTGAATTGCGTTATGATGTTTTCGGATCTCCGTTCACGCCTTATTTGTATGGTGAGATGTTTTGCCCGGTAAATACCAGTTATGGGCTTTTCATGGATGGTTACCGTATTTCTTTCGGAACTAAATACAAAGCGTCAAAACGAAGTGATTTTGATCTTCAGTTGCGTTTTGATCAGGAAATTCAACAACCTGATCAGGAAAATATACTCTATTGTTGTGTTGGGTGGAATTATAAATTATAATGGCCGCAAATATGAAAGGAATCAACTTAAAGAATGCACTAATATTGTCCTGTTTCAGTGTGCTTTTGCCAGCATCTATGCCAGCCGCAACTTTTGAATACCGATCCCATGCGAATTCGGGGATAGCAAACTATTCAATGCCCTATCGATTGTTTATCCCATCAAATTATAATTCCGAAAACTCATATCCATTGGTTTTGTTTTTACATGGTGCGGGCGAAAGAGGGAAAGATAATAATGCACAATTAGTAGCTAACAGAGGAGCAACTTTATGGGCCGAATTGGAGACTCAGGCATCGCATCCTTGTTTTGTTGTTGCTCCCCAATGTCCGGCAGACAAACAATGGGTAAATACCAATTGGATATACGGCTCGTACAGTATTGATAATGTTCCGATGAGTAATGAGTTGAAAATGGTAAAAGATATTATTGAAACGCTCAAAACTCAATACAGTATTGATGCTTCCCGTTTATATATAGTAGGGCTGTCGATGGGAGGCTATGGTACCTGGGATTTTATTCTTCGATATCCAAACATGTTTAAAGCAGCAATTCCGCTGTGTGGGGCTGGTGACCCTACTAAAGCTTCTCTTATCAGTACGATGCCGGTATGGGCTTTTCATAGTAATGATGATTCCGCAGTTCCGGTTTCCGGCTCTCGCGAGATGGTAGCTGCGATTAATGCAATTGGATTAAACGACAGGGATCAGTTTTATACTGAATATTATAATCATGGACACGTTTTAGCATATCAGGTGGCATTAGAAGAACCTGATTTGGCGGATTGGTTGTTCAATGCCGAGCCTGTTACAATTGTTCCGGGATTGATTGAAGTTACTAAATTTGCAGGAATAAGTTCAGCACAAGGAGGGGATGCCTCTAACGCATTTGATAATGCTGTCTATACCAAATGGCTTGATTTTGCTAACGACTATCCTTCAACACGTTCGAGCTGGCTTCAATATCATTTCTCCGGCAATTCGTATGCAGTAACTCATTATTCAATCACATCAGCCGATGATTTTCAGGACCGTGATCCGAAAAACTGGGATTTTTTAGGCTCAAACAATGGTACAGACTGGACTGTCCTTGATACAAGAACCGATGAATTGTTTAATAACCGCTTTCACAAGAATACATATTCTTTTGCGAATAAAACGGCATACGCATATTACAGATTACAAATAAATTCCGTTTACAATCCCAAAGGGGCAAATTGTGTTCAGTTATCCGAGTTAAAACTTTGGGCCGGGAATAACGAACCGCCTTTACCATCAGATGGATTTGTAAAACAATATGGAACAGCCTATCGTTGGTCGGCAAATGCTCTCTCTTCTTCTAACTCAAATATGGCTTTATCTCCGGGTTTGAATGATGGTAACCTGATTGACGATATCAGTTTAGACGGAGCCCGCGGCGGAGATCCTGTACCCAATGGTTATGAAGCTGCAGGTTTGATGTTTGACTCTGTAAAAACAATTAATAAGGTAGAGTTTATCAATGGAAATTATGCTGGTGGATACAGTAATGGTTGTTTTGAAGCTGATTTTAAACTACAAATATCTTTGGATAGCGTAAGTTGGACCGACGCTGTGGGGTGGACTGTGTCTCCTGAATACCAGTATCTTAATGCATCGGTTAGCGGGACTACATTTACTTTTTTAGGTAGTTCTACTGATATCAGAGGAATACGTGTTGCCGGAAAAGTACGGACAAGCGAAACTTCCGGTTCATGGGAGGCACGAGCGAAGGAAATCACAGCTTATTCAAGCTATGTTAGCAATGTCCCAACCAGCAAACCGGAAAGTGATGTATTAATATATAGAAGCCAAAACGAATCTATGTTTATGATTGCAAACATCCAACCTAATTCATCAATCAGAGTTGTGTCAATGAATGGTTGCGTTGTCTGTGAAATTCCGGCAAAAAATGGAATGGTTGAATTCGATGTTAGCCATTGGGAAAAAGGGGTGTATCTCTTTTATATTGAAACAGCAAACAATGTGGTAGTAAGAAAAGCAATTATTCATTAAATACCTCAATATGTTTTCCGATGAATAATATCTATACTAAAATATATCAAAACATTAATTCAAATTATGAGAGCGAATGTCGTCGTTTCTATATTTATTTTTAGCATGTTAGCAATCTCTTTCTCCGCTAAAAATCAAATTAATAAAGGTGTTGAAATCCTTAAGGTCTGGAAATTCAAAACCGGAGATAATGCAGATTATTATAGAACTGATTATGATGACAAATCGTGGAAAACAATCAATGTTGAGAACGTATGGGAATATCAGGGATATGTTGATTATAATGGCATTGCATGGTATAGAACAAAAATTGTCATTCCGGCATCATTCAGGAATAATAATCAGAAGTATGAGTTTCTGATTTTACAGTTAGGGAAGGTAGATGATGTTGACGATACCTATTTTAACGGAGTCAGGATTGGAGGAGAAGCAGGATGGGATTTGTACAGAACGTATCTTATTCCGACCGATTTAATCAAATGGGATCAGGAAAACCTGCTGGCAATCAGGGTAAATGATTTTGATGGAAATGGAGGAATGTATGGTGGACACGTCAAAATTGCAGATTTCAGATTAGAAAATATTTTATCGCTCAGAACAACTGATAAACCTTACGGGTTTACCGAAAATCGTGGAAAAGACTTTACAACGAAATTGTTTTTTGATTTTAAAGTCCCCATGGAGCGGCTTGAAGGCACCCTGTCAGTTAGAGTTTACGATCCTGTAAACAATGATGTGGTTTTTAAGCAGATTGCAGATGTTACTGTTGGCAGCAATGCAAATAATTCATACAGCACCACGATTCAAGTTGAAACCCCTCGTACCTGTAAGATTGAGTACAGTTTTTATACAAAATCTCTGGATGATACTTTGCGACACAGTTCGCTGCTTTCATATATGCCTTCTTCACGTACAAATGAACATTATGAGTATCCGGTAGTAAAAAATATTGTTCAGGATAAGGCTGTTCCTTTCTGTTTGGATAATATCTGGCTTGAAGGATATTTGAATGAAAGGTTAGATGCGAATTTATTCCAACGTTTATTAAATATAGATGAAACAGGAATTTTAGAATGTTACTACAACCGCCCGGGAAAACAAACATGGATTGGTGAATATGCGGGGAAATATCTTCATGCAGCAAGCCGGGTGTGGCAATCAACAAAAAATCTGCAACTAAAAAAGCAGATGGACCGGATTGTTGAAATTTTAATCAATTGCCAGAAGGAGGATGGTTACCTTGGAACCTATTTGCCCGTGAATTATTGGACAGAATGGGACGTATGGGCGCATAAATACAACTTGCTGGGTTTGTTGAGTTATTATTCTGTAACAGGTTATGTGCCGGCACTCGAAGCTTCAAAAAGAATGGGTGATTTGTTGTGTCGTACATTTGGAGAAAACGACGGACAACTGAATATTATCCATTCCTCTGCTCATGTCGGGATGGCTTCTACCAGTGTATTGGAACCGATGACGTATCTGTATCGGTATACAGGTGATCAAAAATACCTCGACTTTTGCAATTATATCATCAAGGCTTATGAGTATGATGACGGCCCCAGGATCATTTCAACATTAAACTCCATAGGGAAAGTGGACAAGACAGCAAATGCCAAAGCTTACGAAATGATGTCGAATTTAACAGGAGTGGTGAAACTGTATCAGTTGACAGGCGATGAGAAATTATTGAAAGCTGCCGAAAATGCATGGAATGATATTTCAATCAACAAACTCTATATCACCGGAACAGCGAGTAATAGGGAACTTTTCCCTGAAGATTTTGTGTTACCTGCCGGGAATGATGCTCATATGGGAGAAGCATGTGTAACTACTACCTGGTTGCAATTTAGTCAGGCGCTCTACTACCTGACTGGTGAAGCAAAATATATGGATGAAATTGAAAAAACGATTTACAATCATTTATTGGCGGCGGAGAATCCACGGACAGGTTGTGTGTCCTACTATACTGCATTACAGGGTGTAAAACCATATCGTTGCTCTATTAATGGACATTGTTGTCTCGCAAGTGTACCACGGGGTATTGCTGCCATTCCTGAACTGATATATGCAAAAAGTGCAATAAATGGCTGTTTTATTAATGTCTATTCGTCGGGTAATATTGATGATTCTTTGAAGACATCAAAAGATCTTCTGATTCCTTTTAATCTCACAATTAATTCAGAATTTCCTGAAAGTGGTACAGCAGACATTACGGTCACAGTCTCTGAACCGGCAGAATTTAATATTGCTTTACGTGTACCTATCTGGAGTAAGAATTTTGTTGCCAGAGTGGAGGGTGAAAAATACAGAGGTATTTCAGGACAATATCTGAACATTTCAAGAAAATGGAAAAAAAAATCCGGCATTAAAATTACCATGGACTTAAATGTTCAGATCTTAGATGGAGGAGATAGCTACCCCGGTTATGTATCACTCAAATCCGGGTCACAAATCCTGGCTTTTGATCAGGCTATAAATCCATCCATACAGGATCCTGATAAAATAACATGGAATTCACCCAAACCGGTCATCCTATCAAAAAAACGGTTGCCGGAAACATGGGTTGGCTCTCAGGTTTACAGCGTAAAAGCTCATTATAAAGGTAAACCGGTAGATATAAAATTAGTGCCATTTGCTGATGCAGGTCAGACAGGTGGTGAAGTCAGGGTTTGGATTCCTGTGGCAGAGAGAAAAAATAAAAATTAAATTAATATTATAAAAATCAACTATTATGAAAAAACTTTTTAAACAAATTTCATTATTGCTTTTATTAAGCATAGTTTTGAATACTTCAATACAGGCACAGACTTTTGAATACAAGTCGCACAGCAATACTACTATTGCAAATTATTCGATGCCTTATCGTTTATTTGTTCCGTCAAACTACGATCCCAACAAGAATTATCCATTGGTTTTATTCTTACATGGTGCAGGCGAAAGAGGATCAGATAATGAATTACAAGTGACTGCCAATAATGGTGCTACCCGATGGGCAGAAGCTGCAAATCAGGAAGCACACCCCTGTTTTGTTGTGGCTCCTCAATGCCCCGGAACTAAACAATGGGTAAATACTAACTGGCTTTTTGGTTCTTACAGTATCGATAATATCCCGGTAAGTAATGAAATTAGAATGGTAAAGGATATTTTAGATACGCTTCAGACGAAATATAGTATTGATGCTTCCCGCTTATATATCACAGGATTGTCGATGGGAGCTTATGGAACATGGGATTTTATTCTCCGCTACCCAACTCTATTTAAAGCGGCAATTTGTATGGCAGGGGCCGGTGACCCGACAAAGGCGTCGCGGATTGCCACTATGCCGATATGGGCTTTTCATAGTGAAGATGATGTTGCAGTTCCTGTGTCAGGCTCACGCGAGATGGTGGATGCCATTAATGCATTTGGATTTAACAACAGGTCGCAGTTTTATTCTGAGTATTATAAGCAGGGCCATTTTGCCATTAATACGGCACTTGTAGAGCCCAATTTGGTGAACTGGATGTTCGCAGCAGAACCGATTGTCATAACTCCCGGATTGATTGATGTTACAAAATTTGCCGGAACAAGTACAGCGCAGGGCGGAACTGCATCGAGAGCTTTTGATGATGCCATTTATACCAATTGGATAGATTTTACAGCTGCCAATCATGATTCACGCTCAAGTTGGGTGCAATACCATTTTTCAGGTGGATCCTATGCAGTGACACACTATTCAATCACTTCTTGTGAGGGTTCTTTTCAACTTAATCCGAGAGATTGGGATTTGTTAGGGTCAAATGATGGTGAAAACTGGACTATCCTTGATACCAGAACAGATGAAGTTTTTAGTAATGGGTTTCAGAAAAATATATATGCTTTCTCAAATACAACTCCTTACTCATATTACAGGTTGAGAATTAATTCTGTAAACAACCCGACTTATGCTACGGCGGCGCATCTTTCAGAAATAAGACTTTGGATGGAATGCGATAATGTCATTCCTGTAACCGGTATAGAGTTGGAGACTAATTCAACATATACAGAAGTTAATTCAACACAACAATTATCAGCTACAGTTTTACCAGCACAAGCAACTAACAGGACAATGATTTGGACCTCAAGTGATACGCGGATTGCAACGGTAGATCAAAGCGGCTTAGTTACAGGAATTGGAGCAGGGGTCGCTACAATTGCCGCTAAAACTGATGATGGAGCCAAAGTGGCGACTTGTGCTGTTACTGTAACTAATCCGAATGAGGCCATTAAACTTTCGGGTACTCAATCAGACAATATTACACCATCATGTTGTGGAAATGATGGTGGAAATGCTTTTGACGGAGACAGTACAACATATGTCGATGCGGATGCAGCAACCGGAGGATATACTCAGTTGGATTTTGGCAGCCCGAAAAACATAACGACAATTAAATACTACCCTCGACCCGGATATGCAGACAGAATGACTGGCGGGACTTTTCTGGGATCAGATGATGGAGTTGATTTTACTCCTGTATATGTTATAAATGCAACACCGGTTGATGATTGGAATAGCGTAACTGTAAATGTAAAATACAGATTCATTCGTTACCAGGGACCAGCGAACGCTTATTGTAATGTGGCTGAAATAGAATTTCTTGATGCTGTAACTGTTCTGGTTGAGAGTGTAAGTGTAAGTCCGGCTACAGCTGCAATACCAATCAATAAAACCCGGCAATTATCAGCTGCTGTTATGCCTGAAATTGCTACTAATCAAACAATCATCTGGACTTCCAGTGATACGGATGTTGCCACAGTGAGTTCCACAGGATTAGTAACGGCTGTTTCGCGGGGAACAGCTGTGATAACAGCCACAACTCAGGATCAGGGAAAAATAGCGACATGTTCAGTGCTTAGTTTTGTTTGCGATGAATCGAAACTTTCTGGTAGCCAGTTTGATAATATCACGCCTTACGGCAATAGCAATGCCGATGGAGATAAAGCATTTGATGGTAATATATCAACCTTTACTGATGCAAGTGTATCATCGGGAGGGTACACAGGTTTAGACTTTGGTTCGGAAAAAACAATAAGTATAATAAAATTTATACCTCGTTCCGGCTATACTTTTAGGTTGCCGGGAGGTAAGTTCCAGGGATCAAATGACAATATCAACTGGACTGATGTATACACAATTAGCGATACACCACTATCAAATTGGAATACAGTCAATGTCTATGCTTCTTATCGCTACATACGTTATCTCGGTCCTGCTGATGGCTATAGTAATATTGCTGAAATCGAATTCTGGGGTTGTTCCCCGGATCTCTCAAAAGTTATAAATCCTGTTTACGCTGACTCAAAATATAAATCAATCGATATTTCTCCCAATCCGGCAAAATCGGGTGCGACGATTCATCTTGAAGGATGCGACAACGCAAAGATAGGGATTTATGGAATGGATGCTAAATTGTTGTTTTCTATGAAGTTGGATAAGGGTGGTTTTGTGTTGCCACCTACAATCAAAAAAGGTTTGTAT
>JAYFPG010000043.1:0-4184 GCA_034928085.1 Paludibacter sp.
TCGCGTAAGTGCAGGGGCTGCGGCTTCATTACTTGCGAAAGTATATGCCACGATTGCTTCTGCGGCCATGCCAAGTGGCACTGTATATGTTAAAGGAGGTATTCCTTTCAGCATGAATGGTAGTGTAAAAGTGTTGACACAACCACAGAAACTAACTATTCAGAAACAACAGGTAGCTGGTTATGAATCATTTGATTATATGGAGTATTATACACTTGCCAGAGATCTTGCCAAAGATATCGTAATTGATAAACTCTACGGAAATCACGAATTAATCCCGTATTCAATTCTTTGGAAAAAATCAGGCAGAACGAGTACAGAACACTTTTTTGCCTTACAGACAAAATCCGGAGATGATTATTTCGGTGCTTTATTTGCCCGTGCGTACAGCGGCCAGATTGTGAACGGCTACGTGCCGAGTGGTGGTGGTTTATCACATGGTTTGAGAGACCATTGGTATAAATTGTTTGAAGATAATGACCTGCGAATCGTGGAGGGTGTTATGCACCGGTTTGTTCGTCAGTCTGATATATCGTGGAATGGAGGTGGATACTATCCGAATACCAATGAGTGGAAATTAAAGGCAAGAGGCCTGGATGCTGCAGATAATAAAGTGGCTGACCCAGTTCCTCCGTTTAACGATGGTCGTGATTATCGTTCAAGTATTGGTGAGCAATATCTCGCTTATGTTACAAAATACATTGATGTAACAGATCGTTCACTTACCCGTACCGATGCCATGTTGCCTTTGTTGCGTTATGCTGATGTAGTGCTGATTTATGCGGAAGCTTCTAATGAGGTTGACGGGTTGAATAATGATGCTCTTGATGCACTGAATGCCGTTCGTAACAGAAGTAATGCAACAGCTAAGTGGTTTGGTGCTTCTGAAACAGGTGGTATTGAAACAAAAGAAGAGTTCCGTTCAGCAGTGCTTGAGGAAAGAGCAATGGAATTTGCATTGGAAAGTGACCGTCGCTGGGATTTAATTCGTTGGGGTATTTACCTCGGTGTGATGAATGGTGTAGGCACTGTGGATGAAATCAATACAATCAAAATGAGGGAGTCTAAACATTTATTGTATCCGATCCCTCAGGATGAAATCCTCACAAATCAGGCAATTTCTGAGAATAATCCAGGCTGGAAATAATACATGATTTCAACATTTAAAAATCTTTTGAATATGAAAACTTCAATAATAAAATATCTTTCAATAACATTTCTGTTGACAATACTTTTCATGGCATGTGATGATATTGTAACATACGATGATAACTATGACGATGGATCGGTTTCTAACGGTCCACCGGTTATATCCAGAATCAGTCCGGTTGAAAATCCCGAAAAGGATACCACTGAAGGTAGTTTCAATCAAATGATTATCATTCATGGTGAAAACCTGAGTCAGGTTAAATCTATCCTTTTCAACGATCAGGCTGTTGATTTAAAAGAAGTATATGCTATTTCTTCTAAAATTGTAGTTCCAATTCCGGGAACAGTTCCTAACGAGATTACAAACAAAGTGGTTGTGACTACAGCGAAAGGATCAACAGACTATGCTTTTAAAATTAAATTTCCTGATTTGACTATCAATGGTTTTAATTTTGATTTCGGAAATGCAGGTGATACAATTGTTTTACAGGGAAATAATCTTCTATTATACGATTTAACTACCGAAAACGGAGAGATTAAAATGAACGGAAATCAGGCCACAATCCTTTCTACAACAGAACAAGCTGTAACATTGGTTGTCCCTGATGGTGTAACAGATAATGCTACAGTTACAATCAGTAGTCCGAGGATTAAAGCAGTATTGGGAGATGATCCGATTGAACTGACGTATCGTGACCTGGGCTTTAGCATTGTAGATATGAGTCCGGCCTACCTTACTCACCCATCATCAAAAAATTTCTCAACTGATGGTACTGCTGAAGGTGACCCCACCCCACTTTTTGCAGGTATCTGCTATGCCCGAATCCAACCAACTGTTGCAGGGTATAGTACCAATATCCCTATTTATAATTATCCGTTTGACGCACCAACTTCTGATGTTATGTTTGCTGATATGCGCGCTAACCCATCTGATTATGTAATCAAATATGAATTGTTGATCAAAACGGAATTCCCTATTACTGCACCTGGTGACAGGATCAGGATGGTTATTAATGGATTCAGAGCACCAAATGATAAAGAATGGATTCCTGCTCTGTCGGGTATCGCATACCATACTAACAGTAAATGGACTACCATATCGTCGGACTTTGAGCATTATAAAAACGCAACAGGAGGTAGTCCGCTCTTTGAAACGGGGAATAAATTTACTTATGCCTATATTCATGGTGCCGGAACGGTTGCTCCAACCGATTTTTCAATGACCAATCTCAGATTTGCAAAAAAAGTAAAAATTGTTAGAAAACAACTATAAAAACAGTATTGAAAAGGGAACCGTTTGCCTGAACGGTAATATGGTTCCCCTAAAGAATTAAACATGAAGAAAATCATTTATATATTATCCTTTATTTCCCTTGTTTTTCTGGGTGCTTGTGAAGCCGAAAGAGACATCAAATTGCCGACTGGGCCTGATACAAACAAACCCAATCCAAATCCTGATACCAATGGCTCTTATCCAAATGCCATGGTAGAAAGTTTTGGCGTAAACCTGTCGGGTGGTGAATTCGGTGGAGTATATCCCGGTGTTATTGGCACGCATTATGGATATCCTACTGCTAAATGTCTGGATTATTTCAAATCAAAAAAATTAACATTGATTCGTTTTCCCTTCCGTTGGGAAAGGGTACAGTATGAGATGGATGGACCCTTGAACCCATTTGATTTAGGTAAAATGAAGGAGTTTGTTAAAGCGGCTGAGGACAGAGATATGCCCATCATTCTCGACATGCATAATTTTGCCCGGTATTCTTTTGATGGAGGTAAAACGCTGACAGTAATAGGATCGGGTCCTCAACTTACCAAGGAACATTTGGCTGATGTATGGAAAAAATTAGCCCTGGAATTCAAATCGTATAAAAACATCTGGGCTTATGATATCATGAATGAGCCTTTTAACATGCCAAGTACTACTGCCTGGTTCGACATTGCTCAGGCAACCATCAATAGCATCCGTCAGGTTGATACCGAAACGCCGATTCTGATTAGTGGTGACCGATACAGCTCTGCTTTTCACTGGGTGCAATACAGTGATAACCTCAGAAATCTGGTTGATCCTTCAGACAAACTGATTTATCAGGCACACATATATTTCGATAAAAACACCTCCGGTTCTTATGGTAGTTATGTAAACGGTGTTTTTGTTCCATCTACTTACGAAGCGGAAGAAGCAACCCCACAAACAGGTGTAAACAGGATGAAACCTTTTGTGGAATGGTTGAGAAAATACAACAAAAAAGGGATGGTGGGAGAATATGGTATTCCTGACGATGATCCGAGATGGAATACTGTGATAGAAAATATGTTGATATACCTCAGAGATAATGGAGTGCCTGGCACTTATTGGTCGGCAGGGCCACGTTGGGGAGGATACCGGTTAGCAGTTCAGCCTTCAGAGAACTACACAAAGGATCGTCCACAAATGTCGGTTTTGGAAAAATATACTGAAACAGATCCTAAGTAAGAAACCGAAAAGTTGAGTTACAAACTGAAAAAATAGTTTTATAATGGGTAAAAAAGTCTTGATATCGTTTATAGTAGCAGTTCTGATGGTTTCAGGATTATCTGCTCAAAATTTTTCAAAAGTGAAGAATGATCCTCAGCCATTTGGGTTGAACATGGCAGGTGCTGATTTTGGGAAAAATTTCCCCGGAGTGTATAATAAGGATTATACCTATCCTACAGCTGCCAACCTGGATTATGTGAAATCGAAAGGTTTTCGGTTGATTCGTTTGCCTTTTAAATGGGACCGGATTCAGCATGAACTTTATGGTGAGCTGGTAAAAGATGAGCTGAAACGATTGAAGTATGTCGTTGATGAGGCAGCCAAACGTGACATTCTCGTGTTATTCGATTTACATAATTACGGTAGGAGATACCTGGGAGAAACCCGCTACATCATTGGGGAGGGTGGATTAAAACCGGAACATCTGGCGGATTTGTGGGGAAAAATTGCGAAAGAGTTCTGCGGATACAAAAACATCTGGGGATATGGCTTGATGAATGAACCTAACAATATG
>JAYFPG010000075.1:0-23039 GCA_034928085.1 Paludibacter sp.
ATATCTTGCTTCCAGATGCTCTGGCGCAAAAGGGTTGCAAAGTTAATCACTTTTTTATTCCTGCCAAAATTTTATCGAAAAAAATTTATAGATAAAATAGCCTGGCCCCCTTTTCTTTCTCTTATCAATCCTTTCGAATTATGCTTATCTCTCAAAGCGGGTGCAAAAGTAGCGACTATTTTTTTAACCTGCAAATTTTCAGCAAATATTTTTATGCTATAAAACATACTATGCTTGTATTTTGCTGAATATTTGCAGGTTAGAAATGATAATTTTATTTGAAATCAGTCCAGTCTGTATCCATCATATTGCCGGTTTTCTGGAAAGTGATGTGCATTCCAAAGCAGGCACGCAGGGTCTGAGGCGTATGTGAAGGTCCGGAAAGAGCCAAATAATCCCTCAGCATTTGACGATACGATGGGTCAACACAATTATCGATAATGCAATTTGCACGATCAACAGGACTTTTGCCTCGTAAATCAGCCACTCCATGCTCAGTAATTAACACATTCACCGAGTGCTCATTCTGGTCAACATGTGATACCATAGGCACAATAGAAGATATTTTACCACCTTTTGCGGTAGATGGCGTGGTAAATATCGAGATGTAAGCACTGCGTGTAAAGTCAGCTGACCCACCAATACCATTCATCATCTTGGCTCCCATGACATGTGTACTGTTCACATTTCCAAATATATCAGCTTCTAATGCCGTATTAATGGTAATCAACCCTAAACGGCGTGCCAGTTCGGGACTGTTCGACATCTCCTGCGGACGTAATACCAGTTTATCTCGGAAGAAATCAAGATTCTGATAAATACTTTGTAATACAGGCGTGGTAATCGTCAACGAACAACCGCTGGCAAATGTCACTTTACCTTTCCGGATCAATTCTATTACGGCATCCTGAATTACTTCGGTGTACATCTGGAAATTAGGAATATCGGGATTGGTTCCTAATGAAGCCATTACCGCATTGGCAATATTGCCTACTCCTGATTGTATAGGAAGAAATTCCTTTGGTATTCTGCCTGCCTTTAACTCCCCTGCCAGAAAGTTAGCAACATTCCGTCCAATACTATCTGTTACATCGTCTGTCGGAGCAAAACCACCTACCTCATCATCTAAGTAAGTTTCAACCACGCACAGAATCTTCGCAGGATCTACTTTAAGAACAGACTCACCCATTCTGTCGGAGGGCTTCATTAATGTCAGCGGCAAACGATGTGGCGGATCAAGTGGTTCAAAGATATCGTGGAACCCGCGTAAAGCTTTCGGATGTTTTGTGTTTAATTCTATTATAATATGGTCAGCAAGCTGTGCTATGGTAGGAGAAATACCCACCGCTGATGTCAGAACAATCTCACCATCATCGGTAATATCACAAGCTTCAATAACTGCAATGCGTGGCTTGGGCATAAAACCGAAACGCAGGTGAGGAGCTATAGACGAAAGGTGCATGTCGAAATAAGGAGCATGATCGGCATTCAAAGCATCGCGTAAATCGCGGTTTGATTGATATGGTGTACGAAACAAAATAGCATTGGCCCTTGCCAAAGCTCCATCCAGCGAGTCCCCTGTGGATGCACCAGTGTAAATCCCGATTTTAAACTCTTTTCCTTCAGCATGAAAAGCTTCAGCACGGCGGGCAATCGCTGTAGGAACTGCTTTCGGAGAACCTGCAGGCGTAAAGCCACTGAATCCAACCGCGTCACCATTGTTCACAAAAACTGCAGCTTCATCTGCAGTTACAAATTTATACCTTGACATATTAAATAATGAGTGTTTTTCAGGAGGGTGAAAAATTATAACCAATTATTGTACAAATTATTATACCCTACCTTTTTGTTGTTTTTAAAATTGGCGCAAAATTACCAAATAATTTTTGAATATCCTTGCAACACTACTATTAATTACAGAAATAATTCTTTAATGTGATTTTAACGTTTTATTTTCTCCAAAAATCAAAAAATAAATGGCATATTTGCATTCAATCAAAAAATCAGTATATGAATGACATCAAAAAACTACAGCCAACTGCCCTGTGGCAACATTTTTACAGTGTAACTCGCATACCAAGACCCTCCGGAAAGAAGGAACTCATCGGAAATTTCCTGTTAGATTTTGGCATATCACTTGGATTAGAGACAATTAAAGATGAGATTGGGAATGTATTGGTCCGTAAACCTGCAACCAAAGGAATGGAGAACCGGAAAGCAGTTGTTTTGCAAGCCCACATGGACATGGTACCTCAGAAAAACTCCGGCATACAACATAATTTCGAAACAGACCCGATTCTGGCTTATGTGGAAGGTGAATGGGTTACAGCTAAAGACACCACACTAGGTGCCGACAATGGAATTGGCGTGGCAGCTGCTATGGCCATTCTCGAATCAACAGATATTCCACATCCGGATATCGAAATGTTTATCACGGTGGACGAGGAAACCGGCATGCATGGTGCGTTCGGATTGCAACCGGATTTTCTCCGTGGTGAGATATTAATTAATATGGACTCAGAAGATGAAGGTGAGTTGTATGTGGGTTGTGCTGGTGGCATTGACGCAAATATTGAATACTCTTACAGAGAAGTAGCTGTTCCTGATGGGGATGTGGCATTGAAAATTTCGCTGACGGGCTTGAAAGGCGGTCATTCGGGAGTCGACATACACCTGCAACGAGCCAATGCCAATAAGCTGATGTTCCGGTTATTAAAAGAAGCTGTAAGTGAATACGAAGCCCGCCTGGCATCAATTGATGGCGGCAGTCTCCGCAATGCCATTCCCAGGGAAGCTTTTGCCGTTATTACTGTTCCCAAAGACGGCATGGAAGATATGAAAGAATTAGTTGCCAGCTTTGAGACCTTATTCAAAGAAGAATATGAGGGGGTCGAAGATAACATCCGGTTAAATGCTGAAATCACAGATATTCCTTCCGGATTAATCCCTGAAGAAATTCAGGATGATTTAATCAATGGAGTAACCGCTTGTCCCAATGGCGTATTCCGCGTCATTCCCGAACTGCCCTCAGTTGTAGAAACTTCCAACAATTTAGCCATTGTAAAATCTGATGGAAAAAACATTGAATGCAAATGTTTAATTCGAAGCTCTGTTGAATCCAGAAAACAGGAGCTGGCCTCTATGGTGGTTAGCACATTCGCGTTGGCAGGCGCCCGTGTGGAACTAACCGGGGATTACCCCGGATGGAAACCCAACCTGCAATCGCCTATCCTGAAAGAAATGACAAAAGTGTATAAAGACAATTACGGCAAAACTCCCAAAATAATGATTATTCATGCGGGATTGGAATGCGGAATCCTGGGTATCAATTACCCGGCAATGGACATGATTTCGTTTGGTCCGACCATTCGCTATCCCCACTCTCCGGATGAAAAAGTGCACATCGAGAGTGTTCAGAGATTCTGGGATTACCTGGTTGCTACGCTTGCCAATATTCCTCAAAAAGCATAGCGATTATGAGCAAACAGAACAAATTGCATGACGAACTGCTAAACTCACTTTGATTTACAAAAGAAATCCCGATGCACCTTGCAGACATCGGGATTCATGATAAATACAAAAACTGCTGAATGCACTCTAAATCATCTGGTTTCAAACAGCTCATCCAACGGTCTTCTCACTTTGGCTTTGTTTTGCGCTTCATCATCAGCAGAGCGGTATCCGATGGCAGCAATTACCACTGATGAATATCCGCTGCCTTTCAATTCGAGTATCTCATTGTATTGCCGGGCATCGAAACCTTCCATCGGACAAACATCAATCTGCATGGATGCGGCTGTGGTAAGCAGATTCCCAAGCCCTATGTAGGCCTGACGGGCTGCCCATTCGTGTTTATCGGCCGTAGTACGACTGCCGAACACACCCTTCATGAAATCGCCAAATCCCTTGAATGCAGCAACATCAACCTTTTGTGTTTTAGCCGAAAGTTCCAGATATGAATCGATGTGTGCATCTGTCAAATCATCATTGGCACAGAAGACAAACAATGTTGATGCATCAGTTATTTGCGGCTGTCCGAACGATACTGCTTTTAACTTTTCCCTGATTTCCGGACTCTTTACCTCAAGCACTTTATATGGTTGTAAACCATAAGAAGAGGCTGTCAACCGTACTGCTTCTTTAAGCAATTGAATATTCTCGGCAGATACCTGCTTATTTTTATCGAATTTCTTGGTGGCATAGCGCCATTTTAAACTTTCTATCATACATTTGATCTTTAAAATTTATTTTGATGCAAAATTACATCAGGTTTGAAACTCCGGAAGTATAAAAAAACGGAGAATCATTATAAAAATCAGTTTTAATAAACCAGAATTAGCTTCTTTTCGGCCTTAACATAAAAAGACCACAGAAAAGCATTAACTTTGCGACTACATTATAATATTAAGGATGAGAAAGAAAACGACTTATACCCCGCCAGCAAAATCAACCAATTTAAGAGTCAGTGCTGAAAGCATTTTGATGGATTTTCTGTTAGCCAAAATGGGCGGCATGAAACGCAACTCGATAAAATCGTTGCTGGCTCACCGGCAAGTGATGGTGAACGGCAAAATTACAACCCTGTTTAATCACCCGCTGAAACCCGGCGATACACTGGAAGTAAAAAGTTCGCGGGGCAATATCGAACTGACTCATCCGAAACTGCGGATGTTGTATGAAGATAACGACATCATTGTAGTGGAAAAGAAAGAAGGGCTTCTCACGGTAAGTACCGGAAAAGGAGATGAAACCACTGCCTTCTCCATCCTGAAAACACATGTGAAGAAAGGTAGTCCATCGAACCGCATTTATGTGGTACATCGCTTAGACCGTGAAACATCCGGCGTGTTGGTCTTTGCCAAAAACAGAGACGCTCAGCTCATCCTGCAGGAAAACTGGCATGAGATAGTAACGCGCAGAACCTACATCGCCTTAGTTGAGGGTAAGATGGAGAAACAAAAAGATACCATCACCAGCTGGTTGTCGGAAAATGAGAAATCACTGAAAATACATTCCGGGAAAGAAGCTGATGGGGGCAGAAAGGCGGTCACCCATTACCGTTGCCTGAAATCGAACGACTACTTCTCGCTGTTGGAGCTCGAACTGGAAACCGGTCGAAAAAACCAGATCCGGGTGCACCTGCAAAGCATCGGGCACCCGGTATCCGGTGATAAGAAATACGGTTCATTGGGCAGTCCGCTCGGACGAATCTGTCTGCACGCGAGCATCCTCGCCTTTTACCATCCCTTCACGAAGGAACAATTAAGTTTCGAGGTACCTGCACCCAAGGCATTCACCAAAGTATTCAGCGTAAAAATTAACCCTCGAATTCCATGAGGTAAGCCTTGATAAACGCGTCGATATCACCATCCATCACGGCATTCACGTTTGAAGTCTGGTAGTTGGTGCGGTGGTCTTTCACCCGGCGGTCGTCGAACACATAACTACGGATTTGCGAACCCCACTCGATTTTACGTTTACCGGCTTCTACTTTGGCAACGGCAGCACGGCGCTTTTCGAGTTCCAGTTCGTATAACTGCGATTTCAGTAAGCGCATGGCATTATCCTTATTCCCAAACTGCGAACGACTTTCCGTGTTTTCAATGATGATTTCATCCGGCTCTCCGGTAACAGGGTTTGTAAACTTATAATGTAACCGCACTCCGGTTTCCACTTTGTTCACGTTTTGTCCACCGGCTCCTCCCGATCGAAACGTATCCCAACTCAGGTTACCCGGGTTTATTTCGATATCAATCGTATCGTCCACCAGGGGAACCACGAAAACCGAAGTAAAGGATGTCATGCGTTTACCCTGTGCATTAAAGGGCGACACGCGCACCAGACGGTGAACACCATTCTCCGATTTCAGGTAGCCATAGGCCATTTCGCCTTCAATCTGCATGGTAACCGTTTTAATACCAGCTTCATCGCCATCCTGATAATTGGTCACTTCTGTCTTGTAATTCTGACGTTCAGCCCATCGCTGGTACATCCTGAAAAGCATCTCAGCCCAGTCCTGCGCCTCTGTACCTCCGGCACCAGCTACAATCTTGATTACCGCGCCAAACTTATCTTCCTCCTTCGAAAGCATATTTTTCATTTCCAGCGCTTCAATCAGAGCGATAGCATGCGCGTAGGCCTGATCGACCTCTTCTTCCGTCACGGCCTCTTCGCGGAAAAAATCATAAGCAAGCTGTAGTTCTTCAGCAGCAGCTTTCACCTCGCGGTAACCTTCCACCCAGTTTTTCAGCTCTTTCACCTTGCGCATCTGCACTTCAGCCGTTTTGGCATCATCCCAAAAACCGGGAGCATGTGTACGCAACTCTTCTTCTTCAATTTGTATTATCTTGGTATCGACGTCAAAGATACCTCCTCAGCGCGTCCTCGCGCTCCAACACTTCTTTAAGTTGGTCTTGTGTAATCATTTCTTTTTAGTTGTAACCGGGTTAAAACCCGGTTTTATTAATATTCGTATTTATTATTTATTCTCAGGTCAAAACCCGGGGATATTGATTTGTCACCCCTTCATGGTTATTCGCTAATTAACTAACCATTAACCACTATACACTAACCACTATACAAGAATTCCCGGTAAAAACACCATCAGGAATCCGACAGTAAAACCTGCCAGGGTTTGAGCCGGCGTGTGGGCTTTTAGTTCGATGCGTGAAATGGCAGTTAGTGCTGACATAACCAGCATCAGTATCATCAGCCAAACCGGATTAACCGCCATCACATAACAGAAGGCAAATACACCTCCTGTGAGCCCGCCAATCCCGGAAAGATGAGCGCTGATTTTCCACTTCATATTAACCAGGGTAATGATAATAATGGAAAGTACAGAACCGATACCCATTGCCACAATAAAAAACGGCACCTGCAATACCCGCCACATGAAAATGGTCCAAAAGATATACGCCAGCAAAGAAAACAGATACGGAAAAGTCCGCTGTTCTCTTTTAGAGATGTATAGATCCCTGATTTGTCCTTTCCGCATCATCATCAGAATGGGTGTAGCAGGCAGAATAGCAGTAAACAGAAAAGTCCCGCCCAATGCAAACCATTTCCAGATATCCGTATAAAAAAGCGCTAAGTTTGTGAACAACAACATGGCGATACCGAATGTCGGCATCAGCAGGGGTTGAAAAACAAAGGAAATAACTTTGAGAAACTGCTTCATCCAATACTTGTTTTATATTTCTTTGCGCAAACGGGCGACCGGGATACTCAATTGTTCCCTGTATTTGGCCACTGTTCTGCGGGCTATATTGTAACCTTTTGTCTTCAACACTTCAGCCAGTGCATCATCGTTCAAAGGTTTCTTTTTATTTTCATTTTCAATGCATTCCTGCAATATTTTCTTGATTTCGCGGGTTGAGACTTCCTCACCGGAATCATTGGTCATAGACTCTGAAAAGAAATACTTTACCGGATACACCCCGAATTCGGTCTGAATGTATTTGCTGTTACTTACCCTGGAGACAGTTGAAATATCATAACCGGTGATATCCGCGATGTCTTTCAATATCATCGGCCTCAGATACACATCATCACCCTCGATAAAAAACTCATACTGAAACTCAACTATCGCCCTCATCGTGGTGAGCAGTGTTTCATGCCGTTGTTTGATGGCATCAATAAACCAGCGAGCCGAATCAATTTTCTGTTTCGCGAAGGTCACCGCATCTTTCAGTCCCTTGCTCTTTTCTGCCTTTTTCTCCGTGTATTCCTGAAACAACTCATTGTATGCATTACTTACCCTTAACTCAGGTATATTGCTGTTATTCAGGTGTACTGACAATTTACCCTCATCGTTTTCCAGTATAAAATCCGGCACCACCACCGTCATCGACTTTTCAAGTAAATTTCCGCCCCAGGCATTGCCGGGCTTTGGATTCAGATGGGCAATCTCAGCTGCCGCTTCACGCAACATATCATCATCAATATCCAGTCCTTTCTTAATCCTGTCGTAGTGTTTCCTGGAAAACTCCTCAAAATATTCTTCCACTATTTTCAGTGCAATGTCAAGCGTGGGATTGTAGATTTTCCTTTCCAGCTGCAATTTAAGACATTCCTGCAAGTCAGTTGCTCCCACTCCCGGAGGGTCAAACTCCTGAATCATAGAGACAATATCCATCATTTCTTCATCGGTGGTATGTACACCCGCATGAAAAACAATATCATCTACCATCGACTCAACTGTACGCCTCAGGTATCCTTCTTCATCAATATTGCCGATGACGTATTCAGCCAGCAGACGCTCATGCTCTGAAATCTGCTGAAGGCCCAGTTGTTCAATCAGATTCTCGTGGAAAGTATTACCGATGGAAAACGGGATATCTTCTTTTTTATCATCCTTCGATGTATTATTGGCCTTTAATCTGTAATCAGGGATATCGTCATCAACCATATATTCCTCCAAATCCATGTCGTCGTTGTTCCCCCCGTCGTCGTTCAGATCATCATCGAACTCATTGTCCGTCTCACTATCTTCTCTTCCTTCCTCTAATGCCGGATTTTCTTCCAGTTCCTGACGGATGCGTTCCTCCAGCTCCAGCGTAGGGACTTCAAGCATTTTAATGACCTGAATCTGCGCAGGAGATAGCTTCTGTTGCAATTTTTGTTCTAATGTCTGGCGTAACATAGGACTTAAACGTTTTTCAGGACTTGGTTTTGAAAAAACTTTCAGCGCAAAGGTAATGAAATTTGGAAGAAAATGAAAGTATCTTCCGGCTGATGGTTATTAATCTTTGGTTAAATATAAGTCGACCCGACCTAAGAACAGTCCACTTTTCCCCATTTGGGCAATCACCACCGGTTTACCTTTTGCGTTGTTGGTTTTTACGTTTTCAAGCAGGGTATGCGAGTGACCGCCAATAAAGACATCCACATATTCAGATTGTTTAGCCACCTGAAAATCGTTGATTTTTGTAGCCGTTGAGTCTGAACCCAGGTGCGACAGGCATACGATAACATCACACTTTTCGTGCTTTTTCAGGAGTGTTTCATATTTCTTTACGGTCTTTACTGGATCAAGGTACTTTATTCCTTTATATTGCTCTTCCATCACCAAACCCTGCAGTTCCACTCCCAACCCGAAAATGCCAATGCGCATGTCTCCTTTCTCTACAACTATATAAGGTTTCACGTGATCTGCGATAACCGATTCACTGACATCATAATTTGAAGATACAATTGGAAAGTCAGCTAATTTAAGAATAGCTGCCAGGGTATCCATCCCGTTGTCGAATTCATGATTACCCAAAGTCACGGCATCGTATGCCATCCTGTTAATTCCCTGCACTTCCACCCTACCTTTGAAGAAATTATAATAGGGCGTACCTTGTGAGAAATCACCGGCATCTACCAATAATACATTGGGTTCCTGCTCCCGGATTTGATTAATCACACCCAAACGACGGGCATAGCCCCCCATATCAGGATTACGAACCGCATCGGATGCAGTCGGATCAAGCTGGCTGTGCGTATCGTTGGTGTGCAAAATCACCAGTTTGTTGTTTTGCTGACTGAAAAGCAACAAAACAGGGAGAAGCAATAATACTGTTAGTAGTATTTTTATTTGTTTCATAATATATTATTTTTAAACCACAAAAGGCACAAAAGAAAGACTAAGGAAACACAAAAGAGCTAATAATGAATAGCTAATAGCTAATAACGGAAGTGATGAAAGACACCCTCTATTAATTCATAATTTATAATTTTTGATTTTTGATTTTCACTTTTGTGTTTCCTTAGTCTTTCTTTTGTGCCTTTTGTGGTTTATTCATTTTCAGAATATACTCTCCCGTCCAGTTTGGGATTAATTTTCCTCCCCGCTTCGCTTTCATTGCGGATATACTCAATCAGCATATCCCGAATTTTGATGCCGGTATTGACCCGTTTAGTTGCATTTTTCAGTTGTACCATGCCATCGTTACCCTCCGCGAGGTAGTCGTTGGTGGCAACCACATATACCTTATCTCCATCAATCGGAACTCCTCCGATGTTGACTTCAACGGCTTTCCCCTCCCTGATTCCCATTTTCATCCCGGAAACTCCTTCTCCGCCAATGGAAGCGAAGAAATCAAATAAAGACTGCAACTCCTCTCCCCTAATCCACAAAACCACCAACTCGTTTTCGAACGGCATCAACTCAAAAATACGGGATACCGTGATATTACCTGCCGGTACCGACGCCCGCAATCCTTTCAGGTTTACGATGGCAATATCTACGGGCGACTGAATGGATGTCGCTGCAACCTGACGGTACACATCAGCGCTGAAATTTGATAGCAAACTTTCCGGTCCGTGAATTTTCAAATCCTGTACGGCAAAGCCGATTACCTCATTCATTTCCTTTTCAAGCTGAACTTTGTAAGGCTGCAGAAATACTTTAAACGATTCATCCGCATATTGTTCTGTTTCTTTATCAAGCGGAATTTTAACTGCTTCAGCCTGATAAACCCGCCAGCCGACTGTATTGCAAGACGTCAGCACAAACAGCACCGAAAAAAAAACTGCAATTCGTTTCATGTGTTCATTCTTGTTTTTCATTATGATCGTGCCTGTATCATTTTTATCTCACCAATACTGGTCTCCGGATGCAGGTATTCGGAAACATACAACAGATGCCCCACCGGCTGGTGCAACAGCGACCTGACAAGTTTTACCGGCATCGTCATGGTTTGCCCTTCCACCTGAATATCAGCCAAGACTTCAAAAGCGTTAGGGACAGCCCTCTGATCCGCTGGCCTTACTAACTTCAACAGTAACTGTTTGGCACCCCGCTCAGGTACCAGAATCAACTCTTTCAACTCATAAGTTCCGGCAACAGACACATTGGTCATCAGGACTTTACTCACCCCATCCTGTAGCGGACTGTTATTTATAAAATAACCATCAGAACCATAAAAAAGTTCTATCCACTTTCTTTCTCCCGACCGGTTGGGAATTGCTTTCGCATGTTTTTTTTGCAGATAATGAGCCAGTTTATAAGCTGCAATCAACGAACCCTGATAGGTCATATGCTGATTCGGAGCAACGGTGTTCTCAAAACTTTCGGGAGTAAAAGCTGTTGTGTCGTAGGGCAACTGCAAATCGAGCCACGACTGTTTATCTCCAATGGTCTTCAGAATTTCGTTTTTGTAGGTTTCATAACCCTGCACATGCCGGTGATACATGGGCAAGGTAAGCAATACCAGCTCAATTTTTTCTTTTTTACAGAGAGCAATGGCTTTTTTCAGGTACTTTATAGCCTCATCTCCCGGCAATTTTTCAGCATAATTGTACGCAACAAAACCCGGCTCGTCATATTTCTTTAAGGTGTTCTCTTCCAATCCGGATGTAAAACGGATGTAACGTCCCAGGTACAAGCCCTGTTCTCTGGGTGGTTTTTGCCTTCCCAGCAGGATGTTTTGTTTCAGCTGGGTAGTATCGGTAAAAATAAAGCTGTGATTCCGGATGGTATTCGACCAGGCCGGCAAATAATTATCCGACTGAAATAAAACAGGCATCGAAGCCAGTTTCTGCCCCACATCCTTGCGGGCTGCAAAACTTTTAAACTGATCCGACAGGGCGCCGGCTTTCAATTCATGGGATTTATAATCATACATAGTAAAAGTCTCAAGGATAACCATCCTCGGTTTCTTCACTTTAACCGCCTCTTTCAATGTGAAATAGGCATCTGTCATCGTTGTTCCCGGCGATGCCAGAATGAAGCAGGTAGCTCCAAGTGCATTCGACAGGTGTTCAGGATTTAAACCCGTGTATAAATGTGAATTTCCTATCATCACTACATCCACAGGAGCTTTGCGGGTCAGTTCATAATATGCATTCCACTTCCGGCGGGTATGGTCGTTGGTATAATCCGGGTTGAAATAACCCTGGTAATCAGTCCAGGCAACCACACTTACAATCATGACTGAAAACAGACATACACGCAGCAGGAAATCGCGGTGCGATTTTACCTTTTGCGACACTTTGTTCGTCTGTTTACCTTTTGCTTTATCTACAGGATATTTTGCCATAGCTTAGAACTGAAAATAAATGAAACTGTTGTCGTTACCGGCGCCATAAGCTCCCAGATAAATAATACTCAGGGTTAAAATCAGATACACGCCCCACCGCAACAGGTAATGCCCGGCATAAAATCGTTCCTGCAGGGTTTCCGACCACTTTTCAGCAATGACTTCATAAACCATCATACCTGCAATCAACCACAAAGCGAAAGTGAACTCGCGACTATTGAGTCCAAAGTCATACAAGGCCTGTACCCCATCGAAACCTATGCTCTGAAACACCAGCATCGCATCCCCGAAAGTCTGCGCCCGAAAGAAAATGAGTGATAAGGTCCAACCGGAAAAAACCAATAATGCTGCAAAATAGCGTTTCATTCCGCCGGAAGGCTTTTCTAATTTAAATAAAGGGTCCAACAGGATTAAGAATAATCCGTTGATTAAACCCCAAACCACAAAATTCCAGGAGGCGCCATGCCACAATCCACTGAGAAAGAAAACCACCAGCAGATTCACAATTTTACGGTTTACCCCCTTGCGGTTGCCCCCCAGGGGAATGTAGATATAGTCCTGAAACCAACTCGACAGGGTGATGTGCCAGCGTTTCCAGAAACCAGAAAAGGAAGTTGAGAGATAAGGTCTTCTGAAGTTAGTGGACAATTTGAACCCAAACAAACGGGCCGTTCCTATCGCGATATCAGAATAAGCAGAAAAGTCGAGATACAGTTGAAAAGCAAAAAAGAACACACCCGTCAGCATCGCTATTCCTTTTGCATCTTCTATATTGCCGTAGGTTTGGTTGATAAATACAGCCAACCGGTCTGCAATCATAATCTTTTTGAACAAGCCAAACAAGATGAACAACAGCCCACTACGGGCAGCCTGATAATCAAAACTTTTAATTTCATCAAATTGAGGAAGCAGTTTTTTTGCTCTTTCAATGGGGCCGGCAACCAATTGGGGGAAGAAACTCACGAAAGCCAGGAAGTTAATCAATTTGTGAGTCGGCTCCATTTTTTTGAAGTACACATCTAAGGTATAGCTCAGCGATTGAAAGGTATAAAAACTAATCCCCACCGGCAGGATGATGTGCATGGGTGAATAACTGAATGCTTTTCCGAAAAGCGTAAAAGTGGCAATAAAACTTTCGACAAAGAAATTATAGTATTTGAAAAAACCCAGAAAACCGAGATTCAGCACGAGACTCAGCACCAGCAGGGTCTTTCTTTTGCTTTTCTGCTCCGGCTTTGATGCGTGTATTTGCATGGCGAGTATATAATCCATCAGTGAACTGATGAGTATCAGGGACAGAAAACGCCAGTCCCAGAACCCGTAAAACACATAACTGGCTGTCAGCAGAAATAAGTTTCTGAGCTTGATATGCTTCTGAAACAGGGTCCAGTAAAGCAGATACACCAATGGCAGGAAAACCGCGAAATCGAATGAGTTGAATAACATAAATCAGGATTATTGTGTAATCAGATTACTCAGGTTTTAAAAATCCACAAATTTAAACATTTCTTTTAAAATTCTTTGTTTATATTTGTGGCAACTCCTGAAATTTATTACTATGATTATCAGCCCTGCACCATACAAGCTTCTATTATTCCTGCTGATGACACTGTTGTCGGGAGTCCTTCATGGTCGTGCAGTAAAAGTTGCATCAATTCCTATAGAACTTGCCGGCAGTTACATCATCATACATGCCACCATCAACAACTCTACACCCTTGCGGCTGATGTTTGATACAGGTGTAAGAAATACAATTATTACTGAATTACAGATGGAAGATTCTGTTGACTTAATGCCTGGCATACTGAAACCAATACAGGGACTCGGATCAGGTAAAACAGTTTCGAGTTTCGTAAGTGAAGGAAACATTATAAAACTCGGCAAATTAAAACTTACAAACACAACCGTTAATTTGTTAACAGAGGACATTCTGGGACTGTCACATCATGTCGGAGCTAAAATAAATGGAATAGCTGGTATCAATTTAATCAAAGACTACATCGCAGAGTTCGATTATACCCGAAAAAAGATGACTCTTTTCCATCATGATAAATATAAAGTTCCAAAAGGGTATATATACAAACCTCTCATTGTTGAAAACAACAAATTGTACATTAACCTTACTTTATTGGATGATAGCGCACGCATTCGTAACATTAAAATGTTAATTGATACCGGCGCCATGCTCAATGCCTGGTTTCAAACGGTACGGTCGGATGCTGCCGAAATTCCGGAACGACGCGTTTATGCACGCATAGGGGAAGGTTTTAGCGGCGAAATGTGTGGGTATATGGCGCGCATACCGCAAATCTGCTTCGACAAATACTGCTTCCATCAACCCATCGTGGTTTTCCCTGATTCAGCAACTATAGCGGGCATCATCAGCAGGTCGGATCGTGACGGCACCATTGGCAACGAGTTGCTTTCGAGATTCAACATCATCATCGACATCAAAAATAAGGCTTTATACCTCAAACCTAATCACAATTTCAATAATAAATTCAAATACAATGTTGCCGGGATAGAAGTAATTCAAAACGGGAATTTCATCCCGGTGTACGAAATTACGAATATATGGAAAGATTCTCCTGCGGAAAAAGCCGGTTTACAAACGGGAGATGTCCTGATTGAAATCAAGGGCAATAAAACATATACATTAAAACTCCCGGAAATCAGGGGCTTCTTTCAACAGGTCTCGGGCCAACCCTTACATGTTGTTGTGGATAGGAATCAGGAACTTATGGATTTCTATGTAGACATGCAGGATTTACTGAACAATCCCTGAAGATAATTTTTCCGGTTTATGCTCCTTTTTTAACTAAAACTCCCCAAACAATTTACCTTGTTTTACTGTTTAGCAGATAACCTCAATACGGCATCAAATCACAGATTTTCGACGTTTAACACCCTGCTGATGTAAGGAATCTTTCTTACACCCGCATGAAGTATATTCAAACAATAAAACAAACATATATGGCAATTGATTTACGTAAAGAACAATTAAAAACTCTGAAAACACCCCGGTTGAAGTATAGCTTGGCCGCACGTATTTTTTTCTTCGGAATGGATCTGGCCACGGGAAAGAAAAACCGTTTGGCGAAGGCTAAGTTACTGGAGATTCTGGCTTGTATCCCTTACAGGGAATGGGAAATCAGACAGTATTTCAGGCTGACTTACAAGTATTTTAACCGGAAGAAAGTCGACTGGGCACAGGATATCATCGTCTGGGGAAGGGCAGCACAGGACAATGAATATATGCATTTACTGGTCATTCAGGAGAAAATGCGGGAAGATAATTTGAAAGATCCCTGGTTTCTTTCAACTCCGGTGGTGTTTCTGATCACGACCTTTTATATTGTACTTTCGAAAATCGTGGCCTGGACGAACATCAAAGCTGGTTTCAGGTTCAACGCGGAATTTGAGGACCATGCCGAAATTATTTATGCTCAAATGGTACAGGAAAATCCGCAGTGGGAAAAAGAGCTGGTGACTAATCCTATTGTGAAAGAATTTGCTGATTTAGATAATTATGCCGACATATTCAGAAGAATAGGGCTCGACGAACGGGATCACCGTAACCACAGTTTTTTTTATGCCGACATGCCTGAGAAAATTTTCAACTACGAAGGAATGCCTGATCCGGATCACCACTGAGAAAAAGGATGCTGACTTAACAAGGCATTATAATAGCGGAGCTCCCCCGTGACTTCCAATCCTAACCAGGCAGGCTTCTCAAAAGAGTCTGCCTCGTTTTTTAATTCTATCTCGGCTACAACCAGGCCTTCATTTGCTCCTAAAAACTCATCCACCTCGAAAAGATGTTTACCTACACCAATTTCATAACGATTTTTCTCGATTAATCCCGTGCTACATAATTGCAGCAATTCGACAGCTTCTGCTACTTCAATTGCTTTTTCCCACTCATAGCGCGAGGTTCCCTCTTCGTTGCTTTTCCCCTTGATGGTGAGGGTTGCCTGCTCATCACGAATGCGAACCCTGACGGTCGCTTCTGGCGTCACAGACAAATATCCTTGTTTGATATACGTTTTGCTGTACGCTTCTTTTTTGTACGCTTCGGATGCAACTAAAAATTTTCTTTCTATTTCCTGTGGCATGGTGGTTCGTTTCGAGCTGCAATGTTACGAATAATTTTTGATACTACTATCAATGATTGCTGATCATCAGCTTCTCAACAATGGGAGCATATTCCATCAAGCAAAAATGCAATTTTATACAACAAATAAACATTTTTAACCCGCGAATGGTTTTACATCTAACTATAGTTTTATACATTTGCAAAAAAACAAATACATGCAACTGAACATCAGAAACGAAACGGACCGACTCAAAGCAGTGGTGCTCGGTCAGCCGGGCTCCATGGGAAAACCACCGGTTCCTGAAGAAACCTACGACGCCAAATCTTACGAATCGGCAGTCAAAGGCATCTACCCGGCCGAGGAAGCAGTATTCAGGGAAATGTCGGCATTCGCGCAGGTGTTGCAGAAATACGATGTGCAGGTGTTTCGTCCCTGGAACATCGAGCACTGCAACCAGGTCTTTGCCCGGGACGTAGGCTTTGTTATCGACGATAAAATAATCAATTCCAATATCATCCCGACCCGTGAAAATGAAAAGGAAGCTTATGAAGTGGTTTACAGCCAAATTCCTTACAACCGCATTTTCAATTTGCCCGAACGGGCTCATGTAGAGGGTGGCGATGTGGTGCTTTACAACGAAATGGTATTTGTGGGACTCTATGCAGGTGCAGATTACGCCAATCTGAAATCGGCACGGACCAACCTCTATGCTTTTCATTTTCTGAAAGAATTATTTCCGGATAAAACCCTGATTCCGCTGGAATTGAAGAAACACGACACTGACCCGCGACAGGGCATCCTGCATCTCGATTGTACTTTTATGCCTGTATCGCGCGACAAAGCGTTAATTTACAAAGATGGATTCAAGCATGAAAAAGACTATTATCTGCTGATAGATATATTCGGAAAAGAAAATCTGTTTGAAATCACGCAAGAAGAGATGTACCAAATGTACACCAATGTATTTTCTATTTCTCCCGATGTAGTGGTTTCGGAAGAGCATTTTAACCGGCTGAACAACCACTTTGAAAAAGAATGGGGAATCACTGTCGAACGGATTCCCTACCGTGAAATCTCGAAAATGGGCGGCTTATTACGTTGTTCCACTTTTCCGTTGATCAGAACAGCGGATTAAACAGGGGAAAAAGGCTATGTCAGCGCAAACAACAAATAAGGTAATCATGATTGAACCGGTGGCATTTGGCTTCAATGCTGAAACCGCGGTCAACAATTTCTTTCAGCAGGAAGGTGACAAACCTGACCGGTTGATTCAAGAACAGGCGTTGGAAGAATTCAGGAACATGGTGAAATTACTTCGGGATAAGGGTGTTCAGGTCATGGTATATCCTGATACTGCAGCACCTCATACTCCGGATTCTGTATTTCCGAACAACTGGATTTCCTTTCAGGAGGACGGTCGGGTGGTTTTGTACCCGATGTACGCACCGAATCGTCGCGCAGAAAGACGAACCGACTTCATTCAGGATGTATTGGGAGACAGGTTTAGCCCGTCCTGCATGGTTGATTACAGCAAATTTGAAGCGGAGAATGTGTTTTTAGAAGGCACCGGCAGCATGGTACTCGATCGGGATCATCGAATTGCCTATGCGGCACTTTCGGAACGAACCGACAAAAAACTGTTCCAACGCTTCTGCGATGATTTCGGTTACAGACCTGTCTGTTTCAATGCGTTTCAACAAGTTGGACACGAGCGGTTGCCGGTGTACCACACCAATGTACTGATGTGTATTGCTGAAGAATTCGTCGTAATTTGTTTCGACAGCATTGATGATGAAAAAGAAAAGGACATGCTGAAAAGCGCCTTTCGGGAGACCCGAAAACACATCATCGAAATCAGTGAAGCACAAATGCACCGGTTTGCCGGCAATATGCTTCAGGTAAAAAACACGACCGGTGAGAAATTCCTGGTCATGTCACAATCGGCTTATGATTCGCTGAACACAAACCAAATAACAGCCTTTAAAAATTATAATGACCTGATTGTATGCCCCGTACCCACAATTGAAAAATATGGTGGCGGTAGTGTAAGGTGTATGATGCTGGAGGTGGTGAATAGCGAATAGCGAATAGCGAATAGCGGAGAATGGAAAGCGGAAAGCTGTGCCTTGCAACCGTAGACCGTAGACCGTAGACTGTTGACTATAGACCGTAGACTGTAAACTGTAAACTGTAGACTTTAAACAAAAAAGATATGAAACAAACAGAACAATTAATCAATCTCGAGAACCAATACGGCGCGCACAATTACCACCCGCTTCCGGTGGTGCTCGACCGGGGTGAAGGTGTATATGTGTGGGATGTGGAAGGAAAGAGGTATTATGATTTTCTATCGGCATACTCTGCCGTGAACCAGGGTCATTGTCACCCGAAAATCACAGCGGCGCTCACCACGCAGGCACAACAACTTACCCTTACCTCGAGGGCGTTTTACAACAGCAAGCTCGGCATTTTCGAGCAGTTTATCACCCGATATTTCGGTTACGACAAATTCCTGCCGATGAACACCGGTGCGGAAGCTGTGGAAACTGCCATCAAGCTTGGGCGGAAATGGGGGTATGAACACAAGGGAATTGCAGAAGACAAGGCGAAAATCATCGTTTGCGAGAACAATTTCCACGGTCGTACAACGACCATCGTTTCTTTTTCCGTCGATCCGGATGCCCGTACACACTTCGGACCGTACACGCCCGGCTTCATCATCATACCTTATAATGATGTTGATGCGTTAGAGAAAGCCTTAAAGGAAAATCCCGATGTAGCCGGTTTTTTGGTTGAGCCCATCCAGGGAGAAGCCGGGGCATTGGTTCCGGATGACGGCTATCTGAAGCGTTGTTATGACTTATGCCGGAAACACCAGGTATTGTTTATCGCCGATGAGATTCAGACCGGCATTGCCCGCACCGGCCGTTTGCTGGCCTGTGATTACGAAGACGTACATCCCGACATCCTGATCCTGGGAAAAGCCTTATCGGGAGGTGTTTATCCGGTTTCCGGGGTCTTGTCGCGCCGTGAAATTATGGATGTCCTGCGTCCCGGACAACATGGTTCTACCTTTGGCGGGAATCCACTGGCAGCAGCGGTTGCCATTGCAGCTCTTGAAGTGGTTCGCGATGAACGGCTGGCTGAGAACGCCATGGTACTCGGCATTTATTTCCGCAAAGAGATGGAGAAACTATGCAATTCGTCAAAAATTGCCAAACTCGTGCGTGGGAAAGGTTTGATGAATGCACTGGTAATTAACAATGAAGGACATACAAACTTAGCCTGGGATATCTGTTTGAAATTAGCGGAGAACGGACTGTTAGCCAAACCAACGCATACCAATATTATACGTTTTGCACCCCCGTTGGTCATGACCAAAGCCGAACTGGAAACCTGTGTCGGTATTATCGTGCAGACCATTCTTTTTTTCGAAAATTAACAGTTCTCTTTTCAATAAAAATTGTAGATTTGCAGTCTTATACTACAATTTTAAATCAACACAAGAAAAACAGATGAAAAAATTAAGCTTTCTTTTGCTCTTTGCTTTTATGCTGACTGCACTCCGGGCTGAAATCAAACTCCCGGCATTTTTCTCGAGTGACATGGTTTTACAGCAACAAACCACAGCCAATATCTGGGGAAAGGCAACACCCAACAAACAGGTAACGCTGTTTACAAGCTGGAACCTGAAACGTTATAAAACCACAGCCGATCAGGATGGTAACTGGAAATTCTCATTCGCGACCACCAAAGCAGGTGGTCCGTATACGATAGTAATCAGCGACGGAAAATCTGTTACCCTCAATAACATTATGCTGGGTGAAGTATGGCTTTGTTCCGGACAAAGTAACATGGAAATGCCCATGAAAGGAAATCAGGGACAACCCATCGAAGGAGGAAACATGGATATACTGAAAAGTGAAAATTCAAAAATCCGTTTATTCAGGGTTACCCGCAAGGCTACACTGGATGCTCAGACAGATGTTACCGGTCGCTGGGAAGAAGCGATGCCGGTAAGCGTACGCGATTTCAGCGCAACTGCTTATTATTTCGGGAGGTTGTTGCAGGAAACCCTTAAAGTTCCGGTGGGACTGATATCCAGTTCATGGGGCGGATCATCCATCGAAGCCTGGATGAATGAGGAAATGCTGGCTGCTTTCCCGCAGGCAAAAATTCCTGCTACAGCAGATAATATCAAAAATCCGAACCAAACACCCACCATGTTATATCAGGGTATGATACATCCCCTGGTTGGATATGCAATAAAAGGCGTAATCTGGTATCAGGGTGAAAGCAACCGCGATCGTTATGAAAGTTATGCTGCCATGTTTAAATCCATGACCGACGGATGGAGGGCGCAATGGAAACAGGAACAACCCATTCCTTTCTATTTCTGCCAGATTGCTCCTTACGGCTATAATGGCGGGGTAAATTCGGCCTTTCTTCGTGAGGCTCAGCAAAAGGCAGCGAAGGAACCGCATACCGGTATGGCGGTACTCATGGACACGGGAGAAGAAAACTGCATCCACCCGGCAAAGAAAAAAGAAGCTGGTGAGCGCATGGCTCTCTTAGCCATCACCAAAACTTACAATATTACCGGCATCGAAAGCGAAAGTCCGGAGTATAAAAATATCGAAATAAAAGACAACCAGGTTACCGTGAATTTTGACAAAGCACCGTTAGGTTTGTATGCCAAAAACAACGAATCAAATCTGTTCATGCTCGCAGGAGAAGATAAGGTATTCTACCCTGCCAAAGCAAAAGTTCAACGGAATAAAGTTGTGGTAACCAGCGATTCGGTTCCTAATCCGGTTGCAGTTCGCTACGCCTTCGAAAATTTCGTGGTCGGCGATATGTTCGGCATGGGCGGATTGCCGGTGTCATCGTTTAGGTCTGATAATTGGTAAAACAAATATCGACGCATGGCCGTATGGCCGTAGAGACGCCCTAATAGGGCGTCTCTACATACAATGGGCGTCTCTACATACAATGGGCGTTTCTACATTTTTGTTAATTGCATTTCTGCATTCGGTATCACAACCATTTTTTCCGTTTAAAATACAGCAACACCCCTACGGCAAAACCAACCATCAGGAAAATAGAGAAGGGATAGCCAAATTTCCAGCTTAGCTCGGGCATAAACTTGAAGTTCATCCCGTACATGCTGGCGATGAGGGTCGGGGGCATGAAGATAACCGACACCACGGTAAAGATCTTGATAATCTTATTCTGCTGGATGTTAACCAAACCGAGGAAAGTATCCTGAAGATAATCGAGCCGGTCGAATCCGAAACGGGTATATTCGAATAAGGAGTTGATGTCCTTAATAACCATGGTCAGTCGCGGCAGCAAATCCTGCGGGAACAGGTTGGACTTCAACATATTCGATACCACCCGTTGCTTATCAATAATATTCTGCCGGATGATCATTACCTTTTCCTGATGATCCTTGATGCTCATCAGGATATCCTGACTCAGATCATCTTCCGTATTCAGCGTCTTACTTAAATTGGTAATCTGGTCGGTGATATACTCGATCATATCCGCGTCGTATTCCACACGGGTTTCGAGCAGTGCCACCAGCACATGATAGCCTGTTGTAAAGTTTTTGGAATCCGCGTA
Source organism: Paludibacter sp. (assembly GCA_034928085.1). Classification (GTDB taxonomy): domain Bacteria; phylum Bacteroidota; class Bacteroidia; order Bacteroidales; family Paludibacteraceae; genus Paludibacter. The sequence continues at coordinate 21,749 of JAYFPG010000075.1, forward strand.
AATCTTTTTCACCGTGTCGTTGAACGACTTCAGTTCTGTGTCGCGCACCGAAACCAGAATCCCGTTTTTCAGAATAAACGAAACCGGTTGCATCTGGAAGTTATCCTGCAGGAAATTCGAGTTGGCCACAATGCTGTCCTCGGTCTGGATATACCGCGAACTCATCTCGATTTCTTCTATTTCTTCATCTTCCTGAATATAGATTTTAAGAAACTGTTCCAGTTCCGTTTCAACCGCATCCGAAACATCGATCAGGTCGATCCAGATCATATCTTTCAGATGCACTTTTTTCAGGATATCGATTGACTTTGATATTTTGAGTTTACCTTCTTCCTGGTAAAATAGCCTGAGTTCTGCCATGATTACACTCCTTTCTTTTTTTAACCTGCCCTTTCCCATCGCGGGTCCGGTACGGTTTGCAGAAAAATCTTCCGCATGTTTGGAATTCCTTTTAAGTTCTCATCGCGCGCTCCACCCGGTTCGTCAGGTCGATGAAAGCAGCCACATCTAATTGTTCCGGTCTTTTATCAAAAAGAGGATCTGCATACATCGGATTATCTTTCTCCACGAGGGGTTTGAGCGAGTTGCGCATCGTCTTGCGGCGCTGGTTGAAGGCTGTTTTCACCACCGTTTTGAAGAGCTGCTCGTTGCATCCGAGCTCATTCACTTCATTGCGGGTCAGGCGAATAACAGCCGATTTGACCTTAGGCGGAGGGTCAAACACATGCTCATGAACGGTGAAAAGATAGTCGATAGAGTAAAAAGCCTGCATGAGTACCGACAAGATACCATAGGTCTTATTGCCATGCACAGCAGCCATGCGTTCCGCCACTTCCTTCTGAATCATACAAACCAATTGAGGAATGCGGTCGCGGTTTTCCAGCATCTTAAAGAATATCTGGCTGGAGATATTATAAGGTAGATTCCCGATGAGGTACAATTTATCCGGGAATAATGATGTCAAATCCATTTTCAGGAAATCCCCCTCGATAACCTTCAGTTGGGGGAAATGCGTATGCAGATAAGCAACAGATTCCCAATCCACCTCAACGGCAGTCAGATCAATATTTGGATTTTGTAACAGAAATTGGGTAAGAACACCGGTACCCGGTCCGATTTCGAGTACGGTAGCCGGCCCCGAAAGCTCTAAGCTCTCAGCAATGCGGCGAGCTACTTCCAAATCCTTCAGGAAGTGCTGTCCCAAGTATTTCTTTGCTCTTACTTGTGTCATGCTGATGATAGTCGTCGGGCATATCGGATTTGGTAATAGTGAATAATTAATCGTATCTTT
>JAYFPG010000036.1:0-60081 GCA_034928085.1 Paludibacter sp.
CTGTGAGATAAAGCGCTCATAACAGTCAAACCTCTGTCTATATCCGGTGAGTTTAGTACAATTATATCTTTACTTTGCGCGAACAGATTTGTTACTAAGACTAAGCCCCAGCAAATCAAAACTTTTTTACCCATTTTTCTAAAATTCTCAGTTATTATAAATAGTCGAATAAGAATTTCTTTTTAAACAGGCCTGTAGCACTATTTACCACCAAGATATATACGCCTTCATTTTTTAATATTTGTCTGCAATCAAAAGCCACATCCCTGTCTTTGCCCATTTTATAATGATAAATACTTTGCCCAACAGCGTTATAAAATGACAATTCCACATTGTCGTTCATGCCAAAGTCATTCAATTTTATTGAAATGTAACCGGATGAGGGAATCGAAAAGACTGAAATCTTTTCGTTAAAAAGTGGACCATTTGTATTTAGAACTTTATTCTCAGGTTTTATAAGTGTCCCGTGCAGGCTAATATCGGCAGCCGAAACTGATGTCCTTGAGGATGAGAGTATTTGCAATTTCACATAACGGGCAACGATTGGCATAAATCGTACAGTTTTGAGGTTGGTATTATTTCGCCATACTCCCGAATCAACCACACATGACCAATCGGTTCCGTTTATACTTGTAAACAGATTGTAAAGTAAAGCATTCCCGGCTATTGAATCCAATTGGTTTGGCACATAATCCAATGCAGCAATATTAAGTGTATCATTTAAATCAATTGCAATTTCGTGGGGAAACGGACTGTCGGGTACTGTTTTCCAGTAAGACCGGAAATTATTATCGATAGTTCCCTTGGCTCCACCATAAGCCGCTGCTGTACGAACCTGACTATCAACACTCTTTATTGTCCATTTCGATTTATCCAGTGTATGTAAAGGATTTTGATAGAGAACTGTAGATGGTACAGGTTGTTTGGAATTTCCGTTGAACGACCAGTCAAGTGCAATTGACGCAATGTCGGAATTTTTCACAAATTCTACTTTTATTGAATAATAAGTCTCTGCATTTAGCTGAATCTCACCGGACAAGGTATTTTCAATATTATTATCAGTACCATCAATGATTAAAACATCATCCACCCAGAGTTTAACACTATTAGTTGTTGTAACATAAAATGTATGAGCTCCGGCTTCCTTTGATCTTATATAACCTGCCCATTTTACTGAGAATGCCCCTTCGGAAATCGCTTCATCAGGAGAACCGCTCCCCCAATTAAAATTGATCAGAGAATCAACTCTTGTAACATGAGGATTCTGTAATTCATTCGTGTTGAAAAGTTGGGCTTTTAGCCCTTTTGCCATAATTATATTGTACATGCTCGAAGCAAATCTTGCACCCAGCATAATTTCTCCTATACCATTGTAATGCCATTGATCTGAGAGTCCAAAATCTGTAGTTATAATCGTACTGGTATTTAATAATTTTTTACCCAGATCCGCCTGTGCCTTTCTTATTGTACTCCCAAAAGCGTCCCATGCCAGAGCTTCTGATATCTGACCGATGACAAATGGCATTTCCGGCACCTTAAATTCCGAACGTATATCATGAATCAGATTGGCAAGGTTAAATTCATATTCATCGGCAACCTCTTTTGTCTGAATTGCATCAGATTCACCCTGCATCCAAATCATACCTGCTATTTCAGGTTCAAGGCCAACCGGAAGTGATGCAAGTCCATCATATACTGATTTGATAAAACCCTCATAGAAAAGTCCCGCAGTCCCTCCGGAGGAAGGTGGACGCCAATGCGTTACCAAACTAGTACCTCCGTAGGAGTATTTCAGCAAAGCGATTTTCTCATCAGGAAAGTACTGTGCAAGTTCAGGTCCAAATGATAACTCGGGTCCAATAAAAGTTTCCGATTTCCCCAATCCGGGGATTAAACTCATCCATCTTCTCGATACACTCCCGGGGGCTTCTCCTCCATCTACCCATATAAGTACCTCGGGATATGTACGTCTAAGATTAACAGGCACTTCTGACAAAGGAGTCCAACCTGACATATTTGATTGTCCTCCCAGTAGGAATACCTTTAATTTTGAGCTTTCTACTTTTAATTTATTTTGGCTGTTATGCTGCGCTACTGATTGAGATACAAGAAAAATTGTAACAGAAATTAATAGTATAAAACGGTTTTTTATTTTCATATTGCTATTATTATTCAATTAATGTTTCACCCAATCAACAATCTTATAACAAATACTTTTATAATTTCCTTTTGAAATTGATTTGCCTTTATCGTTATCCCAACTTAAACGAATCCTGTTGAATTCACCCTTTTTAAAATCCATTGTAAAACCATTATCCTCGAATAAATAAAACGGGGTACAACTCTTTCCATAAACATGGCAGGTAATTTCAAATATTGTATTTTGAGTAATGTATTGTTCGGGTTTGGCAAGAGGTAAAATTGTACCTTCTTTCACAAACAGAGGGATTTGGTCAAGCGACATGGCTATATTGTAGTATTTTCCTCCTTCATACTTCTTGTCTGTATTGAAATCATACCATACTCCTTCAGGGAAATAGACTTTACGCTCACAAGCCCCGTCGATAAAAGGTGCTGCCAGCAAACTTTCACCAATCAAATACTCATCATCCAGGTTATAAACGGAGCTATCATTGGGATAGTCAACCACCAAAGCCCTGAATGGCGGAACTCCCTCATAATGATATTTCGCAAAGGCCGAGTACAAATATGGAATAAGACTCATACGCAATTCCAACAACGTACGCACTCTCGTCTCTAAATCTCTGGCATTGGGAAGAAACTCATCCCGGTTGTTTTTTTCATAATCATACTGCAACCACGGAGGGTTGTTCAGGTACCAGGCATTAAAAACCAATTGGGCAGACATCACACCACTTTGAATCCTGCGAATCAAATCAGCATCCGATTTGGTTTCACGTATCTCAGGTGTCCATAATAATCCGGAGAAACCGGCATTCGGAATCATCCTGACAAATTCGCGGTGATCATACATATCGCTATAAAGCGATGCCGCATAGGGCGAAGCAAATGCCTGAGATGAACGAACATCAAATAAAGTACGCTTGTTTTGACGGTTATAAATATCCAATAAGGTTTTTTGGTATAGCACACCGTACAATTGGTGCATTTGTTCTCCATCGATACCCGAAGGAAATTGAGCGATATCAGGAAAACTCCATTGCGCATCAGCTGCTTTATAGTCAGCTGCGTCACATTCGTCAAGTTTAAAAGCCGTAATCCCCTTATCAACAAGATTTTTTTCATGATAATCACCGAATATCCTCCGTACATCCGGATTAACAAAATCAGGAACCAAGCCCTTCCAAACAGAGAAATCACCTGATTTATCCTTCAGCGGGTCAAACAACGGTGAAGAAGGAAACACATAGGCATGTTCCCAGAGATTAAGTTTATAACCCATGCTATCCATACGGTGAATAAATTGATCAGGGTTGGGGAATAACGATTTATTCCAAACGAAGGAGCACGAGTAAGATACCGACTGCCAACCGGGTTCCAATCCAAACATATCGCAGGGAATTTTATTCTCCCTAAAATAGCCGGCTAACTTTTGAATTTTACTATCATCATAATCAGCCTTAGCACGATATTTTACTCCCAAACCCCATGCCGGCACCAGACATCCTCCACCTGAATACAAGTTGTAACGCTGAATAGATGCTTTCATAGTCGGACCTGCAAATACGAGCATTTCCATACCTTTTTCCGACGGCACCTCTACGATCATACTGTTGGATGATTTTTCAAGCGGTTTATACAAATCAAGCGTCGACAAAGCCACAGTTGAATTCTTATCCTCTTTAAACCTGATACTTTCAATTGCTTTACGCATGGTTCCGCAATAGAAAGTTGCATAACGTGATGTATTTATCAGCACAGCATATCCTTTTGTAGAAACATAAAACGGAACCGGGGCATGAGAAAAACCCAAATTCCCGGTTGACCAGCTATTTGCCCTCATTTCCTTTCTGAATCCACGTTGCTGAAAAGTGTTGTTTTGTAACCCAAAACCATAAATTTTCTCATCATCTACCATCGACAATTCCGCCACACAACCACGTTTAGTGTTTCTAAAACTGATGGAAGCCAGATCAATAGGCGGGATATCATCATCTGAAAGAATACTCAGGGCATCATGATTAGGGATTTGCTTAAAGAAGGATGGTTTAAAGCATTCCTGAGTTCCAAAGCTGATTCTCCAAACCCCCGGAGCAATTTTTTGAATGGTTTGAGATGATAATGATTGACGAATCAAAATCAACACGATAATTACAAATAAATTTCTTTTCATATCTTCCCTATCTACAATATGCTACCAGAAGTTTTTTTATAAAACTGATTTTCTCTCATATAACCTGAGAAATATCATCTTTTTCAATTTAATACTTAAAAAAAAGGAAGGACTCCATCCTTCCTTTTCACCGAAATTTACCTAAAACTGCTAATAGATTGTAACCTTTTTTATACCTAAAATATTACCTGAGAGATCTTTTGATTTTACTATGTATACACCTTGCTGTAAGTGGCCTACCGGGATTACAGATTTATTATTAGTGGTTAACATCACCTGTCCTGCCACATTATAAATCGAGGTTGAAGCAATTGAATACTCTGTCATGATATTGATTTCTCTGCTTTCGGGACTGTACATTGCTTTGAAATTGGCATCTTTAGGAGAATTCACGGCTGAATTTCCATTAACCAATTTAAAATAACCATAATCATTTGAACCTGCATACTCCTGATTTGAATTACCCAACAAGGCTAAAGTACCTTCACGACCATATTTACTACCATTTTGTTTTAACCCGGCAAAATCATAATTGATATCCCCGGCAAATATTTCATCTAATGCATAATGTGTTGAACTATTTCCGTTCGTCACGATATCTTTGTCCATATACACTTCCATATCCCATCCATCGGATGTTTTTCTGATTGCCCAAAAGAACAAGCTTTCATCCCAGTTTTCTGAATCGTATCCAAACACCTTATAATCTGGATGAGATCCAACGGCCGAACCTGATTCAAAAGCAAGTGGTTCCGGGTAATTTTTAGAAGGATCAGTCATACCAACCATGGCAGGTATTATAATCTGAATTTTACCTTCTCCGCGATCTTTAGAGAAATAAAATTCTATAGCATCGTTTTCCCATTGCCAGCCGGTATCAGTATAACGAACATACTCATCTTTTACCGATATGTACATGTACACTCCATCATCTGTCCATAAAGCCCTGTAAACAGCATAGGCATAAGCTTCTGTTTGCGGATAATTACTTAAATTCAACACACCTCCATCACCTGTGTAATGTGCAATACGGGCAATTGGTTCTGCATTTGCGGCACTCCATGCTTCTTCTGCAACGGCATCAACTACAATTGGAGATGTTGTTCTTACAATTTCATAGGTACCAAAATCGTCTTGAGAAGTAGGATTATACCATTTGAGATAACTGGCACAACTGCCAATTGTTGTAAAATTTAGCTCTTCCTGGTTATTTGCAACAGCTATAAAACTCAGGAAAAGAAAGAAAGAAAGGAATAAAGTTTTTGTTTTCATATTTTAAATTTTATGAGATAATAATACACAAAAAAATAATATTCAATTATATTAATTACACCCAAATAATTCTTTGTCAGCATTTAATATAAAGTCATTTATAATAGTTATTTGATTACTACTTTAAATTTATTGATTTCACCGTGAATATCCTGTGTTTTTAACACATAAACACCTTTTGCCAGATCAGATGTAACAAGCGTATTCGATGATGCCTGAGATATGATTTGCTGCCCGTTAAGTGAATACAATTTTACCGTTCTAATTTGTTCAGGAGAATTAATTACGATGGAGTTCTCGTTCTGTGATAAGGTTATTTCATTTTGGTCACTTGTATCAACACCTGATGTAAGACCAACACTCTCGTTGCCTGAAAAATCTACCGCAACTACACTTAATGTATAGCTTATCTCTGGATCCAATCCGGTAACGGTAAAGTCATCCGTGAAGGATGCAAAATAAAAGTTATTGGCAACATCAGTAATCAAATAGAAATAATCGCCTGAATTATCGGATGCTCTGCAACTTATCTGAATTGTCGTACCATCCTGAATCCCTATTTCCATTTTTGTTAAAAGAGGTATCTGAGTATCTCCGGTCAAACCACTATTGACAGAATACACGTCATAATCCCATATTGCTGTACCATTAAAGTAATCATGGTTATTATCCTGACAAACGGCAATTTGACTAATTGTCGAATAAGGATATGCTGTTACAAGAGTTGTAGTTGTTTCTCTGTCTACTTCAATATAATCAGGATCATTATTTTTGCTGATTTCATGTTTCGAAGGGACATAGATACGAACCTGAGACGACCATGGATTTGGGCCCAGTGTATAGCCGGTACCCACAATTTTTGCCCATAATTTGCCACCAATTGTTACTGCCTTAAAATCAACTTTAGCGTCGGCTGAAAATGGCGTACCATCACCCCATTTGGAATCGATTACCACATCCAAAGGGGCATCTTTTTTAATGATGGAACCATGTGGTGTTACAGCAAGCATGCCTACTGAAGTAAGCGCTGCGAACACAAAAAGTAAAGTTTTTTTCATAACGTTTTTTTTTAAGATTATAATATAAATTTAAGAACTAATATTCTTCATTCTGTGTTTTGAAACCCGGATTTAATTCAAATATAGTCAGATCATTATTGATAATTTAATTGCTAAACGCCTTTATATCAAAATTAAATCCGGGTTCATGAATATAGTTACCTGATAATTACTTTAAATTTATTGATTCCACCCTGAATATCCTGCACTTTCAATACATAAACACCTTTTGACAAATCAGATGTAACAAGCGTATTCGAAGAAAACTGAGACCTTATCTGTTGTCCGTTAATTGAATACAATTCTGCTACCCTAATTTGTTCGGGAGAATTAATCACGATGGAGTTTTCGTTCTGTGACAAAGATATTTTATTGTTTTCCTGTGAATTAATATCTGTCGTAACACCAACACTTTCATTACCGGAAAAATCTACAGCAACTACACTTAATGTATAGCTTATTGCAGGATCCAATCCGGTAATTGTAAAATCATCGGTTAAGGATGCATAATAAAAGCCATTGGTTTCATCACTAATTAAATAGAAATAATCACCCGAATTATCGGAAGCTGTGCAACTTACCGGCATCGTAGTTCCATCCTGACTTCCTAACTGAACACTTGTCAATAGCGGTTTCTGAGTATCACCGGTTAAACCACTATTAGGAGTGTTTGCATAAAATTGCCAAATTTGAGTAGCATTAAAGGCATTAAGTTCGTCTTGACATACAGATATTCTATCATAAGTATATTTATTATAATAGCCATTTACAAGTGTTGTATTTGTTGCCCGGTCAACAGTAACATATCCAGCAGCATTATTTTGTGAAATCTCAAATGGTTTGGTTGATGTCGGAGCGTAATAAATACGCACCTGTGATGACCACGGATTTGTGAACAATTCATAACCAGTCCCTACTACTTTGGCCCATATTTTCCCCCCTATTGTTACTGCTTTAAAATCAACAACCGCACCTGCGGGAAAAACATGACCATCAAAACTACCAATCACAACATCTAATGGAGCATTTTTTTTAATAATCGAACCATGTGTGATAGCAAATAAACTTGAAGTAGTAAATACTACTAATGCGAAAAGTAAAATAATTTTTTTCATAACGTTTTTTTTTAAGATTATAATATAGATTTATCAACTAATATCCTTCATTCTGAGTTTTAATACCCGGATTTGAATCAAATTCGGTTTGAGGAATAGGTAAGCACTCGTTTTTATTTTCTTTGTAGCCATATTTTGACCATTCCTGTTTTGCAATATTCCATCGACGGTAATGGAACCATATTTTCCCTTCCATACACATCTCAAGAAAAGTCTGATTGATAATTTCTTTCATAACATCTGTAGGAGATACATCAACGGGTGATGTCGAGTTAACCGGCAACCCGTTTGCTCTTCTGACAATTTTGTTTATATACTCAACTGCAATATCATCCCGGTTCAAATGGTGCATTACCTCCGCATAGTAAAGATAAACATCATCAAGACGCATGATTCTGAAATTCTGACTCATATATCCGTCATTACCCATCCCTGCAGCCTGAGCAACATCCACATTTACACTATCTGAAATATACTTTCTGATTCCATAAACACTATAATCAAACAAGATTTTCTTCCATTTCTTTGTTTCAGGAACAAATACCACAATTGAATCTACCTTCGGTGTAAAAACTGTAACTGCCAAACGCGGATCTTTTGGTGATACTGCATTCAGGAATGCTTTTACACCTGGTTGATAGGTAGTACCGTCAGTTTTATAAAAAGGAATACTTGTCAGAGAAGCGATGGCATTCAGAAATGCTTCTTTACCATCAAATGAATGCCCTTTAAAAGCTTGACTAACATTAATCAATTCGTCAACGTAACCTTTTTGTGTACTACCATAAACAAGATTCTTTGCAGCTAATGCAGCTGCGAGGGTTTGATCGTTAATTACAACTGAAGAGCTGAATTTATCAACAGTCTCTGATCTGACCTGTGATGTTCCCCACGATTGCAATGCCAATGAACGATAAATATGAGTACCATATCCATACCCGACTACCATATTATTAAAACCCACCTCGAATAATGACTCTGAGTTATTAATATACTTATAATCAAAGTTATGTTTGAAATTCTGCATCAAACTATATTGCGGATTTGCCAGTATTTTATCAAATGCTATCCTTGCGCTATCCCATTTTTGTAAATACACATAGGTTTCTCCCAAATAAGCCTGCGCTGAACCTTTGGTTGCTCTTCCCGCATCTTCAGACGGCCATGATATTGGCAGTAAACTTTCCGCCCGCTGAAAATCTTTAATAACGTAATTATAAACTTCTCCACAACTACTCCTCTCCTTATACATCTGTTCTCTTCTCACAACGACCGTATCAGACAAAATGACACCCGGAAGATCCGGAGAATAGTCAGGATTACTCGGCATTCTTTGGCCAAAAGAACGAACCAAATTGGAATAAGCGACGCCACGCAAAAAGTAACATTGCCCAAGCATATATCGAAGTTTTGTAATATCATCATCCTTATAATTCCCACTCTGCTCCATTGTTCTTAATCCATAAATTACATCATTGGCACGTCTCACAATATTATACCATTCCTCATAATAAGCTGCAATCAAAGTGTTTGTTGAAGAATAGTTGTAATTATTGAAGTCAGTATAACGGGATTCCGGATGTATATACAATGCTTCGCCTGTTGAATACATCAGGATATAATATATTTCTCCAAAGTATAAACTTAATCCAGAATTAAAACCGGCATATACCCCCGTCACCGCATCCTGAGCATTGCTCATGGAAGTGTAGTACGTCGATGCGGTTGGGTTGTTTAGATCGTTTATTTGCAAAAAATCATCTGAACAAGCATTTAATAATAACAGCACGAAAGCAAATAAAATTATTTTAACTTTTGTCATATCTTGTAATTTTATATGTAATTATAAATAAGGTTATAGTTCAACCTGTAGCCCCATCATATAGACCCGGGATTGCGGATATGATCCATAATCAATTCCAGCACTGATAGGACTTCCCATCCCAAATTCCGGATCTAATCCGGTGTATTTTGTAACCGTCAACAGATTCTGACCTGATACATACAATCGAAAGCGACTTAGTCCTGCTTTATCACTCCATACCTGTGGTAATGTAAACCCTAATTCAAGGTTCTTAATGCGAAGGAAAGACCCATCTTCAATATACCAACTCGATGGATTTGCCATGTTCTTATTTGGATCGCTACCGTTGATCCGGTAATTTATTGTTGAAGGATTATCTGGTGTCCAACGGGTAAGAGCAAGTGTAGTTGTAGAATAATCATAGCTGGAAAACTGGTACATACTCACCCGGCTCGCATTAAAAACATCCCGTTTATAAATGCCCGCCGCACTCAACTGTAAATCAAACCATTTATACTGTGCTGTTGCCATTAAACCATAAGTTGCCCTGGGCCAGGGCGTCCCGATTTTCTCGCGATCTTCGGGCGTAATTCTTCCATTTCCATCTATGTCACGGTAGATAAGATCACCCGGCGCAGTATTGTTACTATTATAATAGATACCGGACAGCGCAGCTTCAGAAAGCGATGGATTAAGTTCTTTTGCAATAGACCGAGCATTGTTATTGTAAGCATCCACTTGTTCTTGTGTTTGAAATATCCCATCACACTGATAACCAAAGAAATATGCTGAACTTTCACCTACCGTAGTTTTGGATATTTGTACTCCATCAACCAAGACTCCACCCGACAGTAAAGGTGTATTATCCACCAACTGATTAACAGTGCTTTTAACAGTTGACATATTTGCACCTAACGAATATTTGAAATCCTTTACATTTCCTTTATAGGTAACTGAAAAATCTAACCCCCAATTGGTTAACTTACCGGTGTTGATAATCTGATAGGGTTTAGACTTAAATTCCGACAGTCCTGAACTTAGTGGGAGGGCCTTTTTAAACAACATTTGATCAGATATCTTTTGATAGGGTTCAATATTAATGAACAAAGCATTCTTAAACATTCCCAGTTCCAAGCCCATATCTAATTGTTTAGACCGCTCCCACTTAATTAATGGATTTGCCATTACTTGTGAGGTAGCTACACTTGTGTATTCAACTACGTTTGCATAATCTCCAAAGGGATAACCATGTAACCACGTATCCATGGAAGCAACGTATTGAAATTGCGCAATGTTATCATTCCCGTTTACACCATATCCACCTCTAAGCTTAAGAAAAGAAATGGCAGGGATATTTTTCATAAAATCTTCTTCACTTATTTTCCAGGCCAAAGAGAAAGAAGGGAATAATCCGTATCTGTTTTCTGGTCCGAACTTATCACTCCCGTCGCGACGAATAACTGCCTGCGCTACATATTTATTGTCATACTGATAGGTTAACCGGCCAAACTGCGATAAAGCTCTCCCTATGGATTCACTGCCATAGGCTGTCCGCCCTACCACATCAGTTTGATTTAATACCTGGAGTCCATATTTTGCATTGATACCACTGGCATTTACATAACTGCCATAATTCTGCTTAGTCTCATATCCTGCAGTAAAATTGATGTTATTCAATCCAAAATCTTTTACATAATTTGCATAAACATTAAAAAGCAAATTCCAACTCTTACTAAAGCCTACCCCAATATTTGTTGTTGCATTTCCTTTGCGATCGTTAAGTTTATATGGTAAAGTAATGCTTTTATAGTCTGTAAAATTAAAATTACCGGCAAAAGTTCCTGTAACAGTCAATCCTTTAGCGACATTAATGGTAGCATAAACATTTCCACTAATAATTTGACCATTATTCGATCCCTGATTAACGAGCTGATTTGCCATTGGATTTCCACCATCATAATTACCAATGGCAACAGCGTCAACATATCCAAAACCTCCGGGTTGGTTGTTTTCATCATAAACGGGCATCATAGGAGGAGTTCTGAATATCCCGTCAAGATACCTGCCTTCGTCTGCGACAGGATTAAGCTTCGAAAAGATCAGGCTTAATGATTCCCCTATCTTAATCCACTTTGAAATTTTATGATCCGAATTAATCCTAAAAGAAAATTTTTCCAGCGAGTTATCGAAAAATGATGGATCATTCCGAAAATAGGTACCACCAATGTAATAATTTGAGAATTCATTTGCACCAGAAATATTTAAATCATAATTCTGGACTTTTCCAATTCTGAACATTTCTTTCATCCAGTTGGTGGTGGGGTATTTACCGATTGAATCCATGCTAAGCCCAACAGGTACACCGGTTGATGCCCATTGCTCATTCTTCAGGGTAATATACTGATCGGAATTCAGCATTTCAGGCAAACGCCAGGCGCTACTGGAACCTGTATAGGTATTAAAACTTATTTTGTTTTTTTGACCGGTTCCGCGTTTTGTTGTCACCAAAATCACACCTGCAGCAGCTTTAACACCATATATAGCTGCGGCTGTACCATCTTTTATTATATCAATATTTTCCACATCATTCATATTGACCGTGCTTGCATCTCCAGGTACTCCATCAATAATCCACAAAGGAGTTACACCATTTAAAGAAGTCATACCTCTGATACTAATATCAACCCCGGCACCGGCAGAACCACTTGAATTCATTATATAAACTCCGGAAACCTTACCTTGCAGTGCAGAAGCAACATTCGCTGATGCCGTATTTTTTATCTGATCTGCTTTTACTTGTCCTATTGAACCGGTGACATCACTTTTTTTCTGAAGACCATAGCCAACAACAACAAGCTCATCTAAAATATTGATTGAAGGAAATATTATTACATTTAGCGAACTTTTTCCCCTTACATCAACCAGTTGTGTCTCATAACCTATGTAGGATATTCTCAATTTAGCGTCCGCCGGCGCCTCAATCGAAAAAAAACCATTAACATCTGTAATGGTTCCGGTGGTACTTCCTTCAACTACTACATTGGCCCCTATGACGGTTTGCTTCTTTTCATCTGTGATAACACCTGTAACGGTGTTACTTTTTTTTACCGTGACCGGCTTCTCCGGGAGCGGTTTCATTTTTTTTACAATATATACTTGTCTGCCATCAATTTTTATTTCGACATCCATTCCCGTAAACAAAATATCCAACACTTTTTCGATGTCTGCATCTTTTGTAGTAATACTTCTTTTACTATTCGAATTGATGGCATCTACATTGTAAATAAAAATATAATCCGTTTGTTTCTCAATTGAACTTATTATGCTTTTAATCGTGGCATTTTCAAATTTTAAATTAATCTTATTTCTTGCGATATTATCCGCAGCATTTATTGTAAATACACCTACAAAAAGAAACACTACTAACAACTTAATTTTAAATATGATAGACATTATTTTTTTTGTTACTAAACCAATGTTTGCTTTTAGATTATTTTCCATAACTTAACGTGATTTTTTTTTGTGTAATTGAAATTAGACCAGGCTTAAAAAAACATTTACAATACATTTTTATTGATAAAACTCATATCTGTCACCAATTTTCTTATACTTGGTGTTTGAAATAAACGAAATACCATCCAACACCTTTTCTATGTCATCTTTTAAGTCTAACTTACCATATATCTTATCGACATCTTTTGTTGAGTCAACATCAATCTTCACGTTATAGTACCTGGATATTTGCTTTAATATATGTGTTAAATCTTTTTCAGAAAAACTCAAATAACCTTCTGTCCATGAGGTATACTCCTCTACATTCTCGATATCGTCAATCTGAATCTTATTACTTCCATCCACGATAGAGGCTCTTTGGCTTGGAGCCAGAAAGACTTCCTTATCCATTTGAGTTTTAGATCTCATACTTACCAGTCCTTCCACCAAAACTACACTGCTCGCGTTATCCTGCGAATATGATTGAATATCAAACTTAGTCCCATATACCTTCATCTCAAAAGATGCTGTATTTACAAAGAATGGTTTTTCCTGCTTATGGGTTACATCAAAAAATGCCTCGCCAATTAATTCTACTTCGCGCGAATTCCCCTGAAAAACGGGAGGGAATATTAATGTGGAACCGGAATTAAGCCATACCTTTGTTCCATCAGAGAGTGTAACAGTAGATCTTTTTCCAAACGGAACCACCATTTTGTTGAAACCCTCATTTACGATATATTGATTTATTGCTTCTCTTTCGTTCACTTTAATTTCAGTTCCGTCTTCAGAAAACTGTACAGTTGATTCTTTTGTGTTGATAGAAACAGGCTTTCCATTCGATAAAACCAACATAACATTATCTTCATCACCTGATAACTCATCATGCATGCCGCTGTTTTCAACAAGTTCCGGTTCAGTATTTTCAGTATTTAAGAAATAAAAAGTACTGGCTGCTCCTATCAAAAGTAAAACGGCTGCCGCGTATTTCAAATAAGTCAAACGTATCTGTTTTTTTTGCTTGCTTACAACTTTATTCCATAATACATTCTGTCGGTAGGCAGATTGTTTAAACTTCTTCACATGCAAGCCTCTAACAACTTCTGCCGCCAGATTTATTTCATACCTTTTCTCAGGAAAACTTTCAATCAGATTATTTAGTTCTTCCTTTTTATCAGGATCCCGAACTAAATCTATGAAGTCTTTATCTAGAATTAAATCTTCAGCTGTATATTTATTAAAACACTCGTATTTCATTTTCACTTGTATTTACATATATGAGAGAGAGAATCAACAATCTGGACAACACAATATAAGATATTTTTCAAAAATTATCCTTTTATGATTAAAACTGTTAATATTGTACTGTAACAAGATATTATACTTCTCAACAAACCTTTATTTCTTATTATAGGTTATTCCTTTCCAATCATCAGTTCTGAACGGAGATGCAGGTAAACCTTCAGTATTGATTAAGTTACACACCGGATTTGCTGCCCAGGCATACCTGACTGCGACTGGATTTTCAACTTCTTTGCAAGAGACAATCACCTCATTAGCAACAATTTTAGCATCAGCCCAGTGAAACACATGATCAGGTCCTGCTACAGCAAAACCTTTGACAATTTCTCCGTCAGAGGTTTTTAGTCCCTTGCCTGTATGCTTGAACGAAATCCGGATAGAATTTTTCTCAACACGATATGTATCATACACAGGTCCTGAGTATGTGATATTTTCACCATAAGTTTTTGCCCGTGCAATTAAAGATAACCGGCGACCAACTTCCTGTTTATTTTTCGGATGAATATCTGCTGCATCTCCTATATCAATTGTGACAGCCATTCCTGTCTTTTCAAGATGTAAGGTTTTCAGTTGTGCTTCACGCAACTCAGCCCAGGCTGCATCTGCCGGTTCCGGTATTACATCAGTGAAATTCGCTAACTGAACAAAATAAAACGGAAAGTCTGAATTCCACTGTTTGCGCCAGTCTTTTATTAAAAGCGGGAATAAATCTCTGTATTGATACGCTCTGTTTGCATTGTTTTCGCCCTGATACCAAATTGCACCTCTGATTGAAAAGGGAATAAGCGGGTTAATCATCGCATTGTATAATGCAGAAAGTTGATTTGCATTATCCCATTTCACAGGAGCTCCCGGTATTCCTGCCAATTCCTGATTAAATCCGATTCTGTATAACCACGACCCTGTCAGATTGATGAATTTATCGGGTGATAAACTGAGTTTAATCTTTGAATCTTCTCCATATAAACCTCCACTTCCCCCGGTATCGAAGACACGGACTGTAATCACAGCTTTACCTGCCCGAACTAACGTTGCAGGAATCGTGTAGTTTCTTTTTTGAGACCAACCATCGGTTCTACCGACCTCAACACCATTAAAAAACGTAATATCATAATCATCAATCATATCCAAACTAAGATGAAGTTTCTTCCTTTGCCATTCAGCAGGGATATCAATCGTTTTTCTAAGCCAAACAACCCCATCAAAATTCTGCAGCCCTTCATCTTCAAGTCGACCCGGAACATGTATTGGCTCCCAACCTGTTTCATTTAAATCTGTACCGGTCCAAATGGGTTTACTATCTTGAAACCCTTTGTCCGCATCAAGTACTTGCTTATGCCATCTAACTGAATCGGCTTTGTACTGAGCAATAAGTCTTTCTGTGTTTACTTCCTTGCTTTCCATGATTTCAAGGGCTGAACGGAAGTCTGGAATTTCTTTTAATGATTTACTGCTCGTCCATGATTCAACATTGGTCCCACCCCATGTACTATTGATTAGTCCAATCGGGATATTCTTGTTGTCATACAAGTTTTTACCAAAGAAATAAGCTACAGCAGAAAAACCGGCCACTGTCTGTGGTGAACATGGCAACCAACCTCCTGACTCTGCCTTCAACTGACACAAGGGTTCAAGACTTACATTTTTTACAACCGTAAATAGTCTGATGTTAGGGTAATTTGCTGCTGCTACTTCTTGTTCATAGTTGATTATCTTGCCCCAACCGGATAAAGGCATTTCCATATTTGATTGCCCGGAACATAACCAAACCTCACCAATCATTACATTCTCGAACTTAATTTTCTTTCCATCACTAATTTCAACAGAGTATGGACCACCATAAGCCGGAGTCGAAATTGTCGTTTTCCATCTTCCATTTTCATCTGCAGTTGTTTCAACTGTACTATTATTCCACGAGGTACTAATTTTAACTATCTTGTTTGGAGACGCCTCTCCCCAGAAGGAAACGTCAGCTTGTTGCTGCAACACCATATTGTTGGTAAATATCGAGGGCATTTTTACTACTGAATACGTCTTTCCAAGACATAGAAAACAAAAAATGAATAACATCAATTTATTTTTCATCATCATTAAATTTTTGAATTACATTTATTATATTAAGAGTATATGAATTTTTTTAATACTACTAATAATTAAGAACATATTAAAACAAGTAGAGAGGATATCAATTTACCAGTTTCATCATTTATTTAACACATTAGTAAGGCTCATATCAGTTCCCTTTAAGATTTAGTTTGTCTATTTGTTCAGGCAGGAAGCCAATAATCAGTTTTCCACTGCTAATGATTTTCTTTTCTACGGCAGAACGAATTGATTTTATGGTGCGATATATAGACTTGTAACATGAGTCAACCGATATGTTTAATATTGAAGCAATTTCTTCGTATGGAATATTTTGTTCAAACCTCAAGAACAAGATTTCCTTTTGCTTATTGGTGAGATTATTGATGCATTCACTTATTGTTTCATGAAGAAATTCTTTATCCTCCTTCTCAGATATTTCATTATCAGGATTTTTAAAATAATCAAAAGAACCCTCAGGTATTTGATCCATTGGAATAATTCTTTTTTTGTTATTCAGCACAAGAAATAATTGACGCCTAAAGCTTGAAATCAAATACCCCTGAATATTTCGTACAAATCCAATTTTCTTCCGGTATTTTATTAAACTGATAAAGACTTCCTGAATTGAATCCTCAACAACCTCAATAGCCGATGTATACCTTAATCCATAATCATAAAGCAAATCATAATTTTCTTTATAAATATGTGACAACGACACCTCATCTCCATCTTTAATAAAATGGTTCCAATAATCAATTTGTGTTATTTCATGTGACTTTGGCATTGTATTAGAAAAAATTGACTATACCCAATAATGGTAGAGATTTAAATACTGAGAGAGAGATTGCCTATAAATCTGGACAGATTTATATTTATTTTTATGTTAAAAATTTAATACTTCACAAAGATGCATAAAAATACAACTTTCTATCGAAATATTTATCTGAGATAGAAAAAAATAATTGTACGGTTTATTGAGGAAGAATTAACCTACACTCATTGATGAGTCTTACCTGTTAAAAAATCTTGAGGATGAAGTATTATAGCAAAGGTAGAAACCAGATTGGTAAAAAACTAATAGCCTAATTTTTAATTTGTTGACATTATCACTTTATCAGCGAAAGGTTTAATTTCTAATTTATCCTGATTGACACGAATATAACCACCTACAATTTCCCTGATATCAGTCAAATCCGAATAATCATACTGATGAATGCCATCATCTGCTATCATCATCAGCACATTGTTATACGGGATTACATCATAACCATCAAATCCTGCACTGAAATGTTTTATCAGATGCTCGTCAATTTTCGTTACATCGGTCACATCATATACTTTCAAGCCATTATCACAGACAAACAAGGTCTTTTTGTCGATCCCGAGTCCTTTGGGACTGGTCATATTATACGATTCTATCAATTTCGGATCTACTTTATCACTCACATCTATCACTATGAGTTCATTCGTGTTTTGTCCGCATATATTACCTGAACGAACTGTAACATAGGCAATATCATCGGCCACCACCACCGGGTCACAACCATAGGCATGTGTAATCGTTGATTTCCATACCGGCAAAACCGGATCTTCCACCGAATAGATCAACATACCCGTTGGGGTTCCTAAAAACAAATGATTGCCGTAACTAAAAATTGTCTCCACATTGAATCCGACAGGCAAATTTTCGACTACCCTCTCCGGTAACGATCCTGATAATTTGAAAACCTGCATTTGGTTGTTGATAACAACATATAAATTATCCAGATACAATGCAAATCTCGACATGGAACCATTGATGCTGTTTCCTCCCGTGTTTACATCAATATTTGTTTCAGGTGTTGCATACAGGTCTCCCTTTAACCATCTCCAGAACCATCCCTTATCAGAGTCACCCATATCTTCTGTTCTTTGTACCTTATTCCAGCCAACCACGACCTTATCCTGATCTCTGTTGGTATAAGTCATTTCGTAATCGATGCCGAACTCATTATCCACTAAGGGCACAGCCTCCGGAAAAACATTTTCCAACCGACCGCTAAACACCGGTTTGGCCGGATTGCTTACATCGAACCAAACCAAATCAATATAAGAATCGGCATAGAGTACATTATCCCGTATTGACAAATCGGCATTTCCCATCAGTTCGATATAGCCTACTATCGAAGGGTTTGAAGGGTTCTGGTTATTGATGATGTGAATTCCTTTTCCAGGCTCCGACATATACAGATAGCCATTGTAAAAACTGATTTTGCCATAACCGGTGATTTCATGGCCAACCTGACTGACTTTCACGGAATTTCTGAATTCAGCAACATCCATAAAAACCGGCTCATTCACCCAAAAAGTCACCGTTTGGGAAATCCTGTCTTCGCAGGAAGTCAGCACAGCCAACAACATTATGATATAAAAATGCAGCCTTTTCATCTGTATATATTTAATTCTCCCGGCTTCTCCCATGATTAAAATGACATCCTTAAACCTGTATTCAAACTAACCAGAACAGGTAACTCTTTACGGATACTATAAGGTTGATCATTCTCAAAATAATACGATACTTTCGGGTCGAAAAACAACGCGATATTTTTTTGCAACATATACCCGATGCCCAATGTCCCGTTCAACGACCACTGAACCCCATCCACATCGGTGTTAGCCGAGGTATTCATCTCCACATCATCCCAATTCTGATATTGTTTAAATTCAGTCCTGATGCCTTTTTCGAGCATTCCGCCACCGGAAACATACAGTTCCCACTTACTCTGTTTGAAAAACGACCAAACCAAATCTGCCGGAATACCTAAATAATGCAGGTTCACTTCAGCCCGGTAATCCCCTGCGTTGCTACCCGACAAACGGGTCATCAGACTCGTATACATCATCCCCGATTTAACCGCGACATCCTCACTCAGCGACATCTGCGCACTCAAGCCGGCTGTAAACGGAGGTAAATAATCTTTATTTCTGAAATGATTCGGGGTAAGCACTTGAGCTGCACCAGTCGGCAAACTCACCAGACTTTCGGAACGGTAAGCACGGGACCTGCCCGGCACTGACACGGAGGAGCTGGCGACACCAGAACCGAGTTCCAGTGCCAGTGATACTGATTTCTTTTTTTTCTTTATTGCTGATGTTGTCCAGTCGGCATGCTTTTCTTCAGGCAGGGTCAGGGTTCTGACAGGTTTCCTTTGCCCTGTTTCAGTTTTGACTGCTGGGTCAGGTACAACTTCCGTTACAGCTTCAACAATTGCTTCTTGTGGAGTTTCTGAAGCAACCGTGCTATTTTCCTGCACTTTTTCTGTTGAAATTGGTTGTTGTTTATCAGCAACAGCGATTTGAACCGGCTCTGACACCGGCGCACTTTTAGCAACTGATTGCTGAACACGCGCCGTACTTTGTTTCTGAGCCACTACGTCGGGTTGCTCATCAACAGCCCTTTTCTGTACCGGTTGCTCCGGAGTTACGATAAATTGCTGTGTTTCCTGCTTGTGTTGCGCGATTTCCTCTGATACAGGGATCAGATTTTCCCGCAGGTAAATAAAATTGCCCACTGAAAACAGCAGGGCCAGTCCGGCCGCCACCGCTACAGACACATACAACCACGCCGGAACAATGCGTTTCGGTGCAGCCATACGTTTCTCAATTCCCTTCCAAACATCAGCATCTACCGGCATCGCATGATTTTCCAGTTTCTGTCTGATTTTTTCAGAGAATAAGTCGGGCTTCTGATTATGTTTAACTTCTTCCATTTTGACTCAATGATTGTATTGCATGTTGCAGCGTTTTCCTGGCCCTCAAAAACAAGGTTCTTGAATTAACCTCCGTAATGTCCAGTATTTCTGCAATTTCAGCATGTGTATAGCCTTCCAGTGCAAACATGTTAAAAACCATGCGGGAAACATCCGGTAACTCCGCGATTAGCGCCATCAGTTCATCAGCTGATATTTTATCAATCACGCTGACATCACTTTCAGGCAGGTTGTATTCCGAATCGTCAATCGGATTACTCAGTCTCAACGCGGTCTTCTGTCGGAGATATTCTAAACAGGTCGTTACAAAGACCCTCCGCACCCATCCGGCAAAAGCACCCGTTCCTGCATACATGTCGAGTTTGGTAAACAACTTCACAAAACCATCCTGCAACAAGTCTTTAGCCGTCTCCGAGTCACCTGCATATCGCCAGCAGACGCTCATCATGGAGGATGCATAGGTCTCGTAAATTTTACGCTGAGCCCTCGCGTCTCCCTTCTTCGCTGCTGCTATGATCTGTAGTTCCTCTTCGAAGCGGTTATCAGACATTTACCCTAAAGATGATTAAACGGTGTAAAATGTTGCAATTGATTAAAAAAAAGAATATTAAGCGGATTATTTCAGCCACTTATCGAGCCAGGCGGCAAAGGTTCTTTGCCACAAAATACCGTTTTGCGGTTTCATAATCCAGTGGTTTTCGTCGGGATACACGAGCAACTGCGCAGGTACACCTCTAAGTACCGCGGCATTGAAAGCCGCCATGCCCTGCGATGACAGGATGCGGTAATCTTTTTCTCCGTGTGTCACCAAAATCGGCGTATTCCATTTATCGACAAATAAATGCGGAGAATTGGCATAAGTACGCTGCGCCACCGCATTTTCTTTGTCCCAGTACGGACCGCCCATGTCCCAGTTGGCAAACCACATCTCTTCGGTTTCCAAGTATTGTTGTTCCATATTGAATATACCCGCATGGGCGATGAATGCTTTGAAACGCTTTTCGTGATGACCGGCCAACCAGAAGGCGGAAAAACCTCCGTAACTGGCCCCTACACAACCCAACCGGGTTTCATCCACATAGGGCTCTTTTGCCACAGAGTCTATGGCTGAAAGGTAATCCTGCATATTTTGTCCGCCATAATCGCCACTGATCTGTTCCAGCCATTCCTGGCCAAAACCCGGCAACCCACGCCGGTTCGGCGCCACGATGATATACCCGTTTGCTGCCATGGTCTGCAAATTCCAGCGGTACGACCAAAACTGACTCACCGGCGATTGCGGTCCGCCCTGACAATACAATATTGCCGGATATTTCTTCGCCGGATCAAATTTTGGCGGATAAACCACCCAAACATGCATTTGCTTGTTGTCGGTTGTCGTAACCCAGCGTTGCTCTACGCGCCCCATCTCCAATTGTTCCAGTATTTCTTTGTTTTCGAATGAAAGCTCCTGTTCTGAGCCGGTTTCTTTGTTGACTGCATAAATTTCATGCGGTTTACTCATGGAACATTTTACTCCTATCAACACATCATTGCCAGGATAAACCGATTTATAATCGTGCATTCCTGATGTCAGTTGTTTAATTTCTCCGCTTTCAATATCAGCACGGTAAATTTGCGAAACGGCATGCCAAACGCTCACGAAATAAATCGACTTACTGTTCTCGGACCAGGCCAGCGACTCCACGTTTTGATCAAAGTTCACCGACAAATCTTTCTTTTCGCCGGTAGCGATATTCATCAGGAACAAGCGGTGTTTATCCGCTTCGTAACCATCGCGCTCCTGACTTTCCCAGGCCAGCCACTTTCCATCGGGAGAAAACACCGGGTTCATATCATAACCCAACATCCCTTCCGTTACATTGTTAGTCGTTCCTTTGTCAACATCATAAAAATAAATATCGGAATTGGTTGAAACCGAGTAGTCTTTACCTGTTTTCTTACGGGAAGTATAAGCAATTGTTTTCCCATCGGGACTCCAGGCTAATTGTTCGATGCCACCCATGGGTTTCACAGGACTCTCGTATGGTTCTCCTTCGAGCAAATCTTTTTCCCCGGAGATTTTCTCTCCGTCGAAATCGGCCACAAAAGGATGTGGAGCTGAGCTTACCCATTCATCCCAATGCTTGTACATCAAATCATTGGCAATAATACCCGTCGCCTGAGGCAAATCAGGGTGCATATCTTTCACTGTGGTTTTCGTCTTCACATCAGCAACAAAAAGAATTTTCTTTTCATCCGGAGCAAACATAAAATCACTGATTCCTCCCTCCCTATCGGTTATCTGCCTGCGCTTTTTTCCATCTTCACGCATAATCCAAAGCTGTGAACTGCCACTTTCATTGGAAATATATGCGATATGCTTGCCATCATTCATCCATTTGGCAGCACTTTCGCGGGAAGCAGTTTGCGTCAATTGCTTTTTGTCCGACCCATCTGCATTAATGACAAAAATCTCTGTATTACCCTTATTTTCAGAGACACTATAATAAGTAACAGTATATAGCAATTTTAATTTGTCGGGAGAAAGATTCACCCCTCCGATGCGACCAAAAGCCCACAACACCTCGGGAGTCAGGATGCCATTTTCAATCTTTGGTTGCTGTTTACCGATGATATCTGATTTTTTGGAAGAGTCACAGGATGATGCAAGAAGGGTTGCAGCCATAATAGAAGTGATTAAAAAACGATTCATAAAACTGGAATTTGAAAATTTAAACGCAAATGTAATGAATTTCCGCAGAAAAACATATATCACAGTTGTCACAAAGCAGTGAATAGCGAATAGTGAATAACTAATAGCGGAGAGCGGAAAGCGGAAAGCGGAGAGTGATACAGGAGTTAATTTTTGTTCAAAGTTGCATTTTTCTGCTAAGCCGCGCAGCGGCGAGATGATTCATAACCGTAGGTTTAGCGAAGCGTAACCTACGGAATAAAGGATATAGAAAAGCTATGTAGCCCCGCAGGGGCTCGATTATTAATTGTAAGCATATTATCATCTCGCCCTTACAGGGCTTTAGATTCAGGATTGTATCTAATGCCGTAAGCTGCGGCTGACGCCTTGCATACGGTTATGAATCATCTCGCCGCTGCGCGGCTTAGAAAACAATAAAAGTTTAAATGGATTATCGCTATTACTTATTCGCTATTTTGCGTTTTAAGAAATGTATAATTATCTTTGCTTCGAAAATAAAACAATAACATGACAGACCACTTTGCACACCGGGCGGCCGACTGGGATCAGCCATCCAAAATACAAATGACGGATAAGTTTGTTGAAGAACTGCTACTTAATCTGGAACTCAAATCTGACTGGAAAGGTCTTGAGATAGGCGCCGGCACCGGACTGGTCGGACTCAAACTACTACCATCGCTGAAAGCTGTGGTTTTTGAGGACACTTCACCGGCCATGCTGGAAGTACTAAAATCAAAATTAAAGGGTGACGAACCGGTAGATTTAGTGCAGGGCGAAATCTTCGAATACCGGCAACAGGATATCGACCTTGTGTTCTCCTGCATGGCTTTTCATCACATACCCGATTTAGATAAAGCACTTTCACACCTGGCATCCATTACAAAAAAAAATGCCTATGTTGTTATCGGAGATTTGATTGAAGAAGATGGTTCTTTTCATCGTTTCGAACCAATACCACACAAAGGTTTCGACCTGAAAGCATTATCCGCGAAATTCAAAGCTGCCGGATTCGAGGTGAAGAATGCCTACATCTATGACACCCTTGAAAGAGAAAGAATTGAAGGAAAAATATCAGCTTATGAGCAATTTATATTGATTGCGCAGAAAGCATAAAAACAACAGCAGGCTGCCACCCCGGCAACCTGCTGCTTTTTTTGATTCTGAACCACAAAATAACAAGTCTATTCTTCCTCTTTCTTCGATGCTTCGTATTCTTTCAGCAACTTATCCTGAATATCCATCGGAACCAGTTCATAGCTGGCAAATTTCATGCTGAACGAAGCACGTCCGCCGGACAACGAACTCAAAGAAGTAGAATAATTACTTAATTCTTTCAAAGGTACTTTGGCCGAAAGCTTTTCAAATCCTTTCTCACTTTCCATACCCATGATTACACCACGACGACCTTGCATGTCGCTCATCACATCGCCCAACCTGTCGGAAGGGACATGAACCACTACATCATATATCGGCTCCAACAATTTCGGACCCGCTTCTTTAAAAGCCTGGGCAAAAGCATTTCTACCTGCCAGGCGGAACGAAATTTCATTTGAATCCACCGGGTGCATCTTACCATCGTACACGATTACACGCACATCGCGGGCATACGAACCGGTCAACGGTCCCTGCTCCATGCGATCCATAATTCCTTTTTGAATGGCCGGCAGGAAACGCGTATCAATAGCGCCACCCACGATAGAATTGATAATAACCACTTTTCCACCCCATTCTAACTTTATTTCCTGGGTGTCGCGAACCGAAATTTTGTATTCCTGTCCACCAAAGCGATAGACTTCCTGTGGCGCTACACCTTCAAAATACGGTTCAATAATCATGTGCACTTCACCGAACTGACCTGCGCCACCCGATTGCTTCTTGTGGCGATAATCGGCGCGGGCCATTTTGGTAATGGTCTCCCTGTATGGTATTTTGGGTTCTTTGAACTCAATAGCCAATTTATCATTATTCTCGATTCGCCATTTCAACGTACGCAGGTGGAATTCCCCCTGGCCGTGCACGATGGTTTGTTTGAGTTCTTTCGATTGCTCTACAATCCAGGTCGGATCTTCTTCACGCATACGGGTCAGGATTTCACTCAGTTTCTCTTCGTCCGATTCAGATACTGCCCTGATGGCACGGCGATACTTGGGAGCTGGAAAATCAATGTCTCTGAAATCGTATTCGCAGCCTTTGGCATTGAGGGTATTACCCGTACGGGTATCCTTCAGCTTCACCGTAGCGCCGATATCGCCTGCAACCAGCATATCAACATTCGTACGAATCTGTCCGGCAACCGCGAACAACTGACTCAATCGTTCTTTCGACCCGCGGTTTATATTTAACAAATCATCACCCGCTTTCAGCGTACCACTCATCACTTTGAAATAAGAAACCTCACCGATGTGTGGCTCCACACTGGTTTTGAATACATATATACTGGTCGGTGCGGCCGGATCGGCGGTAACTTCAACACCACTTTTGGTCTGTGGTTTAACAGTTACGTTCACATTGGGCACCACGTTCCCGAGAAATTCCATCAGGCGGCGAATGGCCATATCTTTCTGGGCACATACACAGAATACCGGGAACATGTCGCGATGCAATAATCCGGCACGGATACCTACACGCATTTCTTCTTCATCCAATGACCCCTGATCGAAGAATTTTTCCATCAACGCTTCATCATGTTCAGCTGCTGCTTCTACCAGGGCATTGTGTAATTCCTGCGCTTTATCCATTTCTTCGGCAGGAATATCAATAATTTCAGGAACACCACCATCAGGTTTCCATTTGTACATTTTCATCTTCAGGACATCAACAAGGGCGTTGAATTGTGGTCCTACATTCACCGGATACTGAATCGGAACGACTTTACTACCGTAGTTTTCCTTCAGCTGTTCAAGGGTGCGGTCGAAATCAGCTTTCTCCTGATCCAACTGATTTACAACAAAAATAACCGGTTTGTGAAATTTATCCGTATAACGGAAGTGGTTGTTGGTGCCGACTTCAACTCCGTACTGAGCATTGAGCAATATCAGCGCGGTATCGGTCACGTTGAGGGAGGTAACGACTCCACCGACAAAATCATCCGAACCCGGGCAATCGATGAAGTTTAATTTCTTTTCAAGCCATTCTGTTTGGGCAATCGTCGAAAAAACAGAATAACCGTAGTCCTTTTCAACAGGAAAATAATCGGATACTGTGTTCTGTCCGTCAACAGAACCTCTGCGTTTTATAACACCACTCTCGTATAGCATCGCTTCTACAAGAGTGGTTTTCCCAGTGCCGGAACTTCCCAGGATTGAGATGTTCTTAATTGCGTTTGATTGATATACTTTCATACATACTAAAATTAAGAAGATTAATATTTAAGTCTGTTTTTAGGAGCGGCAATGTATGAAATCTACCTGAAATTCAACTTGGGAAATGTATGTTTTACAACATTATTTTTATTTGGCGGGTTAAATTACGTTAATGACTGCCCTGTAAGGCCAATATAGTTAATCTATTCTTTCCGAATAATCTTAAACCCTTTGATGTCGTAATTATTCCATATCCATTCATTGAGTTTGTAGCTCAGAAAGGCGCTTCCGGCACCCAGCGCTGCACCGGCCAACACATCCGTTGGATAATGCATACCGAGGTGCATGCGCGAGATACCCACAGATGTAGCCCAGACATAAGCCGGGACAACCACATACCATTCGGGATATTTCAGACTCAGGGCGGTGGCGGTGGCAAAACAGCCGGAAGTATGACCGGAGGGCATCGCGTAATCGGTTTTGAGCTTATACATCGTGATTTCATCCGGGTAGGTATATGCCGGTCGTTGCCGTTGAATGTTTCGTTTCAGTATTTCTGTCATACCCAGGTTAATCCCCGAAGCCATGGCAACGAAAATTGCGTCTTTAATCAAATCTTTATCCTGATTAACCAACCCGTAACCTCCTATGGCAACAGGCACGGCGAGGTTAATCGGCACTGCTGTTTCGGACAGAAAAACGGATACCGGCTTCAATCCAGGCGCAGCATGATGTACCCTTTTCAGCAAATCGATATCGGCATTTTGTGCCGACACTAAAGGGTTGAAAACAAAAAAATTGCTCAAAAGCAGAATAATTATCGTAAATTTGCGCATTGTATTTGATTTGTGACAAAAGTAATAAAAATGTATAAAATAGCGGTAGTCGGACCGGAATCAACGGGAAAGTCTGTTTTAGCAGCAGCATTAGCCCTACATTACGGTTCTCCCTGGGTACCGGAATACGCCCGGACTTATATCGAGCAATTAACGCGACCTTATCATTTTGAAGATATTTGTCACATCGCCCAACAACAAATTGAGCAGGAAATAGCGTTCGAAGGAAACAATCAGGCTCCTTTTGTGTTTTTTGATACAGATCTGATTATTACGAAAGTTTGGTTTGCATACTGCTATCAGCAGGTTCCATCTTTTGTGGAAGACAGGTTGAAAACCGGTTTTTTTGATTTATATTTGCTGTGCGAACCCGACCTGCCCTGGGAACCGGACCCGGTGCGAGAACACGGTCACGATCGCGGATTCTTTTTCGATTGGTATAAAACAGAAATAGAGAAACTGGGAAAACCATTTGTAAATATCAACGGAACCGGTGAAGACCGTATCCGGCAGGCAATTAACAAAATAGACAATTTCATAAACAAGACAATAACAGGTAAATAACCTGATGACATTATGAACTCAAAAAAAACACTTGAAGCCATCAAGAAACTGGCTGATACCGGCAACATACAAGAGGTTTGCCACAAACAGACACACAACAACCCCATGCCTTCAGTTGATGTGCTGAAAGAGATCGTCATGTTAATCCGTTCGGTCCTTTTCCCGGGCTATTTCGGAGATGCCGGGGTCAACTCCAAAACGATGCTCTACCACATTGGTGTCAATATCGACAAGTTACAGCTGTTATTACAGTTGCAAATCAAGGCAGGATTGTGCTTTGAATCCAGATCGGAAGAACAGATTTGTGCAGAAATAGATCGCATCGCCGAGGAAAAAACCATTACATTCATCTCTCAATTACCTGAAATCCGCGAAAGACTTTATACCGACATTATTGCTGCCTACAACGGCGATCCGGCCGCCAAAAGCTTTGGCGAAGTAATTTTCTGCTATCCGGGTATCCGGGCCATCAGCAGTTACCGCATTGCCAATGCCTTGTTGCATTTAGAGGTGCCGCTTATCCCCCGCATCATCAGCGAGATGGCACATTCGGAAACGGGCATCGACATCCATCCCGGAGCTACCATTGGTGAGTATTTCACCATTGATCATGGTACCGGCGTGGTAATTGGCGAAACTTCCCGAATCGGGAAAAACGTAAAAATGTACCAGGGAGTAACCCTCGGCGCCAAAAGTTTCCCGTTGGATGAAAAGGGCAACCCCATCAAGGGCATTGATCGTCATCCTAAGATTGGAGACAATGTCATTATTTACTCCAACTCAACCATCCTGGGGAACATCACAGTGGGCGATGGCGCTGTAATTGGCGGTAATATATGGGTGGATCAGGATGTGAAACCCGGAGCAAAATTGGTGCAGAAGAAATGAACCAACAACAATACATCGCCAAAACCCTCAAAGGGCTGGAAGAAACCCTGGCAACCGAACTGATTGCTCTGGGGGCTGATAATGTTGAGATACAACGTCGTGCCGTGTCATTTACAGGCAACAAAGCTTTGTTATACAAAGCCAACCTGCATCTACGCACGGCCTTGCGTATCCTGAAACCCATCGCATCTTTCAATGCCAGTAAACCAGATGAAATTTACGCGGAAGTGAAGAAAATCAACTGGGAAGAGTTCATGGATCTCAACACCACTTTTGCCATCGACTCTACTGTTTATTCTGAAGAAATCACACATTCGAAATTCGTGGCATACCGCGTGAAAGACGGCATCGTGGATTGGTTCAGGGAAAAATACGACAAACGTCCATCCGTGAAATTAGACAACCCGCAACTGCGCTTCAACGTGCATCTGTCGCATAACAACTGCACCATCCTGCTCGATAGTTCAGGCGAGTCGCTGCACAAACGTGGCTACCGCGCCAACCAGACCGAAGCGCCCATCAGCGAAGTACTGGCTGCCGGCATGTTGCTCATGGCCGGATGGAACGGACAATGTAACTTCATCGACCCTTTCTGTGGCTCAGGCACCTTTCTGATAGAGGCAGCATTGATAGCGCTTAATATTCCGCCGGGATTGTATCGTCCTTCTTTCGGCTTCGAAAAATGGAAGGATTTCGATCAGGATTTATTCGATGAAATTTATCAGGACGACAGCGGAGAGCGTGAATTTAATCATAAAATATACGGCTCGGACATCTCCCGCAGGGCCTTGCAAATTGCCGAAGAAAATGTAAAAAGCGCCGGACTGAACAAATACATTCAATTACAGGCAAAGCCGGTCAGCGAGTTAGATGCCCCGGAAGGAGACAATCTGATTGTCACCAACCCACCCTACGGCGAACGCCTCAACCCCGACGACATTGCCGAAGTGTACAGTACCCTGGGTTCTGTACTGAAACACCGTTTCCCGGGGACATCAGCCTGGGTGATTAGCTCGCAGGAAATTCTGCTCGACCAAATCGGGCTGAAACCTTCCAGAAAGATTCGACTGCTGAACGGTGCGTTGGACTGTCAGTTCAACCGTTACGATATTTTTGCGGGGAAACGAAAAGAATTTTTATCGAAATCCTGAATAAGCAGCAAACAAAATTACCCTTATTGTTTTATCAGGGAATAACACTGATGCTGAACTTTGACGATATAATACCCTTTTTTCAGGTTCGACACGTCAAGTTCTTTGCTGAATGCAGCCGGATAATCTTCTTTTAATACCATTTTTCCACTCACATCAAAAATTTCAATCTTGTTGAAGGATTGCTCCGATTCAATAACCATCCTGTCTGTAACCGGATTTGGATATATCCTGAAAGTAACATCATTCACCTTTTTCAGTCCAGAAGCAGCTGAAGGAGCAATGGTCATCGAATTGATATAAAAAAACTTGTACTCATTATTATTATTTGCTCCAGCACCCATTTTAATTGTCACGGTTCCATCATCGGCAGGCAAAATATTGCTGAATGAAGCCATTGTATTCGTATTATTCGAGGCATTCAGCAGCAGGGTTTCTGCCGTTTTACCGGTTACTGTAAAATAAGTTTCCCGGTTATCACTCGACCCTGTTCTGGAAGCAAACAGGTGAAAATCATAAGTCTGTGACGATTTCAACCCACTAATCAGGAACCCGCCTGTTCTTTCCGATTTGTTTGAAAATACACCGGCAGCATTTCCCCAGAAGCTATCGCGGGTAGCATTGCCCGGCAGGGATAAGGATGTTGTGGTGGATGTAGGACCGTTACTATTGACCCCGCCAAAACTATCATTGATTGTAATAGATACAGAGGTAACATTGCCTTCCATGTCTGTCAACCCGGTTAAAGATGTTCCTTCAAGGGTTGCCGAAAGATTATTCCAGGGCGAAGGAGTTGCTGTGGAACCAAAATCGATGTTCACCGGATAGTTTAAATCAACCGCAGCAGGCGGCTCGATGTGAGCCAGCGAGGTAGTATCATTGGGCTTAATCACCGCATAATGAGCGGCATACTGTGCAATTTCAACTTCCACATCCGACATGCCCACGGGTTTGTAGCTATTCCCCACCACCGACCTGCCGAGGAGTTTTTCATACCAGGTACAGGCAGCGGTATATCGTCCGATACCATAACTCAGGTGGTAACCATCGCGACAAAAATTATCGCCGACATAACTGCTTCTTGCATTTTGAATGGCAGTCCCTGCCGGGATAACAATATCAATACCCACCTGTGCAGCAGCATTATTTACCGTCTCAACGATGGCCAGGTACATTTGTTCCTGATTCTGGTTGTAATTTGCAAATCCCGAATGCGTAGAGTTGGAAGCATACGCCCAGGTTTGATGCATGGCATATTTCACATTGGGATTGGTGGCAAGACTTTTTACCTGTTGAAGCAGGTTGGTCAGGTAAGGGAAATAAGTGCTTAGCTGTCCCGAGCTATGACTAACCTGTTGAAAGGTAATAATATCCCAATCTTCGTCGGCAATGGCAGTTTTTAAAGTCTGGCTGGCCAGGACGACTGTATCTCCTTCCGTGATTTTACGGTACGAATAGGCGGCTAAATTGCCCAGTGCATTATTCCAGTGCGTTTCAAGCGAACATCCCCCGATATACATATTTCCTACAATGAGCCGGACTCCATCAGCCTTAGCCAAATCATCGAGGTACGACTCTGCAGCATCCTGTGAAAAACTATTGCCAATGGCCAGGATGCGAATTACTTCCTGCGCACTGAGCGGGGTTGAAACGAGGGTGAGAAAGCCAAATACTGCAAATACTACGAAAGAAGAGATACGTTTCATCATGATTTATTCAATTTTTATTTTAGCGACTAATTTCCTGATTTCACCTTCCCCGATGAGCGGGGCATGTGCATCTTCCGGGAATGCAATCAGGAAAGTTCCCGGCTCAATGGTGAAATAAGACGATGGAATATCATTAAATAATGCATAATCTTCTTCCGCATTATACGCTGACTTAACACCCAAGCAAGTCGCTGTCGGTTTCCATCCGATTATTTCATTTCGATCCAACGGAATGTGCACATCAATGTATTGCTCATGCGATTCGAGCACCTGTTCATCTTTCTTTTTCAAAGATACATGAACATTATTGATAAACAAATTTTTTCCATCGATTTCAATTTTACCTGTTTCCATCTGTAATAAATTGCTATTTTTAACATAGTCGAATAAAACCTTGAACCCGGGATGTAGCGACTCAATGGTATGACTGTTTTCTAATGAAGATATGATCATAAAATATAATAGATTGCTGAATAATGACGTTTAACAAACAAATTTCCACATTCCGGTTATTCCATATTATCAGTTTTGGGGCGCAGGAAATACAACTGCATTACCAATGCGACAAAAACCAGGATGGCCAGCAAGGCAAAATCGCGGCCTAAATGACCATCATCCGTTGACTTCCCAAGCAGCGAAGTTACCATGGCACCCGCAAACACACCGGTCATATTCATTAAACCATAAGCAGTTGCACGGTATTTTGCTGAAACAAACTGGCACAGAATAGGCATATTATTCGCATCGAACATGCCAAAACCAACTCCAAAAAGTAAAGCAGCTCCAATAACACTAATAAAACCATTCCCAAAACCAAGTAATAACAGTGACGGGATGGTGAGTGACAATCCAATTGCGCCGGTATAAACCCTACCCTTGATGTTCCGTTGCACCCATTTATCCGATAAAATACCTCCTATTAAAACCCCAACAAATGATGAAACCGCAATGGTAATGGTAGAAAGCGGTCCCGCTTCAGCCATCGGCATGTTTAAACTTTCGGAGAAAAGTGTCGGGAGCCAGTTTTTCGTTGCCCAACCCGGGATACTCGGTGCGGCAAAGTAAAGCAGAATAATCCAGAAATAAACAGTCCCGAACAACAACCCGAGGACCTTAAAAAAGTTCCTTTTCCCTTCAGGTGCACCACCCATAACTTCCATCTTCATCCTGTCTTTTTTTTCACGAAGGAAGAAAACCAATAAAAAAGAATATACTATCCCTATGATTCCAAACCAGTGGAAAGTTGTATGCCATGTGAATTTATCCGCGATTGTAGCTCCAAATCCACCGATTGCCTGTCCCATATAAAGTCCGGTCATGTGTATACCAACTGCCAGCGAACGTGATTTTCCGGTATGATAATCCGCGATAAGCGAAAGACCCGCCGGAATATACATCGCTTCACTTACCCCCATCAATGCCCTTAACCAATAAACCTGCTCGAAGGTTGTGGCATATCCCATGGCGTAAGTGACACCTGACCAAACAAACAAACTACCAACAATCAGCCATTTGCGGCTTATCCTGTCAGCAATAGCTCCTGCAAAAGGACTCATCAGTCCGTATATCCAAAGAAAAATTGCCATCAAACGACCAAAGTTCACAGCCGACTGCAGTTCCGCAATATCGATCATCATGGCTGATTTCATGGTGGACAGCATTTGTCTGTCCATATAATTTAACAAGGCAACAACCCACAGCAAGGCAACGACAACCCAGGGATAGATATTCTTTTTATTCATAAATGTAAAAATACAATAGATTTATTAAAACACAAACAGCTTAGTCACCTCTTCGCAACTAAGCTGTTTAACAGTGGTTACCTGCTTATTTTAACTGTATGTGAGTTTTTGTCTGAACTTACCTTAACGAGATATATTCCCTTACTGAGTGATTCGATATTAATTTTCTCTTTCAGGTCAGATTTCAACATCAAAGCACCCTGTATGTCATACACGGCTATTTTCCGTACATTATCCACATTTTTTATGTACAAGTTCGTATCATCCGTATAAATATTAACTTTTTCGAATTCCGGACTGTAAACATTATCCAGCAATGAGGCACTTTCGTACATGGCCAAGTAAATACTATTTACTGTACTTGTATTTGTCAATTCGACTGAAGCGTTCAATTTACAGTTTTCAATAAAATGCCCAGCTGTTACCACATTTCCTTCATGAGTCAGCGCACACGTTACGTTGTAAATATTCCCGTTCCCAGCGATGTGATTTCCCCAGATAAGATCTCCTCCAGCATTGTATTTTGCCACAAAAGCATCACGGGAATAACCCGATTCATCAGCATGCATAGTACTGGTAAATACAGCTTGTTGTGTTCCGGCAGGATCCAGATTCACATTTTTACCTTCGAATGAACCTGTCATAAAAATATTACCCGAAGCATCTATTTGCATCCCTCTTACTTCGTCATAATTACCAAAGACAGGTGGTGACACTACAGAATCCTGTCGACTTCCAAAAGTTTTAACATAATCGAAATCACCATTTGCAAGATATCGGGCTACGAAGGCATCTTTTCCATTGATATCCAGTGCAGCTGCTGAACGACCATC
Source organism: Paludibacter sp. (assembly GCA_034928085.1). GTDB lineage: Bacteria > Bacteroidota > Bacteroidia > Bacteroidales > Paludibacteraceae > Paludibacter. Next base: position 33,913 of record JAYFPG010000036.1, read on the forward strand.
GAGATTTGCAGAACCATTTATATTTCCGGCGATGTAAAGTCTGCTTTGCGCATCAACAGCCAAATCCTTTGCTTCATTGTCGGCCCAACCACTTTTTCCAATTAGCTTTGACCATTCAAATGAGATGGTATCACCCAGGTTCTTATACTTGGCAAGGAAAATATCACGCATAGCTGCAGTTGCAGGTGCTGTCGCATCAACTGGACCGCCACCAAAATCTACCTGCCCTCTCATGATACCTGTATAGTAAATATCATTTCCAGCCAGTATTATCTTGCGCCCCTCAATTACCGCATTATTCATCAGATTCTGACTTTCATAAAACCAGATACATTCTTTAGTAGTTGACATGGCATATTTTGCAAACCAGGTAAAATTATAGCCTGAAGGAGGACGGGTTCCCCACAACTGAGGATGACCTTTGGGGTTGTAATTCAACCGTCCCCTGTGTCCACCACAAATATAAACATCACCTGCCGCATCAACAGCGATGGAAAATGCATTATCAGCCGACCCGTCGGTCCCGATATTAAAAGCCTTCATAGGTTCATACCAGAACTCGTCCGAAGGATCCTGATCATAACGAACGATGACAATGTCCGAACCTTTTCCGCCCGTCAGCTGAGTATCCCTTAAACCGGGAACTGTTAATACCTCTCCGACCGCATCAGCAGCAATTGTGACCGATACATAAATTGATTTACCATCGCCACTCACCGCTATTGCTCTCGCATTATCAAGTCTGGCTGCACCTGATAATGTGGTTGGATTTCCCAATTGAGTTGCAAATACACATTCGCCTGACACGTTAAACTTAGCAATAAAAGCATCTCTGTCATTGTCGTCAGCCCCCAACAATTCTATCGGCATCGTAGAACCTGGCCAGTTGTTCCCAAATTCAACTCTTCCGGTAAAATCACCTATTACATAGGTATTCCCGAGATTATCAGTCGTTATACCCACAACTGCTAACGCTTTGTCACTTTTGATTGCCTTACCCCATAAAAGATTTTGAGCATTCACTTTTACAGAAAAGGCAGTTGCCAATAACACAATACATGAAATTCTCATGCAGATACCAAAAAAATGGAAATTTTTTCTCATGATCTTGTAAATTTTTACGTTAATACTAGAAATTTAAAGTTGTTTATTAGATTTTACTTGTTGCAATACTGATTGAAGTCCATCTTTTCCAACAATTGAGTAAGTTCGGCATATTGGTCATTGGTTAGATTCATTACCGGCAAACGATGTTTTCCCAAATCAAAACCAATACTTTTCATATATGCCTTACCACATCCACCACCGAATTTATCAAGCAACTGTATAAAACGAATCGCCTGTAATTGCATTTGAGCGGACTCTTCAAGTTTATTTTCCTTAAAAAGGGCTATCACTTTCAGATAAACCGGAGTCATATACCCATAGGTACTTCCAACCGCACTAACCGCACCGATCGACAACGCCGGTAACAACATTTCATCTCTGCCCCACAAGATATTGTATTTCTTGTTTTTGAAATTCAGACAAAGCTGATAATCCATCATATTCTCATAGGTATATTTAATCCCTGCAAAATTGGGGATCAACTCATCTGCAATTTCCAGGAAGTTTATCATCGGAAAGTTTACACCAGTAAAAATGGGAATATGATAATAATAAAAGGGCATATCAGGTACAGCAGAGGCTACTTCCTGGCAAAAAAGAGCAAGAGCATTCACATTAGCGGGTTTAAAATAATATGGTGCTGTGATAGAAACAGCATCTAAATTACATTCCTGAGCATATTGGGCCAATTCCCTGCACTCTTTCACACACGTACCACCCAAAAAAGCAATTACTTTAAACTCCGGAGTTTTGTACTCAGACCATTTCTTAAAAAGTTGCTTCTTTTCAGCCATTGTCAAAGCTGAACTTTCTCCTGTAGTTCCACAAATAAAAACCCCACTCAAACCATTCCTTTTGTACATGGCCTGCTGTTCTGTTACCATTTCGAGGTTAATTTCATTGTTTTTGTCAAACGCTGTAAATGGTGCAGCAATAAGGCCTTTAATCTTTTCTATGTTTTTCATTGTATCTTAAATAAAATTTTAAATAATCAGGCTGCAAATATATAGAAAATATTTTTATGTACTACATAATATCCGCATTTAATTTTATTTAACACTTAAGTCGCATATGTATTAGACGATATTTCACATCAGAAAACATTCAGAATTACATCTGACAATAAACGTATATTACTATATTACTGATACTTACAAAATAACTAATGACAATTATGACAAATATAAGCTTTAACACTTATACGCCACCACGCCTCAATAAAAGGCTTTTTTATCATACAAATACACACATAATACATATTATATCAATGTTTATCAGAGCTTTAAAAACATTCAACAATAACAATCCGCATTTTAACATAAAAATTTAGCTGTTATGTAATACATATTAAAAATATATGTATATTTGCACCATCTAATATATCATTGAATCAAAGCAAAAAAATGAAAACAATACACACCACAGACTATCGGAAGGATCGTTCATTAGTAGAACAAACCCAAAAAGACCTTCTGACTTACATTGCCAATCAAAAATCAAACGACAACTCACATATGCCCAAAGAAAATGAGATGGCCGAAATTCTTGGTGTTAGCCGTGTGGTTGTAAGAGAGGCTCTGAGCAGACTGCGGGCAATTGGCGTTCTCGAAACCAAAAGAAAGAAAGGGACTGTATTGGTTAGTCCTCGCATTTTTGGTTCTTTAAAACCAATTATTGAATCGGGTCTACTCGAAAGAGACAGTTTACGTGATTTATATGAACTAAGGCTGATGTTGGAAATTGGGATGGCTGATTTTATTTTCAGACAGAAAACAGAAAAAGATATTGAAGCGCTGCAAGAGATTATTGAGAAAGAAGAAACAGCTAAAACAACAGAAGAATCTATCGCATTAGATATTCAGTTTCACAGCTATCTTTATTCTATGACAAAGAACGCCAGTCTTTCTGATTTTCATTTTTTACTGGAAAAACTCTTCGCCATGTATGCACCACGCACCAAAGACTACAAAGTGAAACAAGTGATTTCACACGCTGGTTTGGTTGAGGTATTGCGATTCGGCTCTCCCGATTCTTTCAGAATTGCCATGCGTTTACACCTGAACACCCAGTTCGAGAATATGGAAAAGATATTAGACAGAACAGATACGAACGGAAAAGCAAAAGCTAACACATGAAACACCTGATTTCCATCATACTCATTATTGTTTCCGTACAAATACAGGGCAAAAGCAGCAAAACTATTGCCTGTAATATTTATGGATCTATTCCTGAAACGGAAAACAACAGGGGTTATGGAATTTCAAGTGCCGGTGTTGGCATACTCAATGATAAATTAATCCTGATCGGAGGATCAAACTTTTCCGAAGCTTATCCCTGGGATGGCGGAAGAAAGGTCTTTCTGAACGACATGCTCATTGCTGAAAAAACAAACGATGATTCAATAGTCTGGTTAAAACAACCTTATCAATTTCCTGTGAGAATAAGCAACTCCATTGCGATCGGCGACGGCAAAACACTTTACATACTAGGCGGATTGAATGATGCAGAAACTAATAAAAAAGTTTTCAAACTATATTTCAACAACAGTGACTCGTTGATTACAGAAACTTTTTCAACTCTTCCTGACCTTTTCACACCAACAGGAGGAGCCATCCATAATCAATTACTGTATATTACCGGACATGCTGCCACGGAGAATGTACTTTACATATTTAACCCCGCAACTGGCTGTTGGAGTAAAAATATTGGTTTGCCAGGAGGCATCAGGAGTGACGCATTAACGACCATACAATATGAAATGGGAGATTCTTCCAAAATTTACATTTTTGGAGGAAGACATATTGATGACAACAAGTTAATCATTTACAACGACTTCTGGAGCTATTCCTTTGATAAACAGCGATGGAATCACGAAGGCATAATGGGTGTTCCCAAATTAAAACCGCTTATCATGATGGCTACTCCTGCAATAACATCTACAAATGGCGAAATATACTTCTTTGGAGGAGATGAGGGAATTCGACTTAAAAGAAGGTTTGAACTGGAAAAACGAATTACGAAAAGCCACGGAAAACATAAAGAAAAGTACATAAAAAAGTTACGACGTCTATACGTAAAACACTCCGGATTTTCAAATACAATCATTTGCTACAACACCAATCTGAATTCCTGGAAAGAAGTTGGCAAAACTAACATTAGAAATTTACCAGTTGCAACAACTGCCATCTGGTGGAGAAACAAAATCATACTTCCTGCCGGTGAACTTAAACCGGGCATTCGATCAAATAATATTTTAGAAATCGATCTCAATAAATAAAACCTGCTCTTTTAACCCTATTTCTTGATTCTGATTTTCCCTGCCTGTTATTTACAAAAATTATCGAGTAACAAATTAGTGTTAACCCCTAAAATCAAATGCATTATGTTGTATTTAAAGAGTCTTAACTCAAAAATGTCTTACCGGCATTTATTGTTTTTTTCTGTATTACTGTTTTTGCTTTCCGGATTTATCAGTCCGGCACAATTGCATGCACAACAGAGCAGACATCAGGTTTCCGGGATCGTACTGGATGAAAAAGGAGAACCCGTACCGGGTGCTTCGGTAACAGTATTTAATTCCAGTATCGGAACTATTACCGATCTGGATGGAAAATTCAAATTAAATGTGCCTGACAAATCAACTGTCACAGTTTCCTTTGTTGGCTATGAAAATCAGCAGTTTACCATCTCAAAGAATGCTGAACTGAGAATTACACTGAAAGAAAACACCATTTCACTCAACGAAGTTGTCGCCATTGGATATGGCAAACAATCCAGGGCCACTATCACCAGTGCCATTTCAAAAGTTCAGGCAAAAGACCTGCCTATTGCCAGTGCCGGTAACCCGCTGAGTTTATTAAAAGGTAAAGTAGCCGGCCTGGAAGTTCGGGTAAATTCAGGTCAGCCTGGTTCCGACCCGCAATTAATTTTGCGTGGAGGGACATCCACATCCCCGGAGTCAGACAACCCACTGGTCATCATTGACGGAATTATCCGCTCAATGAAAGACGTGAATATGCAGGACATCGAATCTATCGAGGTATTGAAAGATGCTGCATCTACAGCCATTTACGGAGCACGCGCCAACAATGGCATCGTGAACATCACAACCAAAAAAGGCAAGGCCGGCAAAGGCAAAATCAACGTAAGGTATGGACTCAATGTCGACAACCAGCCACAACGTTATTCACTTGCATCCGGCAGGGATTATCTTTATGTTTCCCGTTTATCTGCCCTTCATGCCCTCAACCCCCAGAATTATCTCACCGGCTCTTTCGCGATGAGCACTTCCAATCCCAGAAATTCGCTTAACACAACTGCATTTCTGGATGAATACGTAACCAACTATGGTCAGGATTACGTTGATGACTTGCTATTTAATCAGGGCTGGGAAACCATGGAAGATCCGGTTACAGGAAAAACCCTTATATTTAAGGATACTGATTTTCAGGATAGATTATTCCAAACAGCAACAGGTCATGATATCAATGTTGATTTCAGTGGAGGAACCGATAAAAACACCTATTTTGCCAGCATCGGCTACCTGGATCAACCGGGTATCGTGAAAGGGACAAGCTATAGTCGCATGAGTTTATTGTACAACAACTCCTACAAAATCAAAGACAATCTGAAAGTAAATTCTTCGTTAAATTATTCGCTTCGGGAGTATATTGATTTGGGGAACAATGAAAACAGTGTTATGTCGAGAGCAGCCCGTATGCCACGCACAGTACGTGATTATTTTGAAGACGGCAGACCTGCTCCTGGTGAAATCCGGAACGACTTCCGCACAAGGGATCATGAATTGTATTACAGAACAAACAATAATTATGTAAGTCGCACCAACATCAGTTTGGGGCTGGAATGGGAAATCCTGCCGGGATTGAAGTTTGAACCGATTTTTTCTTTCTACAACAACGAAGGATTAAGCAACTCTTTTGAAAAAGCAAATGAGATTTTTGCCGACCGGAGGGCTTCTGCTTCGCACAACATGGATTTACATTTCCAATACGATGCCATCCTGAGCTATGTAAAGACAATCAAGAAGCACAACTTCTCAGCCATGGCCGGTCTGAACCAGACAAATGACCATTCCTATTCGATGTCAGGATCAGGTAACGGCGCCCCGACAGACTACATTCCAACTTTGAATGCCACCACACAAGAATCTCAAAAAGTATCAACTACATATTATGTAGATAAAATGACCAGTATTTTCGGTCGTTTCACTTACGATTTCGACAAAAAATACCTGTTCTCAGCCAGTATCAGACGGGACGGCTCCTCACGCTTTGCTGCCAACAATCGCTTTGGCACTTTCCCCGGGGTATCGGCTGGATGGAACATGCACAACGAAGATTTCTTTCAACCGGCAACCCGTTTAATCAACAACCTGAAACTTCGTTCGAGTTGGGGACAAACCGGTAACAATACGCTTGCTCTGGCAGACACGGAAGGTAAATATAATCCGGGGTATCTATACAACGGAGAAGCCGGCTTATTGAATACTGTACTTGCCAACAACAACCTGCTTTGGGAAAAAACCAGTTCTGTTGACCTTGGATTTGACTTAGGGATGTTCAATAACCGCTTGAATATTTTATTCGATGTTTATTCAAAAATTACCAAAGACAGATTGATGTCACAAAGAATGTGGGCTGAATCAGGATTCTCTTCCATCAAAAGTAATTATGGGGAAATGATTTCAAAAGGTTTTGAAGTGGAAATCTCGGGAACACCTATTAAAACAAAAGACTTCTCGTGGAATGCTTCATTTAACTTTGCTTTCAACAGACTTGTCTGCGGTAAACTTCCCGACAACGGCACTGAGAAGAACAGAACAGGAGGTGGATTGATTTACGACACTAAACAGGGAAAATATGTTTATGCCGGCGGTTTTGCAGAAGGAGAAAGACCAGGAGCACGTTTTGCCTTTGAATCTTTAGGCGTTTATGCGACCGACGAAGAAGCTGCAGATGCACCGTACGACGAACTGGTTGCAGCCAGCTCAGTAGGTTTACCTAAAGTAGGTGGCGACACCAGATGGCGCGATGTGGATGGCAATGACACCATAAATTACAAAGACCTTGTTTTCGTTGGCTATCTGCATCCCGACAAAATGGGAGGTTTCACGAATACTTTTACTTACAAAAAATTCACATTGAGAGTTGTAACTGACTTCTCCATGGGAAATGTGATTGATAACATGTTCCGTGCAGGCGCTAATTCAAGCGGAAGGAACAATATTGCTCCCACAACCGACATCATCGGTCCGGACATCTGGAAAAAACAAGGTGATATTGCAACCATCCCACGTTACGACGTTGAATCCGATTGGGACTTTGGAAAACGCAATCATGCACGTCCGAATTCCCCCACCATAGGGTTCAATGGAGGTTCAGCCAACACCCTGTACATCAAAAAAGGAGATTATCTGGCCTTCAGAGAGGTATCACTCTCTTACTCCCTTCGTGGCAGCTGGCTGGATGATTTCAAAATGAGCGGAATTGATTTATCATTATCGGTTTTCAACCTTGGCTACCTCACCGGCTACGACGGACTGACTCCTGAGGTCATAGGCGCCGATGCAGGGAAATTCCCGCGCCCGCGTTCCGTTATTTTTACAGCCAATTTAAGTTTCTAACCTCTGTTTAATCGAAAAATATAAGAAAATGAAAAAATATATTGGGATACTGATGATGACTGTACTTGTATTTACAAGCTGCGAGTCATGGATTGAAGTAAAACCTGTATCGGAAATTACTCGCTCAAGTTACTGGAACAAGGAAGGTGATGTCAAGGGATATCTGACAGGTATGTATGCGAACTTCAGAGACATGGTCAACGAAACATATTACAAAGAAGATCGTGGTGACGCACTGGACAACGGGATTGTTGGAACAACCTCCAATGCCTGGGCCAATACCATGAGTGAAACCGTGGCTCCGAACTGGATTAAGTTCTACACCCACATCCATCATTGTAATCTATTGATCAAATACGGAACACCCATAGAATTCAACAAAATTGAAGACAAAAACAGGGTATTGGCCGAAACTTATTTCCAACGTGCGTACACTTACCTGACACTTACCCAGTCCTTTGGTGATGTGCCGATTGTATTGGTTCCGACAGAAAGTAGTAGTCAGGAACGCCCATCGAGAAGTCCGGCCATTGAAGTAATCAATCAGGTTATTGCCGACGCCGAAATGGCTCTTTCGTTATATCCGGAAAACGGCATCGTAAGTCGCTTCAGGTCTTCAAAGGCAGCAGCATTAGCACTGAAGGCAGAAGCAATTGCCTGGAAATATCAGGTACTGAAAAGCGGCACTACCGATGACATTGACGAAGCAATTACAGCCCTTGAAACAGCCGAAACCATTAGTAACACAAGCATTGGCGCTCCCGGAAGTTATGCCTCAGTCTTTTCAGACAAAAACAGTCCGGAGGTTATTTTCTCTGTTTTCTTTGGTATCAATGAAAAAGATGGTATGTTTGCTTCCAAGCTTACTACAGCACAGACATACATTTCGGTTGCAGTGAACAAAGAAGACATACCCTACACAAAATCTGGGATCGCGGTACACAACTTTGCGCCGTCAGCAAAGCTTAAGAAACTGTACGCGACAAATGACAACAGAGCTTCCATTGCATATATTGAGGCCAAAAGGTCAAACGGCAGGGTAATCCTGACAACCCAGAACAAATACAGAGGTACAATATATCCTGATGGTGATCGTCACTTCGACAACAACATCATCATATACCGACTGGCTGACCTAATATTACTAAGAGCTGAACTGTTAACGCTTCGCAACAGGCTGCCCGAGGCTGTTACACAACTCGAAAGAACACGTACCCGTGCCGGGATTGGTCCGTATACAGGTGAAGTATCTCAAACGGCACTTGCAAAGGAAATTCTGGACGAACGTGGCCGGGAGTTATGTTTTGAACTTAAACGGTGGCCGGATTTACTCCGGGCGCATTTCTCGGGCACAATCAATGTTTATGATCTGGTACCTAACATGTTCGGAAAGAATGAAGATAGTTGCCCTCTCTTCTTCCCGATTCAGCGTGCGATGATGGACGACAACCCGAATCTAACGCAAACTGAAGGATACAACTAATGTCTAATCAAAAAACGTTGTTTTGAAATGTTACCCGCATGTAAATATTAGTTTTCAGAAATATGCAAGCATTTACATGCGGGTTTTCTATTACGAATTAAACTCAATGACTTTATGAAGCCAAAAAATATTTTCCTGTTATGCCTGCTGATGCTTTTAACTCCGGTAGTATCATGTAAAGATCCCGTTGATTCGGATATCAACGGATATGAAAAACCTGACATACCTCCTTTGGTTCAGGACACAACCAATTATTCCACTTCAGAAAATCCTTTTATCTGTGGAACTGAAGGATATGTCTGCTATCGCATTCCAACACTTGCCATTTCCAAACAAGGTACCTTACTCGCCTTTATTGAAGGTCGACGCAATAGTTGTGAAGATCAGGGCGATATCGACATTGTACTGAAGCGTTCTGCAGATGGCGGTAAAACCTGGAGTAGAAATATCACAATCATCGACGATGGCATCAACCGCTGTCAAAATCAATGTCCCGTTATCCTACCCTCAGGACGAATTCTGCTGGTATATTGCTGGAATCCCGGAGCAACAGGGGCCAGATCGGTATTTGTCACTTACTCCGATGATGACGGATTAACCTGGTCGAAAGGAAAAAACATCACTTCGACAGTAAAACCTGCAGGTTGGGGATGGTATGCAACCGGACCCGTACACGGCATCATCAAAGAACAAGCACCCAATAAAGGGCGAATCATCATACCCGCGAATCACGGCCTCGGCAGCAATGGATATTCTCATGTCATTTATTCTGATGATAATGGTGAAAACTGGTCGCTGGGAGGTATCGTTCCCTACGAAAAAGGCAACGAAAGTACTGTTGCTGAATTAAGTAACGGTGACCTGATGCTGAACATGCGCAATTCAGACACCAATTCAAATCATTACAGGGTTGTTTCCATCAGCAAGGATGGAGGAAAAACCTTTCCTGAATATAATTTTGATTACGGTCTGATTGAACCGGGAGCCGGTTGTCAGGGTGCCTTATTACGTCACTCCATAAACGCAACCACCGGCAAAGCCAACATCATTTTTTCTAATCCCAATCACGGTACCAGCCGTAAAAACGGAACACTCAAACTCAGTATTGATGATGGTAAAACCTGGTCCAAATCATTCATGTATGCCGATAATATCGACGACAACAACTGGTACACAGGCTATTCCGACATGGCCGTAATGAGTAATGGTGATATCGCGGTTTTGTACGAAAAAGGATTTAAATACTCCAGAGGCATCTGGTTTAGAATCGTAAAATACAGCGAATTATTTGGAACTGCAAGTGCTGTAAAAGAAAACAAAGAAGATATTGGATATACCATTGAGGGTGACATGCTGAAAATGAAAGAACCATTTATGACCAATATCCGCATATTTAATGCTTCGGGGATGCAAGTCGCTTCTTCAGATAAAGATTCGGTAAATATCAGGCATTTAGAGACCGGTATATTTTTGGTTCATGTGGGTAATGAAACATACAAGTTAATCAGATAATTCTTATTATAAAGATGAAACCAATCAGGGTAATTTTATTTTTTTCAATCTTACTTTATATTTCGGATACTTCAGCAACACAGCATGTTTCTTGTCGCAAAGACACGATTACTGATCAGATTTCAGCATCGGTAACACATCAAATCATTCCGGTTGTAACACGGGTTGAACACAATGCAGTAATGAAAATCAGGCTGACTAATCTATCCGGCAAACCAGTCTCATTGCATGATATTACATTATCACTGAAAGGAACTTCTGCCCTCAAAGACATCGAAAGTGTTTCTGTATTTCATGCAGATGAAAAAGGCAGGTTAGACTCCCGAAAACAGTATGGGCAATCTTTAAAACCTGCAGAAAAATTGACATTCAAATCAAAGCTTATAATTGAAAAGCCGGAACAGTTTTTTTGGGTTAGCATCAAATTAAAAAGCGAAGTTGAACTGACCAACACCATTCATATCAGCTGTACGAAAATAAAAACCAGTCAGGGATATTTACAGGTTCATGCAACAAAAGCAGCTCCTAATTTGAGATTGGGAATTGCATTGCGCCAGCACAAAGATGACGGGATACACACTTACAGAATTCCCGGCTTAGCCACAACTAAAAAGGGGACATTAATTGCGGTGTACGACGCCCGGCATAATTCAGCCCGTGATTTACAGGGAGATATCGACATTGCCATCAACCGGAGTTTTGATGGTGGTAAGACCTGGGAACCACTACAGACTGTACTCGATATGAAAAAATGGGGCGGTTTGCCTGAAAAATTCAACGGAGTGAGTGATGCCTGTATCCTGGTAGATGACGTAACCGGAGAGATTATCATTGCCGGACTGTGGATGCATGGTCTTCTTGATGCTGAATCAGGAAAATTCATTGAAGGACTGACAGATGACAGTCAGCTATGGCTCCATCAATGGAATAAAAAGGGATCACAGCCTGGTTTTGACGTAAAAGAGACCTCTCAGTTTTTGATTACACGAAGTATAGATGACGGCACCACCTGGAGCGAACCGGAAAACATCACCCGACAGGTAAAAAAAGAGGAGTGGTGGCTTTTCTGTCCTGCACCAGGAAGTGGCATCACGTTGAATGACGGCACATTAGTTATGCCAACACAAGGACGGGATGAAAAAGGAGAACCTTTTTCGAGCATCATCTATAGTTTAGACAGAGGCAAAACATGGCAGTCGAGCAATCCGGCCTACAGCGGCGTGAACGAATGTATGGCAGTACAGCTTACCGATGGCAGTATCATGCTGAACATGCGAGACGGAAGAAACAGAAATAATACTGAAATAAACGGACGGGTAATATGTACAACAAATGACATGGGTGAAACCTGGACAGAGCACCCAAGTTCACGAAAAGCATTGATTGAACCTACCTGCATGGCCAGCTTATATAAACATGCATACATTTCTAAAAATGAAAAAAAACAAGTACTTTTGTTTTGCAATCCCAATTCCATTTCAAAAAGAAACAACATTACACTGAAAGCCAGTTTCGATGATGGTGCAACCTGGCCCGAAAACAAATGGATACTGCTCGATGAACTGAGTGGAAGGGGGTACTCCTGTATCACATCAGTTGATGAGGAAACAATCGGGGTTTTATACGAGAGTAGTCAGGCTGACATGGTATTTCAGAAAATAAAAATTAGTGAAATCATAAAATAAAATCTATAGCATGGGAAAAACGAAGGCATGTTGGGTTGCAGTATTCATTTTGTCAATATTTTTTTTCCGCATTGATGCAAAAGCACAGGGAAACGATTGGGAAAATCCGGCAGTATTTCAAATCAATAGGTTACCTGCCCGTGCCACATTCATGTATTATCCTGAAAAAAATGCAGCTATACAGGACAATTATGAGCTTTCGCCCTACTACCTTAGCCTAAATGGTCAATGGAAATTCAATTGGGTGCCGAAACCGGCAGACCGTCCCGTTAATTTTTACAAAACAGATTACAACAACAGCAACTGGAAAGAAATCTCAGTTCCCGGCAATTGGGAGTTAAATGGGTATGGCACTCCCATTTACACGAACATTACATATCCATTTCCGAAAAATCCACCTTTCATTCCGCATCGCGACAATCCTGTCGGCTCCTACATCAAAGAATTTGAACTACCTGAAAACTGGAATGACCGGAAAGTATTCCTGCATTTCCAATCAGGACTCGCTGCCATGTATATTTGGTTAAATGGCGAAAAGGTGGGCTATCATCAGGGGAATAAAAATCAGGCTGAATTTGATATTACTCCTTTTGTTCGAAAGGGTAAGAATAAAATTGCTATCGAAGGTTATCGCTGGAGCGATGGTTCTTATCTTGAAGATCAGGACTTCTGGCGTTTATCCGGTTTCGACCGCGGCATTTACCTTTACAGCACCAATCAGGTTCGTGTGGCAGATTTTTTTGCCAAGCCGCAGTTGGATAAAAATTACAACCATGCTGATTTAACGGTGGAAATCAAGGTGGAAAATTTCAGCAAGCAAACCCGTAAAACGACTATTGAAGTCGAACTGCTTGATGCCGCTGCAAAAACAATTTCTAAGAGCAACTCAAAAGTTGAACTGTCTCAAATTGGTATAACTCCGATAACAATCACGCAAAAAATAAAAAAACCGGCTTTATGGAGTGCTGAAACACCACATTTATACACTTTGCTGATCAGATTGGCTGATGAGAAAAATCAGACCTTTGAATATATTTCACATCGTATCGGCTTCAGGAGTGTGGAAATCAAAGACGGGGTATTGCTCGTTAACGGCAAATATGTACTGCTGAAAGGAGTCAACCTGCACGAGCATCATCCTGTCAACGGACATGTGGTCGACAGAGAAACGATGATTAAAGACCTGCAACTGATGAAGCAGTTTAACGTCAACGCCGTTCGCACCAGTCATTATCCACAACAGGAACTTTGGTACAAACTCTGCGATGAATATGGGATTTACCTTATAGATGAAGCCAACATCGAGTCGCACGGCATGGGTTATGGGAAAGAGAATATGGCTTTTGACCCTATCTGGGATGGAGCACATCTCGACCGGACATTCAGTTTGGTTGAACGAGACAAAAATCACCCATCAGTAATCATCTGGTCACTGGGCAATGAAGCCAGCAATGGCTATGTGTTTAAGAAAACCTACAAGTGGATAAAAGAACGTGATCAAAGCAGACCGACCCAGTATGAACAGGCTGGCGAAGGAACTGAAACAGACATTGTTAGTCCCATGTATGCCACTATTGAAAGAATTGCCGCCTATGCTCAAAAACCGGATATCTACCGCCCGCTTATTCAATGTGAGTATTCACATGCCATGGGCAATAGCTCAGGCAATCTGAAAGAATACTGGGATACCATTCGTGCACATAGGGCCTTACAGGGTGGGTTCATCTGGGACTGGGTGGATCAGGGGCTGCTGACGAAAGACGAAAACGGTAATCCCTATTTTGCTTATGGAGGCGATTTCAATGCAAAACATTACCATCACGACGAAAATTTCTGTATGAATGGCATAATCTGGCCCGATCGTCGTCCGAATCCCCAACTTTACGAGGTAAAAAAAGTGTATCAGGACATCCAGATTAAAGCGGTAGATTTATCAAAAGGAATCATTTCACTCACTAACGAGTTTTGCTTTACCAATTTGAATCAATTTCAATTTACCTGGGAACTTATCAAAAATGGGGAAAAAGTAAGCGACGGGGATTTCACAATTGACGTAGCTCCTCTTTCTTCCAAAGAAATCAGGTTGAATATCCCGCAGGTGGCGATACAGGCAGGAGAAGAGTATTTCCTGAACATCTATGCATTTACAACTAAGGGCACCGATTTGGTTCCTCAGGGTCATAATGTGGCTTACGAGCAACTTGTATACAGCAACAACCAGTATTTCACTCCGATTAAACCGGAAAAATCAGGAGGGAAACCTCAGTTAACAAAGAGGAATAATATCCTGGAAATTAAGGCCGGTGATGTGATTGCGATTTTCAACACAGATTTGAATCCCAACGAATCGCACAAAACCGGTCTTCAGCAATATGCTAAGAACGGCAGGCAGGTACTAAAAGAAAACCTGCAACCCAATTTCTGGCGGGCACCCACCGATAATGATTTTGGCGCTCAGATACAACGCAAACTCAGTGTATGGCGTGCTGCAGGATACAACCGGATATTGAAAAATGTTGCAATAAAGGAAGAAAACAAATCTATCTCTGTAATTTTCTACTACCGGCTTCCCGATGTGGCTGCCGATTACGTCCAAAGTTACACGGTACATGCCGATGGTTCGATTCTTTCAGATATAACCTATACTACTGACAATAAGGATTTGACTGAAATTCCGCGTTTTGGATCCGTGATAACCCTTCCGGTCGCATTCGACAATTACGAGTATTACGGTCGTGGTCCCGTTGAAAATTATGTGGACAGAAAAGATGCTGCCATGCTGGGAATTTATCAAAGTAAGGTACAAGACCAGTATGTCCCTTATCTTCGTCCGCAGGAAAACGGGAATAAAACCGATGTGAGGTGGCTGATATTAACGGACGATGACGGCTTCGGACTGAAAGTGGAAGCGCTACAACCCATGGGAGTTACCGCTTTGCACAATGCTTCCGAAGATTTTGATCCGGGCATGACAAAAAAACAAATGCACATCAATGACATATACCCGAGAAACGAAGTCATACTGAGTCTTGATTTATTCCAACGCGGATTGGGGGGCACCAATTCCTGGGGTCAATTACCATTGGATCAATACAGATATGCAAATAAAGCATACCGTTTCAGCTATCAATTATCGATTGTTCAGTAATGACATACAGCTACATTTTCTTCTGAAATTTAATTAACCGGGGCTCCGGTCTCAGATATTTTAAATTTGCAGCAAAGAATTTCAATCAAAACCTTGAAAAATTAAAAAAAACTATTACCTTTGCACCCGCTATAACGCCCAGATGGCGGAATTGGTAGACGCGCTGGTCTCAAACACCAGTGGATTCACTTCCATGCCGGTTCGATCCCGGCTCTGGGTACAAAGTGGGAAGAATCAGATTTTTTTCTGATTCTTCTTTTTTTTGCCCATATATCTGACTGTTTTCGGATGGTAATGTTTTTTTTGATATAACACCCATCTTTCCTCAAATCACCCTCCCCAAATACTTCCCTGTAATTGATTGCTCGCATTTCACCAGTTCCTCAGGTGTCCCCTGAAAGATAAGTTCGCCCCCGTTCTTGCCACCTTCAGGTCCCATGTCGATAATCCAGTCGGCATAGCGGATGATGTCGAGGTTGTGCTCGATGATGACTACCGTGTTGTGGTTATCGACCAGGGAGCGGATGATGCGGTAGAAATTGTCGATGTCGGACATGTGCAGTCCGGTGGTTGGTTCATCCATGATGTAGATATTGCCTTCTTTTTTCAACTCATTGGCTATTTTAAGGCGTTGCGATTCTCCGCCCGACAAAGTACTGAGCGATTGACCGAGTTTCAGGTAACCCAAACCCACCTCCTGCAAAATATGCAAATGCTTTTTAATATTGGCTGATTTGAAGAATTCCGCTGCCTGATTGATGGTCATATCCAGCACATCGGCGATGCTTTTTCCCTGAAACTTCAGCTCCAACACTTCGGCATGGTATCTTTTCCCGTCGCATTCGTCGCAGACGGTTTTTACTGAGTCTAAGAAGTGTAGTTCGAAGGTCAGTACGCCCTGTCCGTTGCATTTCGGACAAGCGCCTTTGGAATTAAAACTGAACAGGGAGGCCTCCGATTGGGTCGCCGCTGCAAATTCTTTCCGTATCAAATCAAACACCCCGATGAAAGTAGCTGCGTTGGCGCGGGAAGTTTTGCCGATAGGCGACTGATCAATCACGATGGCTTCGGGATGTTCTTTGGCAAAGCAAGCGTGTATCAGACTGCTCTTTCCGCTTCCGGCAACGCCGGTAACACAGGTCAGTACGCCTTTGGGAATTTTCACCGATACATCTTTCAGGTTGTTAACCGTGGCGTGCTTGATTTCGAAAAATGAAACAGCTTCTTTTCTATTGAATACGGACTTTTCTTTTCTGTGCAAATAGTCAGACGTAATACTCTCCACTTTCTCCAATCCAGCCGGTTCTCCGTTGTATACAACCTGGCCACCCAGTTTCCCGGCTTTCGGCCCCATATCCACAATCCATTCCGCTGCGCGGATGATGTCGGGGTCATGCTCCACCACGAATACCGAATTACCTTTTTCTTTCAGTCGGAAAAGGATTTTCAGCAGGTTATCGGTATCCCGCGGATGCAGTCCGATTGAGGGTTCATCGAGCACATAAAGCATATCCACCAAGTTACAATCCATCTGTTTCGACATTTTTACCCGTTGCGATTCACCACCCGAAAGCGTACCCACCGCACGTTCGAGCGATAAATAGCCGACTCCGATTTCGATGAGTTGCTGCAACAGGAAACGGGCTTTCCGCAGTACGGGTCTCGAAATTTCATCATCAACATCCTGCAGAAAATCAAATACATCAACCAATTCTAACTGACAAAGCTCCGCGATATTCAATCCTTTGATGGTCACGCTCCTTGCCCGTTTGTTCAGGCGGGTGCCGTCGCAATGTGCACATGGCTGATAACTGAAATACCGGGTATAGGCATTTTTCTCTTCCTCGGCAGATTCATCATCGGCACGGGTGGTAACTGCTTTTTCCAACTTCCTGGCAATACCTTCGAAAGTCCGGTTGTATGACAGTTTCTCTTTGGCGTTTTTTATCTGAAAAGGCTCCGAAAACAAGAGCAAATCCAATTCTTCCGGACTGAAATCTTTCAAAGGTTTTTCCGCATCCACGATACCCAAATGCACCAACTCCTTCCATAAAAAACCACCGGGTTTGTAATGCGGATGGGTGATGGCTCCCTCTCGAATCGATTTCTCCCGGTCTAAAAACAAATCCAAATCGATTTTGATTTGCTTTCCGAGTCCGTTGCAATGCGGACACATCCCTTCAGGATGGTTAAAAGAAAAATAAAAAGACGGACCGACAAAGGGTTTTCCCACACGGGAATAGAGCAATCGCAGGTAAGTGTTTATCTCGGTAGCTGTGCCGACCGTACTGCGCAGGTTATTGCCCATGCGTTTCTGATCAATCACAATGGCAGTCGATAAATTCAGGATATCATCCACGTCCGGACGGGAAAGTTTGGGCATCCGGGTACGGGCAAAAGTGGAAAAAGTCTCGATTAACTGACGTTGCGCTTCGACATAAACCGTATCAAAAAGGAGGGATGACTTCCCCGAACCCGACACACCCGTGAAGACCACCAATTTGTGTTTGGGAATCTCGATGTCGATGTTTTTGAGGTTGTTCGCGTGGGCATTTTTAACGATAATCTGATTTCTGTTCATGTTGGTTGGTTTAATTTGTGAATAGCCCGCAAAAGTAGCGATTGTCCGGTTTGCAAAATTGTAAAAAAAAGACAAAATAACCCTCAGAAGCTACACGCAATCCGCCTGAATATTGAATTCCGGATATTTCGCGAAAAATTCTTTCGGAGTGTATCCGGAGAAAGATTTAAAATCGCGGATAAAATGCGACTGGTCGAAATACCCGTTCCGGTAAGCATATTCCGTCAGGTTGATGTGTTTATTCGCACTGAAATCCTTCAACGTTTCCTGAAAACGAATCAGTTTGATGAATTGCTTGGGTGTTTTTCCGATTCTGCCCGCGAATTTTCTTTCCAGACTCTTCGGTGTGACAGCCAATTTCTCAGAAAGCAAATGAGCGGATATCTGTCCCCTGCTCTGTTTGATGATTTCGATACCTTTGTGAATCAACAAACTATCGTAGGTGAAAACCGGCTTAAACCTACTCATGAGAAAACTTTCTACTACAATCTTCTTTTCCTCCATTGAACTTGTATGAAAAAGCTTTTCCTCCACCTCCCTGATTTCAGCTTTAAAAATATCAGACAAATCAACATCCATATTTTCAATTTCAGAAAGCGGAAACGGGAAGAAATGACAAGCGCCTGCCGGATAAAAGCTGACAAA
This sequence comes from Paludibacter sp., assembly GCA_034928085.1. Classification (GTDB taxonomy): domain Bacteria; phylum Bacteroidota; class Bacteroidia; order Bacteroidales; family Paludibacteraceae; genus Paludibacter. Next base: position 52,717 of record JAYFPG010000036.1, read on the forward strand.
CACGACCCCAGCCTCCCCCATCGTTGTAACATCAGCATAATTGTTAGTCAATCCGCTGATAATAGAACGCGGTTGCCGGATGACTGTCCGGTCCGGTTTATGTACTTCAAAAGGATTTCCATAGTGAAACATCAGTTGCACGTTCTCAGTCGGGATAACCCTTTCCATGATGTTGCCTTCCAAAGCACCCGCTTCCATGAAGCAATAGTGGCGGATGTAGTTTCGGAGGGATGGGGATGGTTGGAGGATGTGGAAGTGCATGGAGGACTACATTTTTGCCGGATTCAACTCAACCAAAACATTTTCGAGTATGGATTTATATTTATATTTCGTCAAATCAGATTTATACAAACAATAAACGAGATCATTCAGCACATTAGTTTTTAGCGTGTCAAGTAAATTCGGATTCAATTTTTCTAATCGATCACATTCATAATCTCTAAAGCATGTGTTTGACAACAAGAATGTGTCTTCCCAAAAACTAAAACCATTTATACCTATAATAAAATCTGCAGGAAAACAAAACATGAAATTAGATTCGTTCAAGTATGCTAAAGAACCATATTTGAGGTTAATTGCGGACAAATCAAAATAAAATCCTGACTTATTGGTGGTTGTCATAGCCAATAAGCTATACAATTTATCATCTATGCAATCAATTACAATAAAATACTTGTCCTTCGGTCCCTGTGGTAAAGGAAATTCTTTTATTTTGATAATTGAACCCCGAGGATATATCATACTTTACAAGCAAGATCTTCTCTGGCTATAAAATATGACAAAGACTTCATAGTATCATCTTTTATCAGGTCTGCAAAATTAATTGAGTAAACACTCGTGGTATTTTCTTTTGAAAATTTGATGTTTTTTGTTTCAACAATATTGCTCCATAATGAACCTTTGGCATGGGTCAATTCTATTAACTCATCAGATGTTTTTTTTCCGTACAGATCAATTACATGATCAATAATTTCGATGTCTTTTTTACTGAACTCTGATTTGTCAAAAACCTGTTTAGGTATTATTTGATATGCATTATTATTTTTCTTCGAAATGGTGAAGTAAGAATCAAAGGGGTTGCAATTATCCACTTTTGAAAAATAAATTTCCTTAGATACAGGACCTTTCCCCCATACACTGTATTCTAACCAGGTAATTGGAGAACCTTTCTCTTGTACTGCAACTTCATCAATAAAATACAAAATTTTAAGAAGTTTCGTGTGATACAAAGGCTTGCATTTATCAGCAATATAGATAATCAGATTGCCAATAAGATCTTTATTTGCAGTCATCCCTAAATCCATAACAACATAATTTAGTTTTACTTTATTTTGTCAAATTTACCGGCGGCAAGAAAATAAGACCAATACCAGCTTTTACAGCAAGATTTGTAAAGTGCTCTCTGATATATGGATAAATCATTGCAGCACCATTTACCTTCCCAAATTGTTCTAAATTAAGCGGCGAATCACCAAATTTTTCAAAGACACCAATCATGCTAATCTTAGCCGAAACCTGCTCAATTTCATTGAGCACCTGCTTGTATAATAAATTTACCGTAACAGAAACAATATTTTCATTAATCGAAACATTTACTTCAACATTCGCTTCCTGTTTAATGTCAGGATTGTCGAATATAACTGTAAGAATTCGAGAAAACGAACTCTCGATTAACAGAATATTCTGAATACGGAAACCTGACTCTAATTCTTTTTTTTCTTCCATATTATGCGGCTAAGGGTAAACCATCATTACAACTAACACGATCTGCATGAGTTCCATTAGAGAGCGTATTAATTACTTCAGATTTTGATTCAAAACAGAAACTGACATTGTGTAGATCAGCTCCTTTTACAAAAGAGCTTGCATGTATCCAATCATCGAGCAATGACATTACTCCTGAATTAACTGTAAATGGTGAAACAAATTCTTTTCCATAGATTTCAAAATCGATATTTTGCAAACCTACAATCGCATCATCAGAAATAAAACATACATTTTCTGAAGGGAACAAATTTATAAAATTGTCAAAGAAATTACATTCCCATTTTACATAATCAGCATCCAAGTGATAAATTTGATTTGGAATAACTTCGACAAAATGTGTCTCAGAAGAAAGATCATGTTCGTAACGGACACGGGTCTGCGGAAAATCATTAATAAATGATTTCAGTTCAATAACGATATATTCTTTGGGAGTCATCTTAGTATCTTTTTAAAACAGGTCTGATTAATTTTGACAAGTATATTGATTTTTCGCTTTCCTGAAATGAAAAGCCCACATCGTCATAATCTGCAGAATGTCTTAATCTTTTTAGTTGCCCAATGTTATTATTAAAAACACGAAAATCACCTTCATTGTTCAACTTTATGTGTGTTGTTATTTGATTTATCAAAACATCGTGGCTGCCTTTTTCCACAGCTTTGTTGTCTTTGAATGATGCAATTAATTGCTTCAATTCGCTTTCGGTTTTACCTAAAGAGTTGAGCCAAATATGCCTTACCAACTGAAAACAACTATAATAAGAGCAATGAGCTACCGATGGATAATATCCTTTTGTATGTAAAACTTCAGCAGAATCAAGGTTTATCTCTGCTTTACTTTGTAAACTTCTCATAAACGGACGCAAAGGTAATATTTTTTCCAAAGCTATGAAAATATTCTTGAAGAACAATAATTGAATTCAGCTTTTCAATCATTTTATCAAATGGTAACGTTTCTTTTAGTTAAAATGGGGGGGATACATTACATTTTATGAAATGCTAATTTGTAACTGTTCATTTCAAATTTACCAACGATTTTGACTTTTAAATGTAAGACTATCTTTATCAACATCTTCCAATAATTCGTCTTTTGCATTTATAAATGGGTCATACCAATCAGCTTTTTTACGTGCCCATTCAATCCAGCTTTGTTTTTCATCAGTTAATGAATTATTTTTTATTGCATTTTGCTCAAAGACATGAATGTAGTTCCGTAAATCATTGGCTTTCTGATAACGATTAGCAAGTAGAAATGTATCTTTGAAGTTTTTTAGTTCATTCTCTTTTCTTGCTTGTAATTCTTTTATTATTGCTTCAAGTCGTCTTTGCTCTGCCCTATACTTTTCAAGCTCTTCTCTTTCATTTTTCTTTTTAAGGGCAATTAATTCGAGAGCACTGATTATATCTAATAAACGATCTTCAATTAAAACACTGTTGTCGACCCATTCTTTTCCATAATAACTTTTTTGGTATTTCAAAACAAGTTTGCCGTTAGGTTTTAAGTCGGTATGGTTCCAAGATTGACCGATTACAGTTATTCGTGTTGACTTTTCTCGTAGTGATATTTCTAATTCTTCATTATTAATGACAGCATAGGTTTGATTGTCTTTCACAACTACAGCATATCCACAAGCTTTCATCATGTGAATAAATTTGCTCATAACTTCGAGAGCCCTCGGTAGTATATCTATAGATACAGAAATATCAAGCGTATTCTTCCTTAAGTCATAATTCCAATTTCGATAATCATTTTTTTGACTAAGATATTCTCTGGTTCTTACAACTAATGGGTCTGATATAAAATTTGTTGCCTTGAAATCTAAAGATTTGACTTTTTTTGAGATTTCTGACTTATTCTTCATTTTTTGAGCGACATCCGTGGAGTAATACTCTTCACTATCCTCGTCGCTTTTCAACCATAATGAGATTTCTTGTTTTCCCTTTGACGTTTCATTGAAATTGTATACATCAACCGGTTTCCCGAATTTTAATTTAGACCAATATCCATTTGGCGGAATAGGAATTTCCATCTCTGTACAGACTTCACGCAGACAAGTATAGGAAATATTGTATTTTCTTGAAATTGCTGCCAACGATTCAGACCAAACAAGATCATAGAATTGTTTTCTGGTGAATGTGGTTTTTGGCATATAAAAATGAGTTTATTGGGCTATTGTAGCAAACTAAATTACAAGAACTTACAACGTTTATCTATGGTAGATATAAGATTGCTTAATGAGAAACATCACATAATCTATATCTGTTTTATCATCAATTATCACATAATAATCTCCATTGCCCCAGTGTCCTTTGCCATCGTAGGTATTTGTCTTATTATCAGGGTCGTTAAGACTGCCGCTTTTCATATTTATAACAGTATAAACTCCTTTGTTGTACAAAATTAAATCAACAAAGGGCGATTTTGTTCTGAAACTGACGTATTGTGCTGTATACTTCACTTCAACATCCCCTAAACTCAAAATTCGTTCTTTCATTACAAAATACAATTCATTAACCCATGCAAGTCTATTCTTTGATGAGTTTAAATGATATTCTTCATCATATACCTTTACCTGTTTCGATACTTTTGAAACAATATTTTCGGGACTATCTGTCACAATCGAGATACTTTCATTTGAATTACTCTTGTGTTGAACCATACCCACCAGATTATTCTCGTATCGCTTAATCTCCCACAATTCAAATGGTACGTCTTTAAAATTGACAGAATGTTTTTGAAATTCAGTAAATTGTGTTGAAATAAAAACAACTTTTGATTGCGACCAGTCAACATCATCCTTTTTCAATTGAGTAGTATTCTTTTCGTTATACTCCAAAATGAAATCCGCTTTATTGTTCAGCATCAACGACATATACGTATATCCCTGATCAATAACTGAAAAATTTGATCCTTTTTTATATTCAACAACCACAAACGACTTGTTTTCTGTATCGAATGCCAATGTGTCAACTCTGAAGTTCTTGATGGAGAATTCACTTTTTACGAATTGAAGGTTAAACAGAACTTCAAGATTGTTTTCGACAAGTGTTTGTATTTCTTTTTCCAGTTTAAAGGAATCTATTGCTAAACTCTTTAATTTAGAATTGTTAATCGAATATAGTTTCATGATATGATATTATTTACTTTAATTATTTACCATACTTTTCTTTCGGCTCCGCAGCCATCAATCCTCCCTCTTCTTCCACTTCCCCCACCTTCACCTGCCCATTCATCAGCATCGGCAACAACCAATCTCTTAGTGACGAGAGTTGTTGGTTTTCTTGTTCGAGTAAATTCTGACGATTAAAAATGGCTGTGACTTTTTTATTATATGCTTCTACAATTTCTTTTTGTGCAAGACAAACTTTAATTGATTTAAGAGTTGAAGCTGATACTTCTTTAAAAGTTGAACCCACAGCATTATTTTCTATGGTCGGTATCATATTTTTGATACTGTAGTAAACATATTCCGTAGAATAACCCTTGTTTGGCACAAACGACTTAAAGCCCTGATTAGTGGTAACTTCATCTCTCGAAATTGCCAGATACCCAATAGGAGCTCTTGAACTAAGTAAAATCGTTCCTTTGGACATTATATTTAAAGATGCAGCTTTAATCCCACTTTCACTAACATCCAATTCTCCTTTTGATATAAATTTATTTCCCTGATTTAATGACAAATCTTTTGGTGTTATCCACGCTGTGCCGTTATTGCAAAAGTATCCTGCTACTTCGCGAGGAGGAGTACTTCCACCTACAATATCACCTAAATCAGAAAGCGTTCCAACCTCCCACCCCTCCGGCACCTCTCTCTTCAACTCCTCACTCCAAACCATTTTACCACCGCTACTCTTATACGGTTTTCCTTCGGCACTTGGCTTACCCTGAGCGAAGTCGAAGGGAAAATCAAACTGCACAAACCAATAATCATACACCGTCTTTGCCATCGCTTCTAATTCGACGTTGATGCGGTTGTTGAGGGCGATTTTGGAGTCAAGCGATTTAAGAATATCAGCAATTCTATTTTGCATTAAGATATCTGGAATACAAACTTCTAAATCGTAATAAGCATCAAATGTCATACTCGGTACACCTGTTCCTGTATTTAATTTGGATAAATCAAATTGCTTAATCAAATAGTAGAGATAGAAAGTATTTACTTTTTTCGTGTCAACCACGGTATAATATAGCGTATCAACAGTCCAAAAAGGAGTATTGACATACTGTATATTGCTCAATGTTCCTTTTCGTGGAAGTAAAATGCTTTCCTTATCATAAAGAAATTCATTTACATAACGCATAAGACCGCCACTCCCATATACAGGAAATTTACCATCAGGTAATTCTTTGTGGTCTTTTCCATTCTTAATTGTAAGGAGTTCTTTTAATTTATATTTTTTCATAAACTCAAATCCTCCAACTGTTTCTGAATCTCCCTTTCCAACGCTCTCGATTCTGCAAAAAGACTGTTTAAATTACTTTTAAACGCCTCCATTTTAGCCTCAAATTCATCGGCGGTAATATCCACATATTCAATCTTTACTTCAAAGTATTGCCCGGCGCTGAAGGAGTAGTTTTTTTCTTTGATTTGGTCGTACGATACCACTACCGAGAAATCGTCTTCTGCCCGTTTGTCGTTCATAGCAGAGATAATCCTTCCTTCTTCGGCCGGAGATAATAGGGTGCGCTGGTTTTTGCCATCTTTTACAGTAGTTCCCAGTTTGGAGGCATCTACAAATACCACTTGTTTGCTGTCGGATTTGGCGTCTAAAAATAACACACTCACGTTGGTCCCTGTACTGGCAAAGATATTGCTCGGCATACTTACCACACCCCGCAGAATATGACGTTTAATCATGGCTTCGCGGATGGTTTTTTCTATCCCGCTTTGTGCCGTGATAAAACCTGTGGGTACTACAATAGCAGCTTTGCCTTTTTTATCGTCTAAGCAATACATAATATGTTGGATAAACAGCAGGTAGATAGACATTTTATCTACATCCTTGTTGGGGACTTTGGGCACACCCGCAAAGAAACGCTCTTTGTCTTTTTCCACCGTATCCCTATAGTCCGAAAAATCTAATTTAAAAGGCGGATTGGAAACGATATACTGAAATTTCTCATTGATATATTTCGATTCCAGTATGGTATTTCCCTTAATCACATTGGGTATGGATTGCGACAGGTTATTCAATATTAGGTTCAGCCGAAGCATATTCGAGGACTTCTGCGAGATGTCTTCCGAAAAAATGCTGCAATTCTGTTCCCCGATAGCATGTGCCAGGTTCATTAACAGTGTACCCGAACCCGCGCTGGGGTCGTAACATTTTACATTGTGCAATTCCTCTTCGGTGTTTACCAAAATAGCCGCCATAATACGTGCCACAGCATGAGGGGTGTAGTACTCGGCATATTTTCCGCCACTGTCACTGTTGTAATCTTTAATCAGGTATTCGAATATGGTGGCAAAGAAATCGTATTTCTGCTTAAACATATCCTCGAAACTGAATTCCACTAATTTGCTCACCAACGCACGGCAAAAAGCATCGCGTTGCGAAGGATCGGAAATAAACTGGCTCAGTTCGTCGAACATGCGGTCT
>JAYFPG010000076.1:0-50111 GCA_034928085.1 Paludibacter sp.
AAGAATATTAATATAATAACACGATAAAGCGATGAAAAGGACATTCCAACCTTCTAACAGAAAAAGAAGAAACAAACACGGTTTCCGTGAAAGAATGGCAACTGCAAACGGACGCAGGGTTTTGGCTGCCCGTCGTGCCAAAGGAAGATCAAAATTGACTGTTGCCGATGAAGGTCGTCACAAAATGTAATCGATACTTTCCTAAGACATTATATTAAGAGCTGCTTCTTATGAAGTGGCTCTTAGTATTTTATTCATTTTACGTCCTTTGGCCAGTTCATCCACTAATTTATCTAAATACCTGACTTGTCGTGTTAAGGGACTCTCAATTTCTTCTATGCGGTAACCACAAATCAACCCTTTAATGAGATGGGCATTGGGATTTAAATTGGCTTTTTGAAAGAAAGTATCAAAAGAAACATTTCCCTGAATAAGTTTATGAAGCTTTTGATCATCGAAGCCTGTTAGCCATTCAATAACCTGATGAAGTTCTTCTTTCGTTCTACCTTTTTTCTCAATTTTTACTAAGTACATTGGATATACGGAGGCAAAAGTCATTTTTGCAATCCGTTCGTCATGAGTTTTCAATAGTTTCATATATGGTTTTGAATCAAGTTGTTTATTTGCATCATGTATAACGTGTTTGATGTATTTTTGTTTTTATAGGCTTTGTTATTACTAATAATAAGATTATTTCATTAATTTTGGCAATTGTTATTGTTCAGACACATTTACTGAACAACAATCTTTTATAAAACGGTTAGTCATGGATTTTAAGACCTTTTGGAGAGAAAGTATAGCGGGTTATATTGTGAAACGCATTTTGCTGGCGATTGTCATCGTAATCGCATTGGCATGGATTACACTGATCATGCTGGATCAATATACACATCATGGTGAGTCGGTTACTGTCCCTGATCTACAGGGTTTGTACGTAGAAGAGGCTCAGAATCTGCTTGAAAATTATGATTTATATACCCTGGTTATTGATTCGGTTTATGTAAAAGAGAAAGCGTTGGGGACCATCGTAGAACAAATTCCGCAGGCAAATTCATCGGTGAAGAAAAACAGATCTATTTACTTGATTCTTAATAAACGGCAGGTGAAAATGATTCCTTTTCCGGATGTGAACGATGTTTCATTCAGGCAGGCTGATGCCCTAATAAAATCGTTGGGTCTACGAGTTTCGGGAGTAGTATACAGACCTTCTGAATTCAAGGATTTGGTCATTGATGTGAGTTATCTGGGGCAGCATATCGAACCGGGTACCCGATTGCCTGAAGGAGCCGCAGTGGTACTTGTGGTCGGTAGTGGAGTAGGAGAGGGTGTTTCTACTGTACCGGGTTTGATTGGAAAATCATTTAATGAAGCAAAAAACGAAGCAATTTTGTCATCTTTTATCATCGGGGCTGTGAATTATGATGTAACTCCTGCAGCGAATGAAAACGAGTACATGATATACAAACAAACCCCATCTGCCGGAGAAAAAATGCCTGATGGTTCACGTATAGACATCTGGTTAACAAGAGATAAGAATCGAATAGAAGAATCAATTATAGGTCAGTTTGAAGAAGAGGAATTTTTCTAAAAAGGAGGAATAGCAAGTGGAAGAAGAGTTTTTAGAAGAAATTGAAGATGATGAATTAGGCTCGGAACAGGAGCTTTTTGAACATTACCGCTTCGTGGTCGACAAAGGTCAGAGCATGATGCGGATAGACAAGTATTTGGTCAATATCATGGCCAGTATTTCCCGTAACCGCATCCAGGAAGCTGCGGATGCAGGAAACATCAGGGTCAATGAAAAACCTGTGAAATCCAGCTACAGAGTTAAACCCGGCGATGTGATCACCATTGTACTGGCCTATCCGCCTTCTGAGTATATTATTGTTCCCCAGGATATTCCCATCAATATTGTATATGAAGATGATGATATTATACTGGTAAATAAGCAGCCCGGACTGGTTGTGCATCCCGGATTCGGGAATTACGATGGGACCTTGTTAAATGCAATAGCCTACCACTTAAAGGATAATAAAGATTTTGATGCCAATGATTCCAGGTTGGGATTGGTTCATCGTATTGACAAGGATACATCGGGATTGCTACTGATAGCTAAAACCGAAGATGCCAAACAACACCTTGGAAAGCAATTCTTTGAAAAAACGACCAAGCGAAGATATTATGCCCTGGTGTGGGGAAATGTAAAGGAGGATGAAGGAACCATTACCGGTGACCTCGCTCGTGACCCGAGCGACCGCATGCGATTTAAAGTTTTCCCGGATGGGGAGAATCCGTATGCCAAATTCGCGATAACCCACTTCAGGGTTATTGAACGATTTGGTTATGCAACTTTGGTTGAATGCCGGCTCGAAACTGGAAGAACGCATCAGATTCGGGTACACATGAAACACATTGGCCACACACTTTTCAATGATGAACGATATGGAGGCAATGTGATACTAAAAGGTACCACATCTGCTTATTACAAGTTATTCGTGAAAAATTGTTTTTATGCTTGTCCGAGACAGGCTCTGCATGCTAAGACCCTGGGCTTTGTACATCCCCGGACAAAGGAATACATGCATTTTGAAAGTGAGATACCGGAAGATTTACAAAAATTAATTGATATGTGGCGAGAATATGCCCAAACACATTTGAATTTATAACGATATGAAACCTATTGTCGCCATCGTTGCCGGAGGAGATTCCTCTGAAGTTGTTGTTTCGCTCAAAAGTGCTGCCGGATTACTTTCCTTTATGGATCAGGACAGCTATCAGGTGTATCAGGTTACTTTAACCAAAGAAGCATGGGTCGTTAATATTGCTGAAAATGAACAGATTGAGATTAACAGGTCAGATTTCAGTTTTATTTATCAGGGGGAAAAGATAAAATTTGACTTCGCGTATATTACCATTCACGGTACGCCGGGTGAGGATGGTATTTTACAAGGATATTTTGATTTAATAGGAATTCCGTATTCAACTTGTGGGGTTCTTGCTTCGGCATTGACATTCAATAAATTCACCTGTAATCAGTATTTGAAAAGTTTTGGTGTAAAAGTATCCGAATCTGTGTTGCTTCGGAGCGGACAAACGATTACCGGCGATGAAGTACAAATGAAAACCGGATTTCCCTGTTTTGTAAAGCCGAATGTAGGGGGTAGTAGTTTTGGTGTAACAAAAGTTAAATCAAAAGAAGATGTCCAACCGGCCATAGAAAAGGCTTTCAGGGAAGGAAATGAAGTCATGATTGAAGCTTATATGCAAGGGGCTGAAATTACCTGCGGAGTATATAAAACCCAATCCAAATCGGTTGTTTTACCAGTAACAGAAGTGGTTCCTCACAATGAGTTTTTTGATTTTGACGCCAAGTATAAAGGTCAGGTTGAGGAAATTACACCAGCCAGAATCACTAATGAACTTACCGAACGTGTTCAAAAGCTCACTTCGGCCATTTATGATATTCTTGGATGCAAAGGCATCATCAGGATAGACTATATCATTACTGAAGGAGAGGTGATTAATTTGCTGGAAGTTAACACCACACCCGGAATGACGAAAACAAGTTTCATTCCTCAACAGGTTCGGGCGGCTGGATTACAGATGAAAGACGTACTGACAGATATTATTGAAAATGAGCTTGCCAAACGTAAATAATCGTTTATGAATAGTTTTGAAGTAACATCATCGATCGTCAATGCTGCCATTCGGCAAATCAAATGGCACAGGGAACCGGCCGGATTATATGCTCCGATTGACTATACAATGGGACAGGGAGGCAAACGTGTTCGTCCTGCATTAACCCTGATGGCCTGTAATTTTTTCAGTGAGAATATTGATCCGGCGATAAAGCCGGCTATCGGGATTGAAGTATTTCATAATTTCACCCTGTTGCACGATGATATCATGGATAAAGCTACTATCCGGAGGGGAAAGCCTACCGTGCATGTAAAATGGGATGAAAACACGGCTATACTCTCAGGAGATGTTATGCAAATAATGGCCTATGAACTATTGTTGGAGACGCCTTCACCTTATCTGAAGACCGTTTTGAAACTGTTTACGCGCACTGCGGCCGAGATTTGTGAAGGACAGCAGTACGACATGGAATTTGAACAGCGTGAGCAGGTGTTGCCCGAGGAATATATTGAAATGATCAGACTCAAAACGGCTGTATTGCTTGGCTGCTCGCTGCAAACAGGAGCGATTATAGGGGGGGCTTCAGAAGAGGATGCATTACATTTATATAATTTCGGAATCAATATAGGATTGGCCTTTCAGCTAAAAGACGACCTGTTGGATGTATATGGAAATCCCGAAACTTTCGGGAAGCAGATCGGGGGAGATATTCTATGCAATAAAAAGACCTATCTGCTTATCCATGCCAAAAAAGCAGCTTCGGGTGAAATGCAGAAGAAATTAAATTTCTGGCTCAATGAACCCAATCCGGAACCTCAAAAAAAGGTTAGGGAGGTGACAGAAATTTATAATCTACTGGAAGTCAAAAAAATATGCGAAGACGCTATGAGTGTTTATTATGAAAAGGCCATCGCATCGTTGGAAAAAGTAAGTGTTTCATCAAATAAAAAACAGGAATTGAGAAAATTAGCTGAAAAATTAATGTTTAGAAACGATTAATTTTTATATCTTTGCAAGTATGTGAATATCTTTGATGAACAATACTTAATTACAGTTTAATTTTTTCATGCCATACCGTCGTTTACCCAATACTGATCAATCGAGATTAAGAGCGCTTCGCACTGCTATTCAAAAAGAAGATAAATCAGGCTATAATAATCATGTTATTGCATTCAAGACAATTCTTGAAGCAAAGAATTTTCTGTCTGTTTTTGAGAAGCAACAATTGCAGTACCAGCAAACGCTCGAAAATCAGGTAAACGCGAACAAAAGATACCAGCAGATTATACATAACGTACGTCTTTACATTTCCCATTTCATACAGGTGTTTAATCTTGCAGTAATACGGGGAGACATCAAAAAGGAACACAAGTTGTTTTATCAATTGGATCCTGAAATACACAATGTACCCGATTTAAGTACTGAGTCGGCTTTATTACAATGGGGTAAATGCATTATCGACGGAGAAAATGAACGCATTCGCAATGGAGGACTACCAATTTATAATCCGGCAATTGCAAAAGTAAAAGTCCATTACGAAATCTTCAAAGAGTACAAATCTACACAGAAAATTCACCAGCATTCTACAGCCCGGCAATGGGAAGAATTAGTTAGTCTCAGAACAAAGGGTGACGAGATTATCCTCGAAATTTGGAATCAGGTTGAAGCGTATTACAAGGATATGGAACCTTTTGATAAGCTGGAGAAATGTCGTGAATACGGTCTCGTGTATTATTACCGGAAGGGAGAACCGGAACTTACCAAATCGTCTCGGATGGAGTAATAATCCTATCCATGTTGATGTCATAAGAAGCTGCAGGAAGACTTTCATACAACTGAAAATCAAATCCGATACCCCATTTCTTTATGCGTTTGTTTTTGAAGTACTTATCATAATATCCCTTTCCCCTGCCGATTCTTTTCTTTTTCCGGTCGAAAGCAACACCCGGTACAATCACCAGATCTACCGTTTTCAGGTAATCATTTCCGGATTTGGGTTCCATGATTTTGAAATCACCCTGTGCAAGCATTTCTTCTGAAACAAAAGGACGGATGGTCATTTGTTGACCTTTTACAACCGGTAACAGGATTGTTTTAGCAATACTCCATTTTTTGATAAACGGATGGGTGGGTAATTCATCGGAAACTGACCAATACATCAGTACTGTTTTTGCCTCTTTAAATTCAGGCATTTGCTCAATCTTAGTATAAACTGCATTAGCTTGTTCTGTTTTATAAGCTTCTGTGACGTTTTGTTTTTTTGCTTTTACTTCAGCACGTACAACATTCTTTCGGGAGTCTGTTAGTTCATCATCAAAAGATCTGATAAATAAACTTTTAAAAACAGAGGAAAGATTTTTTCTCATAAAATATAATTAAATTAATACTAAAGCTGACCAGCTTCAACCAGTAGAATGACCCTTTCCACGATCCGGTCATTTCCTGAAGCATCGTATTCAGATTTTAAATTAGAACCAAAAATACGAGCAATTCCCTGCCAAAAAAAGGCAGAAACACTTCCACGGTAATTTTTTATCAGATCATACGATGTTGAATTGCATTCGCGGTCAATCAGTTTCAAAAGCAGTCGTCCCTGGTTAATGGTGAGCTTACGAAGTTCTGGCTCATATCTTTTGAAAACTTCTTTCTCATACTTCGCGAGATATTTCTTTCTTTCGTTTTCATTTTTTATATCACCCAGTAAGCTGTTTACCCTGATCAACTCTGTACTTACTATTTTTGCATAAGGTAATGCCTTTTTTACATCTCTGACTGTTCTCCAGTAGAACTCTTCCTGTTTTTTACTGTTGAATTTAATCTTCGGGAAAACATAAATATCCCTCAAAAAAGCCAGATATACAGTATCATTTCCATCAACCATCACGGCAAGTCGCTGACTTCCCGGCGGTAATGGTTTATGCATTTGCTGAGCTGATGAAGAGGCAATCAGCCCTGTCATGAATAACAATATAATCAATATGTTGAGATTCTTAAACATCACTGCAAATGTATATAATTTGTATCAAAAAACAAATATAAAATTCGATAATAACTTTCCCTTTTATCAGGTCTATTCTTATATCAAAAGTTTAAAAGATTTAATGATAATGAAATTATGCGTTATTTTTTGTTCCTTAACAAGTACTTTGATAATTTTGAAGTCTGATTGTTTACTTATTTAACAGCTTAAACCTTAGGGTCATGAAAAGAATTATCTTGTTCCTGCTGGGTTTTGTGCAGCTATCTGTATATGCACAAGTTACATCCGCACTTCCTGCTTCTGCTTCTGTAGCCAATACCTCTGTTTCTGATACAAAAAACTGGACTCCCTTTCACAATCCGGCACCTTTGTCAACAAAGATCATACCTCAAATGAGTGTCTTGTTTGAAAATCGCTTTATTATAACAACTCTCGCAACAAAATGTTTTTCTTTTATATGGCCTGTAAATCATTTTGTTGCAGCATTTTCGACAGTCCATCATGGATTTTCCCTGTATCACGAAATTTTGATGGGTTTGACTGTTGCTCGTAATTTTTCCGACCGGTTTAGTCTTGGATTGCAATTTGATTATCATACGGTGTACTTTGCGCCATCCAACAAGTATTACGCGACAATTTATCCTCAAATCGGATTATCTGTGCCATTCAATAATACTTTCAGGGTTGGATTTCATGTCTATAATCCTTTTGGTTCTCATATAAAAGGGGAATCGCAGACAAAATATTTGCCTGCAATTTTTAGTTTGGGATGCACTTATGACTTTACTCCCGAGCTTAGCTGGCGATTTCAGACCGATAAGGAAATGAGCAGTAATTACCGGTTTGCAACCGCTTTTGATTATTGTATTAGTAATGAAACCCGATTCCAACTCGGTGCATATGCTCATGAATATCTGGTTCCCTGTCTGGGATTCGGGTTTGAATTCAGTTCGTTGACTTTTGATTTGTCGGTTGAGCTACATCCACTGTTGGGGCTTAATTCCATTGCACAACTTCAATATAGTTTTAACCGTTAATTTATTGTTTTTTAAGCCTGATGTATGAAAAATTTCATGCTAATACCCATTTTTCTGTGTTGTAATTTTTTGATTGTAAATGCTCAATCAGAAACACCTCTTACTGAAATTGAACGATTCATAGCTGATGTATATGAACAGTATGCAGAGGAAAGTGAAACTGAGCCTGATTTCAATGTTTTTTATGAAGAACTGATTTTCCTGAATCAACATCCACTTGATTTAAATCAGGTCGAAAGAGAGGAACTTGCTAAAATGATGTTTTTGTCGGACATACAAATTGAAAACATACTCTATTATCGATACAAAGTAGCATGTTTTTACTCAATATACGAACTTATGCTTGTCGAAGGTCTTGATATGACTGATATCAGAAGGATGCTTCCATTTGTCACATTAACAAATTCAAATGATAAAGATGAGAAGATCGATTTGAAAAAGTACCTCGAATATGGGAAGAATGAAATACTAATTCGTGCTGATTATGTACCGGAGGAGAAAGAGGGAGATCGCCTGCAAAATATGGGCGACAGTGCAGGATATATGGGAAGCCGGATTTATAATCACTTGAAATACAGGTTTCACTATAAAGACAAGTTATGGTTGAGTATTACCGCAGAAAAAGATGCAGGTGAGCCATTCTTCGGAAAATTGAGAATGGGGTATGACTATACCTCTGTATCATTCCAATTCAAAAATACCGGGCTTATAAAAAATTTAATTATTGGAGATTACCAGGCAAGTTTTGGACAGGGACTTGTGATTAGTCAGGCATTTAGTCGTGGAAAATCAGCCATGACAACAAGGGTGTGTGATCTTACAGGGGGGGGCAAACGTTACGGTTCTACAAATGAATTTAACTTTCTCAGGGGTCTGGCGCTCTCCTTACAACATCAGCAAACAAGTCTGGATGTGTTCTTTTCAGGCAGACAACTTGATGGAAAGGTAGAGCATAATATGTTTCCGGCTTTCTATGAAACGGGGTACCACAGGACAATGGATGAGATGCTGAAAAAGAACAAGGTGAAACAAAATCTGACAGGGTTTAATCTTGATTATAATGGTGTTTGGTATCAAATTGGCTTTAGTAGTCTGATTATGAAAATGGATATGAAATTGATTCCTAAACGATATCCGTATAACATATTCTATTTCAGTGGAAATAAACAGTGGGTTTCAGGTTTTCATTACAGGTTTAGGTTGCATAAATTCAATTTTTTTGGTGAAGCTGCACTTTCGGACTTTGAACATCCTGCTTCGATTTGCGGTCTCACCATTTCTCCTCTTTCCCGGGTCAATCTTGCGTTGTTGTATCGCAATTACGGACCTGAATATGATGCGTTATTTGCGACTTCTTTTTCAGAAAAATCAGGCGTTAGAAATGAAAAAGGGGTATATATAGGAGCTGAGATACTACCGGCAAAAAACTGGAAAATCGCGTTTTATGCCGACAGTTATCGTTTTCCCTGGTTACGTTATGGTGTTGATTCTCCTTCGAACGGAATGGATTATCTGCTTCAGCTCACTTATACACCTCTCCGGCGATTAACATTATTATGCAGGACAAAGTACGAACAGCAGGTTGCAAATCTTTCCGGCCCGGAAGAGGCAACATCTAAGCTTTCACAAAAAGATAAGGTTGCATTCAGGTTTCAATCTGTTTATGAAACGGGAATGATCAAATTTAAACAACAATTTGATGCCAATATCGTCCAAAATGAACACAGAGCTCCTACCTATGGAATAACAGCACTTCAGGAAGTGAACATTCGGTTTAGGAAATGGCCTTTAAATATTGATTTCAGTTATCTCTTTTTTGATGTGCAAGCGTATGATAACCGAATTTATCTATATGAAAAGAATATTCTATATGCTTTCAGCATGCCAGCCTTCTCTGGCATTGGAAGCAGGTATTATGTGAACCTTAGTTACGATTTCAATAAGAACCTTGGATGCTGGTTGCGATATGCCGGTATATTATACATGGATATGCGTGAATCTATCGGTAGTGGAAAAGAGATGATAGCAGGGAATCGAAAATCAGAAATAAATTGTCTCGTACGGCTAAAGTTCTGAAAAACTGATATTTTTTGTGTGTTATTTGTCAAATAAACAAATAATTAGCATATTTTGCAATCTCTACATTGCAATTTTGCGAAATATTCGTACTTTTGTAGTCTCTTTCAGAGATTTTTTATACTTTCAAAACGTCAAAACCACAGAACAAAATACATCAGACAACAATGAATTTACTAAACCAAATCATGGAACGTGCCATTGCCAATCCGCAACGGATTGTTTTACCCGAGGGCACTGAAATTCGGACTTTAAAAGCTGCAGATATTATTTTAAAGAAGAAAGCTGCTAAGATTATCCTGATAGGAAATAAAGAGGAGATTTTTTCCCTTGCTCAAACAGAGCAATTGAAAAGTATTTCAGAAGCAGTGATTGTAGATCCGGAAACAGATATAAATATGCCGATGTATGCAGATTTGCTCTACGATTTGAGAAAAAACAAAGGGATGACGCCTGAAGAAGCTGTCAAACTGGCCAAGAATCCATTGTATCTTGCTTGTCTGATGATTAAAAACGGAGATGCGGACGGAGAATTGGCCGGAGCACAAAACACTACAGGTGATGTGTTGCGCCCTGCTTTTCAGATTGTAAAAACCCGTCCGGGGATCTCGGTTGTTTCCGGTGCCTTTCTGATGTTTACACCAACACCTCAGTTTGGGGAGAACGGATTATTGATTTTCGCTGATTGTGCTGTAAATCCAAATCCATCGGCAAAAGAACTGGCCGAGATTGCCATTTCGTCGGCTGAAACAACGAAAGCAATTGCCGGTGTTGAACCGAGAGTTGCCATGTTGAGTTTTTCAACCAAAGGGAGCGCGAGACACGAGTTTGTCGATAGGGTGGTTGAAGCAACGAATATCGCCAAATCAATGCGTCCCGATTTGCAGATTGACGGAGAAATGCAAGCGGATGCGGCATTAGTCCCATCAGTAGGAAAGAGCAAAGCGCCGGACAGCAATATTGCCGGTCGGGCGAACGTATTGGTGTTTCCGGATTTACAATCGGGTAATATCGGATATAAATTAGTTGAACGTTTGTCGGGAACCCTGGCGGTAGGCCCCATCCTTCAGGGAATGGCAGCACCCATTAATGATTTATCGAGAGGTTGTTCGGTGGATGATATCGTGAGCATGATTGCCATTACAGCGAATCAGGCAATGAAAAAGTAACATAAAAGCACGACATTCGAAGTGAATAAATTAAATATAGCATAATAACATGGCAAAAATTATTACAGAACCAATCGAACGATACGGGCTGAGCAAACGGAACAGGAAAAGAACGCTGTTTTCGCGCATAGGTGTTGTCGGATGTGGAATTGAAGGGAGCGAAATTGCGACAACTGCGGCTTTGAACGGGATGGAGGTTGTGTTTTTAGAACCCAACAAAGAAAAGATTGCTAATGCATTTAGCAGGATTGAAGATAAGTTAGACAAGAAAATCACCAATTGGGGTTTAACGCAGAATGAGAAAAAAGCGATTCTTTCAAGGGTACAGGGCACTACATCTTACATCGATTTTCAGAACTGCGATTTCGTTATTGAAGCCATTCGTTACGACAATCAAACGGGAGAACGCCAGGTTAATGAACGAAAGAAAGTATTTCAGCAATTAGAACATGTACTTGAACCGGATGCGATTATTGCCTCAAACGTAACAACCGTTGTGGTGACAGAGCTGGCTTCTGAACTGAAGTATCAGGAAAGATGTATCGGGGTACATTTTATGATTAATACGCCTGGTTCGCAAATTCTGGAGATTGTATCGGGACTGCACACTTCACAGGAGACTTTTGACAAGGTGAGCAAATTTGCCCGCATGATCAATCATCAGTATGTATCGGTAATGGAATCAGCCGGGTTGGTGAGTATCAGGTTGTTTTTGACTCAATTGAACGAGGCTTGCCAGATTCTGATGGAAGGAATTTCAACTGTTGAGGATATTGATAAGGTGTTGATGGTTGGATTTGGGCATAATTTGGGTGTTTTCCGTACGGCGGATAACATGGGAATAGAAAAGATTGTGAAATTACTCAACAATCTGTATGATGAGTATGGCAATATCAAGTACAAACCTTCGCCGATTTTACTGAGGATGGTACGTGCCAAGAATTACGGCGTAAGTACGGGAAAAGGTTTTTATGTGTATGATGAATCAGGTAATCTTGTAAAATAAAGGAGGAGAAAGTTATGAAGATATTGGTATTAAATTGCGGAAGTTCATCGGTAAAATACAAGTTGCTTGATATGACCACCCACGAGGAGTTGGGCTCGGGTGGAGTTGAGAAATTAGGGATGAAAGGCTCATTTTTGAAGCACACACGCAAAGATGGTCAGAAAGTAATACTGGAAGGAGAAATTCTGGAGCATCAGGTAGCAGTTGAATACATCCTGGGTGTGTTGACAAGTAAAAAACACGGAGCTATAAAAACAATAGATGAAATTAATGCGGTAGGGCACCGTGTTGTGCACGGGGGAGAGAAATTTAACTCCAGCGTCCTTATCAACGAAGAAGTCATTAAAAAGATAGAAGAATGTATTGACATAGCACCCTTGCATAATCCACCTAATCTGGCTGGTATTCGTGCTATCAGTGAATTGTTACCCGATGTGCCGCAGGTAGCTGTTTTCGACACAGCTTTCCACCAAACGATGCCGGATTATGCCTATATGTATGGAATTCCGTATGCTTTGTATCAGAAATACGGAATCCGTCGTTATGGTTTTCACGGTACGAGCCACCGGTATGTGTCCCGCCGCGCCTGTGAGTTTCTGGGTTTAGATTACGAAAAAACCAGGGTTATCACGGCACATATTGGTAATGGAGCCTCCATCACCGCAGTGAAGGATGGAAAATCGATTGATACCTCCATGGGCTTTACCCCGATTGAAGGTTTGATGATGGGAACCCGTTCCGGAGACGTGGATTTAGGTGTGGTTACATTCCTGATGGAAAAAGAAATGATTAATTCGGCCTCGGTTTCTACCCTATTCAACAAACACAGTGGTGTATTGGGGGTTTCCGGGATTTCATCGGATATGCGGGATATCGAAAAAGCCATTTCAGAAGGAAATGAAAGAGCTAAATTAGCCCTGAATATCTACGAATACAGGATAATCAAATACATAGGCTCTTATTTTGCTGCACTGAATGGTGCTGATGTGTTGGTATTTACCGGTGGGGTAGGAGAAAACCAAACAGGGACACGTGAAAAGGTATGTAAAAGTTTCAGCTATATGGGACTAAAAATCGATGAAGCACTGAATGCTGGTTCCAGAGGCAAGGAAGTTTTGTTAAGCACACCCGATTCTTCTGTAAAAGTAGTTGTAATTCCTACTGATGAGGAATACATGATTGCTTCTGATACAATGGAAATTGTAAAGCATTAAAGTTCACTTGCTGCGGCAGTATCCAGAAAGAATGCTGCTTTTCCTGCAAAATTGCGGATATAGTTTGCAGGATATTTTTCCGCTTCAGCAGATCCTTTGATAATTTCGCAAATTATACCGGATTTATTTTTTCCGGTAACTAAAAAGATGACCTGACTGGCATTATTAATTGTTTTGCCGGTCAGGGTTATTCTTTTTTGTCCGCTTACGGGGTGCGTAGCCACATCAACAGATTTTTCCGATTCGAGTAAATCCATATGATCCGGAAAAATGGAAGCAGTATGACCATCATCTCCAATTCCTAGTAAAATCAAATCGAATACCGGATAGCCATTTCTTGCCGGGAGCTCTTTCCAGAGCAAATTGGAATATCTGACAGCTTCATTGGCCGGAATATCTTCACCTTTCATTCGGAAGATATTTTGAGCCGGGACAAAAGCATATTGGAGTAAAGCGTCGTAAGTCATACCGAAGTTACTTTCCGGATGAGCCGGTTCCACACATCTTTCATCTACCCAGAAGAAACGAACGGCTTCCCATGGAATTTGAGTCCGGTAGTCGTCTTCAGCCAACAAGGTAAACAATTGTTTAGGCGTTGAACCTCCAGAAACAGCAATGTTTAGCATTTGATTTTGTTGTTGTTTTGCTATCGCCAATTCCTGTATAAGTAAAGCGACCGCATGTGCTGCCAGCGTGGCATTTTCAAAAATATGTGTTTCGGGTTTCATGAAAAGCTATGTTTACTACTGTGACTTTTGTGGTTATTTATTAACTTGTTGTGGTTCATGTCCGGCTTATTCCTCCGGTTCTCTCCATTTTGTAAATTTATCTTCAAAAAGATTGTTTGATTCTTTGGGTCCCCAGGTATTGCACTCGTAGAAATACAAAGGGATTTCCGGGTTATCCTGCCATGCCTGGATAATAGGATCGACAAATTTCCAGCTTGTTTTCACTGCATCAGCGCGGGCATACAAAGTTGAGTCTCCAACCATGCAGTCGAGCAATAGTCTTTCGTAAGCTTCCGGAATCTTGTTTTCAGCCAGATCAGCATATTTGAAGGCCATATTCACGTTATGCACTTTATAGCCGGCACCCGGTATTTTCATGCCGAAATCGATGGCAATTCCCGCATCAGGATGGATCCGCAGGATAATCATGTTATTGGGATGCGTCAGACAGAGTTGTTTGAAGAGCTGATGAGGAGCATGTTTCAAATGAATTACCACTTCTGTGACCCTTGCCGGAAGGTGTTTCCCTGTACGGATGTAGAAAGGTACATCGCCCCATCTCCAGTTGTCTATAAATGTTTTGATGGCAACAAAAGTTTCCGTTTTAGAATTAGGATTAACACCGTTCTCTTGTTTGTATCCCGGATTCGTTTTTTCACCAACTTGCGTAGTTATATATTGCCCACGTACTACCTGAATAGGTACGTCAGCAGCTTTGATGGGACGTAAAGCCTGTAATACTTTTACCGTTTCATTACGGATTGATTCCGAATCGAAAATAACCGGAGGCTCCATAGCGACAATGGCAAGGACTTGAAGGAGGTGATTCTGTATCATATCTCTCAATGCTCCAGACCCATCGTAATAACCACCCCGATCGCCCACTCCTATTTTTTCAGCAGCAGTAATTTCGACCCTGTCAATGTATTTACGATTCCAGATTGGTTCAAAGAAGCCATTGTAGAAACGGGTAACCATGATATTCTGAACAGTTTCCTTTCCCAGATAGTGGTCGATGCGGTAAATCTGATCTTCGTGAAATCCTTCGTGAAGTTTTTTATCTAAATCGATAGCAGTTGCATAGCTGTAACCGAAAGGTTTTTCCACTATAATACGTTTCCAACCGTTTTCTTCCTGATTCAGTCCGTACCTGACAAGATTGGCGGCAACTACTTCATATAAAAAAGGAGGAATAGAAAAGTAATAGATGATGTTTTGTTTCACACCTAATTCATCGGCCTGCTTTTGAATGTAGTCTTTCAGTCCTTTAAAATCCTGTTCAGTTTGATTTTGAACTTTCTTATAAAAAACCATATTTAGAAAACTCTCAAGTCTTTCGGGGGCACTATTTACTCCTCCAGGAGCAAATTCCAGGAGGGCAGATTTAACATCAGCACGATTAGCTTCTTCATCTTTTTCTTTACTTCCGGTACCAATGACAATAAAATTCTTCGGCAGAAAATTATCTAAATAGAGTTGAAAGATGGCTGGTAACAACTTACGCCTCGATAAGTCCCCGTTTGATCCGAAAATTATCAGTATTTGGTCTTCTAAATTTTTCTTGGAAAACATGATTTTAATTTTATTATGCTATGAATCCAAACAAATTTAAGGGGTGATTTGTTTTCCGAAGTGCTTTATCTGACACGAATAGTTTGGCCTATCCGCAATATCTTTTTTGAAGAAATACCATTCAGTCGACACAAGGTTTTAACACTTGTGCCATTTCTGGCCGCAATACGACTCAGATTATCTCCACTTCTGATTTTGTAGTATTTTGCCGCGGCCATTGCTTTTACTTCTTTCTGATAGTAAAAAGAATATTTTTTTGTAATCAGATAATCATTGTCAAAAGGTGATCCACAGGCAAAATCAATTATTTTAGCTGGATTCATGGCATTACCCAGAAAGCGGATTTCGTAATGCAGGTGAGGCCCCGTTGATCTCCCGGTACTACCTCCAAGTGCAATCGGTTCACCAGCTGTTACTACCTGATCGAGTTCTACCATTATTTTAGAAAGATGGGCATAGACCGTTTCTAATCCATTGTCGTGTCGGATAACTACATAATGACCATATCCTCTTCTGTCGTAGTCAATAATGCGAATTTTGCCGGCAAATGAAGATACAACTGTGTCGCCGGTATTTAGCTTTATGTCAGTTCCGTAATGATAGCGGTACCTGCGTGGACCGAAATGAGAAGTAATATGACCCATCACCGGCACGCAAAAGGTAGATAAATCAACATTGACAGAATCGGGTAGACTATCGATTGGGATTTTATAAGGATTTAATTTTGAGCTTGTCCAGATGTTGTTGTAGATATCATCAGCAGGATGGTTCTCCATCAAATCATCCGTTTCATCATTGAGCAATTCCTGATATAAATTGGTAGTATCGCCCCGCAGGTTTATGGAAGTCAGTTTTTTGTCTTTGTCGTTTGCAGTTGCTGTGTTGGACAACAACAGGGTCAAAGCCGCTATCAAAATAAGGAATCCTCGGGTTAATCTCATGTCAAAATTGCTCGTGTTTTTATTCAAATCTCGTCGTTAGCGTATAAAAAATTCAGTTGATTCATGGTATAATCAAAAATTTCTTCCTCTTTGAAAAATCTTTTCAGTTCAATAGCAGCAGTTTCATGCGAATCAGATGCATGAATGATGTTTTCCTGTACACTTACGCTATAGTCTCCCCTGATGGTTCCCGGCGTGGCATCACGTCCATTGGTTACACCTGCCATGGCACGAACGATCCGTACCGCATCAATACCTTTTAAACAGCAAACAATGACAGGAGTAACCATCATTGAATCCTTAATGCGTTTAAAAAAAGGCTTTTGAGCCAAATGTGCATAATGCTCCAGTAAAATTTCTTCTGAGAGTTGCATCATTTTTATGCCACACAGTTGAAGTCCTTTTTTCTCAAATCTTCCGATGATTTCTCCGGTTAATCCGCGTTGTATGGTACAGGGTTTAATAATGACTAATGTTTTCTCCATGATATTCAGTTGTTTATAGCGGAGGTAAAAACTTTCCAAAGATAAAAAAATAAGCTTTGTTAACCAAACCTATTCGGCATTTTTAACTTATAATTCCCCAGTTTACCGCATTAGTTTTTAATTTTTTAAGTTGAGATGCTAAAATAAGGTTCTCCTGTTTTAGCAATTTGGGGTCATCATTCAGTATTTCTATAGCGAAATTACGGGCAATTTCAAGCATTTTACCATCTTGTGCCAGATTAGCTATTTTTAGTTCAAAGGGAATACCGCTTTGTTGTGTTCCTTCCAGGTCGCCCGGGCCCCTGAGTTGTAAGTCGGCTTCAGCAATCTCAAAACCATCGTTTGTGCGGGTGAGGATTTCCATCCTTTTGCGGGTTTCTGTCGCCAGTTTAAAACCAGTGAGTAAAATACAGTAAGATTGTTCAGCGCCGCGTCCCACACGCCCCCTGAGTTGGTGAAGTTGCGAGAGTCCGAATCTTTCGGCATTTTCAATAATCATGACGGATGCATTCGGAACATTCACGCCGACTTCAATAACCGTTGTGGCCACCATGATTTGAGTTTCTCCGGAAACAAACAACTGCATTTGATGGTCCTTTTCCGCGGGTTTCAGTCTGCCATGTACCATGCTGACTTTAAAATCCGGGAAAAACTCCCTGAAGTATTCATAGCCTTCAGTTACATTTTGCAAATCCATTTTCTCAGATTCTTCAATCAGCGGATAGACAACATATACCTGCCGACCTGCCTGGATTTGTTTGAAGATAAAACCATTCAGCGCCTGCCGTTTGTTTTCATAATAATGGTAAGTTTGAATTGGCTTGCGCCCCGGAGGGAGTTCATCGATAACAGAAACACTCAAATCGCCGTACAGTGTCATGGCTAAGGTGCGGGGGATGGGAGTGGCTGTCATAACCAACACATGTGGCGGCTGGGCATTCTTTTTCCATAGTTTAGAGCGTTGTTCTACTCCGAAACGATGTTGTTCGTCTATAACCACCAAGCCTAAATTATTGAACTGAACCACATCTTCAATCAGGGCATGTGTGCCAACCAGTATATGTAGTTCGCCCGATTGCAGTGAGGCATGAATTCTTTCCCGTTCTTTCGGACGGGTTGAACCGGTTAGCAAGGCAATATTTACGCCCAGATCCCGAATAAGATCCTTTAATGTTTCGAAATGCTGGTTGGCCAGGATTTCTGTCGGCGCCATGATACACCCCTGATAGCCATTGTCCACAGCAATTAAAATGGACATGAGCGCGACCAAGGTTTTCCCACTGCCCACATCTCCCTGCAACAAGCGATTCATCTGTTTTCCGCTGGCGACATCAATATGAATTTCTTTCAATACCCTTTTTTGTGCGCCGGTCAGTTCAAACGGCAGGTAATCATGGTAAAAAGTGTTGAAAAAATGACCGACTTTCTTCATGATTAAGCCTCGCAGGTTTTGTTCTCTCCACTTGGTTTGTTGCAGGATATTCAGTTGCACATAAAACAGTTCCTCAAATTTGAGTCGCTGACGGGCTTTGTTCAGGGCATGCGCATTTTTTGGGAAATGGATATTCATGAGCGCATCCGTCAGGTTCATCAGCGCGTATTTTTTCAGCACATAAGCCGGAAGTGTTTCAGGAACACCGGCTTGTAAATAGGGCAGCAGTCCCTGCATGATTTTCTGAATTGCTTTTGAATTCAGAAAACCGGATTTCATTTTTTCGGTCGTATTGTAAAAGGGCTGTAATCCCAATTGTTCTACCGGGGGCAACTGCGAAGGCAGATCCATTTCGGGATGAGCGATATTAAATTTTCCATTGAAAAAAGACGGTTTACCGAAAACCACATAAGTTATTCCGGTTTTGTATTTTTCCAATACGAATTTGATACCCTGGAACCAGATTAGTTCAATCGTATCTTTTCCATCGGTAAAAATAGCGGATAATCGCTGTCCTCGTCCCGTTCCTACCTTATCGAAACGGAGTATTTGTCCTTTTACCTGGATAAAAGGCATGTTCTCGGTAATTTCGTGGAGGTAATAAAAACGGCTGCGATCAATGTATTTATAGGGATAGTGGCGCACCATATCATCAACTGATCGGACATTCAGTTCCTTTGCCAACAAGTCGGCTTTTTTAGGTCCCACACCCGGCAGAAATTTAATATCAAGTTGAGCAAGCTGCATTTTTTTACCAATTTGAACGAAACTCAGCGCATCATTTCGGCTAACTTTAAATCGAAAGGAGTAGTAATTTTGATGTTTTCGCAATTACCCTCTACCAAACTGATTTTTACACCGGACGCTTCCACTACGGAAGCATCGTCAGTAAACAAAGAATTGAATTCCTGTTCGTATGCTTTTTTTAATATGTTGGCCTCAAAAACCTGCGGTGTTTGCACCAACCTGAATAAGTCCCGGTCGACAGCCACGTTTTCATCACCTTTTATCTGTCGGATGCTTTCTACCGGCATCACAACCGGGATAGCAGCTCCGGATATCCGTGCTTCCCTGAAACAGGCCTTGATGGTGGTTTGACTGACTAAAGGTCTTACGCCATCATGAACAGCAACAAACCCCGAATCTGATGCCACTTTCAGTCCGTTCTTCACCGATTCAAAACGAACAGAACCTCCGGCAATCACCCTGTGTTTAGTTTCAAAGGCATGCTTTTTGCAAAGCAGGCTCCAGTTTTCAATTTGAGTTTCCGGAAGTACAACTATCACATCAATTTGGGTGTTGTATTGAATAAAAACATCTATCGTATGCATCAGAATTGGCCTGGATTTGAGTTCGATGAATTGTTTCGGTATATCGGTTTGCATGCGCTCACCTTTTCCTCCGGCAACGATTATTACGGTTTCAATATCCCTGTTTGGTGTAACCTGCATATACATTGGTTTTGTTATTCAGGAACAAAGATAAAAAAATAATAGACAGATTTAGCATAAGATTTTGTAACTTTGCGCGTAAAATTTATCCCATTATGAAGCAGATACTTGTAATCAGTCTGACAATTTTTTTCTCCGCGAACCTATTTGCGCAGTCTGTAAAGCCTGACAGCATTCAGACAGATTCTACCAAAAGTGCATTTAAAGCAATTTCTGTGAAAGCAAAACCTGGAAGTGGAGAAGTGAAATTTCATCAGGATAAACGGATTGAGAAACTGGTTACAGAGAACGCTACAGCAACAAGTGTTGTCGTGCATGGATACAGGGTTCAGGTGTTTTCGAGCAATGTCCAGCGAAGCGCCAAAGAGGAGGCTTTTAACATGGAACAAATGTTGTTGGAGGCATTTCCTGACATGAAGGTATATGTTAGTTACAGTTCTCCGTTTTGGAAGGTCAGAATCGGAGATTTTCATACACAACCTGAAGCCCGCAAGTTTTCGGAAGAATTATTAACAAGATTTCCGGCTCTCAGAAAAGAAACTTACACCGTAAGAGACCGGATCTCCGTTTCAGATAAATAAAAACAGATGGATTTTAATTATAACAAACCGGTTCCGTTTGATCCTGAAAAAACGACTCAGATAGCTCATCATTATAAAGAAATAATCAGACTTTTAGGAGAAGACGCAGCCAGAGAGGGTTTGCTGAAGACCCCGGAACGAGTTTCCAGGGCGATGCAGTTCCTGATGCATGGTTATGAACAAGACCCCGAAGAAATTCTGATGTCGGCGCGTTTTACAGAGAATTACCGGCAAATGGTCATTGTGAAGGATATTGATTTCTACTCCATGTGTGAGCATCACATGTTGCCGTTTTTTGGAAAAGCACACGTAGCATATATTCCCAATCATCATATTACAGGGCTGAGCAAGATTGCCCGTATCGTGGAAGTTTATGCCCGTCGCCTGCAGGTGCAGGAACGCATGACAACCCAAATCAAGGAGTGCATTCAGAAAACACTGCAACCTTTGGGTGTGATGGTAATTCTTGAAGCACAACATTTATGCATGCAAATGCGGGGCGTGCAGAAGCAGCATTCCATCACCACCACGTCGGATTTCACAGGCGTATTTCAGCAGGCAAAAACGAGAGAAGAGTTTATGAATCTGATAAAGAGGGGGTAGGACTTTTCATCATTGGAGAAACAACCAAATTATGATATACAAGAAACTAAAAAACATAATCTGGATAGCAATTTTATCAATAATTGTTTTGTTCCCCAATTTCTATCTGGCTGTTTATGGGAGTGATTTAGCCGGACAATTTTCTAAAACAATCATGTACATACTAACTTCTGTACTGATTTTTTCTGTTCCTGCTTTGTTTCTTAACTGGCGAACTTTTTTCCTTTTCCAGGGCATTTTTGTTATCCTTTCACCAATTGAAATAGTGCACATTGCCCTAAACCGCCTTCCTGTCACCTATGCTTTTCTGATGGACATTTTTAGCACCAACTTTAGTGAGGCAATGGGATTAGTTTCTTCCTCAATTTTATATGTTGTCCTCTATTTCATATTATTAATTTTCTATTTTGGTGTTGTATTTATTAAAATCCCGAAAGTAAAGATCTTTACAGATAGAAGACCGAGGCTCATTTTATTGTTCTTATTGTTTTTATTCAGTATTTCGGGTTTTGTTTATTTTTACAAATACAATAAATATGTACTGGATGATAAATCTCAACTATATAGTGAAACAATTCGAATCTTCAGTTATAAGTTTCATAAAATCTATCCTTGCGACCTTGTTCTTCAAACACATAAGTTAATATCTATCAATAATGAAGCAAGAAAGGCGGAAATGCTTACAAAGGATTTCATATTTAATGCACGACAAACAAGTACAAATAAACAAAAAGAAGTTTATGTATTTGTAATTGGAGAAACAGCACGCTATAAAAATTTTTCATTAAACGGTTATTATCGTAAAACCTCTCCTTTTTTGGATGAAAAAAGAAATTTAGTTTCATTTTCTGATTTTGTATCTGAAGCAAATGGAACAGTAATAAGTTTACCTCTGATTTTGTTTCGTTCAGACTCAGAGAACATTGATAGATCAATGTATGAAAAATCTTTTATAGATGCATTTCAAGAAGCGGGCTTTAAAACTTATTGGATTGCCAATCAGAGTGGCTCGTATGCTTACATCAGGAGAATTTCAAAACAGACAGATGAATCATTTTTTTTGTCAGCAGAATTTGGAACAAGCTACAACAATGATGAAGCGTTGTTGCCCTTTTTAGATAAAGTGTTAGAAAAAAATGATGATAAGGTGTTAATTATTATTCATTCGTCAGGAAGTCATTTCAAATATAGTGATAGATATCCTGAAAAATTCAACATCTTCCGACCCAATATTGGCGAAGTATACAGTCCGTCACTCATCTCTCCCAAAAACAAGGAGTTATTTGTCAATGCATACGATAACTCAATATTATATACAGACTATTTTTTGTCAAAAATTATAGATAAAATTGATAGTGAAAACTGTATAAGTACATTTGTTTACCTTTCTGATCATGGCGAAAATTTATATGACACTGATGATAACGTAATATTTCATGCACGTACAATTAGTACAAAATATGACTATCATGTCCCATTATTTGTTTGGTATTCAGAAGAATATGGTGGTTTGTTCAGTGACAAAGTGAAAAATCTGTATGATAATATGAACCAACCGATTAGTGCACGTTACCTGTTTTATTCGATGTTGGATATGGCCAATATTACATTTCCCGAACAAATAATACAAAAAAGCATTTTTTCTGATAGGATGTTATCTGACACAATCAGATATGTAATCAATCCAAATAATGAAAAGTTGATTTTTGAAAATCTCCCTGAATGATTAGGCAAAGGAACAAGAGATTGAATTAATAACTTTTATTTTAATGCCGCCGGGTAAGCCTTTGTAAATTTGTTTCTGTTCAGAAAAGGTTTTTCGATAAGATGCCAGGAAAGAAATCCTGTTAATAGTACGATTATTATAATAAAAAACGAAATAAGGTATGGATTGTATTGAGGCTCAAAAAACCCAAAATACACAGCAAGTTGTATGATAGGAAAGTGGAATATGTATATTCCGTAAGATATGTCTCCGAACTTGCCGAAGTTATTCAGTTTTTTAATACTAAAAGCAATAGTAAAAACAATTAATGAAAGAGCAAAAGGAGTAAAAATCTCCCAGTCTATTATTCTTTCGATTGTAAACAAAAACAATCCTAAAATAAGTAGCTTATTCTTATGCTGAATAAAGTAGTCATAGTAGTAATAACAAGCTATTCCACAAATAAAATACGAAAGAAAACCGGGTAATTGCCTGCCTAAAATTGCATACAGTACTACCTCATGTTGAACACTAAAATGTTCAAGCAAATTTTTGTATAGAATTGATGCGCAGTATATTGCAATAAAAAGAACATATTTTTTATTAATTCTTTGAGTAATGCTTATAAGAATGGGTATTACTAAATAAAAACATACTTCAATCTTCAATGTCCATAAAGCACCATTTACAACGCAATTATAATTATTTCCAACAAATACCCCAGGCAAACAGGGCTCAATAAAATTCAGAAAAGTAAGATTTGCAGCTAAATACCTATAAAGGCCATAATTTGAAAAGTATTCTGAAAATGAATATTGACTAAAAAATGATAGAAGTAATCCGGAAATGAGTATTACGAAAATATATGCAGGTAAAATTCTTTGCGCCCTTTTCTTAAGATATAATTTAATTGAGTTTGTTCTTAAGTAACTACTTGTAATTAAGAAACCACTTATAATGAAAAAGGCAGTAACAGAGATATAGGTGTTAAAATATGGTAGAATTCGTATAAATTCATCTACACCAGAGATAATTATTAAGTGACCAATAACAACTATAAAAGCAAAAAAAATTCGTAGAAAATCAAAGTTGTTATGTCGTAGATTCATAACATAAGAATTAATTAATCACCATTATTTTAGTAATTGTACTTTGTGTTCCGTCTTCATTAGCACATATTGCCAGATAGACACCAGTATTTATTTTCTTACCATGCGCATCTTTTCCATCCCAAGTGGCAATGCTTCCGTTTGAAATAGTTTGATAAATTAAATTTCCGTTAATATCGGTAATCTTTACCTGTGTATTCTCCACCAAGCCGGTTATTGTTATAATTCCATTATAATCTTCTCGCACAGGGTTTGGATAAGCATAGACATTGTTGAAAATTTTGGCCGCTTCAGCTGCATCACTCTGGAAAGAAATCAGACCGTTAGAGGTTCCGATAAAAACTTCTCCAGTTACAGGATTAATTGTAAGAGACATGATGTTATTTGACAATAAAGGACTGTTGGTTGTGGTGAAATGTTGAATGGTCTCCTGACCATTTTCAGACATTAAATATAGTCCTGAAGTAGCTGTGCCTATCCATTTCCTGTTAGCGCCATCAATTGCAATAGCTTTAATTGCTTCATTGTTGAGCAGGTAGTCCGCCAGGCCGGTTCCGTCATTTCTGGGTATTTTTACCCGCGAACTGGTGTAACCACTGTCAAAGACCCTTGATGGATTATAAAACAACAGGGGTCCCATATCAGTTCCTGCCCAGATTACCCCGTTCTTATCTTGTGTAAGACAATAGAAGAATGAAGGAGAAATAAAGCTTCCTTCATTATCGGAGTCGGGAAATCTTGGAAAGAATATACTCTTATCATCATCAGTATTCGTCAAGGTTCCATTATCATCCCATATAAACAGACCAGGAGTCTTACGGATTGAATTAACCCATTTCTGGTTTGGGTTATGTCTGGAAATCACAATATGTCCCCAATTCTCAGCATTGGGAGACGCTAACTGTGTCCAGGTTCCATCAGGATGAAAAATCTTTATTCCCTTTGGATCAAACATGTTACAAAACCATAGATTATTATCTTGGTCAAATATAGCTCCATCTAAGAAAATATAATATGGCGATGCAGAAATAGGTGTTAAAGGAGCATTTAATTTACTATATTCAGCGAATATTTTATCGTCTTTAAATTCAAAAAGTCCGGTTCCTGATGATAAGACGAAGAAATGTTTATTATCAAGTGGATCGACAGCAATATTAACAAAATCAAGTGCAGGGTTTCCAGTAAAAGAGGTTATTTCGATGTTTTCTATCGTTCTCCATCTACTGTTTTCATAAATTGAAATTATTCCTTTTCTTCCATTCGCAGATGTCCACCTTCCTCCGTTAACCATGAATAACTTTTCACCGGCAAAAGTCAAATGCCAGGGAATATTGGCAGCCGGTCCAAGTGGTTTATAGTATTTAATGACGGGATCGGATCCACTCAGAAATTGAGTAGAGACAACACCCATTGTTCCTCCTGCCACCCAGTATATATCATTAACAAGGTCATATTCAATGTTACCCGCATTGAGTATATTTTCCATACTCATTTCAAAGGCCTGGTTCAAGAAATAGACGCTGTTAGAGCCATTACTGGCAATGATTTTATTGTTGGACACATTGATACTTGTAATGTTGCTGACCGAGCTGAGGAGTTGACTCCAGCTATTGTTATCTTCCTGTTTATATAGTTTTCCAGCTTTTAGTACCAGGAGTCGACCGGCAAAAGTAAAAATCTTTTGATAGTTTCCGGCACCAGCAGGTAGCGCAGTAAAGGGTTTCCAATATTCAAAATTTACCAGATTCCGGCTGTCGGCATCGGCAGCATAAACAGTAGAAGCTGTTAAGGCATATATCTTATTGTTGTGTATTGTTGTTGATAAAACCTTTACTTCAGTTGAGTTTGGTCCGATAATATAAGTGTCGGAAATTTCCCTCTTGTCCATATTAACGAGCATAATACCAAAGTCACAGGATAAATAGGCAAGATTACCGGTAAAGTAGACCTCATTAACTCCTTTAGTAGTGCTCATTTGCTTGTTACGCAAATCAGGGATATTGTTAACGCCGGTTGAGTGCATGATATCAATGTTCCCGTTTTGATAGATAATCAAAAGTTGGTTATTGGTCTTGTCAAATTCTATCCTGACAATATTCACATCGCTCAGGCCACTCATCTTGCTGAAGTACTGCATATCATCTGTATCTTCTTTATTTACAGAAAATAATGCACCATCGCTGATTGCGTATATGTTGTTTGCTGATTGGGCAATTTGTGTAACATTGTTGTAGGCCAGGTGTGTCCTCCATTTTCCCATGGCGACAGGTTGGTCGGTTTGACCCGAGACAATTACGACAAACAAACTGACTATCGTGGTAAATAATCCTCTTTTTATCATATGGATTGATTCAAATAATTTTTTAGTTCATTAATAGCTAACGCTCTGTGACTGATTTTATTTTTCAATTCACTGCCAAGTTCTGCAAAAGTTTGTGAAAACCCCTCCGGAATAAAAACAGGGTCATAGCCGAAACCTGCATTTCCAGCCGGAGATGTGGTAATATGTCCATTAATAATTCCTTCGAAATAATTTATTTTTCCTTTTTCTATTAACGCTACTACGGTCCTGAATCGAGCCCTGCGGTTTTCTTTGCCTGCTAACTCCGACAAAAGTTTTTGCATGTTTTTTGCCGCATCCTGCTCTTCTCCTGCATACCGGGCCGAATATACGCCGGGACGGCCATCAAGGGCTTCCACTTCGAGACCAGTATCGTCGGCAAAACAATCATATCCGTATTTGTCATAAATATGGCGTGCTTTCAGCAGGGCATTTCCTTCCAGTGTGTCAGCTGTTTCCGGAATGTCATCAGAGCAATTAATTTCTTTCAGGCTTAATATTTCGGTTAAACCAAGAGAAACATCTCTTACCTCTTCCAGTTTGTGTTTATTATTTGTAGCAAAAACCAATTTTCTCATATCTAAATGTAAATCAACAAGCTGCAAAGATAATTATTTTCATGGATAATTATCGTTAATGTGGTGGAATTCATAACATGCGTATCGTTAGCAATCATAAAAAAATGTTATTTTTGTCGACGTAACAGGATGAATAAATGTAAGATGTTTAAAACGCCTCTTTTATGGGACTAAAATGATTATGAAATGTCAAAAGAACAGAGAATAAACTTCAGTAGTAAACTCGCAGTTGTTGCTGCAGCGGCAGGTTCTGCTGTCGGGCTTGGCAATATATGGCGGTTCCCTTATGAGCTTGGCCAGTATGGCGGAGCTGCATTTTTAATTATTTACCTGATTTTCGTGGTAATACTTGGCATGCCGGTGATGCTTTCAGAATTTGTAATCGGTCGTATGGGGCAGAGTGATACAGTAGGCTCATTCAAAAAACTTGCACCTAAAAGAAAATGGTGGATAATTGGAGTGATGGGAGTCCTTACATCTTTTCTGATTATGGGATTCTATTCGGTTGTAGCCGGTTGGACAATGGAGTATATTTTTCAGGCAGTTTCAAATCAATTTGTAAACAAAGATACAGCCACTTTGACTCAAGTATTTGTGAATTTCAGTACTGAAACCTGGCGTCCTATTATTTGGTTAGTTTTGTTTATGGTAATTTCGGCAGGGATTATCATGCTGGGAGTGAAAGACGGAATTGAAAAAAGCACCAAATTTTTGATGCCTTTACTTGTAGTTATTATTATTGC
Organism: Paludibacter sp.; assembly: GCA_034928085.1. GTDB lineage: Bacteria > Bacteroidota > Bacteroidia > Bacteroidales > Paludibacteraceae > Paludibacter. The sequence goes on from JAYFPG010000076.1 coordinate 27,391, forward strand.
CCTCGGAATCCGGGCTGTTACTTTACCAGGTGGAACTGACGGTCTCAGGTTCCTTTTTCAGCCTGATTTCAGCAAAATTACATCGGGTGTGGTGTTAAGCGCGATGGGACAAGCTTTCTTTTCCCTGAGTCTCGGGATGGGTTGCATGATAACTTATGGTTCGTACATCAGCAAAAAGAATCATCTTTCACACACGGTTGTAGAAGTTACGATGATGGATACGCTAATAGCAGTTTTGGCTGCGGTTGCCATATTTCCGGCTGTGTTTTCTTTAGGGATTAACCCGGGTTACGGTCCGGAACTTGTTTTTATCACCCTGCCCAATGTTTTCGCCAATATGCCAGGTGGTTATTTCTGGTCGATTCTGTTTTTTATCCTGTTGTGTGTGGCGGCGCTGACATCTGCTATTTCGCTCATGGAAGTAATTGTGGCGTATCTGGTTGAAGAGATGAAGCTTAAACGGTTGACCGCGACGATCTGGGTGTCAGTCATTATCATTTTTTTCGGAGTACTGGCATCTCTTTCATTTGGAATTTGGAAAGAGGTGAAGATATTCAATCTGGGTTTCTTTGATTTGTTCGACAATATAACATCAAAAATATTCATGCCACTTGGCGGATTGCTGATTTCAGTTTTTACAGGATGGTTCTTGAGTAAGAAAAAGATAAAAGAAGAACTGAGTACACATGGCAGGTTTCCAACCCGGTATTATAATGCGTATATTTTTCTGATAAAATACATAACTCCCATTTGCATTTTGCTTGTATTGTTAAACCAACTGGGTCTCGGGAAGTGGCTCGGGTTAACCTGAAAGAATATGAAAAAAGGAATTGCTCTGTTTATTTTGCTCTGCATTATTATAAGTTTAAATTCTCAAATTAATGAGCAAAAGCCTGTTGCTTTAACAAATGTAACCCATCATACAGGAGTTTCTTTTGTTGAACTTGTAGATCCTTATCTTTCAATTCTCAATTATACCGGATTAGGACTGAGATTTGAATACACAGATTCCAAATATTTTAACCCGGCAGATCCAAAACTTACTTCATATAGTAGAATCACCGGATTAGCCGCAGCTGTAAAAAATCCTCAGTCAACGGCAGGTATAACTTATGTGGGAGGAAATGCAGCCTTGGGAGCATTATACGAATATCGTGATTTAAATAACCTGATTCTTCATGCCGGTGTTAATGTGGATGTTGATTTCGCGTATAAGATGAATTCAAGGAATGTGAACAACCCTGTTAACATTGATTTAGCCACGAATCTGAATGCGATGCTTAGGGTTAGGTATAACATTGCAACCCGAAAAAGAATGCTCAAACTGAAAGCAAACCTTGAATTTCCGCTTATAGGATGTATGTTTGTTCCATATCCCGGATTAAGTTATTATGAAATGTATTCCTCACGTGATTATAGTCAGGCGATTCATTTCTCTTCTTTTCATAATAGGCAAGGGCTAAAGGAGCAGATATCAATTGATGTTCCTTTTAAAAAATCAACCTGGTCATTTGGTACCCGTATGCATCAGTTAAAGTATCAGGCGGCAGATCAGCCCTATAGTTTTAATGAGTTTTCAATTTTTGTCGGAATCAATTACGATATCGTTCGCTTTGCCGGCAGAAAAGTAAAAATGCCGGAACATTATATCAGTCCGGGAAATTAACTTCAGGAATTAAACTTATGAAAACAAAATATTTATTACCAGTTGTATTATTGATGGGAATGAGTTCCTGCATGGATGACCTGAATATCCCACCCAATACCTATAGGAGTAATTTTGAAACCTTGTGGGATATTGTGGATACCCGCTATTGTTATCTTGATCTGAAGAGAATCAATTGGGATTCTGTTCATACTGTATACGAATCGCGGTTAGTCAATGATACGGTTGACGAAATTACCTTCTTCGATGCGATGGCTGAAATGCTGGCAGTGTTGAAAGACGGACATGTTAATCTTTATTCATCCTTTGACAGGAGCCGATACTGGAATTGGTTTACAGATTACCCGGCCAATTTTAATGAAACTCTGATTTTTAACGAGAACTACCTGAGCCATGATTACAGGAGTGTTAACGGGTTAAGATACAAAAGTATAGCAGGTGGTAAAGTTGGTTACATATACTATGAAAGTTTTGGGAACGGATTCTCAGATGCCAACATACGCTATATCTTTCAGCAATTTATACCATGCGAGAACGGGTTGATTATTGATGTCAGAAATAATGGAGGAGGCTCTGCTGATTTGTCGGGAAGATTAGCATCCTATTTTTTTGAGCGGGATACGGTGAACATGTATTTACAGCATAAAAATGGTCCCGGGCATAACGACTTTTCGGAGCCTGTACCGATGAAAATCACGGCACACAAAACGATTCAATGGACCAGACCGGTTGTGGTGTTGGCAAACCGATTATCATACAGTGCGACCAATTTATTTGTAAGCAGAATGAAAGATGCGCCAAAAGCAATCATTATAGGAGATAAAACAGGCGGGGGCGGGGGAATGCCACTTTCCAACGAATTACCGAATGGCTGGATGGTGCGTTTTTCTGCCAGTCCCATGTACAACGGAAGCATGCAGCACATTGAGTTTGGAATAGATCCGGATATCAAAATCGATTTGGACTCGGCAGATGTGGCAAAGGGTAGGGATACGTTGATTGAACGAGCTGTAAGTTACCTGATTAATGGAAATTAATAATAACCACAAAAGGCACAAAAGAAAGACTAAGGAAACACAAAAGAGCTAATAACGAATAGCTAATAGCTAATAACGGAAGTGATGAAAGACATCCTCTATTAATTCATAATTTATAATTTTTGATTTTCACTTTTGTGTTTCCTTAGTCTTTCTTTTGTGCCTTTTGTGGTTCAAAAACAAAAAATGAGAAAACTTAAAATAACAGAATTAAATCGGTTAACTCCGGATGAATTTCAGCAAGAAACAAAAACACCCCTGGTGGTTGTGCTGGATAACATCAGGAGTTTGCACAATGTAGGTTCGGTATTCCGAACGGGAGATGCTTTTTTAATTGAGTCGATTTACCTGTGTGGTATTACCTCTACTCCTCCTCATCCTGAAATTCATAAAACAGCATTAGGAGCGGAAGATACGGTGAGCTGGACTTATTTTGAAGACACCTGCGACGCCGTTGAGAAACTTAAAGCAAATGGATATACAGTTCTGGCTATTGAGCAGGCTGAAGGAAGCACCCTCTTACCGGATTTAACGCTTGAGAGAAACCAGAAGATCGCGGTGGTGTTTGGAAATGAAGTGAAGGGAGTGCAACAAAAGGTCATTGATTTATGCGATGGTTGTATCGAGATTCCGCAATACGGAACCAAGCATTCGTTGAACGTGAGTGTGACCGGAGGCATTATTATTTGGGAATTATTTAAAAAATTGCGTCATGGACTGGAGAGATAAATTAAATGCGATGAAACAGGATTTGCCTGAAGGCGAGGAGATACCTGTTGTAAATGATGAGTCTGTAAAAAAACGTCAACAGGAGCCACTTCGAGTTGAAATGGATAAACGCAATGGCAAGCCTGCAACTATCATTTCTCAATTTGAAGGAACTGATGATGAATTGAAAGAATTAGCCAAAACGTTGAAGGTAAAATGCAGTTCAGGAGGATCTTCGCGTGACGGAGAGATTCTGATACAGGGAGATTTCCGCGAAAAAATAGCCGGGCTCCTGACGGAACTCGGCTACAAAGTTAAGCGCATTAATTTTCCTACACCTCCCACTGCTCCAAAGAATCAATCAGGTCATCGAAAGTTTTGATGCTTGATTTTTCCTGTTCTTTGGCTATTTGGTTGACAAGGGCATCGTTGTAGGTTTCAGCGGGAACATCTCTGATAACCCCTAACGCAATGGGGAAATCAGGACCTTCCATGTAAATCAGTTTCAGATGCAGCGTTGGATCCTGGGTTTTTGCATCGTGTGTCAGGATGTCATCTTCGGTAACACCATTTTCGCCGATGGTAACCACTTTCAGATTGAAACCATCAAGCACAAGGCCCTTGTTTCTTTCTTTTCCGAAAATCATTTTCTGACCGTGCTCCAATACGATGATTCTGTCTTCACGCGACGTTTTTTCAGAAAGCCATCCATGAGCGCCATCATTGAAAATAATGCAGTTTACAAGGCATTCAACTACGGAAGTGCCTTTGTGCTGCGCGGCAGCCAGCATGGTCATTTGCGATGATTTTAAATCCACATCCAATACCCTTCCGAAGAAAGTTCCCCTGGCTCCGATGGTAATTTCTCCCGGACGGAATGATTGTTCTATTGTGCCATAAGGAGATGATTTGGTTTTAAAACCTTTTGGAGTGGTCGGTGAAAACTGACCTTTTGTTAATCCGTAAATTTGGTTATTGAAAATCAATACATTGATGTCGATGTTTCGGCGTACGCTGTGAATGAAATGATTTCCTCCGATAGCCAGACAGTCACCATCGCCGGTTATTTGCCAAACCGTAAGATCCGGATTAGCCACTTTCACGCCGGTAGCCACTGCGGCGCCACGACCGTGGATGGTATGAAAACCGTAACCACTGATATAATAAGGCAGACGGGAAGAACAGCCAATACCGGAGATTACAGCCGTGTTGGCAGGAGGCACACCTAATTCGGCCATCACCTTTTGGAGAGAGGACAGAATCGCGTAGTCACCACAAGCCGGGCACCAGCGTACATACTGATCGCTTTTAAAATCCTTGGCGGTATATTGAATTTCCTGATTTTTCTGAATTGTTTCCATGATGCATTATTTTAAAAGTGAACTGATGTGCTCTTCCAGTTCGGAAGCAGAAAATGGTTGTCCCTGAACCTTGTTGTACTGTAGATATTCGCCTGGTACTTTTGTTCGCAGGAACGAAGCAAACTGTCCGCTGTTCAACTCACATACAACCACTTTTTTATACTTTTTAATTACCTCAGCAGTGTTCTTGGGCAAGGGATTGATGTAATTAAAGTGTGCCAGCGCAACTTTTTTTCCGGTTTTGTTGATGCTGTTGATAGCCGATATCAGGTGACCGTGTGTAGAACCCCAGCCAACAACCAATAGGTCGGCATCAGGATTTCCTTCTACTTTCACATCCGGAATTACGTTCGAGATATAATCTATTTTCGCCTGGCGGGTATCTACCATTTTTTGGTGATTAAGCGGGTCGGTTGAAATGGCTCCTGAATCATAATCTTTTTCGAGACCACCGTTTCTTTGTTCAAATCCGGGTGTTCCCGGGATGGTCCAGTAACGCACCTTCGTTTCCTGATCGCGGGCAGTAACCTTCAGACCTTCCATGCCGGGTTTGGCAAAATTAGGCTGAATTTGCGGTAAGCCGGCTAATTTGGGTAATTTCCAAAGCGAAGATCCATTTCCTATGAAGGCGTCTGTTAGCAGAATTACCGGTGTCATGTGCTCCAAGGCGATTTTGGAAGCCATATATGCATAATGGAAGCAATTTGCCGGAGTAGAAGCAGCCATCACGACAACGGGACTTTCGCCGTTTCTGCCATAGATAGCTTGTAACAAGTCGGTTTGTTCTGTTTTGGTAGGCAAACCGGTTGACGGTCCACCACGCATTACGTCAACAATAACGATAGGCAACTCGGCCATAACGGCCAGTCCGATTGCTTCCGTTTTTAATGCCAATCCGGGTCCTGATGTGTTTGTTGCTGCCAGTGAGCCTGCAAACGATGCTCCGAGTGCTGTGGTTATACCGGCAATTTCATCTTCTGCCTGTACCACTTTTACACCCATATCTTTTCTGAGCGCCAGTTCGTGCATGATGTCCGAAGCCGGCGTAATAGGATAACTTCCCAGGAAGAGTTCAAGTCCGGCCTTCTTCGCAGCGGCTATCAATCCCCAGGCAGTAGCCTTGTTCCCATTGATGCTGGTGTATTTTCCTTTTGGAGTTTCTTCCGATTTATCAACTAAGTAGGTTGTTAAAGAAAGATGGATGTTATTGCCATAATTGAAACCATCAGTCAGCACTTTCAGGTTGGCCTGCAGTATGTCTGGTTTCTTCTTGAATTTATCAGTCAGAAAATGCATGGCCTGATCGATAGGTCGGTTGAAGAGCCAGCAAATTAGTCCGAGCGCGAACATATTTTTACTCCGCATAACAGATTTGTTATCCAGGTCAAAATCTTTCAGACTATCCTGGGTAACAGAAGTCAGCGGAACCGGAACCAATTGTATAGTGTCCGACATGCCAAGTTCCTCAAACGGATTTTCAGTTTTAAATTCGGCCTTTTCCAAATCTCTTTTGCTGAATGAATCCGCATCAAAAATAAGCACACCGTGTTTTTTAAGACCTTTGGCATTTACTTTCAGGGCGGCAGGATTCATGGCAACCATTACATCGGCATCATCGCCCGGTGTATAAATTTTGCCCGAACCCAGGTGTACCTGAAAACCGGATACCCCTCCCAGCGTTCCCTGAGGAGCACGGATTTCAGAAGGGAAGTCAGGGAAAGTAGAAATTTCGTTCCCTAAAATTGCCGATAAGTTGGAAAATAATGTTCCGGTAAGTTGCATACCATCGCCCGAGTCTCCCGTGAAACGGATTACTACGCTTTCCAGCTCGGTTGTTTTGTGTTTTTCCATATCTATATTGGAATTTTAAATTTTAATTTTTTGAACCACAAAAGGCACAAAAGAAAAACTAAGGAATCACAAAAGGAAATTCAATATTTTTCTTTTGTGTCTTTTGTGGTTTATTGTTTTATAGCAGAGGATATAACAATTAAAACTCTGCATTGTTCGGTGTTCTGGGGAACGGAATTACGTCGCGGATATTGGTCATACCAGTCACGAATAACATCAGTCGTTCGAAACCTAAACCGAATCCAGCGTGAGGAGCAGTCCCGAAACGGCGGGTATCCAGGTACCACCAAATATCTTTTTCAGGCACATCCATTTCAGCAGCACGTGTCCTGAGTTTGGTGTAGTCTTCTTCTCTTTGAGAACCTCCGATGATTTCCCCGATCTTCGGGAAAAGCACATCCATAGCGCGAACCGTCTTCCCGTCATCGTTTTGCTTCATGTAGAAGGACTTGATTTCTTTTGGGTAATCTGTCAGGATAACGGGTTTTTTGAAATGTTTTTCTACTAAGTAGCGTTCATGTTCCGATTGCAGGTCGGTGCCCCAACCAACGGGGAACTCAAACTTCACACCGTTGGCAACAGCTGCTTCGAGTATCTTGATACCTTCCGTGTAAGTCAGGCGAACAAAGTCATTGTTGACAACAAAATTTAACCTTTCTATCAATTCTTTATCATACATTTCATTCAGGAATTTCAGATCATCCTGGCAATTCTCCAACGCCCAGCGGATACAGTACTGAATAAAATCCTGAGCCAATTGCATGTTTTCGGCAATTTCATTGAAAGCCACTTCCGGTTCAATCATCCAGAATTCAGCTAAGTGACGTGGCGTATTCGAGTTTTCAGCGCGGAAAGTCGGACCGAAAGTATAAATAGCTCCCATGGCCATGGCAGCCAACTCGCCTTCAAGCTGACCTGATACAGTCAGGCTGGTTTGTTTTCCGAAGAAATCATTATCGTAGTCAATGGAACCGTTTTCATCTTTCTTCAGGTCGTACAGGTTCATAGTCGTTACCTGGAACATTTGTCCTGCCCCTTCACAGTCAGACCCCGTGATAATCGGTGTATGAAAATAGAAGAAACCCCTTTCGTGGAAGAAAGTATGAATTGCCATCGACATATGATGACGAATGCGGAAGATGGCGCCGAATGTATTCGTTCTCGGGCGTAAATGCGCTATTTCACGTAAGAATTCAAGCGTATGTCCTTTTTTCTGAAGCGGGTAAGTTTCCGGATCTGCTGTGCCGTAAATTTCGATTTTATCCGCGTGGATTTCCACAGCCTGACCTTTTCCGAGAGATTCAGTCAGTTTGCCGGTAACACTAATACAAGCTCCTGTTGTAATGGGTTTGAGGTATTCCTCGCCAAATCTCTCATTGTCGACCACAACCTGGATATTATTGATGGTGGAGCCGTCGTTTAGAGCGATAAAACTCACGTTTTTATTACCGCGGCGGGTTCTCACCCAGCCTTTTATGTTTACATCAGCGCCAAAGTCAGTGCTTTTGAGGGCTGCAGAAATTACAGTTCTGGTCATCTTTTTTATACTCAATTTAATAAACGTAAATAGCAGTTGAAAGACGGTTTCTCATAAGCGCCCAACTGCTGCGTTGCTTTCGATATGAGTGCTCGGTCACGTACTTTAGTACGCTCCCTCTCCCTCAATCTCAGCGCCTTGCATTTGAACACTTCTGAAACACCCTGGCTGTTTCTCGCATGAAAATACTTTTGAGACAGCCTCTTAAGAAATTGAGCACAAAAATAGTGAAAATTTTTTATGTGACATAGGAATAGAGTTACAGTCTGGTAAAAAACGGTTTTTACACAACAAATTGTAATCCTATTTCATTCTCGGAACGATAATTCCTTTCGGATCTTTAATTTTTACAGTTATCTTATTTGGTGAATTGCAATCTATATCGAAATCCAGCGGAACAATCCGTGTCCTTCTTGGAGAAACTGCTTGATTCGAATAATGAACATGATATACATAATATGGATCATTGTTCTTGTCGAAAAACAAATCCCCGTGTCCTGATCCATTCTCTCCAACAATAGAACGATGAATAATTGGATTTTTTTCATATTTTGTCCATGGTCCGTAGGGTGATGTTGCAGTGGCATATCCCACAGCATAATCGATGCTTTGAAAATGATTGGCAGAATAAAACAGGTAATAGAGGCCATTCATTTTAATGACAGTAGGGCCCTCCATAATTGGATTAGAATTATATGCAGGAGTTTTTTCCCAGGCTTGTGTGTTCGTGAAACATCTTTTCAGGGTTGAAGATTTAATTTTACCAGTGGTAAAATCAAACTCAGCAACCCAAATGAAATTTCCATTGTTGAAGCGTACATGATACAGATAATATTTTCCATCATCATCTTTGAACAGATAAGAATCGATGTTTTTTGCTGATTGGTCAATCTGGCTAACCATGTTTTGTGTGTATGGGCCTGTCAAAGTTGAAGAAGATGCAATTGCCACATGTTCATTAGCAGTATAAGTCAGGTAGTACTGATTGTTTTCTTTCAGTATTTGGGGCGCCCAAAACCCATCAGTTCCGTAAACATTATCTCCGGGAACCAGAATCATTTTATGCTGCCCAACCGCATCTGCAGGAGCCGACCAGGTTATCAGGTCGGTTGATTCTAATACAGAAAATCCTTTGGGTGATTGACTTCTTGTGCCTGAGAGATAATACTTACCATTTTCGAAATAAATGGTAGGGTCTGCAAAAGTTATCTGACTTCCACTTGTTTGGGCAGATATTTTACCGTTATAAACGTATATTCCCACTATATATAGAAGCATTATGATTGTATTTTTCATGGATGTGTTTTATTGTGTGTATGATTTCCGGACTATTTTTTAATAAGTATTTTTTTGTAAATGCTGTTTTCTATCCGGACGTTAATAATATAGATTCCAGCGCATAAATCGTCTATATTAATTTCTGTATCAGGAGCAATATCAGATTTAACCTTGATGCCGCTTAATGTGAATATCTCAACATGAGTAGCTTTATCAGCCGTTATAATTCTGAAAGAAGACTTTGCCGGATTGGGGTATATATTAATTCTTTCGTTTACGGGGTTTTCATTCAGATTTGTCCAGGACAGATTATATTCATAAGCACCAATATCCTTTCCTGTACCGTAGACAGGAGCGCCTCTTAAATCTGTTGCCGGAACAATATTGGGGGTTCCATAACTGCTTGTACCCCAATTGATGGCTTTAGAACCAGCATTCAGTTCAAGAAACGGTACAGCAAATGTTGTTTCAGTGGAATTGTCGGTTAGTTCAGCATTGATAAAGAAATCGTCCCTCCAACCTATCAGGTTATTATTGACAATTGAGTCTGACCGGAAGAATGAACTGTTAATAAATGAGGTACTTATACTTCCTCCTATCAGGTTATTACTTCCTTTTAGTTTTTCGTTGGTAGTTTGGTTTGCACCCAAAACATCACCCGAAGAAGCCGTGCTGAGCGGAACAATCAAATTATTTACCAGAATCGCATTTTCATACCTGTTGCCATTTAATGTCATCGTACTTATAGAGCTTGTTCCGGCTGAACTATTATTCAGAAACGTGCAATTGACAATTTTATACTCCATTAAATGAAAGGTTGACGTAGCTCCTGAAGTTAAATTAACTGCTCCACCTGTTGTTGCGAAATTTGTCGCCTTGTTGTTGAGGAAGGTACAGTTAACGAAATTTATGTAAGAGTTAGGGGAAGTATCAAGTCGTGTTCCCACGTTGTTAAAGAAAACAGCTCCTCCTGAAACGTATGCTTCATTTCCCTCAAAAGTACTGTTCGTAAAAGTAGCAAAAATTCCGTTTGTCGCACTTAGTGTTGCTAATGTAACAGCTCCTCCCTGTGGGTTGTTTGATCCTGCTTTCAACACCTTATTATTTTTAAAATGGCAGTTCGTTACCGTAAGTTGACTTCCGTTAAAGAAGATTGCCCCCCCATTTGAAGTGCCTGAGCCTGAATTAATGGTATTGTTCTCAAAAACAACCCTTTCAAGCGTAAGGTTGCTGTGCATATTTCCGGTTCGTGAAAAATAGATGGCTCCACCCTGTTGGTTTGTTACCGTGGCATCTCTCAATGTCAGGTCACGAATTGTTAAGTTGTTGGATGAAGTTAGGTATGAATCGGAGGTATTGATGATTCGGCCTTCTCCATCCCTTTTGATGATGGTAGTTTTGGCTGATTCACCCCTGATTGTCAGATTTGGTAAAGTACTACTTAATGTTGCTGAGGCTCCCGACTCTATGTATGTGCCTGCTGCCAGCATGATTTCAGTAATCTCTCCGTTGCTGTTATTGACAACTTCAATGGCTTTTCCGAATGTTTTTAGAGGCGCATATTCAGTCAGCCCGTCATTTGAGTCGTTTCCTCCCGGACTTACATAGATAGACGTTTGTTCAAAAGAGCTATCATCAAGGATATAAATGGCATTTTCACTTTCACGAATATACAGTACCTTGCCATTTAACTTACGAAGACTGTGAATTTTATCCCCGGGTTGAACAGCATCAACTAATAAAGGAGAACTGGTTATATCAGTTAATTGATAGATGCCATTGATTGCGGTAAAAAACAAACTGTTTGCCACTACCTCAGCTTCAGTGTCTTCGGTTAAGACAACCGAAGTTGCATGAGGATATTGCGTGGTAGATGAAGCGCTACCATCTGTATAAAACAAACGAAAAATACTGCCTCCCCCCGGTTTGCTTTTGAAAAACATCCTGTCACTGATGATACCCATCCCCGAGAAACCACAATCGGCACTACCGGGATTGATTTCTTTCAGGAAAGTTGCAGCCTCTGAATTAATATCCCAGCAAAACAATTCATTACCAGAATCGTCATTTAAGTAGGCGCTAAAGAACACCTTGTTGCCGTATAAAAAAGGACTACTGGCATTTGTACCGTATTTGCCCGGGGCAACCAGTCTTTTAGTCTCCAGTGTGTTGGGGTTGACCGACCAGGGAACACCGCTTTCGCCAGATTCATCAGCAGTAAAGAATAATTGCTGGTCATTACAATTCATCATCCGGGAAGGATTTGCAGAATTTGTGGTGCCGGCAACACTGCCGGGGATATTGTTTATATCCTGAACCAAATTCGTACCTCCTGCACTTCCGTCAGTAGTCCAGAGTTCACTTCCTTTTGTTTCCGCTAAATCGGTAGCCCGGAAGAATAATTTATTTGCAGCGGTAAGAAAATGAAGTCCGTAGGTTTTCTCGAAATTACCGGGCAGATAAGCACTTATCTGTTTGAGTAAATGTGTACCGGTTTCAGTGCCGTCGGATATCCACAGCCAGTATTGCCCCATGGCTCCGGCAGCGTCACTGTCACAATCTCTGGCTGCAAAGACAAACTGACTGTTGTTGAGTTGCGCGAACATCGCAGGTCTGGACTTACCAGGATGCAAATCTTTGATCATGTAGGTTCCCGTTGCAGTGCCGTCGGAGATCCAGGGTTCATATCCGGACGCATCATCTTCTCTTGCCTGAAAGACTACTTTATCACCAAAAGCTGTCAGGTGTTTTATGCCTGAACCATACGTTCCGGGATAAATGTCTTTTACCATTTTTGTCCCTGTAGTCGTCCCGTCCGATACCCATAATTCATCTCCATAAGAAGGATGATTAGCTATAAAGAATAATTTTTGTCCGGTTTGCTCATTGCCGGCGACCACGAGATGCTGATTATTGTAGGTTGTTATGGCGTTATCGAAAACGACATTAACTCCCGCCGGGTTTAGTTTTTGTGGCGAAAATGCATTTGCCCTGAATAAATTTGAAGAGCTGATAGCCATCACCATGATGAGTGTTATGAAATTGATTTTATAGGTCATTATGTTCAGTCTTTATCAAGGTTGAATAATTGCCACTTCGGCTCAGCTCGGCCCAGGCATGTCCAATCCAGATGTCAGAAGCATGATCCCCCGGATTGGTTCCTGTATATTTACCAAATGTTCCGTCTTCCGCGTTACCTCCGTTATCAGAAAGTAATATAATGAAAGTGTTGTCGTAAACTCCTTTCGCGTTTAATTCATCAACAAGTCGTCCGATACTTTGATCCAGCCGGTCGATTACAGCAGCATAAATAGTCATAATATGATCCGATTTGTCTTGTTGTTCCTGGCTAAGGCTACTCCATAATGGAAAATGTGCTGAGAAACACCAACATTAGTTATCAATTCAGGATAAAAAATGTTGGTGTTTCTTCAGGATGGATTATAATTTTACAAATGACTTTGTAAATGTTCCGTTTTCAGTATAAATGTGTATCAGGTACATACCCTGTGTCAATCCGGAAGCATCAATACCCCCCTGCGGATTTTTAATAGTTTGGATTTTCATCCCGTTGAGCGTGAAGATATCGACTTTAGCGATTTCTTTCGCATCTAAATAGAATACTGATTGAACCGGATTCGGGTAAAGTTTAATCTGGTCATTTCCCGATAGCGTAGTAGTTGCTGTTGAAGGAGAATTAAATTCAAAAGCGCCGATATCTTTACTTGCTCCGTAAGCCGCAATACCTCTGACGTCAGTTGCCGGAACAATATTGGGGTCACCATAGCTGCTTACGCCAAAATTGATGGCTTTAGAGCCGGAATTGAGTTCGAGATAAGGAACCGCAAATACCGTTGCTGTAGAATTGTCGGTTAGTGTGGAGTTAATAAAGAAATCTTCTCTCCAGCCAATCAGGTTGTTATTGGCTACAGAATCAGTCCTGAAATAGGAACTGGTAATATAAGTCGTGTTGATGCTTCCTCCAATCAGGTTGTTGCTACCAATTAATCTTTCATTAGTTGCGAAATTGCCGCCAAAAACATCGCCTGTAGATGCAGTGCTAAGCGGAACAATCAAGTTATTTACCATGGTCGCGCTGTTATAACGGTTGCCGTTCAACATCAGTGTGTTTTTGGAATTTGTCCCTTCTGAGCTGTTATTAAGGAAGGTACAATTAACAAGTTTATAATCCATTAAGTGGTAGGCAGCGTTAGCTCCTGAGGTTAAGTTTACAGCTCCACCTGTTGTACCAGTGTTTGTAGCCTTGTTGTTGAGGAATGTACAGTTAACGAAGTTTACATAAGAGTTGGGCGAAGTTTCCAGTCGTGCACCAACATTATTGAAGAAAAGTGCACCTCCGGATGTATAGGCCTCATTTCCTTCGAAAGTAGTATTCGTAAAAGTGGCAAAAAGTCCGTCTGTTGAAGCCAAAGTTGCGATGGTAACCGCTCCTCCTTGTGGATTGTTAGTTCCGGATTTAAAGACTTTATTGTCTTTAAAATAGCAGTCGGTTACCGTGAGTTGGTTTCCGTTAAAGAAGAATGCACCACCATTTGAAGTAGCTGTTCCGGAAGTTATCGTGTTGTTTTCAAAAATAACCCTTTCGAGCGTAAGGTTGCTGGTCATGTTTCCGGTACGGGAGAAATAAATAGCAGCTCCCTGCAAATTGGTTACATTAGCATCTCTTAATGTTACATCCCTAATCGTGAGTGAGTTGGATGATGTGAGATATCCATTGAGCGTATTAATAATCCTGCCTGTACCAGTTCTCTGGATGATGGTTGTTTTGGCAGATTCGCCCCTGATAAGCAAAGTCGGGCAGTTAGCAGTTGAAAGTTCAGCGGTAACCGTTTCCTCATAAGTTCCGGGAGCAAGTACAATCTCAGTAAAATTAGTCCCTGCATTTGCAATAGAGACCGCGTAAGCAAAAGTTTTTACAGGAGTAATTTCAGTAAGCCCGTCATTCGAGTCGTCTCCGGTTGTGTTTACATAAACCGTATTTTGTGCCGTAAGCATAGTTGTGAGTGCCATTAAGCACAATCCCAGGAAAGAAGTAATGATTTTTTTCATTGTAGTAAATTTAATTGTTTGATTAAAAAATGAATTTTGTACGTAACAAAATTAGCGTGTATATAATAAAACAAATAGGAGATTTGTGTGCAATACAAGGAAAAATGTACGATGTTTTACAGACCCCCATTATCAGGGGAAAAATCCACTATTCTTCATTTGAAACAAATAGGGTTGCAGCATAATTTTACCAGAATATCAGATAAATATACCAGAATTTTAATATTAAATTTGCTAACTTTGACGTCGAAGACAAAGTTCGGTCTGTGGATAAGTTAGTTTGAAAGGATTTTAATAAATCTGGCATGAAAGGCAGCATAGTTTTTCTTATTTTTTTCCTTGTTGGAACAGGGTTGAATTTGTATGGTCTTAGCGACAACATGCAATTCAGACACTTCACTATCAATGAAGGGCTTCCGTATAACCATGTAACCGTTATCAAGCAAGATAAAAAAGGATACATTTGGATTGGCACCAGAAAAGGCTTATATAAATACGATGGGTATAATATAAAAGCGCTGCGAACCGACACAACCTCAATTTACGGAATTAACAGCTACGGAACCCGGGAAATATGTGCCACAAAAACTGGCGACATGTGGGTGATAATGAATGATATGTTATTCAGATATGCTCCGGAAAGAGATATGCTGGAACATGTTTACATAGATGAAAATCTGGTGTGGAGATTTGGGGAAAGTACAGACGGTCGTTTTTTTTGTTTAACCGAGAGAAATATTTTTGTGCTCGATAGCCAGCGTGATAAATTTATCAAATTTACACCAGGAAAGCCTGCCAGTGATACTTCGCGGATTTATGAGATAGCTACTGATAATAATAACAGACTTTGGACTATCGGTGATGAAGGACTTTCGAGGATTGATTTAAATAACAACAATGTTGTTCAATACGATGTTAAGCAGTATTTTTCTAAGGGGAGAGTCATAAAGGTTAGAGAAATGCTGGTTGATTCTCAAAATAATCTGTGGATAGGCACCTTTGGGGACGGGGTGATTTTTTTAAACACCAAAACCGGTGAATTTAAGCAGATGAATGAACAAACCGGATATGATATTACCATCATACGTGCCATGGAAGAAGATGATAATCATTATTTGTGGATAGGGGGAGAAAACGGCTTGCGTGTGATTGATATCAGAACACAGGAAATAGTCAGGTCTTTCAAGCAAGACTATTACAACCCGCTTGGAATAAATGATGATGCGTTTTATTCAATATTTAAAGATAAAGATAGAAACTTATGGTTTGGTACCTTTTTTGGCGGAATAAACATTTTATATAATGATCATCAACAGGTCAATTACTATGCTCCGGGCAATTTCCCGCAGAATGTAAGTGGCAAAGCTGTTCGTCAGATAATTGAAGATGGAAATAATCTGTGGCTTGCTACCGAAGATGGGGGGTTAAATAAATTCAATAAGCAAACTGAGAAATTTGTGCACATAAAACATGTCAGAGGGGCGCTAACCGGACTCTCTAACAACAATGTCCATGCACTCATGAAAGACAGGGAAAATAACCTCTGGATCGGAAGTTTTGAAGGCGGAATTAATGTGATGAATTTGAGTACCAACAATATCACCCGCATAAATACTGATAATACATCTGCCCTCAAAAGCAATATGATATTTTGTTTTGTTCAGGATGAAGACGGGATTATTTATATTGGAACTACTGCCGGGCTAAATTTGTATGACCCGCGCCGTAAGGAGTTTTATGTCATTGATCATCCGGTTTTATCCAGAAAATTTATTTATAACCTGATGATTGACAGTGAAGGCAAGATCTGGGTTTCTTCCAGAACAGATGGGCTTTTCTGTTTCGACAAAGAAACAAAAACGATTAAACAGTACAGTGCAGGTTCTCATGAGAATGCTTTGCACGACAATACCATCATGATAACCTATGAGGATTCATTTAACAATATATGGGTTGGGACAAACATGGGAGGATTGTATCTTTTTAATAAGGAAACAGAGGCTTTTAAACAATTTGATGTGCCCGGAATGTGTGTTTCTGCAATTGTAGAAGATGACAACAAAAAGCTCTGGATTAGCACGGAGAAGGGACTTGTACGGATGAATCTGTTAGACTTTAAAATGGATCATTTTACAAAAGAAGATGGACTCAGGACGGATCAGTTTAATTATAACTCAGCCCTAAAAACCGCTGAAGGCTTATTGTTTTTTGGTACGATTAACGGGCTGATTTCATTTAACCCCGAACTGATGGGTCAAAAAAGGATAAAACCTAAGGTGGTGCTTTCGAAGTTGTTTATTTTGGGAGAGGAGGTGGTTGCCGGAACTCAAAATTCACCCCTCAAAACAAACCTGGAAGAAACAGAAAAGATTCAACTTGACTATCGACAGGCAAATGCTTTTGCCATTGAATATGCTGCTATATCTTATGGACATTCCAAAAGTATAAGATATGCTGTTAAAATGGATGGAGTAGATAAAGACTGGAATGTGTTAGGTGACCAACGCAGGGTGAATTACTCAAAACTTCCCCCGGGAAGTTATACTTTCAGCGTCAGGGCGATTTTGAATAATAATAACTGGGACGAGGCTGATGTCCGGTCCTTGTTGATAACTATTAAACCTCCCTTTTATAGGTCCGGTTGGGCATATCTGCTTTATGTAATATCACTGTTGGCGATAGCTGGTCTTATTTTTCGTTTTTTAAGTATCCGTCAACAAGAAAAGAATCAGATACAATTAGAAAGAATGGAGAGAAATAAAATTGAAGAAATCAACAAAACAAAAATGGATTTTTTCACCAATGTCTCTCATGAGTTGAAAACCCCGCTTACACTAATATTGACTCCTCTGCAAAGGATTATTGAAAGAAAAACCGATGCGGGAGTTACAAAGGAAACGATGGATGTAATCTTAAGAAATGCACAGAGGATGACCCGGATTGTAGATGAATTGATGGCATTTAGTAAAATTGAGATAGGTAAAGAAAAATTATTGCTCCAGAAAGGCAATGTCCTTGATTTTATCCGGAATATCTCTAATATGTTTACCTTATTGGCTAATGAGAAAGAAATTGAATATAAAATCATGATTGAAGATAACGGAGAAGATGTGTGGTTTTCTATTCCTAATGTTGAAAAAATTGTCTATAATTTATTATCTAATTCATTTAAGTTCACACCTGCAAAAGGGAAAATATCAATTCAGGCAAGCCTGATTGATAGCGATGATGATAAATTATTGCTGCTGATAGAGGTTACAGACAATGGTATCGGCATCAGTAAAGAAAATCTGGATCGTATCTTTGAGAATTATTTTCAGGCAGATCCTCATTCAAATGTACGGGGATCAGGAATCGGGTTATCGTTGACAAAGCGTTTGGTTAATTTGCATAAAGGCAACATCGAAGTACAAAGTTCTTTAGAAAACGGAAGTGTATTCAAGGTTATGATTGATGTTTCTGAAAAATCTTATTCTAACGATGAAAAGTCTCAGGTAATTGTGGATAAGGAGTATCTTAAAAATTACAATTTCATCACGATTGAGAATGACGTAGTAGAAAAGGTTAATACCTTAATGAAGAACTTCAATGAATCGGTAAAAACCTTGCTTCTGGTTGATGATAATGAGGAGATGCTTAAATTTATGAGTGATATATTTAAACCCCAATACCGGATATTGACTGCTGAAAACGGGAAAGTTGCCCTTGATATAGCACGCAGAGAATATCCTGATTTGGTGGTGAGCGACGTGATGATGCCTGTAATGACTGGTTTTGAGCTCTGTAAAAAACTAAAGGAGAGTTTTTCTACTTGCCATATTCCTGTTATTTTACTGACAGCTAAAACCGGTACCGATGATAAGTTGGAGGGTTACGAGATGGGGGCAGACTATTACATTGAAAAACCTTTCAATGCGCAGATCCTGGAGAAACAAGTCGAGAATATTATCAATACCCGCGATAACAACATTCAGATCTTCAAAGATAATCCTCAAAATGACATTTCTGAGATATTTAGTAACGAACGTGATAGTGCGTTTGTGAAAAGACTGAATAAATTAATTGAGGAAAACATGAATAACCCGTTTTTCTCTGTCTCGGAAATTACAAAATCGCTTAATATCAGCAGATCGGTTTTGCATGTCAAATGTAAGAATTTGCTTAATACATCGGTGATTGATTATATTCGCGAATTACGCATGAAACACGCCCGTGATTTGCTGATAAAAGGCCGGAATATTTCTGAAACGGCCTATGCTGTGGGATTCTCCGATCCCGGCTACTTTACAAAAGTGTTTAAAAAACAATTTAACATTACACCCTCAGAATTTGTGAAGAATATTTGAACCTTTTGTAAGCTTCTCTGAGACTCAATTTTATATGGTCCGGTTTTTAGGGGGGAGGTCAAAATGACAACTTTCGACAGAAAAAATTGGATATCTAAACTTTTTAATATCTTTGTAACCGCTGTAACTGTTACGGCCATAATAAAAACATTAATATGAAATTTTACAATAGAATAAGCGAGTTAGCTGAACTGCGACGAATTCAGAATTTGTCGTTCAGTGATCATTCACGTTTGACAGTTGTAACCGGAAGAAGGAGGATAGGGAAAACAAGTCTTATTATGAAATCGATCGAAGATTTGCCGACCGTCTATCTGTTTGTCGGTCGTAAAAGCGAAGCTACACTTTGTTCGGAATTTATTCCTGTTATCAGTCAATCACTTGATGCATTTGTGCCGACAGAAATCCGCACATTCCGATCCTTGTTCCAATATTTGATGGAACTTGCTATACAAAAACCATTCAATCTGGTTATTGATGAGTTTCAGGAGTTTTATAATATTAATGCGTCGGTGTACAGTGACATGCAACACCTATGGGATACCTATCGTAAAAGATCCAAATTGAATCTGATTGTTTCCGGTTCAGTTTATTCATTGATGCAGAAAATATTTCAGAACAATAAAGAGCCGCTATTTGGCAGAGCAGACAACATCATCAAGCTATCAGCGTTTGATTTGACCACCTTAAAAGAGATCATGCGCGATTACAACCCCAACTATACTAATGACGACTTGCTTGCACTTTATACTTTTACCGGCGGAGTGCCCAAGTATGTTGAACTTTTCTGTGATAACGTAACTTTGAATATAGACGAGATGATTTCGTTTATGGTTCGGGAAAACTCTCCCTTCACCGACGAAGGAAAGAACCTGCTGATAGAAGAGTTTGGTAAGAACTATGCAACCTATTTTTCTATTCTGAGTGCTGTTTCGGGCGGCATCAATACTCAACCTGAAATAGAGTCGGCTTTAGGCGATAAAAGTATTGGCGGGCAAATTAAGCGTTTAATTGAAGATTACAATATCATTGTTCGTCAACGCCCGATAATGGCAAAAGAAGGAAGTCAAGCCGTCCGATACGAAATACAAGACAATTTCATTCGATTTTGGTTCAATTATTTCGACCGACATCGTTCGTTAATAGAGATAAAGAACTTTATCGGTTTACAGGCGATAATCAAATCTGATTATCCGACTTATTCGGGTGTTATACTTGAACGATACTTTAAGCAGCAATTTGCCGAAAGTTTTCAGTATCGTGCCATTGGTTCATGGTGGGAGCCAAAAGGAAATCAGAATGAAATTGATATTGTTGCCCTGAAATTGGAGAGAAATCAAGCTGTTATAGCAGAAGTAAAACGACAGCAAAAGAATTTTAAACCCGAGTTACTGGCTGCAAAGGTGGAACAGCTGAAAAATAAACTGCTGCCTAAGTATAAAATTGAGATGGTTTGTTTGTCGCTGGAAGACATATAACAGGTGTACACTCCTGCTTGGAGTACCAGCCGCCGCTGTTTACTACCATGTACGGACTGATGTAAGCTGTAAATTTAGCGTTGCCAGTTTTTCCTACAGCCTGCACTCCGTTTACAAACACACCTTCGTTCTCAGCGCTCATCTTCACCGCTCGTTCGCCGTTTGCATCGTACCAGTAATTACTCACGAAGCCATTGTCGTTGATGGCCAGCAGACGGTTTTCTTCGTCCCAGAGCAACTTCCTGATGCCCGTAGCCTGTAAGGCAGTACTATCGCCGTTAAGTTGTTTTCCTATAGCAATGTAGGTCAGGTTGCCATTGGCATCGTAGCCGTAATTCTTTTTCACAATTACCGGTGCAATCGAATCGTTATCCGCACGCCGGTAGCTTGAATCTGCAATATTACGAATTTGTTGGGAATTTTCGGCATAATCATACTTTAAATCATAGCCGGCATACAATGAACCGGCAAATTGCAGGTTGGTTTGCATCATTTCAACTTCGTTTTTACTAAGGATGCCAAAAACAATGTAAAATCAGAAATATCCTCATTCACGCTGGCTTTTTCTAAAGCAACCATATATTCCTGCCGCTTTTCAACTGGAATAATAGTCCAGTTATATCCGCCGGAAATTAACATAGCATTCATCAAGAAACGAGCTATACGACCATTGCCATCCATATAAGGGTGGATATATACAAAAATGAAATGTCCTAAAACGGTTCTTACTCTGGCATCAGGCTCGTTTTTTATTAACTCAAATAATACTGGCATCGCTTCTCTAACTGCATCCGGATTTAATGGCGTGTGCATAGAGCCACGAATATAGACTTGATTCGTCCTATATCCGGTTAAATCAGAAGCCTTCAACAAACCGACTGCTACACTTGGAGCGAATAATTCACGATACCACACTCTGTGGTCATTATTTACAATCTCGCCGGGATTATCTCCACCTAAAATATTTTTAACGCTTTCTTTCACGGCTTGGAATGCTTGCCAATAGCCACGGGCAGCCATAGCGTTCCGTTGTTCTGCATCGGAAGAATCTTGGTCAGGTTTCCAGTTTCCGACTTTTACTTTTTCTATCAGTTCATCTGTTACTTTATATCCTTCAATAGAAAGTGAGTGATAAGCATCTAACTTATATTGAGCATCAATATCCTTTAGGCAAGCCTCTATGTTCGTATGAGCGCGTTGTATTTCAGGAAAGTTGGTGATAACGACATCTCGCATCTTACTCCACATTAACTTCAATCTCATTACATAAGGAGATACTATGCGTGAATAAGTAATTGCACTTTGGTCTGAAAAAGGGTCTTCTTCTCTAATGTCATAACCCATGCTTTTCATAGTGCTCATTATTTCATCTGCAGCCGATGTATGACCGATATTTCGGAATGCTCCGGCTAATCGTCCTGCTTTTGTTGTCTGTCCTTTTTCAAGAACAATCTTCAGGATATCACCCACGTCCGACACCATTGACAAACAAGTTCGTGCAGAAACACTATCTAATCTGAAAAAATCAGGGCTACACTCAATCAACGCTTCCGTTAAGGAGTAAATGTTAAGACCAAATTTCGGCTCTTTAGAAATTGGGTTTGCTATTGATGCCTGAAAGTAGAGGATTGATGTATCATGTAGTAAATTTACAATATTGCTTGCTCCTTTTGATGTGCGTATTATTACTTGCTTTGGCACGGTTCTATTTCCGCTATAAAACGCTAATGACTGATCTGCAGATAAACACCATTTGTCCCCGAATCTGGTATTTGCATACTCGGAGATAAAGAACCAATACGTAGTGTACCAGTTTGTTGTATCGCCAGGGGTACTATCTGGTCGTGATGAAATGTACCATCCCTTCATCACTTCTTGGATAAATCCGTTTTTTACTAATCTTCCTAAGTGAGTTCGTGATAGATCGGTAGACTTAATTACTGCAAGTCCATTCTTATTTTGCAATTTCTGCAACTCTTTTAAGGAATCTGCCAATCTTTCTTGAAGTGTTGCCATTTATATTTGGATATTTACTTTTCTTTTTAGTCGAGTGATTACTTTTTTATCATTGCGAGCAAAAACTATTTTATTCAGCCGTGCGATCGCTATTTTATTTTGCAAATATACAATATTCTAGAACCATATGCAATATCTTTTCTTTCTTATAACTCCTCTTCACACCATGCAATTTGTTAATTTAGGACGCGATTCATCTGGAACCAACAGATTCCTTTTTAATTGATAAGTAATCACACTAGTGTCCCATTAAAAATTGGGACGAATTAAAAATTAAATAAATTTGGCTCATTAAGCCTAAAACGATCTTTGATATTTTGAAATTTAGTTCTATCGAAGAGGTCTCTAAGATGAGTTTTATCAGTTAATGATA
>JAYFPG010000047.1:0-15969 GCA_034928085.1 Paludibacter sp.
CAGACTTCAGTGATATGCACATAACCTCATTAGCTACAACTTGATTTCCAACTTGATTGTAACCATCAACTTTAGTGAGATGGGTCTGCACAATCCACCTACCCCAACTTGATTTATAACTTGATTGCCACAAAAACCTCCACAATTTTTTAATTATATAAAAATTAGTTTATATCTTTGGACTGAAAAAATCATAAATTTACTTCATCCCATGAAAAAAACACTTTTAATTTTATTCTCAACATTCTTCCTCTTAAGTTGTGAAAAAACCAACATTGCAGAACATGCTGATTACATCGGCGTATGGACCAATGTTAATGGAAATTTAACATATACATTAGAAGTAAAGTCCAGCGGAAGAAGTTACTATGAAGAGCGGACAAATTCCGGAAATTCGTATTCAGCCGTAAGTTATAACGGACCTTTCGTGTTAAATGATTCGACGCTGAAAATCGGTTTTAAGAAGCTGATTATTAATGAAGCACCAACGATGTCGGGAAGTACATGGTATCTCGTGATGGATAATCGGGAATATACAAAAAAACCCTAAACCCAATCATGCTTTCATGATGAAAAATGAAATTATTTTATATTGTCTTCCATTATATTGCGATGGATTATACTACCTCGTATATACCCGCGAGGTAGTAAACGCTAAGATATTGCGCCCCTTAGGGGCTATTAATTTCTCTTCGCCAGTAGCTGTTTCACCAATGCCGGGATTTCTACCGGCCGCCTTGCGACGGGAACACCGACTGCTTCAAAGGCCGCGATTTTCTCGGCAGCTGTGCCGCTACCACTTGAAATGATGGCGCCAGCGTGTCCCATGCGCTTGCCCGGAGGAGCTGTTTGTCCGGCTATGAAAGCTACGACTGGCTTGCTGATTTTTTCCCTGATATACTGGGCTGCACGTTCTTCAGCATCACCGCCGATTTCGCCGATTAACACGATAGCTTCGGTTTCGGGGTCGTCTTCAAACATCTGCAACAACTCCTGATAATACAAACCTGCTACCGGGTCGCCGCCGATACCTACACAGGTGCTTTGTCCTATACCATTGGTTGTCAGTTGATTTACCATCTCGTAAGTCAATGTGCCACTGCGGCTCATCAGTCCCACATTACCTTTCATAAAGATATTGCCGGGCAGGATACCCACGAGCGCTTCATCGGGGGTGATGAGTCCCGGACAGTTGGCGCCAATCAGCTTCACGCCTTTTTTCTTCAGGTAAGCGGTTGCTTTCACCATGTCGAGAGTCGGAACGCCTTCCGAAATACAAACCACGAGTTCGATACCTCCTTCGGCTGCTTCTAAAATTGCATCGCCGGCAAAAGGTGCCGGGACAAATATAATTGAAGTATTGGCACCGGTAGCTTTCACGGCATCTTCAACGGTATTGAAAATCGGGATACCTTCGTAGCTCTGACCTCCCTTGCCGGGTGAAACACCTGCGACGATGTTGGTGCCATAGGCTTTCATCTTGGAAGTGTGAAAACTGCCATCCCTGCCGGTAATTCCCTGCACTAATAATTTCGTGTTTTTATTGATTAATATGCTCATCTGCGTAGTTTTTTTGAATTCGACGGTTAATGTTTTTCCTGACTGCAACCCTTACAAAGGCGCATGGCTTCCTGTGCTGCTTCGCTCATGGTGTTGACCACCGGAAGATTGGCCTGTTTGATGATTTCCAATCCTTCTTTGGCATTGGTGCCGGAAAGGCGAACCACAATCGGGATGTTCACCTCAATCTGATTCAGCGCGGTTATCAACCCCTTTGCTACATCATCACAACGGGTAATGCCGCCGAAGATGTTGATCATCACTACATGTACGTTCTTGTCAGACATCAGTAGTTTCATGGCATCTACCACCTTTTGCGGACTTGAACTTCCACCGATGTCTAAGAAATTGGCCGGTTGTCCTCCAAAGTACTGAATTAAATCCATGGTTGCCATGGCTAAACCTGCGCCGTTGACCATACAACCGATGGTGCCGTCGAGCCGGATATAAGACAACCCCTTTTCCTTCGCTTCGATTTCTTTCTTTTCATCTTCATCGGGCTCGTTGAGGGCGGCAATCGCAGGTTGGCGGTAAAGCGCGTTGTCGTCGAAATTCATTTTGCCATCCAACGCCAGCAGTTTACCATCATCGGTTATTACGAGTGGATTGATTTCAACCAACGAAGCATCTGTGTTGATAAAAAGCTGATAGAGTTTCTGGAACATATCTACCGCTTGTTTTACCAGGTTTATGTTATCAAAAAGTTTGAATGCAATTTTACGAGCCACGAAAGGTGTCATCCCCAGATCGGGGTCGATATTGAACTTGTGAATGGCGTCAGGATTTTCTTTGGCGACCTCTTCAATTTCAACACCGCCTTCAGCACTGGCCATGAAGATAACTGATTTGGAATTGCGGTCGATGGTGAGTCCGACGTAAAACTCGGAATTGAATTTGATGCCTTCAGCCACCAGTACTTTTTCAACTGTGCAACCCTTGATGTCCATGCCGAGGATTTTACCGGCAGCAGCTCTGGCTTCTTCCATGCTTTTGGCTAATTTCACCCCGCCTGCTTTTCCGCGACCGCCAACCAATACCTGTGCTTTGACCACGACCGGAAATCCCAGTTCTCCTGCTGCTTCTGAAACTTCATCAATCGTATAACAAACCTTTTCCTTCGTGATGGGAATGCGGTACCTGGAGAAAAATTCTTTTGCCTGATATTCGTGTATCTTCATATTATAGTATTTATTTTTTTTACCACAAAAGGCACAAAAGGAAACTAAGGAAACACAAAAGAGCAATAGTGAATAAAACTAATCTTTTGTGCCTTTTGTGGTTTATAAATATTTAAACTCTTTTGCCCAAATTTAAACCATTTCAAACTGAAAAACAAATATTAATTAACTTTTCTTGCAAAATATTGTGCCGATGTTTCACCGTTTGTTGAAATCGCCGCAATGAAAAGGTTCTTTATCTTTGTTCTTTTCGTAATTTTTCAGAATTTCATGTTTGATGTCGCAGCCGGTACAGTCATCACAGTTAGAGGCACTTTTTGAGCGCAGGGATTTGACCACAGCATATATGGTATATGCTACGGCAGCGGTGATAATCAGTATGACGATGATGTCCTGCAACATAACTTTTAAAAAAGAATAACCACATCAGTCGCATTGAGAAACATAAGTGGTTAAATTAACTGTAAACGCGTTGCAGCTGCGAGATTTTTTACTCCCTGAATTCCAGCAGTACCACGTTCTCTACATGGTGGGTATGCGGAAACATGTCCACCGGCTGAACATTGGTAACCCGGTAAGCTTTGTCGAGCAGACTCAGGTCACGTGCCTGTGTCGCAGGATTGCAGCTAACATATACAACACGTTTGGGCGCGGCAAAAAGGATGGCGTCAATCACATCATTGTGCATTCCGGCGCGGGGCGGATCGGTGATAATCACATCCGGTTTACCGTGTTGCAGTATGAATTCCTGATTCAGGATATCCTTCATGTCTCCTGCGTAAAACAAAGTATTGTCGATTTTGTTCAGTCGCGAATTTTCTTTAGCATCTTCGATAGCTTCAGGGACATATTCGATACCGATAACCTGTTTGGCTTGGTGTGCAACGAAGTTGGCAATTGTTCCGGTACCTGTATATAAGTCATATACGATCTCATTTCCGGTAAGACCAGCGTAAGTTCTCGTAATTTTGTAAAGTTCGTAAGCCTGTTTGGAGTTCGTTTGATAAAAGCTTTTCGGACCGATTTTGAATTTCAATCCTTCCATGTCTTCGTAAATGCAATCGGAACCCTTGAAAACAAACACTTCCTGATCGGTGATGGTATCGTTGGCCTTTGAATTGATGATGTATAAAAGTGAAGTTATTTGCGGAAATTTATCTGCCAGATGTTGCAGTAAGGCTTCTCTGGCCACTTTATCTTCGTGAAAGAAAACCACGATCAGCATCAGTTCTCCCGTGGTGCTGGTACGAACCATCATGGTACGCAGGAAACCTTCCTGTTTCCTTAAGTCGAAGAAAGTCAGTCTGTTTTTGAAAGCATAATCCCTGATTTCATTGCGCAACTGATTCGAAATGTCGTCCTGTAACCAGCATTTGTGGATGTCGAGTACCTTGTCGAACATGCCCGGGATGTGAAAACCCACGCCATTCATGTTTTGCTCCTGACCGAGATTCATCTCTTCAGAAGTAAGCCATTTTTTATTGGAGAAAGTAAATTCGAGTTTGTTGCGATAGAATTCGGTGCTTTCAGAGCCCAGTATGGGTGTAATGTCAGGGAGTTCTATTTTTCCGATACGGGTCAGGTTGTCCACCACCTGTTTTTGTTTGTAGGCAAGTTGTTGACTGTAAGGCAACATCTGCCACTTACATCCCCCACAGGTTCCGAAATGCTCACATACCGGCTCTGTCCTGTCTTTCGAATATTCATGAAAACGAATGGCACGTGCTTCTAAGTAAGCACTTTTCTTTTTGGTAACCTGCAAGTCAACCACATCGCCGGGGATGACGTGCGGTACAAAAACTACTTTTTCGTTGACACGGGCCAGGGCTTTACCCTCAGCGGCAATGTCGGTAATCTGAATTTTCTCGTGAATGGGATGTGGTCTTCTGTTTTTTGCCATTTTATAATTCTTTTGTCATCCTGAACGAAGCAAAGCGAAGGATCTCCTCTTCAATTGCAGTTCATTCATTATCTTACATCAAACACGCCAGCGCGATGCTGTTGAACTTCGTTGCTGCGCTATCGCTGCGGGAGGTGAGTACTACGGGCTTTTCCGTGCCGAACAACATACCCCCGATTTCCGCGTGTGCAAAGGTAACCATACTTTTGTAAAAAATATTCGCCGAAACGAAACTTGGGAAAATTAAAATATCCGCATCGCCCGCAATGGGGGAGTCGACTTGTTTGATTTTGCCTAATTCCGGATTAATGGCTAAGAATAAATCCAACGGACCAGCGACAATGGCATCGCCAAATTCACCTGCTTGCCCCAGTTCAAGCATTTTTTTATAATCAGACATGAAATTGAGTTTTGGGTTCATTTTTTCAGTACCGTGCAACAAGGCTACTTTGGGTTGGCTGATGCCAAAATTTCTTGCCGTATCAATGGCGTAGCGGATAATGGCGGTGCGTTGCCTCACATTTGGTTCCGGTATCACGGCCGGATCAGTAATAAACAATAATTTAGGGTAGCCTGGGATTTCTATGGCAGCTATGAAAGTTACCACGTTGCCAAACGGCACCAGTCCGGTCCCTTTTTTCAACACGGCATGCAGCAATATGTCCGTGTTAACAAGTCCTTTCATGAGGATGTCGGTAGCGCCGGATTTAACCATCTCAACAGCCATGGTCGACGCATCTACCGGATTGCTACAGTCGATAAACTGTATGTTCTGTTGCCTGTCAAGCGACTGAATGTCATAGTCTTTCGGATTGCCAATGATTTGTACGCTCACAAAACCCATGTCGACCGCACGGGTGATAGCCTCCACCGAGTTCGCATCAGCCGGGTTTACAATCACTAATTTTTTGCGCTGGCTGAGCTGTTGTAAGTGGCTCGTAAGTTCTGAAAATGACCTGATAGCAAGCATATATTATAGTTTGTGAATTTTTACAAATATATGGTTTTTTATCTGTTAAAAAGAATATTCTTTGTATCTTTGAACGGTTTTTTTGATCCTTCGCTACGTTAGGATGAGAGTAGTAAATTAGTCATATCAGAAGAAGGACACAATCTATACAATAATTCTGCATCAACATGAAAAGATTCAAATTGCTGAACAATGTTTTCGGATGGCTGGCATTTGCCATTGCTGCTGCGACTTACCTTTCGACGATGGAACCAACAGCCAGTTTCTGGGACTGCGGCGAGTTTATTTCATCTGCCTACAAATTAGACGTGGGACATCCCCCCGGAGCGCCGTTTTTCATGCTGACTGGTCGTTTTTTCTCGCTCTTCGCTTCTGATCCGTCGCAAGTGGCTTTGATGGTCAACGCGTTATCGGCAATTGCGAGTGCGTTTACTATCCTGTTCTTGTTCTGGACAATCACCCACCTGGCCCGAAAAGTGGTCGCGAAAAATGAAGATGATTATACGTTCGCGAATGTAGTTGGTATCCTTGGCGCCGGTATGGTGGGCGCATTGGCTTATACTTTTTCAGATACATTCTGGTTCTCAGCTGTTGAAGGGGAGGTATACGCTTATTCTTCGCTGTTTACTGCCGTCGTTTTCTGGTTAATTCTGAAATGGGAACGGGTTGCCGATAAACCGGGCTCTGATAAATGGTTGATTTTGATTGCCTATCTGATGGGGCTCTCCATCGGTGTTCACTTGTTGAACCTGTTGGCTATCCCGGCTATCGGTCTGGTGTATTATTTCCGTAATTATAAAGTAACACCCTGGGGCGTTGTCGGTGCCATGCTGATTTCGGTGGCTATTTTGGGAACGGTGCTGTACGGTATCATCCCCGGATTCGTGGAAGTGGCCAGTCAATTCGAATTGTTGTTCGTAAACGGTTTCGGCTTTGCCTACAATACGGGTATGTATGTGTACATCGTGCTGACCATAGCGATTTTAGCCTGGTCGATTTTTGAAACATATACACAAAAGCATTACACCAGGATGATTATTTCGTTCCTGGTTGCTATTACATTTGTCGGAATTCCCTTCTTCGGCTCAAACTTTATTATGGGCTTCCTGATTGTGGCTGTGCTGACTTATTTATTCTTTAAATACAAGAAATTCGTTAATGCCCGCTGGCTGAACACGGCGCTACTGATGATTGCCGTAATATTAATTGGTTATTCTTCCTATACGGTAATTGTTATCCGCTCTGCAGCCAATCCTCCGATGGATCAGAATTCGCCGGATAATGTGTTTGCCCTGAAATACTACCTGAACAGGGAACAGTATGGCGACAGACCTTTATTATATGGCCAGGCATACAATGCCCCTGTTAAACTCGAGATTAAAGGAAATACCTGTATCCCGATGTATAAAACAGGTGATCCTTCCTATGCCCCGGTTCCAAAAACAGATGCCAATGAAAAAGACCACTATTTTGTAACGGGTCATAAACTGGATTACATCATGGACGACCGTTTCAATATGTTCTTCCCGAGGATGTACAGTTCAAGCCCTGCTCACGTAAGCGCTTACAAATCATGGGGCGAAGTGAAAGGTAAACGGGTGCGGTTTGATTACTGCGGGCAGGAAAGAACGGAGTACGTGCCGACTTTTGCAGAAAACATGAAGTTCTTTTTTAATTATCAGCTTAACTTTATGTATTTCAGGTATTTCATGTGGAACTTCAGCGGTCGCCAGAATGATATCCAGGGACATGGGGAAGTGGATCGTGGCAACTGGATTACAGGTATTAAGTTTATTGATAACAAGTTAGTGGGTGATCAAACCAATCTGCCTTCGGAACTGAAAGAGAATAAAGGAAGAAATGAGTATTATATGTTGCCGCTACTACTGGGTATTATCGGAATTTTGTTTCTGATTTACAGTGGAAAAGAGGGCAAACATTCGTTCTGGATTACAGCCCTGCTGTTTTTCCTGACAGGTATAGCCATCGTGATTTACCTGAATCAGACACCTTATCAGCCCCGTGAACGGGATTATGCCTACGCGGGTTCTTTCTATGCTTTCAGTATTTGGATTGGACTTGGGGTGCTCGGGCTGATTCGTTTCTTCGAAAAATACCTGCCGAAAACAGTTGTGTCTGTTGTGGTTTCAGTAGCTGCGTTGGGTGTTCCTGCCCTGATGGCAGTTGAAAACTGGGACGATCATGACAGAAGTAATCGCTATGTGGCCCGTGATTTTGGACATAACTATCTAACATCCTGTAAAGAAGATGCAATCATCTTTTCGAATGGCGATAATGATACTTTCCCCTTGTGGTATAACCAGGAAGTGGAGGGTAACCGTACCGATGTGCGGGTTTGTAACCTTAGCTACCTGCAAACCGACTGGTATATCGATCAGATGAAACGGGAGGCTTATTTGTCGAGCCCGCTCCCTATCTCGTGGCAAGCAAAAGATTATGTATACGGAACCAACGAAGTAATTGCTGTGCGTGATGTGCAAAAAACACCGTTGGATGTTAAAACTGCTTTCAGAATTGCCCTGGATCCTGAAATTAAAATTGAGGGTGAAAATATTATTCCATCTAAACAGTTGTTTATTCCTGTTAATAAAGAGGATGTGCTAAAATCAGGTACACTTGACTCTACCCGTGTAGATGAAATTGTTCCTCAAATCATGTTTGACCTGAGCAGTAAGTCCCGTTTGACCAAGAGTGAACTGATGGTTATAGAGATGCTCAATGAAAACAAATGGAAACGTCCGGTTTATTTCGCGGTAACGGTAGGGGATGATTATTATCTTGGACTGAACGACTACTTTGAACTGACCGGTTTGGCTTATCAGGTGATGCCGGTAAGTACAGGAGGAAAAGGCGCCGGTGTGAATACAAAAGAGATGTACGAAAATATGATGCATAAATTCCGCTGGGGTAATGTGGCTGATCCGAAGGTGTATTTGGATGAAAATACCCTGCGCATGTGTCGCACGCACCGGATGATGTTCTCGCAACTCGTTGGTGCCTTGATACAAGAGAATGATACGGTAAGAGCTAAAAAAGCCTTGGATTTTGCCATGGAAGTGCTTCCGGGAACAACAATCCGCCACGATTATACTTCGGTGTTGCTTGGCGAATACTATTATGCACTGGGTGAATTCGCCAAAGGGAATGAAATTATGGATTTTGTGGCAAATGATTGTCTGGAAAACTTAGATTGGTATTTCCGCCTGACAAATGCCCAGCGTAAAAGTGTTGAAAGCCGCATCGGACATAATTTCGGTGTGCTGAATCACATCCTACAGCTTGCCCAGCAATACGGACAGAAGGCATTAATGGATCAATATCTCCCGGCGTTTGAAAAACTCTCGCAGCGGGTCAGAATGTAAGGTGAAAAGATGCAGTTTCCACGCTTTTTAAGACCGCTGTTCGGGAAGTTAACCTGGCGGGTGAAAACCGATTCGAAGCTGATTTATCTCACTTTCGATGACGGGCCCGTGCCGGAGGTGACTCCACAGGTGCTTGATATCCTGGATGAGTACGGATGGAAAGCGACTTTTTTCTGCGTGGGTGATAATGTGCGTAAGTATCCTGAGGTGTATCAGGAGGTGTTGAGGAGAGGTCACCGTGTAGGAAACCACAGCTTTAATCACATCAGGGGATACCGGTATTCGGTTGAGGATTATGTGGCAAACGTGCAAAAGGCATCGACATACATCGAGAGTTGCTTGTTTCGTCCCCCGCACGGCAGAATCACTTTTTCTCAGATAAAAGCCCTGAAAGCAGATTACGATATCGTCATGTGGGACGTGATTACTTTTGATTACGATAAGAAGAAGAAACCCAAACAAATCATGCGTACGGTGAGAAATTACCTGCGAAAAGGTTCGATCGTGGTTTTTCATGATTCGATTAAAGCGAAAGAAAATGTGCTGACAGTCCTGCCACAGGCGTTAGCCTACTGGAAAGAAAAGGGATACAGCTACGGCTTATTATAAAACGGTGTCTCATAAGCGCCCAACTGCTGCGTTGTTTTCGATGTGAGTGTTTGGTCACGCTCCCTCACACTCAATCTAAGCGCCTTGCATTTTAATACTTCTGAGACACCTTGGTTGTTTTTTAATTGATTAACTATGAAGGAGTTTGTTTTACATTACATCTGGCAGCATAAGCTGTTTGTGCAGCATGATTTGCACACCACCGACGGTCAGCGGATCGAGGTAATTGATGTAGGAAAACCTAATAGCCATGCGGGTCCTGATTTTTTCAATGCCAAAATCAGAATCGGGAAAACCATCTGGGCGGGCAATGTGGAAATACATAACCTGGCATCCGACTGGAATAAACACCGGCATCAGCAGGATAGAAATTATAGCAATGTAATTTTGCATGTGGTGAAAAAAGCGGATGTGCCTGTTTTCCTGGCTGATGGTCAGAAACTGCCCCAGCTCGAATTGTCCTATGCCACAGAGATTGAAACTAATTATGAAATGTTGGTTTCTGGTACAAAATGGATTGCTTGTGCGGATAAAATCAGCGTGGTTTCTGATATTTACATCTGTGCATGGAAGAATGCCCTGTTGATGGAAAGAATGGAGCAAAAGGTGCAGGAAATTAAGGACTTGCTTCAGTCGGGGAATAATCATTGGGAAGAAGCCTGCTTTGTGATTGTCAGTAAATGCTTTGGATTTTCAGTGAATAACGAAGCATTTCTCAGTCTGGCTAAATCCATTCCGCTGATGTTAATACTGAAAAACTGCCGGGATGTGGTTCAACTGGAGGCTTTGTTGTTCGGTCAGTCGGGTTTGCTGCAAGACTTAACCTGTCAGGATGACTATATTGAGGACCTGAAACGTGAATATGCCTTCTTGCAACAGAAATACCGGTTGCAGCCGATAGAAGGAAAACAGTGGCGCTTATTGCGGTTGCGACCCGATAATTTTCCGTACATACGCATCGCGCAGCTCGCGTCTTTGTTTTACAAAAGACAACAGTTGTTCTCTCAACTGCTAAATAAACCAGATATAAGATCGTTGATGCAGTTATTGGATGCGGTTGAAGTTTCAGAGTATTGGAAGAGTCATTATATACCCGGTGAGGTGCATGCTCCCAAATCGAAGAAATTAGGACAGGAATCAGTTCAGGGTATTATAATTAACGCGGTTGTGCCTTTGCTTTTCTGTTACGGAGAACATAAAGAGCTTCAATGCCTGAAAGATAAAGCCTTACAACTGTTAGAAGAGATGCCGGCTGAAAACAATTATATTACCCGCGGGTGGCGGGAAACTGGATTAATATTAGAAACAGCTGCTGATTCGCAGGCGCTGATTGGTCTGTATAAAAGATATTGCGAAGCAAAGAATTGTTTGAGATGCAGGATTGGGCATAAAGTGTTGACGACTTAAAAGTCTACGGTCTACAGACGTAGGTAGTACAAAAAACTTGAATGTACTTTTATGACTTATATGGTTAAAAAATAATTAATGAAGTATTTTAGAATTATAATTCAATTGGTGTTGGTTTTCTCCATTGTTTCCTGTGCGAATAGGGCAGCGGGACCAACAGGGGGGCCGAAGGATTCCATTCCTCCGGTTGTGTTGCGTACGGTACCGTTGAATAATGCGTTGAATTACAGGAAGAAGGAGATACAGGTGTTTTTTGATGAAAATGTTTCAGTAGATAAAGTCAATGAAAATGTTGTAATCTCACCTCCCCAGAAAACCCAACCAATTGTAAAAGCCAACGCCAGGGTGCTGACGGTTAGCATACAGGATGATTTGCAGGATAGCACGACCTACAGCATTTTGTTTGGAAATGCCATTGTCGATCTGAATGAGAAGAATCCGCTTCCGAATTATACCTTTTCTTTTGCCACCGGGCCTGAAATTGATACGTTACAGGTTTCGGGAAAGCTTATCAAAGCAGAAAACCTGGATCCGATGCCGGGTATATTGGTCGGGTTACACAAGAATCTCCATGACACAGCCATCCTGCGTGATCAGTTTACTCGCGTAGCCAAAACCGATGATGAAGGTAGATTTACCATTCAGAATATCAAAGCCGGGAAGTATAAGCTCTATGCACTGCTTGATTTAGACCGTGATTTCAGATATCAGCCGGGAGAAGAAGTCGCCTTCTATGACTCAATCATAATTCCTGAAATTAAAATGGTGCAACAAACGGATACCTTGTGGAAAGATTCTGTTACGGTTGATACCATCAAAACGGAATCAAAATTAACTTATCTTCCTAATAACTTGTTGATGAAACTTTTCAAGGAGAACAGGAAAAGACAGTATCTGGTGAAATCTGAACGTCCCGCAGAAAAGTATTTTAACTTGTTTTTCAATGACAAACAGGATAGTTTGCCAAAAATAGAGCCGCTAAATTTTGATGTAAATACACGCTTTTTGATTCAAAAAACGGAAAGAAAAGACAGTTTGGTCTATTGGATGCCTGATTCTATTGTTTACAAACAAGATACGTTGCAGATGGCGGTGACTTACCTCAAATCTGACTCAGTTTTTCAGTTGGTATCCACGACTGATACTTTGAACCTCATTTTACGCAAGCCGAGAACAACCGGGAAAAGCAAGACCAATGAGGTGAAACCTATAGCACCATTGACATATAAATCCAATCTGGC
This sequence comes from Paludibacter sp., assembly GCA_034928085.1. GTDB lineage: Bacteria > Bacteroidota > Bacteroidia > Bacteroidales > Paludibacteraceae > Paludibacter. Next base: position 12,249 of record JAYFPG010000047.1, read on the forward strand.
TGGTAGTTTTGATATATATAGTGATATCTGGCTGGAGTTTGAAGAACCGCTGGATTCAATTTTTACAGAAAAGATTAGACTTGTGCACAAGGTTGATACCGTATTGAAACCCATAGACTTTAGCTGGTTGCCGGTGGATTCGATTCGTCGGAAATTTGCCATCCGGTATGCCTGGAAACCACAGGAGAGCTATGAGTTACAAATTGACTCGGCTGCTTTTGTAAGTATATACAAAAGAACTACGCCTGCGCAAACAACTCCTTTCAAAATCAAATCGCTGGATGAATATTCCGCCATGAAGATTGTGTTGCAGGAATTTGACTCACTTGCTGTTTTGCAGGTATTGGATTCAAAGGAAACAGTTATTCAAACACGGCGGGCTAAAGTAAAAGGTAACCTGTTCGAATACCTCAAGCCGGGTGAATATTTCGTGCGGTTATTTATTGATACCAATCTTAACGGTATTTGGGATCCTGGGGATTTGGGAAAAAGACTACAGCCCGAACCGGTATACTACTTCAATAAAAAATTAACCCTGCGTGCCAATTGGGAACTCGAAGAAACCTTTAATCACCTTGATCCGGTTATGCTGAATAAAAAACCGGAGGAGTTGCTGAAAACAAAAAAGAAATAATTAATAAACCATATAAGACATATAAGAAAATATGAATTGAAAAAAACTCATATTTTCTTATATGTCTTATATGGTTTTATAAAAAACCCTGCCAGTTATACCCGTATTCCAAAAATGTTTTATACATTTGTCCCTCATCTCATTCATAATGAGGGCAAATCCGACAAGCCTTAGTGTTGGATCACCTTAAATCGAATCATTATGCTGGTAAAACTATGTTTAATTGCAGCGTCATTACCCCTGCTTGGTTTCCTGAGAAGTTCCATTGATGGTAAGAAACCGGATTATTTACTGAAGGTTCAAACCGTTGTAAAAAAATGGCATGAAGAGAATAGCTGGGCAGCGCGTTTTTCCCCTTTCTTCTCGCTGTTTATATTTCTGTATAACTTTTTTGCCTGGGGCGTGTATGGTTTCAGCTCAGTTTTTGAGTTCATCGGGTTTGTTGTTAAAAAAATCTGGTGGCTTATCCTGTGGGTATGGAATGAAGTGCTGCACCCGACTGTTTTTGCCCTGATTAAATACCTTTGGCATTATCTGGTGATTTTTACCTGGAAATTCTTTGCTTTTGCTTTTTCAAAAATACCTGAGGCTTTCCAAAAAGAAAAAGTATTATTTGCATTCAAGAAGCTTCTTTTTCTGGGAGTCATCTCCGGTTTACTCGGATTGGCCTGTCTGCTTACCGGTCACATTGTGGTTATTGTAGTTTCTGCGTTGATTGTGTTTTATCTTTTTCAGTACACTGTATTTGCATCAGTTTCATACTTTCGAACTGATAAATTTCCAAAAGTAAATGTTTTTCCCGGATTGAAACTGTCTGTGTTATGGTTGGCCATGTCTGCCGTATCAACCGCTATATTGGTGGCGCTAACGCAGTTTGCCGATGTATTTATAGTTGCCGGACTGAGCGTATTGTTGGTTCAGGTGTTGTTGCCTTTCGCGGTGTTGTTCGGATTGGCATTTATGGCTACTACCCTTTATTTGCCAGCCTATATCAGCGAAGTGGGCGACGACGTGGATATGTTGCAGTTTTTGAAAGCATTATTATTCAGGGCTCCTAAATTAATCGCGTCACAATCATTTCAGCAAATTGGTATCGCAATTTTGAGTATTATTCCTGCCATAGTGTTTCTGTTGTTGAACGCCGGAATTAAACAGGTGACAGAAAAAGATCTGCAAGGGTGGGGAGAGCATGTGATTCAAATTAACTATCACATTCCTGCTGTTGCAGATAATAACAAGGCTGTCAAATCCCTTGAAGCAGAAATGATTACTTCACAAAATAAGAGAGATTCGCTGGAAGAAGTCTTTTCGAGACAGATTGGAGCCGCCAGAAATCAACTGGCAGAAGCAGTTAATCTGAAAGATAAAATTGAGGACAGGAAAATTCATACCCTTGAGCGGAATGTGTATGTAGGGGAGAATCAGGGTTTCAGCATGCCGGAAATACCTGGTTGTACACAATATGAATGGGTAGTTACCAATGCGGCAACAAAGCGGGAGTTGAAAAGAATCAATGCTTCAACTGCACAAAAACCCGGCTCACTGGTGATGTATCAGAAATGGACAACGCAGGGTAAATACAACATCAGCATACGGACTAAAGCGCCTTGTAATGATGGTGTTGATCAGTCAATCTCGGTTGATGTTGTGAATCTTCCTGAAAATATTACATTAAACGATTTGCCGGAAGATAAATACTTTGTGTCACGAGAGGCAGCTGATTATGCGATTAATCTTATCAATAAACAAATACAGGAGAATCAGCAGATAAAAAAGGAAAAGTTGAATGAGTTTGATAAAGATATCCGGATTTTGGCAGATCGGGTTGATTTGTTAGAAATGAGCACAAAAGAAAATATTGAAATGTTGGTTTCGAAGATTCTGGCTTATTTTGGTCTGGTATTATTGCTGGTGTTGTATTTGTCAGTCATCTGGACATACTGGGTGACCTATCATTACGATATGTTTGGTTTCGAACAGGAAGGAAAACATTATTGGGTGAGACAGTTGGAAGAAATCAGAGCGAAGAACCCGAATCAGCCTTTGTTGGGGATATTTGTTCTGACGATTCTTGTTTCAGTCTTGCTTGGACTTCTGCAAACCTGCGATTTTATTTATTGTCTCTTTTGATGACTTTTTCCTGATTTTTTGCCACAAAATCTTTCCAGCCCCGGTAGGCTTTCACCGATTCGGGTTTACCGAGTTGGAGGAAATGGCAATAAGCAGCGGCTAATCCATCGGTCGCATCCAATTGTGGCAACATTTGGTCGGCAGGGATATTCAGGTACCGACGCAGCATGTCGGCAACCTGTTCCTTCGAAGCATTTCCGTTTCCGGTGATGGCCATCTTGATTTTTAGGGGGGCGTACTCGGTAATGGGAATTTGTCTGTATAATGCAGCCGACATGGCGACACCCTGTGCACGACCCAGTTTCAGCATGGATTGCACGTTCTTTCCGAAAAAGGGGGCTTCTATAGCCAGGTAATCCGGTTTGAATTCATCAATCAGCGACAGCGTCCGGTTAAATATCTTTCCCAGTTTTTCATAATGATCCTTATATTTTTTCAGATCCAGTACCCCCATGGCCATCATCGTGGTTTTATTTCCCGATACTTTCAGCAAACCATACCCCATGATGGTGGTACCCGGGTCGATTCCTAAAATGATTTTCTCCTGATTATCCTTCATTTGATTAGCTCCAGTACGGTGGTGAACAATAAAACATCCTCACCGAAAAGCGAGGCGCAATTTCTCTCCATGGCTGAGCCGAATTTCCGGCGCCAGACGCCCAGTTCCTGCATGTCAGCAATATGGTACTGAACGGCATAGGAAGTCCCTTCCTGACCATGGTCGCTTAATACTTTCGCCAGTCGTGGTTCCGTGAAATAACCCGAGGCAACCATCTCCGGTATATGCGAATCGTTTACCCATTGTAACCATTGCTGGGAAACCTTATCAGCCACTAAAAAAGTGATATTATAAATCAGCATGAAGGAATATAAATTTAGAAATATTTCCACAAATGTAGGTAAAATTTCCAAAACTTGCTTATCTTTGCACCGCAATTTCAAAATCAAAAGCGGGGG
>JAYFPG010000030.1:0-4684 GCA_034928085.1 Paludibacter sp.
TCCAAGGTTAAATCCTACATTACATCTTAAGGTAGAATAGTGATTGAAATCAAGTGAAACCTGATGCATTCCTTCAATTTCGGGGTTGATAAAGAAAAGACTACTAATATCGAAGTTAGAACCAATACCGTAACCAAATGAAAAGCGATCATCCGTTTTGCGCCAGTCATACGCCAATACAGGGTAAGTGTAAAATTCGCGAATGCCTGTTTTAAAAGCGATGTTAAAAGGGTTGATATCATTGTAGGAAACTTCAATGGCTTTAAAACCACCATGCTTTACAAACGAAAGAAAACCAATGGGCAACCCATTTTCAATATTGTCAACGCTATTAATAAATCCGAGTTGTAACCCATTCAAGGTGTTGGCGCTGTTAATAAATCCATATTGCAAGCCAGTCATGCTGCCTGTTGAGTTTATAAACCCACATTGAACGCCTGCAACACCTTTGCCGGATGCATTAATAAATCCTGTTTGAACTCCGAATACCTGTTCACTCGAATTAATAAACCCGCCCTGAACGCCAACGTTTTTATTACCATTCGAATTAATAAAACCCGATTGAATTCCTTTAAAATCAGCAGCTGTGCTATTGATAAATCCATACTGAATACCTGCGAAGTCGGCATTAACAGCATTAATAAACCCGGATTGAAGACCCGTTACTTTTCCACCTACACTATTGATGAATCCCGACTGCACGCCACCAAAATTGCCTGTTGTGTTGTTCACAATCCCAATCTGAATATTCTCGTGGTTGCCGTTCACATTGTTTACGAATCCGATTAAGGGGTAATTCCATTCAGATGGAATGTTGTTGGTGAAAAAATGATACTGAACTTCATTGTTTCTGTTGATTTCCTGATGTTGAGCCATTATGCAGGCTCCGGCTGAAAGTAGCATAGTTAATGCTAAAATTGTCTTTTTCATACGTTTAAAAAACTTTGTTGTTAATTTATTATTGAGTTAATGCATAAAGATTTTTAGCATACAGTAAAATCTATATTGAATGATTGTCTGTAAATCCAAAAATCGCAACAAAAGTAATTTTGCAGAAAAAGCTGTACAATAAATATATCGTGAGGGTATGAAAAGAGGAAATGAATGGCCCAAAAGTGACCTTGATTAGAAACAAATATAAATTGCTAAAGCATAAAAAAACACGGCTGTGGAGCCGTGTTTTTTTTATGTGAGATTATTTTCTCTTATTCAATTGTACCCGTACCGGCTTTAAAGTCGAGTGTAACAACTTTTCCGGCCGTTACAGGAACTGCAGCCTGGTCACCACCATTACCACGGTATTCAATCTTTCCGCTGAAGATGTTGAATTCCCTTGTCCACCAGTCGGTAGTTTTGATTGAACTTTCAGCATACATGCGCAAGTTACCTGCAGCAGGTACCGTTGCTGTCAGTTTCGTTCCGTCTGTACTTACTGCAAATTTATTGGCAGCAACAGCCTGATCCCATCCTCCGAATGCATCACCTATGCCATATACAGCAGCAGGTTCGATGGCCATTTTGTTGTTAGCGAAATCGATGTATACCATGTATAAACCAGCAGCAGGAACAACACAGTTGCCATCGGCAACATTATAACCTGTGTTAGTCGCTAATCCCGTAAAGTCTTTACCCCATGCTTTTTCAGGACTGAATTTGAATCCGGAAGTTGTGAAGTAGTTGATACACCAGAAAGCGCCACCAACACCATTCACAGGATTCAGGGTTACCACACCCGGATCTGCCCATCCCCAGTTACCAAAGTCACCACCGATCATATACATTTCGGTAGGAAGAGCAGAAGCCTCAGTAAGTTCAACGGTGTATTTGAAACTTTGAGAAACAGCACCCTGTGCCAATGCATATTTTAAAGTGATTTTGTATTTACCGGCTTGTTCAACTTCAATGTCAGTTGCGCCGGGAATCAAACCTGCTCCTAAGTTGGTGTTTGCTTTTACCAAACCTTCCTCATCCAGGATGATTTTCCATCCTCCACCGTAGGCAAATTTGAACTTAGCTCCGGCAGCCAATTCCTGATTTTCCAGCATATAAGTAATAGTATCACCTTCAATGGTTTCTTCGAATGCGGTGAATCCCCAGCTGTTCATTCCTCCGCGTACTCCTAATTCAGCAGGAGCAACAAGGATTAATTTATCAGCTAAATCATTGTTCAGGTTCAAATCCAGTACAATGTGATAAAGTCCTGATTCAGCAACCTGCATGGTTGTGTTTTCAGTCATTGTTCCTTTATAAACCTTGATACGTGGTTCGTTTTCGCCACTTAATGTATCACTGAGTGCAAGCGTAGCGCCATATTTAGTTTCAGTAACACCTTCTTTTAAAACCAAAGAGAAACTTTTTCCTCCTTCAAGATAGATGTATTTTTCATACATGCCGGCACGTTGACAAGCTGCGGAGATTTTTTCTTCAGCAGTTGCAGCGGCACTTTGCAGTACTTCGTTAAAACCTACTGCCATGGTGGTTTTTGCAGCGCCAGTAGCCTGTAGATTTGCAATGCCTGTAGCTTCACCTACCACATAGAATCCATCTTCTACAATTTCATCTACGTTAGGATCTTCTTCCGGATCACAAGAAACGAATGAGAATGATAATGCTAATAAGCACATCATAAGATAATTAATTTTTTTCATACATAATTGAATTAAATGATTAGTAATGATTGTGATTTTTATTAAGAATTATTTATTGCCAGTTGTTTTGCGTGTAAATGCCCGGGTTATCATCCTGCACCCATCTTGGAATAGGGAAGATAGCACGATTTGCTGAGCGGGCGCTCATAAATTCCCACATGCCGGTAGTGAATTTGCCAAAGCGGATTAGATCCTGACGTCGGTGACCTTCCCATGCCAGTTCACGACCCCGTTCTGCTAATAATTCATTTAGTGTCAGCGTAGCGGCTGTGTAATCGTCTAATCCGGTACGTTCACGTACTTCATTCACTGCATCCAGGGCTTCCTGGTTGGCGACGCCACCATTCAGTCTCATCAAAGCTTCAGCTTTCATGAGCAAAATGTCGGCATATCGGTAGATCGGGAAGTCACTGTTGGCATGGTGTTCAATCCCGGGTTCAATTTCAAATTTAATAAAGCGGGCTCCTTCAAAAGTATTTGCAGCCGTTGGATCCTGAATGGTAGTAACTTCAGGGACGATGATTGCAGGAGCATCTTCCAAAGTAGCGTTAGAGTATTTAATTACTTCACCATCTTTCATAACCGGACCGGTAAACCATTGTGCTTTTCTTTTGTCGTTGCTGGCATAGCTGTCGTAGAATGATTTCAGCGTACAGGGTCCGTTCCAGGTTTCTGTTGTAAATCCATAAGCCTCCTGTTGCGTGTAATGTAAAGTAATCAGGTGAAACATATTACCTTTAGCGTAAACTGCATCAAATACGATTGGGAAAATAATTTCTTTGTTTCCTACATTATTTTTCTTGAAAGTTGTGAAATAGTCATCATTCAATGCATAACCATAACCTCCTTCGATTACTGAATCACATTGAGCAGCAGCATCAGCCCAACGGGCAGTACCTGTATAAACTTCCGCGTTTAAATACAATTTAGCCAATATCGTATGGGCTACCGGTTTAGTCATGGATCCATATCGAACACGGTTGTCTAATTTGTCGATATTATCCAGTATTTCCTGTTCTATCCATTCAAAAACTTCTGTGCGTGTATATTGCTGAAGTTCACGTTCATTATCGTCGATATGAATGTTTCCATATAAATCCATGGCTAACAAATGATAAAAGGCACGCAATACTTTGGTCTCAGCAATACCCGATTTTGCTGCATCATTGTACGTAGATTCATCTGTACCCATGATATTGATGATGTTATTCAACACATTGTTACATTTGGTAACGCCACCGAAAGCAAAACTCCAACCATTATTTATATCCCGGGTATCTTCCTCCCAGGTGTGGGTATGCATTTTTATCGGTACACCAGCATCATACCAGTCAGTACCCCTGGTTGGAACAACTACCTCATCAGATGTGTATTCCTGCATGCTCCAGTAACCTTCCCTGTAAATATATCCATATTCGCCAGCCAACTGAGCATAAGCGTTGGCAATCAGGGTTGAGAATTGAGCAGGAGTTTGAAAATAATCTTCTTTCTGAACATCGGAGTAAATTTCCGGTGTTAAATCAGTACATGCCGTTGTGAATAACAAACCCAGTGAGGCAATTCCTGTATATAACTTTATTAGTTTCATATAAATAACTTTTTTAAAGTTTTGAAATTAAAATTTGAAAGATACTCCCAGATTAAAGGAATGTTGTGTTGGATAATAAGAACGTCCATCAAACCCGGGGGTCAAACCCGACATGCTAACCGTTGAAGGGTCGTGTCCGGTATAACCGGTCAGCGTAAAGATGTTCTGTGCCGTGAAATACACCCTTAAGTTGTTGATGTATTTTTTTGTTTCAGTGGAAAGAACCGGCGTGTATCCAATTGTCAGGTCGTTAAGCTTTAAATAAGAGGCATCTTCCAGGTAAAAATCGGAGAACCTGCGTAAGGATGCTTTGTCGGAACCGGATGTTTTCCAGTTGGTTAATTTTGCCGCATTCCCTTCGAAAGATGACAGTAATACATTTTCGGTACCACGGGTGTTTTCATAGAAATAACGGGTTTCATTAAAAATTAAACCACCAAGCTGTCCA
>JAYFPG010000065.1:0-25868 GCA_034928085.1 Paludibacter sp.
GGAGCTGACTTCACAGGTAATTGATGCCGATGGTTGGTTCCATACCGGCGATACCGGAAAATTTACCCCCGAAGGTCAGTTGATTATTACTGGTCGTTTGAAAAGTATTTTCAAAACATCCTTTGGTAAATATGTGAATCCGCAGGCGATTGAGTCGAAATTTACCGAATCGCCGTTTATCGATAACATGATTGTGGTCGGTGAGAATAAGAAATTTGCTGCTGCGTTAATTTCACCTGATTTTGTGTATTTGAAGTCGTGGTGCGGTATTCACAACATTCCTTATACTACCAATGAAGAAATGATTCAGAATAAGGTTGTACTGAAACGTTACGAAGAAGAAGTGAAGAAGTATAATGTATTCTTTGGCGATTTTGAGCAGGTGAAACGCTGGCAACTGGTTCCTGAAGAGTGGACGCAACCCGGTGGTTTCCTGTCGCCAACTCTGAAAATCAAACGAAATGTGATTGAGGCGCATTATGCCGAGAGAATAGAAAAATTATTCGCATAATGTATCTATTTGTTTGCTTTTTTAGGAAGATGCTGCATTAATTGCTTCTGTAGGAAGCATTTCTCTGTAACCTGCCAGTTTACGGGCTGGTTTAGAAGTACACACTTGATAGTGAGCTGCCGTTGGTAGCGATGGGAATGGAGCGGTAAAACATAAAAATATCATCATGAAAACAACTACATTACTAACAATCATCCTTTGCAGCATGGGACTATTCCTTAAATCCTGCAGTACCATTCCTCCCGGAGCAGTGGCTGTAAGGTCTTTTGATAAAGAAAAGTATTTAGGCAAGTGGTATGAAATTGCCCGTTTTGATTTCAGGTTTGAAAAGGACCTGAATAATACTACTGCATTTTACCAATTGCGTGATGACGGTTTTATTTATGTAACCAATCGGGGATATAATTACGTGAAAAAAGAATGGAAAGAAGCTAATGGTAAGGCTAAGTTCGTGGGTGATCCAACAGTTGCCATGCTGAAAGTGTCGTTCTTCGGACCGTTTTACGGTGGTTACAATGTGATTGCCTTAGATGATGAGTATAAATATGCGCTCATCGCCGGCAGTAGTCTTGAATACCTCTGGATTCTGGCCAGAGAGAAAACTATTCCCGAAGAGATTAAAACCGCTTATGTGAAAAAAGCGCAGGAAATTGGTTTTGATACCGATAAATTGATTTGGGTGGAGCATGACTGATTTTTTCTTTCATTGATAAATACTATCTTTGCAGTTCGTTTTTAAGGTATACTATCAGAAAGAAAATGAAATTAAACGATAATACTGCAGTATTGTTGCTGCACTGTCCCGATAAACCCGGGATTTTGGCGGCTGTGACTGAGTTCATCAATCAGCACAGTGGTAATATTTTGTACCTCGACCAGTATGTAAACCGCGAAGAAAAAGTTTTCTTTATGCGGGTGAAATGGGATTTGGCAACCTTCCAGATTCCAAAGGAAAAAATTCAGGAATACTTCCATACTTTACTGGCAAGCCGGTATGACATGACTTTCCGCTTGTATTTTTCGGATACGAAACCCAGGATGGCAATCTTTGTTTCGAAGATGCCCCATTGCTTGTATGATTTATTGTCGCGCTATGCGGCAGGGGAGTGGCATGTGGATATTCCACTGATTATCAGTAATCATCCGGATATGGAACCAGTGGCGAAACGTTTCGGTATCGAATATCATTATTTCCCCATCAACAAGGAAAATAAGGCCGAACAGGAGGCAAAGGAACTGGAGTTGCTCAGGTCGAAAGGCATTACTTTTTGCGTTCTCGCACGGTACATGCAAATCCTTTCTCCGGAATTTATCAACCATTACCCCGATCGCATCATCAATATCCACCATTCTTTCCTTCCTGCTTTCATGGGGGCGAAACCTTATCATGCAGCGCATGAACGTGGCGTGAAAATTATCGGAGCAACCAGTCACTATGTGACCACTGATCTGGATGCCGGTCCGATTATCGAGCAGGATGTGACCCGTATTTCACATGTGGATACGGTAGATGTGTTGATACACAAAGGTCGTGATTTGGAAAAAATAGTACTTTCGCGTGCCGTCGAAAAACACATCGAAAGAAAAACCCTCACCTATAAAAACAGAACCGTCGTGTTTCAGTGATGCGTTATTTCATCTATTTTGCATACAATGGTACAGCTTACCACGGCTGGCAAATCCAGCCCAACGGCATTTCAGTGCAGGAAGTGTTCACGAATGGTTTGCGCACCTTGCTCCGGGAAGAAACGGAAGTGGTGGCTGCCGGTCGCACCGATACCGGCGTACATGCGAAACAGATGGTGGCTCATTTTGATTCTGAACATGCAGATTTAGCTGGTGGTGATTATGTGCGCAGACTGAATAGTATCCTGCCGAAGGATATTGCAGTGGACAAGATTATTGCAGTGAACCCTGATGCCCATGCCCGTTTCGATGCCATTTCCCGCAAATACGAATATCACCTCTATATCGGAAAAAATGTGTTTAAGGAAAATCTGGCGTTGAGAATGTATCATCCGCTGGATTTTGATTTGATGAATGAGGCAGCGCAAAAACTGAAGGACTACACCGATTTTACCAGTTTTAGTAAACTGCATACCGATGTGAAAACTAATAATTGTGTGATAACTGAAGCTGTCTGGCAACAAGTGGGTGATGAATGGGTGTTTACCATCGAGGCTGACCGTTTCCTGCGCAACATGGTACGTTCTATTGTCGGAACTCTCTTTGATGTGGGTATGCACAAATTAAGTGTCGCTGATTTTTGCCGCATCATCGAAGCCAAAGACCGCTGCAAAGCTGGCGTTTCCGTTCCTGCCCACGGGCTTTATTTAGTGGAAGTGAATTATCCTGATGAATTGCTTTTTTAACCACAAAAGGCACAAAAGAAAGACAAAGGAATCACATATGAGAATATATAAGTCACTTCAAATTTTTGATCAAAATTTAAACGATTAAACCTATAAACGAATTAAACCAGTAACTAACCACTATCAATTAACAACTATCCACTAAAAAACATGTGGCTCTTTCTTGGTATAATATCCGCTTTGTTACTTGGCTCTTACGAGGTGAGCAAGAAGGTGTCGGTGCATGAAAATGCCGTGATACCGGTTTTGTTTTCCTCCATTTTCATCTCTTCATTGATTTTATTGCCTTTCCTGTTGATTTCCAGTTTTGCACCTGCTTGGTTGGAAGGTGGAATCTTCTTTGTACCGCAGGTGGATTTCAAAACACATTTGCTGATTTTGGTTAAGTCGACGATTGTGTTGTCCTCCTGGCTCTTTGCCTATTTTGCCATGAAGAACCTGCCACTAACGCTGGCAGCACCTATTAAAGCCACGCAGCCGGTACTGGTGGTGCTCGGGGGTGTGTTAATTTTTGGGGAGCAGTTGAATGGTTTTCAGATTGGAGGTATCTCTATTACATTAGTTTCGTTCTTTATGTTTTCGCTGATCGGGAAAAAAGAAGGTTATGTGTTTGGCAAAAACAAATGGATATGGTTTATCATCATGGCTACGGTAACCGGTGCTACCAGCGGATTGTACGATAAATACCTGATGGGGCAGTTCAACCACATGGCCGTGCAGGTATATTATACCTTTTACCAGGTCATCATGATGGCTGTCATCACCTTTACCCTGTGGTATCCGACCCGTAAGAAGACAACACCCTTTCGTTTCCGCTGGTCTATCGTGTTTATTTCTATCCTGCTGGTCAGCTCCGATTTTGTTTATTTTTACGCGTTAACATTACCCGATTCACTGATTTCAGTCCTGGGAACCGTCAGAAGGGCAGGGGTAATTGTGCCCTTTATCTACGGGGCACTGGTACTGCGTGATAAGTATCTAAAATTAAAGATGATTGATTTAATAGGAGTTTTAATAGGAATGTTGTTGCTCTATTTTGGGAGCAGGTAAAAAAATCAGATTTTCTCTTTGGAAATTAAATTAATTGTTGTACTTTTGCAAGCCAATTTGTAAGAATAAAAAAATTAAAATATAAGATATGAAAAGCGGAATCCACCCAGAAAACTATCGCACGGTTGTGTTTAAAGACATGTCGAATGGCGATACCTTTTTTACACGTTCAACAGTGAACAGTAGAGAAACCATTGAAATTGACGGAGTAAGTTATCCTTTGATGAAACTTGAAATCTCCAGCAGTTCACATCCTTTTTATACCGGCAAATCTAAATTGGTAGATACCGCAGGACGTGTTGACAAGTTCATGAACCGTTATGCAAAACGGATGGAAAAGAAATAATCTGTATCAGCATAGTACAGAAGATAATTTTTAAGTATAAATGACAAGCCCGTTGAAAATCAATTTCAACGGGCTTGTCATTTGTTGTTTATACACTACAACCCTAAAGCCTTATTTTGATGGCATCTTTACCTGCTTTCAGGATATACAAGGCGTTTTTATTCAGACTGCTGATTGATACAATTTGTGAAGATGACTCCACCTGTCGTAAAAGTTGTCCGGTTGCATTATAAACATAGACCATTTTATTGTCATCCGTATTTTTCCCTTTATCCAGGATGATATTGCCATCACTATCGCTGAATACATTCATGCTGTTCTCTCTGCTGGAGAACTGAATCAGTCCTTCGCCTCCTCCCATGAAATCAAAGCTGATGATTTTGTTTTCCAGCTTGATATTGGTTAACGGCCGGTTGAGCTCTGTCCCGTTTCTGAGTGCCGGAGCATATTCAGTGACGTTCTTTGTTCCTGGAAACGGGTCTCCTGCCAGTGAAACTGTGCTGGCGATACCATCAGCTTCGATGATGTCAACCCCCATTGCATCAGCATTGTTGTTTGGACTGTTATTCTCCCAAGCGTTCGCATTGTAGTAAATTCGTGTAATCAACATGCCGCTGTTCGGAAGGAAGCTGTCCCATCCCGTTTTCTGTCTGTTTTCAAGCATGAAAAATTCCACCGGATTAGGATCTTCTCCAACCAGGTTGTGATTTCCTGTTGCCGTGATTATAAAGGCTTGATTACTTGTTTTTATATCTTCCAGGAAAATATGTTTCGGGAATTTGAGGATATCCGGAACCAGCCAACCCAAATAAAAACGATCGTAGGCTGAATAAGTCGGTGGTGTTCTGCCCTGATTCAGATAAGCACCGTTATCCATGATGTTCCAGTTCCAGAGGGTATGGTGGTCTTCTCCGTTTGTAGCATAATAATCAACCAATCCGTAAACATGACCGAACTCATGGGTAAAAGTGCCAATTCCTGACATGTTTGCTCCGCTGCTCCCTCTGAGCTCAGAAGTACAGGCATATCCCTTTATCATCTTTCCATTGAATACAAGGTCCTCGTACAGTTCCCACCTGTGCGGCCAGACTGATTCATCCGGACCGCCTTCTGCTTCGTTATGTCCGGCATAAAAAATGAAAATATTGTCGACAACGCCATCATTGTCCGTGTCGTATTCGGCAAAATTTACTCCGTCGGCAGCAGCGGCGGCGCAGGCATCTGCCACCATCTCTTGCGGTCTTATGTCATCGTCAGTTGCCAGATCATTGGCGCCGTAATAGGCGCGGGTATTCGGTAAGGTATATGGACCAACGACTACAAACTCGGGTGATGATAGTCCGTTTGAAGCGGCAATAAAGTAATCACGTGCTGAACCGGTACCTCCATTGGCATTATATCCCTCTTTGTTGAGCATGTTTGTAAATGCCGTATTGGGGTTGAGTGTTACAAAGGGAACGTTCAGGAAGTTAACCAGGATGACAATGGATTTTGGTGAACCAGTCCGGGGAAATGTGCCTCTTTTGTCGTTTCTCCGGATGGCTTTTTGTGCTTTCCGTTTGTTGGTCTCAGTGATGAAAGAAGGATTGACTTCGGCAGTACTGATGTACCTTCTTTCCGCTTCGGTCCGTTTATCTACGGGATTAACACGGATGCCGGTTGTTTTGATTACTCCTTTGGTATCCTTTTCAGCATACTGATAGAAACCCTGCTTGTCGCGACGGATTAAGAACCCATCGGTAGTCAGTTCATATTTAAAGAATTCGTCACCTCTCAGATAAACGGTAAGTTCACTTCCGTCGGGTTGTACGCGGGTAACCGGATGGGGGGTGGCGGGGACTGAATATGTCCGTACAGACATCAGTAAGAATACGGATATAATTAACGTAAATTGTTTTTTCATAAAAATTGCGGCATTACCGGACAAATATAACGATATAAATGCACTTGACGATATAATTGTTCGTGGTAGGTAGAATGTATTAACATTTTACCGATCCGATTGAATACTTTTTAATAAGTTGGTTTCTTCTGTTTCCCAGCAAAGTGCTGATTTGGCAATATTTGTGTTTTGTTTCTTACAGTGATAAATTGCTTTGTCGTCAAAAATACTTTTTACAACAGCTGCCATGTGTTCTGGGTTGTGTTCATCTATATAATAACCGATGTCGTATTTGTCAATTATTTTACTGATTTCTTTGAGCCGGGATGATAAAACAGGTATTCCGGCGTGTATAAAATCAAACAACTTATTAGGTAGCGCGAAAAAGTAGTTTGGATTCGTGTTTTTATCTATTGCCAATCCCAAATCAGCATTCAGGGTATATTGTCTGAGTTCTGAAAACGACATTTTGTTTTTCAGGATGATTTTATCTTCCAGTTTTTCCTCTCTAATTATTTTCTTCAAATCTGGAATTACATCTCCACCACCAATAATTAACAAAATAACATCATCAAGATACTTCATCATCATGCAGGCTTCTTCAGCCCCTCTATCCTTGTTGATTCCTGTGCCTTGGATGATGATAATTTTTTTGTTTTCCGGCAAGCCCAGTTCGGCTCTGGTCATAATTCTATCAGGAGTGTAGGAAAGAGGGATGTTTCTGACAACTGCCAGATCTTTGTTATACTCCTTTTTATATAATTCTGCAATCGAATCGTTTACGGTAATGATCGTGTCAAGTGTTGGGAAAATTCTTTTTTCGATGGCTTTCCATATTTTTTGAACAGTAGGTCGACTCACTAATTCCGGTGTTCCGGTGAAGTATTCGTGTGTGTCGTATATCAGTCTGATTCCTCTGATTTTAGCCGCAAGATAAGCTGCCGGCAAGGTGTCGAGGTCGTTGGAAAAAATCAGATTTGCTTTTGTGAAAAGTAAGTAGCAGCATAACCTGATGTTGTATTCAGCATAGAAAAAAGGTCCTTTATTAAAAAGGTGCTTTACCCGGCGGGTTTGATAGGGACGGTTCAACGGAATGCTTTCAGGAAGTATTCTGCCGTATTCTACCACCTGATAATCCGATTTGATAAGCGACATGCAGGTTTTATGCACACGCTGATCGTTGGAAAGGTCGTTTGTAACGCATACGACCGCCCGTTTGAAGTTGTTATCTTGCCTGTAAGTATTTGATTGTGTCACGGTATAACTTTCTGTGATATAGTTTTGAGTTTTTCTCGACCATGGTATTGTGCCACAACAAGGTAACTTCTCCATTGAATTTGCTAACTGTTTCAATCAGATTAGTACAATATTGATAGGCATCATGCGCATTCATATACATGTATCTTTTCTCATGGAGTGTGCAGTCCATAATCAACAAAGGATGCAAAATCAGATTGGTAAGCGCTTTGGTTGCAGGATTGATCCATTGTACGGCTTTACATGTTCCCAGTCTGAAACCGGCCATGTCGGCATAACCCATGCTGAAATCATCAGTAATACCACTACTGATGAGGGATTCAAAATCTTCCGGTTCCCGGTTGTTTAAGAAGTGGTTGCGGTTGTAATGAATTTCTCTTTTTGTAAATTTTTCTAATTTTCTTTTTTCTTCGGGAATGAGTCCGGGATTACACCCGGCTTCATAACTGATGTGTAGTCCAATTGAGACTTTCTTTCTTTTGATGTATCTGATGAGTGTTTGATAATCGGGATGAGCCAGGTTTACAATTGGCTTGTCTTCTTTTCTTTTGCCGCTGTATGACCGGATAAAGGTGATGATCTCACACCGGTTATCTCCCATCTTCTGCCGGAGTTCATGATCCAGTTTGAAAAGATAAGGGAAAGTATACCAGGGGTCAAAAATCAATCCACCAAAGAAACTTTTGATGGCTTGTTTGGCTTCCTTTGGTCGCTTGATGCCTCTCAGGATACCTCCCATCATGCCTCTGAAATTACGGTAATGGGCAATCTGGTCGACATCATGTGTCAAATAAACTTTCCTGATCTCCCGGGGTAGTTCACTTACCTTCAGACCTGCTTCCCTTAGCTTGTTCCTTAATATTAGTCCCCATTCCTCAATGATGGGACGATCGATAAATCCTGCCTTATATGGCAGGGATTCTTTCCCTGGAAAGCGGTTGTGTGGGTCACGGATTTGGCGACGAACCATCTCTTCGTACCTCGAAATCAGGTAATAGGTTCCCGCTATAATGTCTGCGTGTAGAACAAGTGTGCCGTCTATCGTTTCAGTCGTCTCATCACCGAAAAGAATGGGCACTTCTTCCCATAACTTCAGGGGTAATGTCGGGATAGCGGCCTCAGTCCCATACAGGTTATCATCAAAAAAACCGGATGGTCGGATGACTACTTTGTATTTTTTAATTTCCTGTTCATCCAATGTATAACCGATTTTTTTCAGGATGCTTTCCTGAATGTGATCTCCAGCTAAAAAACGAATGATATATTGTATAATTTCATGCATAACTTTTTATATAAATCTGAAAATGGTCTCCAATCTACAGTCTACAGACTCCACTAACAAACCACTGACCACTAACCACTAAATCACTATTCACTTTTGAATTAACTCCTTCTTTAAAAACCTGCCCGTTTCGCTTTCCGGGTTCGCAACAATTTCCTGCGGTGTACCGGTGCAAATCACCCGTCCGCCTGCCCGCCCGCCTTCGGGACCAATATCGATAATGTGGTCGCAGGCTTTGATGACGTCCATGTTGTGTTCAATGATGATGACGGTATTGCCCCTGTCTGTTAAACGGTCTAATACGCCTAATAGTACGCGGATGTCCTCAAAATGCAATCCTGTCGTGGGTTCGTCGAGTATATAAAGGGTTTTTCCTGTATCTCTTTTGGATAATTCTGTTGCCAGTTTTACGCGTTGACTTTCGCCACCTGATAGGGTGGTGCTTGATTGTCCCAGTCTGATGTAGCCCAATCCCACGTCTTGAATCGTTTTGATTTTATTGAGAATAATGGGTTGATTCTCGAAGAATTCAACGGCCTGGTTGATGGTCATGTCAAGCACATCGGCGATGGATTTTCCTTTGAACCGGACTTCTAATGTTTCTTTGTTGTATCTTTTACCGCCACAACTTTCACAGGGAACGTATACGTCGGGTAAAAAGTTCATTTCTATGGTTTTATATCCGTTTCCGCTGCACGCTTCACACCGGCCGCCGGCAGTGTTGAAGGAAAATCGTCCGGGTTTGTAGGCCCTGATTTTGGCCTCGGGTAATGATACAAACAGGTTGCGGATGTCGGAAAATACGCCGGTATAAGTAGCGGGGTTGGAGCGGGGCGTGCGACCGATGGGTGACTGATCCACTACAACTACCTTATCGACCTGTTCTATGCCTTCTACTGATTCATAAGGCAGCGGATCTTTTAAGGAAGAATAGAAATGCTGGCTCAGAATGGGTTGCAGGGTCTCATTTATCAGGGTCGATTTACCACTTCCCGAAACACCGGTAACGCAAATCATCTTACCCAAGGGGAAACTAACATCAATATTTTTCAGGTTGTTTCCTTTGGCTCCTTTGATGGTCAGGTAATTTCCGTTGCCGGGTCTTAAAGTGGCCGGAATTTCTATTTTCTCCTTCCCGTTCAGAAAAGCGGCGGTCATGGTATCCGATAAAAGCATTTGTTCGGGTGTACCTGCAAATACTACTTTACCACCATGGCGACCGGCTCTCGGACCCAAATCAATTACGTAGTCTGCTGCCAGCATCATTTCCTTGTCATGCTCCACCACGATGACGGAGTTGCCGGTATCACGCAATTGTTTCAGCGAACGTATCAACCTTTCATTATCGCGCTGGTGTAAGCCAATGCTCGGCTCGTCAAGTATATAAAGTACGTTAACCAACTGCGTGCCGATTTGGGTGGCTAAGCGGATGCGCTGACTTTCACCTCCTGATAACGAATGGGAACTCCGGTTCAGCGATAGATAACTCAGTCCGACATCTAATAGAAACTGAAGTCGTGTCCGGATTTCCTTGAGAATCTCCACCGCGATCGTTTTTTGTTTTACCGAAAGATATTGTTCCACCTGACTCAGCCAGTTGAATAGCTCGTCGATGTCCATCTTTGCCAGTTCCGAGATATTCTTATCGTGTATCCTGAAATGCAGAAACTCTTTTTTCAGTTTAGCACCGTGGCATTCGGGACAAACAATTTCTTTTGAGAACTGATTGGCCCATTTTTGTTCAGTTGCTGATGCGGAATTCTCCTGTTGCATTTCAATGTACTTCAGGATACCATCGTAACTCAAAAAATAATTGGAATTGCCGAGCGAATGGTTTTTTATGTTCAGCCTCTCTTCTGTGCCGTTCATGATTTCCTCAATGGCTTCTTCCGGGATGTCGGCAACCGGCATTTTAATCTGACAATCGTATTTTTCCAGGATGGCTTCTATTTGCCAGAAAATCATCGTATTTTTATGTTTCCCCAGTGGTACAATTGCACCATTATATATGCTGATGGATTTGTCGGGAATGATTTTGTCCATGTCAATCTCATTCACGATACCGATTCCCTTGCAACGCGGACAAGCTCCGTGCGGCGAATTGAAGGAGAAGTTGTGCGGAGCAGGTTCTTCATACGAAATTCCCGTAGTCGGGCACATCAACATTTTACTGAAATAACGGACAGTATCTGTTTCGCCATCGAGCAGCATCACGATACCGTTGCCTTGTTGCATGGCTTTTTCCAGCGATTGCTTCAACCGTTGACGGTCTTTTCCGGAGATAATCAGCCGGTCGATGACCAGTTCAATGTCGTGTATCTTGTAACGATCAACTTTTAAACCATGCGTAATTTCCCGCATTTCGCCATCGATGCGCACATGCATATAGCCTTTTTTACGCGTGGTTTCGAACAATTCTTTGTAATGTCCCTTACGTCCTTTTACCAATGGCGCCAGCAAAAAAGTTTTTTTGCCTTCGTAATCTTTCAGGATGAGGTCGACAATCTGTTCTTCGGAGTATTTCACCATTTTCTCGCCGGTAGCATACGAATAGGCCTCACCCGCACGGGCAAATAACAAACGCAGAAAATCGTAAATCTCGGTGGTGGTTCCCACGGTCGAACGCGGATTCTTGTTGGTGGTCTTTTGTTCGATGGAAATCACCGGACTCAACCCGGTAATTTTATCCACATCGGGGCGTTCCAGGTTGCCCAAAAAACTACGGGCATAAGCCGAAAAGGTTTCAATATAACGACGCTGACCTTCGGCGAAAATTGTGTCGAAAGCCAGTGAGGATTTACCACTTCCGCTGAGTCCGGTAATAACGGTCAGCGCGTTTCTGGGAATGGTAACGTCGATGTTTTTTAAGTTATGTACGCGGGCGCCTGTGACTTCAATTTCACCTGACGCTTCAATGCGTTCTGTTTCAATATCCTGTTTCAAAGTGATGCCGGTAATGTAAAATTGTGAACCCGCAAAGTTAGTATTTTTTTTGAAATGGGAGAAGGTTATGATACATTATAATGTTGTTTTGAGGTGCTGATATTAATTGTTATTTTTGCACTCGACTCACACCGCAGGTGTGAAATTATTCATAACCGTATGCAAGCGTAGCGCAGCTTACGGACTAAAGAGAAAAAAAGTTCGACTCACACCGCAGGTGTGAAATTATTCATAACCGTATGCAAGCGTAGCGCAGCTTACGGAAAAACCATAAACTATGAGCTATATTCAACTACTCTACCACGCAGTCATTCGCACCAAAGCAAGCCAACCAACCCTGTCGCTTGTCCATTCTGACGAATTATACAGATACATCTGGGGCATAATAAAAAACAAAAACAGTAAACTATATCGGGTAAATGGAATGAATGATCATGTCCATTTACTTTTCTCACTTCATCCGACAATTGCAATATCTGATTTTATGCGCGAATTAAAGGTTGAAACCAGCAAAATGTTAAAGCAAACTCCTGGTTTTGAAAATTTTACTTCATGGAGTGAGGGTTATGCTGTCCTATCTTGTAATGTAAAGGAAAAGGAAGTAGTATATAATTATATTAAAAATCAAAGAGAGCATCACAAAAAGATTAGTTTCAAAGAAGAGTACATTGTTTTTCTCAGGGAAATGGGATTGGAGTTGGATGAACGTGATTGGCAAAGATAATTTCGCCCCTGTGGGGCTATATTAATATGAAGAGTTGTGCTCCGTAAGCTGCGCTTCGCTTGCATACGGTTATGAATAATATCACACCTGCGGTGTGAGAGTGGAATTAGTTTAGTTCCTCCGTAAGCTGCGCTTCGCTTGCATACGGTTATGAATAATATCACACCTGCGGTGTGAGTGGATTTGTGTGAGTAGAATTGATTTTCGTCTTATTTGCAACTTCGGTAAAATAATATTATCTTTGCCCCGCTTTTCTGATGCAGAAAGTGTGATGGGAAATTAAGCGACTAATCACTTAAAAATCAACGCTTAAATTTTGAGTAACACATTAATAAATTAAGATGAAAACTTTTGAATTAAAAGGTAAAGTTCGCGAAGAACTTGGAAAAAAGGCTTCGAAAGCCACACGTGCAGAGGAAAGTGTACCCTGCGTATTGTACGGAACAGGTGAAAATGTACATTTTACAGCCACAGCAAGCGATTTAAGAAAATTGATTTATTCTCCGGAAGTGTTTATCGTGGATCTTGATGTAGATGGTAAAAAGAGCAAAGCCATCATGAAGGATTTACAGTTCCACCCGGTATCGGATAAAGTATTACACATCGACTTTCTGGAAGTAAGTGATAAAAAACCGGTTGTGATGGAAGTTCCGGTGAAATTAAGCGGTCTTGCCGAAGGGGTTAAAGCCGGGGGTAAATTAGCCCTGCAAATGCGTAAACTGAAAGTAAAAGGTATTTACACAGATTTCCCCGAAGCCATTACCCTTGATGTAACCAACTTGGGTTTGGGTAAAACAATTCAGGTTGGCGCCGTTAAAGTTGACAAACTTGAAATCCTGAACGCTAAAAATGCCGTTGTTGCACAGGTTAAACTGACAAGAGCCGCCCGTGGAGCTGCTGCCGCTGCTGCCTCCGGAAAATAATTGCAGTTGAGATGAAATACTTGATCGTTGGACTGGGTAATATTGGTCCTGAGTACCAGGATACCCGCCACAACATAGGATTCACAATATTGGACGCTCTTGCAAGGGCGTCCAATGTTTTTTTTGAGGATAAACGCTATGGCTTTGTCACGCAGGTGAAACTGAAAGGCCGTACGCTTGTCCTGCTGAAACCGTCTACCTTTATGAACCTGAGCGGACACGCGTTGCGCTACTGGATGCAGAAGGAGAAAATTGAAATTGAAAACGTGCTGGTGCTCGTGGATGATATCGCCCTGCCTTTCGGTACGTTGCGCCTCAAACCTCAAGGTTCGGATGCGGGACATAACGGACTGAAAAACATCCAGGACATCCTGGGGCACAATACCTATGCCCGTTTGCGTTTTGGAATCGGGAATGATTTTCCCAAAGGTTATCAGGTTGAATATGTGTTGGGTAAATGGGATGCAGAAGAACAGAAGTTGCTGCCCGAAAGAGTGGAGAAGGCCATTGAGATGATTAAAAGTTTCTGTCTGGCCGGGATGCAACTTACGATGACACAATATAATAATAAATGAAAACAGAAGTTCGTATAGATAAATGGTTATGGGCTGTTCGCCTCTTCAAAACCCGCTCTCTTGCTGCCGAAGCATGTAAGAAAGGGAAGATATTGATTGGCGGTGTAGAAGCAAAGCCTTCCAGAAATATCAAAGTCGGTGAGGTGATTGGCGTGAAACGCAATCCGGTGCTTTTTTCATTTGAGGTGCTTGCACTCGCGGAAAACCGAATGGGTGCCAAACTGGTACCAGACTATATGAAAAATGTAACCACACCCGATCAGCTTGAACTATATGAACTGGGTAAAATCGCCGCCAAAAACAACCGCGAAAGAGGAACCGGCCGTCCTACCAAAAAAGAACGCCGGGAACTCGATGATTTCTTCGAACCGACCTTCTACTTTGAATTTGATGAAGATTAATATAGTGGTCAGTGGTTAGTTGATAGTGGTTAATTTTTTTTACTGACCACTAACCACTAACCACTAACCACTAACCACTAACCACTAACCACTAACCACTAACCACTAACCACTAACCACTAAATAATCATGCTCATCGCTTCCCAACTCAAAAAAACAAACATAAGTGAATACCTGCTGTACATGTGGCAGGTGGAAGATTTGATTCGTGCGCTGCAGTTTGATATGGACCGGATAAATAATACGATTATTTCGCGTTTTCAGTTTAAGGATGATGCCGAACGAAAAACTGTTGTGGAATGGTACGAAAGTCTGATCGAAATGATGCGCATGGAGCAAGTGACGGAAAAGGGGCATCTGCAAATCAACAAAAATGTAATTTCGGAACTGGACGAATTGCATGCTTTGTTGCTGAAATCGGGACAGGTACCAGCCTATAATGCCAAATATATCCATGTGTTGCCTTTAATCAATCAGTTCAGACGCAAAGCCGAAGCCGGACTGAGTGATATTGAATTGTGTTTCAATTTTCAATATGGTATTCTCATGTTGCGTTTGCAAAAGTCAGTCATTACACCTGAAACAGAAAAAACGCGGGAGGAAGTCTCTAAATTTATGGTTTTGCTGACCAAAAATTATCATGCGTGGAAAAACGGGGAGCTCGACTTACAATAATAATATTATCTTTGTGCGGAATAGAGAAATAGCGAATAGCGGAAAGCGGAAAGCGGAAAGCTGGTGGATGTATAGTCTATAGACTATAATTAACCACTAACCACTATTAACAAGCATCCAATAACTTAAATAAAAAAATATAATATGAAAGGTATCATCTTGGCCGGAGGTTCCGGCACCCGTTTGTATCCGGTAACCAAAAGCATCTCGAAACAAATCATCCCGGTTTATGACAAACCCATGATTTACTATCCTTTATCGGTGCTGATGTTGGCCGGACTGAAAGAAATTCTGATTATTTCAACCCCACAGGATATTCACCTCTATGAGAATTTGCTTGGCAATGGAGACGATTTGGGTATCAAACTTGAATATGCCATACAACCTTCGCCGGATGGATTGGCACAGGCTTTTATCATCGGTGAAAAATTCATCGGCGATGATTCGGTTTGTATGATCCTGGGTGATAACATCTTCTATGGATTTGATTTTTCGAGAACGCTGAAGGAAGCAGCTAAATTACAGGATGGCGCCATCGTTTTCGGCTATTATGTTAATGATCCGGAACGTTATGGTGTTGCTGAGTTTGATGCAAATGGTAAAGTGCTTAGTCTGGAAGAAAAACCAACTGTTCCCAAATCAAATTATGCGGTTACCGGTTTGTATTTCTACAGCAACGATGTGGTGAAAAAAGCCAAATCGCTGAAACCTTCGAAAAGAGGAGAGTTGGAAATCACCGATTTAAACAGGATTTATTTAGAGGAAGAAAGATTAAGCATGAAAATCATGGGGCGCGGGATGGCCTGGCTGGATACCGGTACGCATGACAGTCTGCTCGAAGCCTCCAATTTCATCGCCACCATCGAAAACCGCCAGGGCTTGAAAGTGGCCTGTATCGAAGAAATTGCTTTCCGCAACGGGTACATCAGCAAAGAACAACTGTTGAAACTGGCTGAACCCCTGAAGAAAAACCATTACGGGGAGTATATGATTAAAATTGCCAACGATAAAACATTCTGATGCATGGAGATAATTGAAACACCCATTGCCGGATTGTTAATCATCAAACCACGTGTTTTTGAAGATGCACGCGGTTTTTTCTACGAAAATTACAACCGTGGAAAATATAAAGAAGCTGGTATTGACCTTGATTTTTGTCAGGATAACCAATCGAAATCAACTTATGGTGTGATTCGAGGATTGCACTATCAGTTGAATCCGCACAGTCAGTCGAAATTAGTTTCAGTATCCATCGGTGCTGTTTGGGATGTCGCGGTCGATCTCAGAAAAGATTCCCCGACGTTCGGACAGTGGTATGGAATTGAACTCACTGCTGAAAACAAATTGCAGTTTTTGATTCCCAAAGGATTTGCCCATGGTTTTTCAGTTATCAGTGAATCAGCTCTTTTTACCTACAAATGTGATGCGTTTTACAATCAGGCATCGGAACGGGGAATTTTGTACAATGATCCTGCGCTGAGCATTGACTGGAAAATTCCGGCTGATAAAGCGATTGTGTCTCCCAAAGATCAGGTGCATCCTTTATTCGAAGAGGCTGAAATGAATTTTTAAAAAGTACACAAAAGATAAAATTATAACTATGCAAACGGTTTTGGTTACAGGTAGTAAAGGTCAGCTTGGAAATGAAGTGCAGGTACTTGCTTCCTCTTATCCGCAGTTTGAGTTTATTTTTACAGATGTTGAGGAACTTGATATTTGTGACCGGAAAGCTGTTGAAAACTACTTCGCAAAACGTAAAATTGACGTTTTGCTGAATTGTGCTGCTTATACGGCAGTCGACAAAGCCGAGGAAGATGTTGAACTTTGTTACCGGATTAATGAGAATGCCGTTGGTAATTTAGGTGAAGTTGCTGCACAATACGGAACGAAGATGGTGCATGTTTCCACCGATTATGTTTTTGATGGAACTAATTATTTGCCTTATACCGAGGACAGGCCTGTTTGTCCGGCTACCGTTTACGGTAAATCGAAACTGGCAGGGGAGCAATTGCTGATGGATGTCTGTCCGGCTGCGGTCATCGTACGTACTTCCTGGCTTTACTCATCATTTGGAAATAATTTTGTAAAAACCATGATTAAACTCGGTCGGGAACGCGATACCCTGAACGTGATATTCGATCAGGTAGGTACGCCGACCTATGCGGCAGATTTAGCTGATGCTTTGCTACAGGTCATTTCGGCAGATAAATTCATTCCGGGAGTATATCATTACTCAAACGAAGGCGTGTGTAGTTGGTACGATTTCACCATTACCATACACCAGATAGCCGGGATCGACTGCCGGGTGCTGCCCATCGAAAGCAAGGATTATCCGGCGAAAACACCCCGTCCACATTACAGTGTGCTGAATAAAAAGAAAATTAAATCCAACTATAACATTCAAATTCCTCATTGGGAAGATGGCTTGCGTCGCTGCATGGCCATCCTTACTGCAAAATGAAACGTATTAGGCCGCTACAACTCTTTTTCTTGTTGTTGTCGGGTTGGTTTTTGCTGAATCTGGTTCAGGCGATTTTCACTGAAATCACCAACGATGAGGCTTATTATGCTTTCTGGGGTAAATACTTAGATTGGAGTTATTTTGATCATCCGCCCATGGTGGCGCTGTTTACCTATCTCGGGGCTTTGCTCTTTCCGCATAACCCGGGCGTTCGTTTTGTAACTGTTGTCACGCAACTTGCTACCCTGATATTGGTTTGGAAAACAACGGGTTTGCGGTTAAGCTCAAATCGTGTCGTGGTGCGGTTCTTCGCGTTTACAGCCTCAATTGTGATGTTTACAGTCTACGGATTTGTTACTACACCCGATGTGCCATTCCTGTTTTTCGCGGCACTTTTCCTTTATGTGTATCGGCTTTTTTTGAAAGAGGACAACCTGTTCCATAGTTTGTTGCTGACCGTGGCGATGGCCGGCATGGTGTACAGTAAATATCACGCCGTTTTGCTCCTCGCGTTGGTCGTGCTTTCGAACCTGAAATTATTGCTGAGTTACAGGTTCTGGTTGGCGGGTTTTTTATCCGTTATTTTACTCATTCCTCATATTTGCTGGCAGATTCAGCACGACTTCCCGGGTTTTCAATATCACTTATTCGATCGTTCGTCCGATTTCCAATGGAAGTTCTTCCTCGATTACTGGCCCAATCAACTGGCGGTTTTCAATCCTTTTACCTTAGTTGCTGTAATCTGGACTTTATTCAGCAAAAAGAAACTGGAGGTGTTCGACAGGGCATTGTATTTTATCATAGTAGGTTTCATCCTGTTTTTCTGGGGCATGACTTTTCGGGGACATGTGGAGCCGCACTGGACCATAGTAGCTGCCCTGCCGATGATGATATTGGTGATGCGGGAATCGGAACTGAATCCGAAGCTGGAACGCTACATCCGGCGGTTTGTGTACCCATCGTTGATATTGATATTGATTGCACGGGTGTTGCTGATGACAGATTTGCTGCCTCAGCGACTGAACCTGCATGGTAAAGAGCGCAAATACACAACTTTGCATGCCATTGCCGGAGATTCGCCGGTGATAATCAGAGGTTCCTTCGAACATCCTTCTTTATATCATTATTTTACCGGGGGCAAAACACAGTTAATCAGTTCGCTGTATACCCGCCGCACGCAGTTTGACATTTGGAAGTTTGACGCTGATTTTTATCATCAGCCTGTGTTGATTACCGGGGATTACGAGGGGCGTTCGAAATTATTGTGTTATGTCAATGGAACCAGATTCCGTGGATTTTTTACGGATAGTTTGCAGGTAACAAACCACATCAGAATTAGTTATGAACTGTCAGAAAATGTCCTTATTCCCGGCGATACGATTGTCATGCCGGTGGTGTTGCATAACACAGCTGCGCACGATTACCATTTCAACCATTCCGTGTTCCCGGGCGAACTGACCGGTATTTTTATCAGTATGGGTAAAATAACAGAAATACCTGCAATTTACCAATTAAGCGATTCAATTCCTGCGGGAAAGGAAGTGAAGACAGTAGTGAAAGTGCCTGTACCGTCGTTACAATCGGCTACTTCTGATTTTACCCTTTCGCTGAAATCCTGGTTCGGTCCAACGCTCAATGCACCGGTTGTTCCTGTAAAGATTCTTCAGCCATGACAACAAGTTTAATTATCATTAAGTTGCTTAAGTTTGTGCTGGTAGGATTCTCCGGCATGCTCATCGACTATGGCGTTACCTGGTTGCTGAAAGAAAAGGCAAAACTCAATCAATACCTCGCGAATTCAGCCGGTTTTATACTGGCTGCTTCTTCTAATTACATCTGGAACCGTTTGTGGACTTTCGCCAGTCAGCGTGAACAAATCACCCGCGAATACATCTCTTTTATCTTCATTTCTGTGGTCGGACTGGCCATCAATAACCTCGTTATCCTGCTGCTGAACGGCAAGCTGAAACTGAATTTCTACTTGGCAAAATTGATTGCTATTGTGGTGGTGACGGCATGGAATTTCAGTATGAATTTTTTGATTACGTTTGGGGAGTGATGGTTGTAAATATAATTTGCTAATTTTGCCTGAGTTAATGCAGGTTAAAAACGCATATCTCGTGTTAGGCGTAGTCTCCAGGTGTCTGTTGCACAACTATATTTGCAACTTATTTTAGTTGTGCAACAGACACCCGGAGGCTACGCCGAACAGGGGAAAAAAGCTGAAGATGGCATCGCACAAGGCTCCAAAGTTGGTTATGACCCGAATACAAAAGATACCAAAGGTGAGAAAGAACGTACACCCAGAGTTGGTCTTGCCCATGAGTTAAAACATTCATCTGACATTGACAAAGGTGAGATGGATATGGAAACAAAAACAGAAACAGGTGTTCCTGTGAAAGAAGTTGACGCAATTTACACTGAAAATAAAATACGAGAAAAAAACTGGCGATGAAAAGAGAACAACATATGGTGGTAAGAAAATTTCCGATCTATGGCTTAATAATTAATTTCATACTGTTACTTATTTCATGCAATAGTAAGGAAAATGTATTTTATAGCAAAATCAAAGCTAATGATGATTGTATTATAGCATGTGATATAACATACAACAATAAAGAAACAATTACTGTTGTTCTGGAAAAGTTTAAAATTACTAGTCTATCTAGCAAATACAATCAATTAATAGATGACAAAGTGATTATTAAAAGCATAAAATCTAACAACCCTATAGAAGTGTCAAGAAACTTATATCAAGAATTGTATGCTCGACAAGTGATTAACCAGTATAGAGTTGATTCTCTATTGAATAAAAATGGTGAAGAAGCATTTTTATTCAATCAAAATAACGAAAGACTATTAAATCCACATGCTCTTGTTAATGAAACATTGATGGAGCAACTTTACATAATTAAGAAGTTATTTGACAAAAAGATTTTATTAAAACAAGATTGTGAGAGTGGCTATTATTATGTAATCCATTGATTTAAAAGTAAAATACACTGCCACTTCCAAGCTACGCCAAACTTGAGTTGGATGAATATGATTCCGATGCCCGATGGTATTATCCGGCGATTATGCGGACGACAACACCCGACCCGCTGGCGGAAAAGTATTATGATATTAGCCCGTATGCGTGGTGTGCAAATAATCCGGTGAGGTTTGTGGATCCGGATGGGATGGACTGGTATTCTTATGACGAAGAATATGAAGATGAAAATGGGGAAACAAAAACACGTACTCAATACAAGTATGTTGAAGGTCAAATGTCAAAAAAGGAAATGAAAGAAGGTGGGTATACACATTTGGGAAAAACATATGATGATGGGAATGGCACTTATTTTAGCTTGGGAGGTAGTCAAATAAGTTATGATAAAGATAATGCACTTAATGTTATCGCAATAAACAGACTTAAAAGCGCAGATAATACCATAGTTGCAACGATTGATGCGTTTAGTAATACTGGAGAATTTTGGGATAATTATAAAAATCTGATTAATATGGGTACTGATGCTGCAATTATTATTAGTGAATATATGGATTTTTCAAAAGGATTTAAATCGTCAGTTGGTCTTTTGGGAAGTATTAGTGGAACAAATCAATTGATTCAAGACTTTCAAAGTTTCCGAAATGGAAGTTTAAAAGGAGTGGCATTAAATAATGCGATCATTAATTTAATATCACTTACAGGGGGAGCTCCTGGGTCAGCACTCTCATTATATTATAATACTGTTGCAAAGCCTGGAGCAAAAGCAATTATTAAACTTGATCAAGACCTTAAAAATTATATTATTAATACTGTAATCAGAAGTAATAATGGAATGTATTAAAAAATATATTAATGCAGTAATAATGCCGTTTAATTATTTGTTTTATAAGCTTTATGTCTTTTATCTTGTGATTTCATCCGGCGATACTCCATCAGGAATGTCTCATTTAGGTGTTATGGGAGCGTTAATTGCATGTAACATAATAACACTTTCTCTAACTGTATGGGGTTATTTTCCTCCAATCTGGATTTATGCTATTTCGTTTTTAATTATAATACCTTATGCTTTCCCAAAAGTTGCTGAAAAAATAGTGTCAAAATATGAAAACGAACAAGAGAATTCTCGAATAATAGGAAATATTGTCGTTGTAATCTATATTATTTTATCAGTAGTTTCACTTATACTCGTCTTATAAATAAGTGCGTACCAAATTCTATGTTTATGATTACAATGAAAAAAAACAAGTTAACCGACACTTATACTTCACAAGGTCTGTATCTGTAAAAGAATGTCAGGATAAAGCAGGGAACACTCCCGATGAAATGAGTTATGATGCTAATGTTAACATGATAAAAGATCTCGACCGAGATATTGTTACAATCAAATATAATTTACTAAATTTGCCGGAGTTGATTCAGTTTAAAAACGGCTGTCAAATCAAACACACTTATGCTGCCGACGGGCAGAAGTTAAGTTCCCGTTATATTACCGTGAATGCAGGCGTGTATCAACCCCTGAACCAGGGACAGGTTATTGAGAATCTGGATGTAAACGAAAACGACAATGTAACGGTGGATGGCATGGACTATATCGGGAATATCGAATATCAGATTTATCGTTATTTCGACTGGGATGTAACATTTGAGCCGGCAGAATTGAAGTATATCTTCCGAGTTCACAATCCAGAGGGATTTGCTAAGAATACCACAACTACTAACGGCCCTATTTACAGTTACTACCGCAAAGACCATCTGGGTAATAACCGCGAAGTATGGCGTGCTTCCTACACATGGGGCAGTACTACCCATCCCGCGGCAACCGTACAACGAACCCAATACTACCCCAGCGGTTTGCCATGGAAGTCCAACAGCGGCGATAACCCGGGTTCGCAACCGTATAAATACGGAGGAAAAGAATTTGTAGAGATGCATGGATTGGATGAGTATGATTCCGATGCCCGGTGGTATTATCCGGCGATTATGCGCACAACAACGATGGATCCACTGGCTGAGAAGTATTATGATATCAGTCCATATGCGTGGTGTGCGAATAATCCGGTGAGGTTTGTGGATCCGGATGGGAGAATCATTGTAGATTCAAATGGAGTAAGGATATATAAGAATGGTGAATGGACAGGAAATAATAGTTATGGAGCACGAAGAATTGGAGAAGCAATGATGAATACCCCTGTTGGTAAGGAACTTTTCAATCAATTAGCAAATTCAGCAATTCCAGTAGAGTTGATTTTAGATCAAGGTGTTGGAGATGGCAGCAGAAATGCTCGAACTGATAATAAATATGATGAAAAATCTGGAACACATACATCTTCAACAATCACGGTTTTCGAAGGAATGGCGGAAAAGAAATTGACAGAATTACAAGGAAAAAAAAATGATATTGACCTTGGTGGTACATTTTCTAGTGGCAGTGAAACAGATAAGGTTAGATTAGAAAACAGCATGCCAACTTCTGTTGAAGAAATAATTGGGCAAAAAGCAATTCACGAGGCAGTTCATGTTTTAGACAAAGGATCACAAAGAAAACATCAACCTGATAAAAATAAAAGGGAAGAGTTGCCTATTAAAAAGGAAATTGAAGCTGTAAAGCAAACACCGTTATATAGGATAAAACAACAATAATTTTTGGACAAATGAAACATTTACTATCAACACTTTGCTTATTATGCTTAGTCCTGAGTGTCTTTTCGAAAACAGACACAGACAGTTTGTGCTTTCGTCTGGCTCAATTTGAAGAAATAAGGAGGAATAATTTGTTATATAAAACTGATAATGAACAAATCTGCAGCAACTTCAATATCATTGAATTACCGACGGATTCCAATCGCATGGTCATGCTTTATGAATTTGAGAACATCGAATCTGAAACAAGTCCACCCGGATATATTCTAATCGAAAATAATATGATTGAAATCTATGACTTGCATACCTTCAGTCATTTAATTAAAAGGATAATCAACTCAGATGTACATCCTGAAACATTAAAATCATGGATAAAAATTATATTACAAAGTTATGATATGCTTTTATTTGAAAGTAGTAGTAATATAATCCTGAAATATAACAAAGGTCAATGTGACTTTTATGTGACAACGAAGAGCATCAATAAAAAAAATGATTGAACTTACTAACGCACCCAATACTACCCCAGCGGTTTACCCTGGAAATTCAACAACGGCGATAACCCGGGGGTTGGCAACCGTATAAATACGGCGGGAAAGAATTTGTGGAAATGCATGGATTGGATGAATATGATTCCGATGCACGATGGTATTATCCGGCGATTATGCGGACGACGACACCCGACCCACTGGCTGAAAAATATTATGATATCAGTCCGTATGCGTGGTGTGCGAACAATCCGGTGAGGCTTGTGGATCCGGATGGGAGAAAGTTAAAATATGCCAATAATGTCTCAACAGAGTTTAAATCACATTTTTCTTCAACAGTCAAATACATGAGAGATAAAGGAACAGATGGAATTATTAACTCAATACATAAAGACAACGGAACCATTTATATTGCCGAGGGTAAAGGAAAAACATATTTTGATCCCAAAACTAATACCATATATTGGGACCCAAGTCTGGGAGTGTTAACGAAAAACGGCACAATCATATCTCCTGCAACTGTTTTTAATCATGAAGCAGATCATGCCAATCAGAAATTAAAAAAACCTCAACAATTTGCAAAGGATGCAAACACAAAAGATTCTCAGTATAAAAATGCGGAAGAAAAACGTGTAATTACTGGTTCAGAACAAGAGACAGCACGAAAACACGGTGAAATTAATGAAAATGAAGTAACACGTACTGATCATAAAGGGACAATGTACCCGACAAAAAATACGACCTCAACGGAAGGCAAATACGAAGTTATCGTAGTACCAGAAGAAAAAAATAGGCCTACAACTAATTACTAAAATCTATAAGTGATGAGAAAGATAATATCATTGTTCATATTTGCTCTTTTAATAAATTGTTCAACTAAATCAGAACAAGGTGAAACAATTTATACGAAAATGGAGATTAAATATGTTGATTTAAACATACTGACTCCCATTGAAATTGATTGCACTAGTTTTGAATCATTCTTTAATGAGGATGTAAAAAATAAAGTTATAACCGATAAATCCGTTATAAAAAAATTTGTTTCTGTTTTAAATCAATTACCTATAGATAGTATTTGTCCTGACACTAGGATTATGGTTGTTTTGTATGATAATAAACATAACAAACAAAAAATCTGTATTGATAAATTTAGTGTTTTTGATGGAAGTAACAGATATTCAAACACGGAAAGTCTTTTAAAAATAATCAATGAAATATTAATAAAATAGAAGAATCAAAGTCCTATATAATTTCACCGGCAATATCACCAAAACGCTCAAAGAACACAACATCGCCGGGCAGTCCACCGCAACGGAACTATATGATTATACCTACGACCATGCCCTGCGGCTGAAAACAACTTCCTATAAACTGAATAACAAACCTTCGGTTGTATTGTCTTCGAACACTTACGATGAACTGGGACGCTTAGTGGAGAAAAAACGCCATTCTAATGCAGATACCGAAGAATTTGAATACAACATCCGGGGGTGGGCGACAAAAATCAAAAGTGGAAACACTTTCGAACAAAATCTGTACTATAATAATCTACCATCACCGTATATGAACAGTGCAGCTCAGCCATGCTTTAACGGTAACATATCTCTTACCACATGTACATATAATAGTAACTTGAACGAATACATGTATTACTACGATGTTTTGAATCGTCTTACTAGTAATTATGCTATTGTAATCAACCAGTTTATGGCTGATTATCAAATGTCTGAGAGCTTCGCATACGATAAACAAGGAAATATCACATATTTAAGTCGATGGGACAATCAGGATACGATGGATCAACTGCAACTAACCTACAACGGTAACCAGTTGAAAAAAGTAACGGACAATGGTTTTTCGCAAAACCTATATAGCACCAAGGAATATCTGGATAAGGCCAACCTTGCGACTGAATTTTATTATGACGCCAATGGCAATCTAACCGCAGATTTAGACCGTGATATAGTCACAATCAAATATAATTTACTAAATTTGCCGAAGCCGATTCAGTTTAAAAACGGCTGTCAAATCAAACACACTTATGCTGCCGGCGGGCAGAAGTTAAGTTCCCGTTATGTTACCGTGAATGCAGGCGTGTATCAACCTCTGAATCAGGGACAGGTTATTGAGAATCTGGATGTAAACGAAAACGACAATGTAACGGTGGATGGCATGGATTATATCGGGAATATAGAATATCAGATTTATCGTTATTTCGACTGGGATGTAACATTTGAACCGGCAGAATTGAAGTATATCTACCGTATTCACAATCCGGAGGGATTTGCCACGAATGCCACAACTACTAACGGCCCTATTTACAGTTACTACCGCAAAGATCATCTGGGT